>JBQTGU010000126.1:0-3548 GCA_052390575.1 Actinomycetota bacterium | reverse complement strand
CGGCCACCTCGCGCCGCTGCCGGATCTTCACCGCGATGAAATGCAGCACGACCCGGACCCAGAAGATCCCCGGGATCCCGACCGCGAGGCCGAAGATGAGCCACTCGGCGGCGTCGAGACCGATCTCGACCCCCCGAAGCGTGCGCTCGGTCAGACGGGCGGCGCTCTCGCGGGTCTCGGCCTGGGCGCTGAAGTTCTCCGCCCACGCGAGCGGCGTCACCGGCACGAACGGCACCAACCCCGACGGAACGGCGAGCTGGACGTCGCCATCGGTCCAGACCGGCGCCCGCGACGAGAACGTCACGATCGCACCCTCGACCGAGATCTTGCGATCGGCGCCGGCGTAGTTGTGAGGATCGACCGACGCCACATCGACCGCGCCCGGCAACGTGATCGTCCCCGTCACGTCGGCGTCGGGATCGTTGCGGGACGCGCCGTCCGGTGACGCGAGGACGGTGAGGTCGAGGACGGCGATGTCGGAGTACCGGGTGACGACGCCGGTGAGCCCGAACGCGACGACGGCCTGCTTGGCCGCGATGCGCACCTGCGGGTCGGCGAAGGTTCCCGACTCGACCGTCGCCGGCGCGCCGTCCACCGCCGGGTTGACGACGGTGGGAGTCACCCCCGTGCCGTCGACGTCGCCCGGGAGCTCGAACGTCCCGCCGCCGCCGTCGTCGAAGGTCACCGTCTCGCTCACCGACAGCGAACCGTCGACGTTCAGGACCGCCTGCACGGCGATGGCGTCGATCTTGCTCTGGCGGTCACCGGTGTCGAACTCGATCTGCGGCCGGCAGCCCGCGCTCGCGACGACCACAGAGATGAGCCCACCCGCTGCCAGTAGCCTGCCGCGCCGACGCACGGGGCGAGATAGTAAGGGCTGGCGATGTACTCGGCGTTGAAGCGCATCCTGATCGGGCGTCCGCTCACAACTCGTGAGGAGCAGCACGAGCGGCTCACCAAGCGGGTCGCGCTCGCGATCTTCTCGGCCGACGCGATCGCGTCCACCGCCTTCGCCAGCCAGGAGATCCTGGTCGTGCTCGTGCCGGTCGCGGCCATGGCCGCCCTCGGCTACCTCGTGCCGATCTCGCTGCTCGTGGTTGCGCTGCTGGTCATCGTGGTCGCGAGCTACATCCAGACGCTGTACGCCTATCCGAGTGGCGGCGGCTCGTACGTGGTCAGCCGGGAGAACCTCGGTCGCGGCCCGTCGCTCGTCGCCGGCGCCGCACTCATGGTCGACTACACGCTGACGGTATCGGTGTCGATCGCGGCGGCCGCGGCCGCGATCACGTCGGCGATCGAGCCGCTGCGCGACCACCGGGTGGCGCTCGGCCTCGGGCTGATCACCCTGCTGACGCTGGCCAACCTGCGGGGCGCGCGCGAGTCGGGTCGGCTATTCGCCCCGCCTACCTACACCTACATCGGGATCATGTCGCTGCTCGTGCTCTACGGCCTGTACCGCACGACGGTCGGCGACCTCGGCCCGCTCCCGGTCGACCACGAAGCGCTGGAGTCGTTCACCGGCGAGGAGGCCGCCGTCGGCGGCGTCACGCTCTACCTCCTCATGCGGGCGTTCTCGTCGGGTGCGATCGCGCTCAGCGGCATCGAAGCGATCTCCAACGGCATCCAGGTCTTCCGCAAGCCGGTCTCGCGCAACGCCGCCATCACGCTGGTGTGGACCGGCATCCTCCTCGGCGGCCTCTTCTTCGGCATCGCGGTGCTCGCCGAGCGGTTGCGCCCCACTCTCTCGGAGGACCAGACCATCCTCTCGCTCATGGGCCGGGCCGTCTTCGGGGACGGCCCGCTCTACTGGCTGCTCCAGGCGGCGACGGCAGCCATCCTCGTGCTGTCGGCGAACACCGCGTACGCGGGGTTCCCGCGGCTGACGTCGATGATCGCGGCCGACGGGTTTCTGCCGCGGCAGCTCGCGAACCGGGGCGACCGGCTCGTCTACTCGAACGGCATCCTCGTGATCGCGCTCGCCGCCGCCGGCCTGTACGCCGCGTTCGGCGGCGAGACGAGCTCATTGGTCCCGCTGTTCGCGGTCGGGCTGTTCTTGTCGTTCACGCTCTCGCAGGCGGGCATGGTCGTGCACCACTGGCGATTGCGCGAGCCGCGGTGGCAGGCCGGGCTGGTGATCAACGGGATCGGCGCCCTGGCCACGAGCCTGGTGACGATCGTGGTCATCATCTCGAAGTTCACCGAGGGGGCGTGGGTGCCGGTGGCGGTGATGCCGCTGCTGGTCCTGCTATTCCTCGGGATCCGCCGGCACTACGAGCGGGTCAGCCGCGTTCTTCAAGTCGAGCCGGGAGCGAGGCTACCGGAGGTTCGCCACACGGTCGTGGTGCTGGTGAGCCCGGATCTCCACCGGGGCGTGCTCGCCGCGCTCGCCTACGCCAAGTCGCTGCACCCCGAGCATCTGTTCGCGTTGAGCGTCATCTTCGACGAGGAACAGGAGCAGCGCCTGCGGGACCGCTGGGAAGAGCTCGGCTTGGACGTGCCACTCGAGATCATCGGCTCCCCCTACCGCGAGATCACCGGGCCGATCATCCAATGGCTCGACGACCTCGACGCCCGCTGGGACTACGACATCGTGACCGTCGTGCTACCCGAGGTCGTCGTGCACCGCTGGTGGGAGCACCTACTGCACAACCAGAGCGCGCTCTGGCTCAAGGCCCGCCTGCTCTTCCGGCGCAATGTCGTCGTGACGTCGGTGCCAACGCACCTGGACTGACTAGAACTTGGCGACCGTCTCGAACGGAGTGGGGACGTCCTCCTCGGTCGCGCCGAGCGTGAGCGGGACCGCCGCCCGCTCGGCCTGGCCGAGCACGACGCCGTAGGCGAGGTTCGGGCCCCAGATCGCGATCGCGGCGGGGCCGACGTCGCGCACGCTGCCCTGGGCGTCGAGGTAGCGGGCGAAGGCCGCCCACCGCGCGGTGAGCTCGCGTCCGGCGTGCGTCAGCTTGTAGCCACCGATGTGCGCGAGCGCATGGGTGAAGCCGATCGAGAACGGGATGATGCCGACGAACACGAGGACCCGTTCGAACAGGGCGAACGACACTCCCACTGCGGTGAACGCGAACGCGATCCCGAAGGCGATGAACGGGATGGTCGGGTCGAGGAGCCCGGCCTCGAGCGTCTGCTTGCGGGCATCAGGGGCGAAGGCGCGCCACCACGACACTCGGTGCTTCCAGATCGGCGGGCCGACGACGTCGCCGCTCGGCTCGGCGTTCTCGCGCAATCCGTCGAGGACGAGCCGCTCCCGCCCGTTGCCGGTCGCCGTACTCCTCGATGTCCACCACCCCCCGGTCGGCCAGCGCGAGCACGGTGCCGGCCACCGCCCGGTGGGACGGCCGGCCTTCACCCACGAGCACGGCCACGAGCGCGGGATCGTGGTCGCTGGGCGGCTCCGCCAGCTCGTCGGGCACTTCGCCGAGCGGCTGACGGCGCGCTCGCCGGGTGCTCCGGATGATCGCGAACGCAAGGAGCCAGCCCGGTAGGGAGACGATGACGGCGATCGTCCACAGGAAGATGTCGAGCACCCGGCCGCC
>JBQTGU010000125.1:0-21970 GCA_052390575.1 Actinomycetota bacterium | reverse complement strand
GGCACCTCGACCTCGATCACGAAGCACCCACCCGGCTCCAGATGCGCGGCCGCGTTCTGGAAACACTGAACCTGTTCATCCTGCGTAGTGAGGTTCTCGATCGTGTTGTACACGAGGTAGGCGAGCGTGAACGTCTCGCCCAGCCTGGTGGTGGCGAAGTCGCCGATCGTTACGCCGATGTCGTCCGCGCCCGGCTTGGCCTGCAGCTGCTCGACCATGGCCGGCGACAGCTCGATCCCGTGGACGTGAACGCCGCGCTGACTGAGCGGCAACGCGATCCGGCCGGTGCCGATGCCCAGTTCGAGGGCGGCGCCTTCCGCCGCTAGATCGGCGAGGAAGTCCACCGCGGGGTCAACGACCGCGGGCTCGAACATTTCCGTTGAACCCGCGTCGTACCCCTTCGCGATCCGTTCGTCGAAGTAGATCTTTGGCATTGGCACACTGTGCCAGGAGGCTCGCGGCGAGCCGCCACCAATTTCCGCTAGGCGGGCCCGGGCAGAGGGCCCTAGGCGTTGTTGGATTTCTTGCTGTTGCGGCGGACCTTGCGCCGCTGCTTCTTCCCCGGGGGCCCGCCCGAGCCTCCCGATTCCGTGTGATCCTTCGGGTTCGCGCGTTTCGATCTCTGCTTCGCCATCGGTGAACACCGTACTCGATCGATGTCACTGCACTTGCCGTCGCGCTCCCTGCAGGGCCTCCGCCTCGCGTCAGGGGTGCGACAGTGAGGGAGGCGCGCCGTCGACCTCGAACGCGAGGTCGTCGACGTAGCACCAGTACCACTCCTCGCCGGGCTCGTACGACTGGATCAGCGGGTGTTGGGTGGCGTGAAAGTGCCCGGTGGCGTGGCGGTTCTTCGAGTTGTCGCAGCAGCCGATGTGCCCGCAGGCCCGGCACATGCGCAGGTGGACCCACTGGTCGCCGAGCTCGAGGCACTCGTGGGAGCCGGCGGCGTCGCTGGGGCTGACGTCGTGGATCGTGTCGAGGTGGGTGCAGGTCGCGGCCATACCCCCAGGATCGCGCGTAGCTTGGGCGCCGCGAACCAAAGGGAGGTCCGGATGCAGACCCAGACCGCGGTCGAGACCGTCCCGGAGACCTCCTGCTCCTGCTGCGGCACGCCCTACCCCGACGCCGAGCTGGTCCATCTCGGGTGCCATCCCGAGGTCGGCGTCTGCCACGGGTGCGTCGAGTGGCTGGAGCAGCAGAGCCGCCAGATGCGACCACCCGATCGGCGGCCATCCCGATGGCGGCGGTTCCGCTCGCGGCGCACCCGCCGGAAGGTCTCGGCTCCGAGCGAGGTCGTCACCATCCCGATCCTGCCCAGCCCCGACTTCGACGAGACCGTGCGCTTCTACGCTGCGCTCGGCTTCGCCGAACGGGGGCGCTGGCCCGACACCTACCTCACGATCAACGACGACCGCGGCATCGAGCTCCACTTCTGGTCGAACCACGACGTCGACCCGAAGACGAACGACGTCGCCTGCTACGTCCGGTTCGAGAGCGAACGGCTCGCCCGGGCGCTCCACGACGAGTGGGCCGGGCTCGACCTGGCTCCGGGTCGGCTCCACGCTCCTCAGGCGACCGACTACGGGCTGCTCGAGTTCGCGCTCGTCGACCCGCACGGCAACCTGGTCCGGATCGGAGGGTCACTCGACGGCGCTGCGTGAGTACGTCCTTCAGGAGATCGCGACCGACTACTCGGACGCGCTCATCACGCGGCGGGAGGCATTCCGCCGACTCGCCCTGCTCGGGCTCGGCGTCAGCGCGGCGGCCGCGTTCCTCGCCGCGTGTGGTGGTGGAGGCGGCGGTGACGACAAGAAGTCCAGTGGGGGCGACAAGCCCGCCACGAGCGCGCCCCCGGAGACCACGCCCGCCGTCGCCGAGGACATCACGTTCGCCGGGCCCAACGGAGACATCTTCGGGGCGTTCGCGGCGGCGCCGGACGCCCAGGGCGCGGTCCTCGTCATCCACGAGATCTTCGGGCTCACCGATCACATCAAGTCGCTGCCGCCCCGGTTCACGGCCGAGGGGTACTCGGCCCTCGCCATCGACCTGCTCTCGGAGGAGGGCGGGACCGCGGCGGCCGGCGAGGACGCCCTCGGGGCGCTGGCCGCGGCACCCGACGACCGGCTCGTCGCCGACATGCGGGCCGGGCTCGACGAGCTCGAGCGCCGTGAGCCCGACGTCAAGCTCGCCGTCGTCGGCTTCTGCTTCGGCGGCGGCATGACGTGGATTCTGCTGGCCGCGGGCGAGCCCCGGCTGGCGGCGGCGGTCCCGTTCTACGGGCCGACGCCGGCGAACGCCGACTTCTCGCAGTCGGAGGCGGCGGTCCTGGCCATCTACGGCGAGCTCGACGCCGGGGTCAACGCCGGGCAGGACGCGGCGGTCGCCGCGCTCGAGGCCGCCGGCCTCACCCACGAGGTCCGCACGTTCCCCGGCGCCGACCACGGCTTCTTCAACGACACCAGCCCGCGCTACAACGCCGCCGCTGCCCCCGAGGCGTACGCCGCGGTGCTCGCGTGGTTCGGTGAGCATCTGGCATGAGGAGCCGCGTCCTGGTCGCAGCCACGCTCGCGCTCGGTGTGTTGGCCGGCTGCTCCTCCGACGAGGGCCTCGACGACCGAGCAGGTCAAGACACGAAGCGCACGACGCCCCCGGCCCCGACCACGACGGCGGCCGCCGAGCCCCAGCTCCAGGAGTACGCCGTTCCCGCGGGCTCGCATCCGCACGACGTCGCGGTCGCCGAGGACGGCACCGTCTGGTACACCGCCCAGAACTCGGGCGAGCTCGGGCTGCTCGACCCGGCGACGGGGGCGACCACCGAGATCCCGCTGGGCGACGGGTCCCGACCCCATGGCGTCATCGTCGGTCCCGACGGCGCCCCCTGGATCACCGACGGCGGACTGAACGCGATCGTACGGGTCGACCCGGCGACCTCGGAGGTCCGCTCCTTCCCGCTGCCGGCCGACGCGCCCGACGCCAACCTCAACACCGCGGTATTCGACGAGGAGGGGACGCTGTGGTTCACCGGCCAGTCCGGGGTCTATGGCCGCGTGAACGCGGACGATGGTGACGTGGAAGTGTTCGACGCCCCGCGCGGTCCCGGTCCTTACGGCATCACGGTGACTCCAGGCGGAGACGTGTACTACGCGTCCCTCGCCGGCAGCCATGTGGCTCAGGTCGACACCGCGACGGGTGCAGCGACGGTGCTCGAGCCACCCACTGGCGGCCAGGGCACGCGCCGGGTGTGGTCCGACTCGAAGGGGCGGATCTGGTCGAGCCAATGGAACGCCGGCCAGGTGGCGGTGTACGACCCCGCGAGCGGGGAATGGCGCGAATGGCGCCTTCCCGGTGAGAGCCCGCAGGCGTACGCGGTGTTCGTCGACGACGAGGACATCGTCTGGCTGAGCGACTTCGGCGCGAACGCTTTGGTGCGGTTCGACCATGAAACGGAGCAGTTCACCTCATTCGCGCTCCCGAGTAGCCCCGCCGACGTCCGCCAGATCCTCGGGCGGCCGGGCGAGGTATGGGGAGCCGAGTCGGCCGCCGACAAGCTGGTGGTCGTGCGGAACTGATTCATCACATCTTCAGCGGGGGCGGGGTACCGTGCCACTCAGAGTGATCACGGTGGGAGCGTCATGAACACGCGCGTCGTCGGCTTGGCCGCCGCCGGAGTCGGCGCGGGACTCCAAGTCGTCGGGTTGGTCCTGTCGCTCGACGACGCCGGCCGCCCCTTCTTCATCGTCGGTCTCGAGCTGGTGGTCATCGGGCTCGTGGTCGCGATCGCCGGCCACTACCTCTATCGGCGGGGGTCGGCGCTCGAGCCGGTGTTCCAGCTCGCCCGCATCGGCGTGCCGATCCTGATCGTGGGCGTTTTGACCGCCAGCGTAGCGACTGCGTCCATGTCGAGCCTGGACGACGACGGACACGAGGCGCATGCACCCGCGACGGACGGCCATGCCGGCGGGCACGCGATGTTCGATGCCGCTCTGCACGACCACGAACTGATCGAGAGCAAGGCGCACGTCGTCCACTACATGGCCGCCGCGCAACACGCCGAAGTCGCGGCGACGGAGGAGCACGACACCGACACACACGCCGCCCTCCCGTTCCCGACCACCGGGTCCGACCACCACGGGGCGCCGGCCGGTCCGCCCGAGCCCGAGGATCCCGCTCTACTCGAGTCGCAACTCGCGGCCGCCCGGGCCGTCGCGCTGGCCCACCCGACGTACGCGGCCGGGCAGGCCGGGGGCTACACGCCCGTGACGACGTACATCCCGAAGATCGCCAGCCACCTCCTCGCGCTCGGTACGGTCGACCGGGTGTTCGATCCGGGCGCGCCCGAGGTGCTGCTGTATGCCGGTGACTTCCCCGATTCACCCATCGTCGGCGTGGCCTACCTGACGACCGGCTTTCCCATTGCTCCGGGCTTCGCCGGCAACGCCGACCACTGGCACGAGCACCGCGAGCTCTGCATCAGCAAAGAGTCGCGGTTGATCATCGGTGTCGATCCAAACGAAGCGGCATGCAACGCGCTCGGCGGGCAGTTCTTCACCGGCCTGAGCCTCTGGCTGTTGCACGCGTGGGTCGTGCCCGGCTTCGAGAGCCCCGCCGGCGTCTTCAGCGCGGACCACCCACTGCTCCCCTGAGCGAGGGATCAGCCGGTATGGCCGGGGGGCTGCGACACCGTCACCGGCGCCGCCTCGCGCACCTCTCGTAGCCGGCGCCGACCCTCGGCGGCCGCCTCCGGATCGAGCGGGGGAAGCGAGAAGCCGCTGTACATCACTCGCCGTTCGCGTTCGACCGGCGGCTGGGCCATGTGCAGCGTGCAGCTGAGGTGCATCGTCACGTCGCCGGTGCGGGTGGGCAGGTCGACGACGGGCAGGTCGCACCGAGGTTGCTCGAGGGCGGGCCACACGAGCGCGCGGTGCGACCCGGGCCGCACTCGGAGCTGTCCGGAGACGTCGTCGGCGCCGGTGACGGAGATGCCGACCGTCAGGCTGCAGCACTCGTAGGAGTGGCGGCCCAGGCTGCAGTCCTTGTGCCAGGGCACGTCGGAGATGCCCTCGACGATGCCGATCGGCTTGAACAGGGCCTCGATGCGGTTGTCCGAGCGAGCACCCCAGACGTGGCCGTCGCGGGGGATCTCGGCCAGGGAGCGGAAGCGGGGGTCGTCGACGAGCTGCGCGGTGGCGGGGGACCGGGTGTCGAACGCCTGCATGCGCACCAGGTGTTGCTCGCCGTCGGCGGTGCGGGCCCACCAGGAGCGGCCGTCGTCGGGGGCGTAGTCGGGCGCGGCTCCGTCCATCTCCGCCGACACCTGTGCCATCTCGTCCTCGGTGAACAGGCCTTCGAGATGGAGGAACCCGGCTTGCTCGAGGAAGTGGCGCATCTCGTCCCGGTCGTCGTCGACGTGGAACGTGCGGTGCAGGTCCAGCGGGCCACCGTCACGGTCCTCGAACGACACGGCGCCGGGGGTGTGCAACGGTCGTTCGTCGAGGGCGGCGCGCAGGACGAGCCACCAGTCGAGGGCGTCGCCGAGCCGGCCGGCGGGCTGGTCGAGCCGGCCGCTCGACCAGAAACCCATGATCGTCGCCTGGTCGGAGACCAGGTCCGCGAGCTGCTCGAGCGTGAGCCGGATCCTCGCGGCGCCGTCATTGCCGGGCGCGACCTCGACCCGGTTACCGGTCCATGCCAGCGTCCAGGCCGAGCCGTCGACCTCGATTGTGACCGGTCGGAGCTCCAGCCAGTCCGCGCCGGCGGCGATGCCGGGCGCCGACGCCTCGAACGCGGCGGGGAGCTGCTCCTCGAAGAACGCGTCGGGATGGGTCCCCGGTCGCGGACCATCGGTGCGGGTGCGCAGGTCGACCGACATCCCGTCCCCCTTCGAGCGTGGGTCTCGACGAGGTTACGTTCTCGGAATGCGGTACGTGATTTTCGGCGCCGGCGCCATCGGTGGGGCGATCGGCGGACGCCTCGCCGAACACGACCACGACGTGGTCCTGATCGCCCGGGGCGCTCACTATGAAGCACTCGTGGCGCGGGGCCTCGAGCTGCGCTCGCCGGACAGGACGGTCACGCTGACGATCCCGACCGTCGACGACCCCGCCGAGCTCGAGCTCGGCGATGGCGACGTCGTGGTGCTCGCGGTCAAGGGCCAGGACACCGCGGCCGCGCTCGAGGCGCTGACCCCCAACGCGGCACCCGAGCTCGCAGTCGTGTGCGCCCAGAACGGGGTCGCCAACGAGCGTGCCGTCCTCCGGTGCTTCCCCAACACGTACGCGATGTGCGTGATGCTCCCGGCCGTCCACCTCGAGCCCGGGATCGTGGACGCGCACGGCGCGCCGCTCACCGGGATCCTCGACGTCGGCCGCTACCCGGGCGGCGTGGACGCGACCGCCGAGCGGGTTGCGATCGACCTGGAGGCGTCGCAGTTCAGCTCGCGGGCCGAGCCGGCCGTGATGCGGTTCAAGTACCAGAAGCTCCTGATGAACCTGGCCAACGCGTTCCAGGCCGCCTGCGGCGACGACCCCGCCTGGGGCGACCTCTACGCCCGGGCCCGGGCCGAGGCCATCGCGGGTTACGAGGCCGCCGGGATCGACTACGCCTCCGACGAGGAGGACGCCGAGCGCCGAGGGGAGCTGATGCGCATGCGACCGATCGACGGGCAGCGCCATCTGGGTGGCTCGTCGTGGCAGAGCCTGGCGCGCGGCAGCGGCTCGGTGGAGGCCGACTACCTCAACGGCGAGATCGTGTTGCTGGGCCGCCTCCACGGCGTGCCGACGCCGGTCAACGCGCTCGCCCAGCGGGTGGCGAACCGAATGGCACGCGAGCGGGCCGCGCCCGGATCGGTCACGGCCGCCGATCTCGAGGCGGAGCTCACGGGCGCCCACTGAGCCGTGTCGCCGGCCGGCGCCCGACGAGCGCGGCGCCGGCCACGATGAGGACTGCGCCCGCGATCACCCACGGGGTCGGTGCCTCGTGCTCCACCACCCAGTCGACCGCGAACGCGGTGACCAGCTGCGCCGCGAGCAACACGAGTGTCGCGCGCAAGACCCCGAGCGCGGCCGTGGCGATCGCCAGCGACAGCACGATGGTCACGCCCAGGATGCCGCCGGCGTAGAGCCACGGCTGTGCCGGCCAGTTCGGGGTATCAAGGTGCCCGGTCACCGTGACCACAGCGACGATCGCGGCCAGCGCGACGATGCCGACCACCACGTTGACCGCGGTGGCGGCGAACGGATCGCCGGTGGCGGCCGCGATCCGTCCGTTGAAGGCCGACTGGAACGCCAGCGCGGCGCCGGCGGCGACCACCAGCGCCACCACCGCGGGTTCGAACTCGCCGACCGGCCGACCGATCTGCGAGACGACGACCGCGGCGACGGCGACGGCCGCGGCCTGCAGGCGTGCGGTGGTCACCGGCCTCCGGCCGCCGGGACCGAGGCCCACGCGGTCGACCAGGAGCCCGAACGTGATCTGGCCGGAGAAGAACGCCACCGAGAAGATCGCGACCCCGATCGTCTCGACCGCGAGTGCGCCGGCAACCACGATCAACGCGCCGCCCAGGCCGGCGGTGAGGGTCCAGCGTGGAACGGCCCACGACCGGAGCCGCCGCAGCATCCGCCTGGTCCCCGGTCGCGCCGCCAGGACGATCGCGACGACCACCAGGGCCGCGGTGAAGTTGACGAGCGACGCGAGAAGGGTGCTGCCGACACGCGTACCCAGGACGGCGTTGATCTTGGGCTGGACGGCGCCGAGGACGCCCGCGGTGAGAGCGATTGCGACCGCGGGGGGCGCGCCGGCGGGCGCCGACTGACTGCTCAGCGCGCGGGCAATCCCGCGTATACGGCGCGCAGGACCCGCCAGCGGCTGCGGGTGTACTGGTTGACGTCGTCGCTCGGCTCCAAGACCTGCCGGAGCGCGCGATAGGGGAGGTGGGGGTACTGGTGGTGCTCGTGGTGGTACATGAGTCGGGGTGACGTGTGCACGATGCGGTCGAGCAGACCGGCGTCGATCGTGCGCGACACCCCGCTGCCGTCGAAGCGACTCTGTCCTGACTGTTCGACGGCGACGTGCTGCCCGTACGTGCGCAACCGGTTGAGCAGGGGATAGAGCGTGGCCAGGGTGCCGTAGTAGAGCAGCGCGGCGTCGATCCTCCCGATCCAGAACGCGAGGGCGAAGACCGCGACGATCGCCGCCGCGCTCAGACCCGTCGTCCGTCGGTCACGCGACGAGACGAGGTCGCTCTCGTTGAACCGGCCCAGTTGCCGGAGGATCGTCAATCCGGTCAGGTCACGTACCACGCCGAGCCAGAACGTCCGCCGCGACCGGACCTCGAGGAAGACGGTGTCGGGATCGTCGGCGACGAAGAAGTCGTGCTTGCGGTGATGCTGGAGGTGGATGGCGCGGTACACCCGCACCGGCAGCGCGAACCACATCCCTGCGAGCAGGTTGGTGAAGCGGTCGTTCCACCGGTGGCTCGGCACCACGTTGAAGTGCGCGCCCTCGTGGATCCACTCCGACATGGCCCGTTGGTGGACCAGGCACACCGGCAGCGACCCGACGATGTAGAGCGCCAGCGGGAGGTAGCGGAACCCGAGCCAGAACCACGCCAGCAACAGGGCGTGGGTCGTGAGGATGTGGGCGACGTTCACCGCGCCGTGCCACGGCGTGAGGAACTCCCGTCGCTTCGGGACTTCGACACGTTCGAGAACTGAGGTCGCGCTCACCATCTCAACTCTCGGCTCACTCGGGTTTGCGGGCGATCGCCGACATGAACGCGGTGCCGCCGAAGCAGAAGTCGAGCACGTTCATCGGCAGGAAGAGGAGGAGGAGCACCGGATAGTAGGCGGAGCGGGGCTTGCGCGACCGATCGAGCCTCCGCCGCCGGAGTGCCGATTGGAGGCTCAGCGCCCACCCGCAGCTGTTGACCTGCGACGAGACGTCCTCGACCGCCAGCCCGCCCCGTTCGAGCAGCCGGCGCACCGTCGACCGGTCGAAGAGATAGAGGTGGCGGGGATAGTGGATGAGGCCCCAGGTCCGCCGCCACAGGCGGGCGTCGAGCGAGCCGACGTTGGGGGTTTCGATGTAGAGGACACCCCCGGGTTTGAGCAGCGACGTGATCTTGGCGACGGTCGCGACCGGATCGAGGACGTGCTCGATCACGTGGCTCATGAAGATCATGTCGAAGCGCTGGTCGGTCTCGAACTCGTCGAGCGTGCCGTGGAAGACCTTCAGGCCCCTTTGCCAGGCGTGCTCGCACGCCTCGAGGGACAGCTCGATGCCCTGGACGTCGTGGTAGCCGCGCCGCTGCATGCGCTCGAGGATGTCGCCCGACGCGCAGCCGATCTCGAGCAGCGAGCCGTCGTCGGGCAGGTGGCGACGGGCGATCGCGCACTGGTGCTCGTAGTACCGGTTCAGCAGGAAGCGGGAGATCGGGTTCTTGGGCGGGTCGAAGTTGTGGTACGTGCTCGGGTACAGGCCGGGGAGCTCGGCCCGCGTCGGGAGCGGGTGCATGAACACGAGGTGACAGTCGTCGCAGCGGTAGAGATCGAAGGACGCCTCCATGAAGTACTCGAGGTCCTCGCAACCCGAGTACCGGAGCGACGCGCCGCCGCCGCACAGCGGGCAGGAAACGGCGGTGTCGACGGCCACGGCGCAGATCCTACGACCTCGGTAACCTGCCGCCGGTGGCGAACAACGTGGTCCACTTCGCGATCCACGCCGACGACGTCGACCGCGCCCGCCGGTTCTACGAGGGCGTGTTCGGGTGGCGGTTCGAGGCGTGGGGCCCGCCCGGCTTCTACCGGATCCATACGGGAACCGACGACGACCCCGGCATCGAGGGCGCGCTGCACGAGCGTCACGAGCCGCTCGACGGCAAGGGGATGCGCGGCTTCGAGTGCACGGTGTCGGTCGACGACCTCGACGGCATCAAGGCGCGCGTCACGGAGCATGGCGGGAGCGTGATGCTCGACGGCTTCGAGATCCCCACCGTCGGCACGCTGGTGCAGTTCCGCGACACCGAGGGCAATGTCTGCACCGCGATGCGTTATCTGCCGGCATAGCGGGTAGGTTGCCCCGGTCCTGCTCGTGGGTGGGGAAGGGGAGGTTCCGCAATGCGGAGACTGACAGTGTGTCTGGCCGTCGTGGCGCTCGTCACCGTGTTCGGTGTGTCGTCGGCACTCGCCGGTGAAGGTGACCTGAAGCAGTTCTGCAAGACGGCTGTCAAGATCGACCAGGTCGACGAGCCGAGTGAGAAGTTGCTCGCGAAGTTCCGTGACACCGCGCCGCCGGAGATCGCCGACCAGGTCGATCAGGCCGTGACCACGTTCGAGGAGCAGGGTGAAGCGGCCTTCGAGGACGAGGCCTTCATCGCGCTCCTCGCCGAGATCGACCAGTTCGTGGTGGACAACTGCGGCTACGAGGTGATCGACGTCACCCTGCAGGACTACGCCTTCGACGGCGTCCCGGGTGAGATCGAGAAGGGAACCGTCGCGTTCAACCTCACCAACGAGGGGACCGAGCTGCACGAGATCCACTTCATCCGCCTCAAGGGTGACGCAACCCTGGAGGACATCCTCGAGCTTCCGGCTGATGCGGAAGAGCACGAGTTCGAGGAGTTCGGCACCGAGGTCGCCGGAGGCGGGTTCGCCTTCCCGGGTGCCTCCGATGTCGCGCTGGTGAACTTCAAGAAGACCGGCAACTACGTGGCGTTGTGCTCGATCCCGGTCGGCACCACACCCGATGTCCCCGATGGCGGCAGTGGGCCGCCCCACTTCACCGAGGGCATGGCCGCCGTGTTCGAGGTGACGTAAGCACACACTATGGGGAGCGCCCGGCGTCTGGCCGGGCGCTCCACCTTCAGCTTGGGCTCGCGTTCCGCGGGCAGGCTGTCGTACAGGTCGGCGACGAGGTCCTTCCTCACCACCTGGTAGTCGGGGTCGTCCCACAGGTTGCGGAACTGGTACGGATCCTCCTCGACCCGGTACAGCTCGCCTTCGGTGCCGTCGTACTCGACCGAAGACTCCGGCGTGTGGCCACCCATGCTGAAGTTCTCCAGACCGTTGGGCTCGCCCTTGGTGCTGCGCTCGTAGGCGGTGCAGAGCCAGCCGTCGCGGTAGATCGACCGCAGGTGCATCCCGTAGCCGGGGAACTGGCTGTCCCACTCGCACAGCATCCGCTCTCGCCCCGAGCCGGGCGCGGTCGGGAGCGCGTCGCCCTGCATCCAGTCGCCTCGCGGCACGCCGGCGATGTCACAGAACGTCGGCGCGAGGTCGACGTGGCCGACCGGCTCGGAGACTTCGGCCGGCGCGACGCCCGCCGACGGCGCCGGTCGCCAGACGAACGGCAGCCGCATGAGCGCGTCGGTGTGGAAGGGGCCCTTGTAGACGAACCCGAAGTCGCCTTGGAGCTCGCCGTGGTCGGTGGTGAAGAAGACGTCGGTGTCGGCGTCCCATCCCCGCTCGGCGACGCGGCCGAGGACGCGTCCGCACGCCTGGTCGATGAGCTCGTTCATGATGTGCGCCATCGCATCGATCTCGCGGATCTGGTTGTCGGTGAGCGTGCCGGGCTTGAAGCGGCCGGGGCCGCCCTCCTGGTTGCGCCACGTGCCCTCGTACCACGCGAGCCAGTGCGCCGGCTTCTGGGCCAGCACCTCGCGGATCGCGTCGGGAGAGCCCGGGTGCCCGGGCGGGAGGTCGAGGTCGCGCCAGTCGACCCGGTGTAACTCCGACGCCGGCGGGTCCCACGGGTGATGCGGGTCGGGGAACGACATCCACACGAACCAGTCCTCGTCATCCGCGAGCGAGTCGAGGTAGGCGATCGTGCGGTCGGCGATCCAGTCGGTGTGGTACCACTCACGCGGGACGGGGTTGATGGTGGTCTCGGGCGCGCCGGTGTCACCGCCGCTCTCGGCCGACAGCAGCCCCGCGAACCCCTCCTCGGCCCCGGGGTGCTCGCGCAGCAGCCACTTCCCGTAGTGCTGGATCGGGTTGCCGAGCACGGCGGCGGTGTGCATGGCCAGCTCGACGTGGTCGAAGCCGCGCATGGGGCCGGTCGAGTCGGTGTCGGCGAGCGCGTTCTCCTGCCACTGGTGGTCGAGGTCGAAGCCGGGCTCGAAGTGGGCCTTGCCCAGCAGCGCCGTGCGGTAGCCGCCCTCCTGCGCCAGGTGGGCGGCCACGCTGGGGGCGTCGACGGGCAGCGGGACGCCATTGGCGAACACGCCGTGGGTGCGGACGTACTGGCCCGTGAGCATGGTCGAGCGCGCCGGCATGCACACCGTGTTCTGGTTGTACGCCCGGCGGTAGTTGACGCCCGCCGCGGCCAGCGCGTCGACGACGGGCGTGCGGGCGATCTCGCCGCCGTTGCAGCCGAGCGAGTCGTGGCGCTGCTGGTCGGTGGTGATGAAGAGGATCTTGCGCCCCATCAGCGGGCTCCGATCCGGTCGACGACGGGGGAGCAGGCGACGACAATGGTCCGCTCGAGGCCGCTCTCGCGGTGCTTGTGGGCCTCGTCGTACTCGGGTGTGGTCACCATGTCGATGAACGCCTTGCGGCTGGGGTACTGCACGAGCAGCACCTGATCCCAGTCCTCGCCCGGGTCGCCGATGAGTACCTGCTGGCCCCGGCCGGCCCACAGCACCTTCCCGCCTTGCGCTTCGATCATCTCGACCGCGGCGTCGCCGTAGCGGCCGTAGGCGGCCGCGCCCGAGCCGCTGCCGTCGGACGCGCTGGCCTTGAACTTCAGCAGGTTGAGCATCACCACCGGCCCTTCGTCGGGCGCCTGGGCGAGCTGCTCGAACTGCTCGCGGTTGGGCGTGATCCGGGTCATCGGGTCTCCTTCGTCGTCGGCGGCGGGGTCGTTGGTAAGGCGGTGGTGAGCAGGGTGGTGACGGTTGTAGCGAGCACGCGCCGCGCGCCGGTGACGTCGAGACCCTGCTGGGTGCGGAGCCGGTCCCACGCCTCCCAGCTCGTCAGCAGATCGAGGGCGTCGAGCATCTGCGCCCGTGTCCGCCCACGCAGCTCGGGCGCGAACAGCGTCTCGAGCTGGGCCCGCAGCCGCCGCGACAGCGCGCCGAGGTTCCGGCGCACAGTGGGGGAGCGGTGAGCTTCGAGCAGCGCCGCCCGCCGCACCGGGGCGACCGCCTCGAACAATTCTGCCCGCCGGGCGACGAGCGCGTCCACCCGTCGCTCGAGCGGGCCGTCGACGTCGGGGGCCTCCATGAGATGGCCGAACTCGCGGCCCTGGCGCGCCGAGACCTCGGCGACCAGGCCCTCCATGTCGGCGAAGTGGTGGTACACGCTTCGGGGGGCGACGCCGGCCCGCTCCGCCACCTGCTGGGCGGTCGGGCGCAGGACCCCGGCCCGGTACAGCGCGAGGAGGGCGTCGACGATCGCCTCCCGGTTCCGCGCCCCCCGCAGAACCCGCCCGTCGGTCGCCACTCCCGCCACGGCCCTATTCAACACTAGTTGCAGAGATTCTGCAACTAGTTACCCGGGAGACAATCGGGGCGTGTTCAGGCGCGTTGGTCGGCGTGACTTCGTCAAGGGCTCGGTGGCCGCGGCGGTGGCCGCAGGCCTGGCGCGGCGAGCGCCGGCGACTCCGAACGGGGTTCCCGATCCCGATGGCTGGCTCATCACCCGGTGGGCGGCCGATCCCTTCGCGCTGGGCTCGTACTCGTTCCTGCCGCCGGGCGCGACGCCCGACGATCGCGCCACGCTGGCCGAACCGGTGGGACGCGTCCTGTTCTTCGCCGGCGAAGCGACGTCGGTCGACTACCCGGCCACGGTGCACGGCGCCTACCTGTCGGGCCGGCGGGCGGCCAGTGAGGTCGCGGAGGAAGCGGGCACCGGGGCACGCGTCGTCGTGATCGGCGCCGGCGTCGCCGGCCTGGCTGCCGGCCGGGCCCTCCAACGGGAGGGGTACGACGTCGTGGTCGTGGAAGGGCGCGACCGGATCGGAGGACGGGTATGGACCGACCGGTCGCTGGGGGCGCCGCTCGACCTCGGTGCGTCCTGGATCCACGAATCCGACGGAAATCCGATCACCGAGCTGGCCCGCAAGGCGGGCGCGGCGACCGCCGTCACGGATTACGACAATGCCGTCGCCTACGAAGCCAACGGTCGACCGTTGAGCGGGCGGGCGCAGGCGGCGTACGACGATCTACTCCGCGAGGTGCTGCGCGACGCGGCCGCGCTCGGTGAGGCGCTCGACGCCGACACGAGCCTGCAACGGGGCATCGACGGGGTCGTGGCCGACCTTGAGCTCGACACCGCCGACCGGGTCGGGCTCGAGTACGCGCTCAACGTCGAGATCGAGCACGACTACGCCGCCGATGCCGCCGAGCTCTCGCTGTGGTGGTGGGACGAAGGCGAGAGCCTCGCCGGCGACGACCTCGTGTTCCCGCGCAACGGCTACGGAAGAGTGGCGCGCTACCTTGCCGCCGACCTCGACGTGCTCCTGTCACACGTGGTGGAGCGGATCGAGTACGGCGACGGCGTCACCGTCGTCACCGACCAGGGCCCGGTGCCGGCCGAACACGTCGTGGTCACCCTGCCCCTCGGGGTACTGCAGGCCGGTCGGGTCGGGTTCGTGCCCGAGCTCCCGCAGCCGAAGCGGATCGCGATCGGCCGGCTGGGGATGGGCCTCCTCGACAAGGTGTACCTGCGGTTCGCCGAGGTGTTCTGGGACGACGACGTCGAGTTCATCGGCCGGGTCGGTCCAAAGGGGGAGTGGGCCGACTGGCTGAACATCGCGTTCTACACCGACGAGCCGGTGCTGATGGCGTTCAACGCGGGCTCGTTCGCCCGTTCCGTCGAGCAGCTCTCCGACGACCAGGTCGTCGCCGCGGCCCTCGCGGTGCTGCGCCGGATCTACGGGTGATCGGGCCGAACCGGTGCTTACTCGTCCTTGACGAGGGCTACGGGCTTGGAGTGGCCGTTGGAGCCGCCGAACAGCGGGCCCAGGTCGCCGGGCTGGTGCCCGTCCAGGACCACCCGGTCGCGGCCCTGGGTCTTGGCCCGGTAGAGGGCGGCGTCGGCCCGGGCGATCATCGGCTCGAGCTCTTCACGGGGTTCGCAACCGACCACCCCGAAGCTGGCGGTGAACGAGGGCGCCTCGCCCCGGGAGCCGATGCCGGCGAGCTCGACCCGCACCCGCTCCATGACCTCGGCCGCCTTGGCCGGGGCGCAGTCGGGCAGCACGACCGCGAACTCCTCGCCGCCGTAGCGGCACACGATGTCGTTGGGCCGCACCGTCGACCGCAGGAGCTCCGAGAAGATGCGCAGGGCGCGGTCGCCGGCGTCGTGGCCGTAGGTGTCGTTCACGCGCTTGAACTCGTCGAGGTCGGCCATGACGAGCGCGAACGGTGACGTCTGCCGGCGGAGGATCCGGACCTTGTTCTCGAAGCTACGCCGGTTGAGCAGGCCGGTGAGGCCGTCGGTCGACGCCTGGAGCTCGGTCTCGGCCATCACCCGCAGCATCCCGATCCGGTTGCCGATCTGGTTCGCCAGCGCCTGGAGCTCTTCGGTCGCGCCGTCGGGCGCGCTGCCGTCCGCCTTCTCGGTCACGTGGAGCACGCCCACGGCCCGGCCCATGATCGACACGGGCACGCAGACGGCCGCGCCGGGGTCGGACGGCCGGTTGCGCAGCTTCGGGCAGGCGTCGAGCGCGTCGGGATCGGGGAAGACCATCGTCTGGCCCCTCCGGGCGGCGACGCAGCCCTGAGGCGAGTCGACCCCACATCCAGGGGGCTCCTCGGCGCTCGAATGGGCGACGCGCACGAGGTGGGCGTGGCTGTTGTCGGCGAGCAGGAGCTCGGCGGGCGCATCCGGCACCACGTGGTCGAGCGCCCGCTCGACCGCCTCGAGCGCGTCGGGCTCGGTGTCGGCCATCTCGAGCGCGTTGACGAGCCGGGTCTCGAACTCGCGTCGCCCGGCCGCGATCTCCATGACCCGGTCGCGCGCCAGCTGCTCGCTGTTCTCGTTGATGCCCTTCGAGTTCGAGAACAAGGCCACGAACGCCATGAACGGCGCCGCGATGAGCGCGGCCATCCCGGCGAGCGCGAGGCCCCGGCCGGTGCCGGCGGGCGAGGGTGACACCGCGCCCAGCACCCAGAACGCGACGAGCGTCGTGACCCCGACCAGCAGGATGCCGGCCACGATGGCGGTGCGGACGATCGGCTTGGACTTCTTGTACAGGCTGTCACGCGCCTCGGCGACGTCCTGCTGGCTGACCGTGATCGAGCGTTCGCCCGGCGCGGGGGTCATGAAGTCACCGCGAACAGTGGACCGAGGTCGCCGCGCTCGTGGCTGTCCACGATCACCCGGTCGCGGCCCTGGGTCTTGGCCCGGTAGAGGGCGGCGTCGGAGCGGGCGACAAGGTCCTCGAGCTCCTCGTCGGGCTCGGAGCCGATGACACCGAAGCTGGCGGTGAACGGGGGTGTATCGCCGCGGGCGCCGACCGCAGCGAGCTCGGCCCGGGTGCGCTCCATGGCCTCGGCCGCCTTGGCGGGCGAGCAGTCGGGGAGGACGACCGCGAACTCTTCGCCGCCGTAGCGGCACACGATGTCGTCGGGCCGCACGATCGAGCGGAGTGTCTCGGCGAAGATGCGCAGGGCGCGGTCGCCGGCGTCGTGGCCGTAGGTGTCGTTCACGCGCTTGAACTCGTCGAGGTCGGCCATCACGAGCGCGAACGGCGCCTCCTTCCGGCGGAGCAGGCGCACCTTGTTCTCGAAGCTGCGTCGGTTGAGCAGGCCGGTGAGGCCGTCGGTCGAGGCCTGGAGCTCGGTCTCGGCCATCACCCGCAACATGCCGATCCGGTTGCCGACCTGGCTGGCGAGGACCTGGAGCTCCTCGACCGCGGCGTCGGGCACGTCGCCGTCGTCGGGGTTCGTCACGTGGAGCACGCCGACCGAGCGGCCCATGATCGAGACCGGCACGCACACGGCCGAGTCCGCGCCCGCGGCACGGTTGCGGAGCTTCGGGCACGCGTCCAAGTCACCGCTGTCGGGGAACACCATGGTCTGGCCCCGGCGGGCGGCGACGCACTCGTGGGGTGAGTCGACCGGGCACCCGGGCGGCTCGCTCGCGCCCGACACCGCCACCCGCACGAGGTGGGCGTGGCTGTTGTCGGCGAGCAGCAACTCGGCGGGCGCGTCGGGGACGACGTGCGTCAGGGCCCGCTCGGCCGCCTCGAGGGCGTCGGGCTCCTCGTCGGCCATTTCCAGCGCGTTGGCGAGGCGGGTGGCGAACTCGCGCTGGCGGCTCTCGGCCTTCAGGGTGCGTTCACGCGCCACCCGTTCGGCGCCGTCTTGCACGCCGGTCTTCTTGGCGCGGTGGGCAACGAAGACGAGGAGGGGGGCCACCAGCAGGGTGGCGGCGCCGGCGGTGGCGAATGCGCGAGTGGCTCCGGCCAGGCCGGGCGCGATGACGTCGACGAGCAGCACCGCAAGGATGACGGTGAGCGAGGCGCCGGAAATGCCGCCGATGGTCGCGCTGCGCGCCTGCTTTTGGACCGAGGCGTGAGCCTCAGCCCTGTCCTCGGCGGTGACCGCGATCGGCCGCTCGGAGGTCGGGCTCACCGGTTACACGGTCCCGAAATTCTGGGTGCCCCACAGGCGACCGCCGGCGCAGACAAATCCGACCCCGATCGTGTTGAAGTCGCCGAGGATGTTGGCGCGGTGGCCGGGCGAGTTCATCCACGCCTGCTCGACCGCGGCCGCGGTCATACCGCAGCTGCCGACGAGGATGTTCTCCCCGAGCCGGCGGAACCCGTCGAACTCCGGGTTGCGGATGGTGGCGTTGAGGTCGCTGTGCGCGAAGTTCCCGGTCGAGCCCATGTTCTCGCTCCATCCCTGGGCCAAGGCACCGAGCTGGGGGTGCCACGAGAGGGCGGGGAGACCGTTGGCGGCGCGGTCGACGTTGACGAGGTCGAACACCTCGCGGCTCAGGCCCGAGTCGGGGAGGGGGACGCCGGTCGACTCGTTGGTGCCGGAGAAGCATCCGACCGTGAGGGTGGCGACGACGAGGGCGGACGCCAGCAGTCGTGCCCGGCGCGTGCCCAGTGAACTCAGCATGGATGACTCCCGGTCGGCCCCAGCCGCCTCTCGTACGTGAGTGATCGACCACCCAGCGCGACCGCTTGAGGGGGGGTTCGGCCCGATTTGTCCGATCGGGAGCCTCAGGAACCTCAGGAGTCCCGCAGCAGCGGCTCGAACCGCTGGAGCAGGCCGTCGACCCCGGAGCCGTGGAGCGTCATGCCCCCGTCGACGACGAGGTTCTGGCCGGTGACGAAGCGGGCGAGGTCGGAACAGAGGAAGACAACCACGGCGGCGATGTCATCGGGGGTGCCGACCCGGGCCAGCGGGGTCTTGGCCTCCATGTGCTCGGGCAGGCCGTCCATCCCGAGCAACACGTCGGTCATCCCGGTGTGGATCATCCCGGGCGACACCGCGTTGACACGGACCGTGGGCGCGTACTCGAGCGCCGCGTTCGCAGTCAGCGCCACGACCGCGGCCTTGGCCGCCGAGTACGGCGCCTCGCCCGCGGCCGGGCGGGTCCCGCTGATCGACGCCGTGCTCACGATGCTCCCGCCGCCCCCGTCGAGGAGCAGCGGCGCCGCCGCCTTGATGCCGTGGAACACCCCGGTGAGGTTGAGCCTCACGATGCGGTCCCACTCGTCGAGCGCGTACTCGTGGATGCGGCTGAGGTTGCTCCCGCCGGCGTTGTTGAACAACGCGCTGAGCCCACCGAGCTTGACGTCGGCGCCGCGGACCACGCGCTCGAGCGCGTCGTAGTCGGTCACGTCGGCGCCGTAACCGACGCCGTCGACCTCCGCGGCCACGGCGGCGGCAGCGTCACCGTCGACGTCGACCACGGCGACCCGCGCCCCTTCGGCGGCCATCCGCCGGCAGGTGGCGCGCCCGATGCCGGAGCCACCTCCGGTCACCATCGCCCGTTGACCGTCGAGGAGCCCCACGCCGCGCATGGTACGGCGTCCGTTCTCGGTCAGCTGCCCCGGCCGCGTATGTGCGGTCGACCATGATGGGCGACGATGTGGAAGGCGACGATCCGGGGCATCCTGGCCCGACGCGTGCGGCTCGCCCTCACCGCGTTGGCGGTGATGCTGGGGGTCACCTTCGTCAGCGGCACGTACGTGCTCACCGACACGCTGCGAGGCTCCTTCGGCGTCGTTTTCGACGAGACGCTCGCCGGGGTCGACCTCGTCGTACGGGCGCAGGCGGCCGACTCCGACTTCGCCTCGTTCGGCGGGGGCTTCCTCGGTACGACCCAGCGCAACCGCGTGCCCGACACCGTCATCGAGGAAGTCCGCGGGGTGGACGGAGTCGCCGCCGCCGACGGTCTGGTCTTCGGATACGCGCAGTTCGTGCGACCGGGCAAGGACGGCAAGGCGATCCAGAACGGGATCCTGCCCACCCTGGGGCTCTCGTGGATGTCGTTGGACGGCGGGGGCCCGTTGCAGCTGGTCGACGGGCCGAGCCGTCCGCCCCGCGCCGAGGGCGAGATCGCCATGGACGCGGGGACGGCCCGCGAGCACGGCTTCGAGGTCGGCGACCGCGTGAGAGTGCTGCTCCAGGGGCCGACGGAGGAGTTCGAGATCGTCGGCTTGTTCTGCTTCGGCGACACGTGCGAGCTCGGTGGCCTGACGTTCGCCGCCTTCGACCTGGTGACGGCGCAGCGCGTGTTCGCGTCGCCCGGTTC
Organism: Actinomycetota bacterium; assembly: GCA_052390575.1. GTDB lineage: Bacteria > Actinomycetota > Acidimicrobiia > IMCC26256 > JACDBD01 > JBPCMN01. The sequence continues at coordinate 2,255 of JBQTGU010000125.1, read as the reverse complement.
GGTGAACGCGGTCAACGTCGTCGCCGAGCCCGGGGTCAGCGACGACGAGCTGCGGGCCGAGCTCGAGTCCGAGCTGGGCCCGGGGTACGACATCGCGTCGGCGGACGAGGTCGCGGAGGAGAGCGGCGCGACGGTGCAGCGGTTCGTGGGGTTGTTCAACTACGCGCTGCTCGGCTTCGCCGCGGTCGGCCTCGTCGTCGGGGCGTTCATCATCATCAACACGTTCACGATCCTGGTCGCGCAGCGCACCCGTGAGCTCGGGCTCCTCCGGGCGATGGGGGCGAGCGGTGGCCAGGTGCTGGCTTCGGTCGTGGCCGAGGCGGCGCTGGTGGGGGTGTTGGCGTCGGCGGCCGGGCTCGTCGCGGGCGCGGCGGTCGCGGGTTCGCTGCTCGACGTGGTCGAACGGTTCGGCTTCGACGTGCCCGAGACCGGCACCGTGCTCCTCGGCCGGACGATCCTGGCCGCGATCGCTGTGGGCCTGTTCGTCACGGTCGGGTCGGCTGTCTTCCCGGCGCTGCGGGCGGCCCGGACGCCGCCGATGGCGGCGATCCACGACGTCACCCGCACGACGGTGATCCCGTTGCGGCGCCGGGCGCTCGCCGGTGGGCTCATCACGGTCACCGCGCTGGCGACACTCGCGTACGGGGTCGTCACCGACCCTCCCGGCGTGCTGGAGCACATGTTGCTGGTCGGGATCGGCGCCCTGGGCGTGTTCCTGGGGACCGTGATCCTGATGGCGACGTTCGCGGCGCCGTTCGCCCGCTTCGTCGGTTGGCCGGTCGCCCGCGGCCTCGGTGCGCCCGGCGTGCTCGCCCGTCGCAACGCCATGCGCAACCCCCGCCGCACTGCCGCGACCGCGTCGGCGTTGGTCGTGGGCCTCAGCCTGGTGTGCCTGGTGGCGATCTTCTCCGCCTCCACGAAGGCGTCGCTGCGCGACGCCGTCGAAGGTGGCGTGCGCGCCGACTTCGTCCTGAGCGCCGAGCAGCTGGTGCCGTTCTCACCCGACGTCGCCGAGGGGTTGCGCGATCTGCCGGCGGTCGAGGGCGTGAGCGGCATCCGGCTCCAGCAGATCCAGGTCGACGGCGTGGCCGAGTTCATCGTCGGGGCCGACGCCGACGCGCTCGGCGACGTCGTCAACCTCGACCTTGCCAGCGGCAGCATCGACGCCCTCGCCCAGGGTCGCATCCTCCTCCACGAGAGCGAGGCCCAGGACTACGGGGTCACCACCGGTGACTCGATCGCGGTGGTCTTCCCCCGCCTCGGCCCCTCGATTCTGCAGGTCGGAGGGGTCTACCGGCAGCAGAACTTCATCGGCGGCTTCCCCGTCCCCACCTTCGTCCTCGACCGCCAGACGCTCGAGACCAGCTTCGGCGGCCCGCAGCAGGACTCCCTGGTGTTCGTCAAGGCGGAGCAGGGGCGCACCACCCAGGCCCGCGAGGAGATCGAGGAGGCGCTCGGGGAGGACTTCCCCAACATCAACGTGCAGACCCGGGCCGAGTTCGGAGCGGAGCAGGAGGACGCGGTCGACCGCTTCGTGGCCGTCCTGGTCGCGCTTCTTCTGCTCTCGGAGCTGATTGCGGTGCTCGGGATCATCAACACGCTGTTCCTCTCGGTGTACGAGCGGACCCGTGAGCTGGGTCTGCTGCGCGTCGTCGGCATGTCACGGGGTCAGGTGCGCGGGATGATCCGGGGGGAGTCCGTGATCATCGCGGTCATCGGCGGTCTCCTCGGCGTGATCGTGGGCGTCTTCTGGGGCTGGGCGTTCACCACCGCGCTCGAGCGCCAGGGCATCACCGAGTTCGCGGTGCCGGGCGTGCAGGTCGCGCTGTTCCTCGGGCTCTCGGTGGTCGCCGGGTTCGTCGCCGCGCTCCTTCCGGCGTGGCGCGCCGGCCGCCTCGAGGTACTCGAGGCGATCGCGACGGAGTAACAGGAAGGGCGCCGCGAGGCCGCTGCTAACATCGACCCCTCACCGGGCGGTTAGCTCAGGGGGAGAGCACTTCCTCGACACGGAAGGGGTCAGAGGTTCAAATCCTCTACCGCCCACATTGAAGCTGTACCGGTCGCCGCATCGGCTCATGCCCGAGCCGCGGCGGTCAGTCCTCCTCGTCCGCGACGGAACTCAGCGCGGCTTCAGCGTCCTCTCGGTACAGGACCCCGATGAGTCGACCGTCGGGATCGGTCACGAGGATTGACCCCACCGATCTCCCGCGCATGCGGACGGTGAGGCGCTCGAGGTCGTCGTCGGCACGGGTCGT
>JBQTGU010000124.1:0-2336 GCA_052390575.1 Actinomycetota bacterium | reverse complement strand
CTCCGAGCCGCCCGTCCCGCTGGGCGAGTTGAGCGCCGGCGCACCCGATCAGCTCGCGGCGATGATCCGGATGGGCGAGCTGACGACTTTCACCGGGCCATTCAACGTTACGGGCCAGCCGGCGATCTCCCTGCCGCTGCACTGGAACGACGACGGCCTTCCCATCGGCGTGCAGCTGGTGGCGGCGTACGGGCGCGAGGACGTGCTGTTCCGGTTGGCGGCGCAGCTCGAGGCCGCGCAACCCTGGGCCGACCGGCGCCCGCCCGTTTCCGCCTGACGTCGATGGAGGCGACCGGGGTCGCGGTCGTGACCGGCGCGAGCCGGGGCATCGGGCGCGCGGTTGCGCTCGAGCTCGCCCGCCGCGGCTTCGACACCGTCGCGACGATGCGCCGCCCGGCCGACGGCGCCGAGCTCCTCGGGGAGGCCGAACGGGCGAAGGCCATGCTGCGGGTCGCCGCCCTCGACGTCACCAAGCCCGAGACCATCGACCTTCCCGACGGGCTGCGGGTGCTGGTGAACAACGCCGGGGTCGAGAAGCCCCACCTCCCGTTCGAGGAGACGCCGCTCGACCTGTGGCGCGAGATGTTCGAGGCCAATGTGTTCGGTCTGGTCGAGGTGACGCGTCAGGCGGTGCCGCTCCTGCGCAAGGCGGGCGGCGGCGTGCTCTGCAACATCACCTCGTCGTCGATGTTCGCGCCGGTGCCGTTCTACGCCGCCTACCGCGCCAGCAAGGCGGCGGTCAGCGCGATCGGGGAGAGCCTGCGCACCGAGCTGGCGCCGTTCGGCATCCGAGTGGTCGAGATCGTGCCCGGCCCGGTCGACACCGACATGTTGCGGGGCTCGGCCGAGCCGCCCGACGCGCTGCGCTACGAGCCCTACCGGCCGGTGGCGGAGCGCACCCACGCCGGTCGCCTGGGCATCACCGACATGATCACGCCCGCGCCCGAGGCAGCGGCCGCGATCGTCGATGCCATCCTCGACGACGACGCGCCGTTGCGCTCGGGCTGCGACCCGCTCGGGCGCGGCCTGCTCGACGCTTGGCGCGGTGCCACCGACGAGGAGATGATGCGCAACATGCTCGGCACCTGGGTCGAGCCGAAGCCGTAGCGAACACGAATCGGACGAAACGGACCGATCGACGCGCGCATCCCGCGTCATCGAACGCGGCTGCACGTATGCTCCCTGACAGCCGCGTCAGGGGGGTTCGAATGAATGCGCGTGTGCTGCTGATCGGTTTCGTCGGTGTCGTGATGGTCGCCACCATGTCGTTCGTCGTCGCGACGAACGACGAGCGCGTCGCCGACACGACGCCCGAGGAGCCCGCCGCGCGCGCGCCCGCGGCCGGTGGATCGGCATCGGTCGCGTCGGACGCCGACGATCACGGGAACAACGCGTTCGCGGAGAACCAGGAGAACAACCCCGACCACGCGGCCGAGAACCAGCCCGACGAGCCGCTCGACCCCGCGACGCGCCAGCAGCTCTCGACCGAACTCATGGGGGCGCGCGACGTCGCACTTTCGTATCCCACCGTTGCCGACGCCGAGGCCGCGGGCTACTACCGCGCCGGCGAGTTCGTCCCCGGCGCGGGCGCGCATTACGTCGCCGGGGCCAACGGGCTGAGCAGCGAGGGGCCGGTCGTCGTCGACAAGCCCATGGCCCTCATCTACGACGGGATCAGCCCGACCTCACAGATCGTCGGGCTCATGTACTACGCCTTCGGCGGAGAGAAGGGGCCCGAGGGCTTCGCCGGACCGAACGACCACTGGCACCGCCACCGCGGCATCTGCATCAAGGGCGGCGAGGGTGGAACGCTGGACATCCCGCTGCCGGTCGACACGGACGCCACCGAGAAGGACTGCGACGCGGTCGGCGGCCGGCTTATCAAGGAGACGGCGTGGATGCTCCACACCTGGGTCGTGCCGAGCTGGGAGAGCCCCGCGGGCGTGTTCTCCCACGCCAATGACAACCTGCATTGCGGCGACGGCACCGACAACACCGACAAGGTCGGCTTCTGCGAGGGGACGTAGTCGGGGCGCGCTACCAGTCGAGTGCGCAGGCGGGGTCGACGCCGAGGACGGCGAGCATCCGTCCCAGGGTGATGAACGTCCCGATGCAGATGGTGAGGTCGACGATCTCCTCGTCGGAGTAGCTCGCCCGCATCCGGGACCAGAAGTCGTCGTCGAGGTTGGTGTGGTCGAGGGCAAAGCGTTCGGCGTACTCGATCGCGAGCTTCTCGCGCGGCGAGTACTCGTCACGCTCCCGGTACTCGGCGACGTGCGCGTACATCTCCTCGGTTACGCCCTGCTGCGCCACCGACGCAGCTCGATACCCCAGTC
>JBQTGU010000123.1:0-7630 GCA_052390575.1 Actinomycetota bacterium | reverse complement strand
GCCGTGGATCCCGACCTCGCCGTCGCCGCCGTTGAAGCTGGTCAGCACGTCGGAGTGGGCCGACAGCCCGTACGCGAACGGCCCGTACACACTGCCGGGGCTCGACGACTGCAGCAGCACCCGGATGTAGTACTTGCCCGGCGGGGTCGGCGTGTCCGGCTTCCCGACCGCCGCCGGCTCCTGGATGACGACGGTTTCGCCGTCGTACACCGTGATCTGGTGCGCGGCGAGTGCGACCGTGATGTGATAGCGGGTCGTCGTGACGGTGAAGTCGGTGGCCCGGACCCAGCCGGTCGTCCCGTTCGGTCGTTCGGGGAGCAGCACCCGGAGCCAGCCGTCGCCGCGCTCTTCTTCGACCAGGAACACGAGCGGGACCGTCGGTTCGGCCGGGTCGTCGTTCACGTGCCACGGGTTCTGGTACGTGCGCGCCGGCGCCGGCGCCTCCGGCGCGTCGAACACCTGCACCTCGGGGACGGCCGCCTCCGCGATCTTGCTGGTGAACGGCGGGACCGTCGTGGTGGTCGGCGCCGCCGTCTTGTCCGTCTTCGACTGGACCCTCGGGCGCTGGTCATCGCCGCCACCGCACCCGGCGACGAGGGCGGCAACCGCGAGTGAGCAAACCAACAGAACGGGGGGACGCAACCGCATGGCCCGCTCAGGGTAGTGGCCGGGGGGCCGACCGCTGCCGTCGGCCCGTCAGTTACCGTCCCCGGCGTGCCCGCCACCCGTGCCCAGCTCGCCGACGCCTCGGCCGAGCTCGCCCGGCGCCATCGTCAGTTCCGGGTGGTGGTGAAGAGCGCGGGGCCGGCCGACCTCCGCCGGGGGCGGCCGCGCCGGGAGCACTTCGCCGAGCTGGCCCGGATGATCCTCTACCAGCAGCTCGCCGGGCGGGCGGCCGCCGCCATCCACGGTCGCTTCGTCGCGCTGTTCGAGGACGAGCGGCCGACCCCGGAGGCGGTGCTCGCCCTGCGGGTCGACAAGCTGCGGGCGGTCGGGCTCTCGGGCAGCAAGGCGACTTCCATTCGCGACCTTGCGACGAAGATCCTCGACGGTTCAGTGAAGCTCGACCGCATCGGTCGGCTCTCCGACGACGAGATCGTGCGCGAGCTCACGCTCGTGCGCGGCATCGGCCGCTGGACCGCCGAGATGTTCCTGATGTTCCAGCTCGGCCGGATCGACGTGTGGCCGGTCGACGACTACGGCGTGCGCAAGGGGTACGCGCTGCTCTTCGGCCACGACGAGCTTCCGACGCCCAAGGTGCTGATGGAGTTGGGCGAACCGTTCCGCCCCTACCGCAGCGTCGCCGCCTGGTACTGCTGGCGCGCCGCCGACACGGTGGTGCCCGACGGCAAGTAGCCCCCGTTCCCGCTCTCGGCGCCTCCGGCGCCGGGCCGCTCGGGCCCCGGCTCGGGCGGCGCAGGATACCTGCGCCGCTGTTCCTCGCCTCTACGTCGCTCGTCCCTGCGCGTAGTGCTCCTGCATGAGCCGGGTGTGCACCGCCAGCGTCGGCAGGCCGAGGCGCTCTCGCCGTTCGTCGACGCCGCCGGGCTCTTCGATCGGCCACGGCTGCACCGTGCGGCCGTCGTCGCTGTCGACGAACTGCGTGCCGAAGCGCTGGTCGCGGCCGTCGGCCATCCGGACGCGGTCGAGGAGGTAGGCGTAGTGCGCCGCCGGTGCGTCGTGGACTTCGACCGCGACCTCGAGCAGCTCGAGGCAGCGCCGCTGCAAACCGGGGTCGGCCATGGCGTGCTGGGCCAGCAGCCAGGCCGCGTGGGCGCCGTCCTCTCCAACCAGCGAGATCCCGGGCCAGCGTTCGTAGTCGTCGAGGATCTCCCACAGGCGCGCCGCGTGAGGCTCGTTGACGGCGCGGAGCGCCTGCCACTGCCCGGGGTCGCTCAGACCACCGCTCGCCGCCAGCGTCTCGCGGGCGTGCTGGTCCTCGCGTGCCATGCCGACGAGCTCCTGGCGCAGTGAGTCGTCGAGCGGCATCACTGCGAGGATACTCCGGTGAGCTTCTGGACGAGTCCGCTGATGCGCAAGCTCCGTCCCGGCGTCGCCGCCACCCTCTCGCAGACGGAGCCCTACCTGCGGGCGTGGGCGGAGGCGAACGAGCGGGCGCGCGCTGCCACCGGCCCGCTCTGGGTCGCGCTGGGTGATTCGACGGCGCAGGGGATCGGCGCGAGCGCGTACGACCGCGGCTACGTCGGGCAGCTACGGGCGCGCCTGGAAGCGCGCGACGGTCGCGAATGGCGCGTGATCAACCTGTCGCGGACCGGTTCGCGCATCCGCGATGTCGTCGCCGAGCAGCTTCCGGCGCTCGCGCCGCTTGCATTGGAGGCCGAGCTCGTGACCTGCGCCGCCGGCGCCAACGATCTTCTGAGCCTGTGGTTCCGTCCCGTGCCCGACGAGCTCCGCTCGCTCATGTCGGGCCTTCCGCCGGGCGCGGTCGTCGCGACGTTGCCGCAGGGCCTCGGGCGCCGCCGCGCCCGGCGGCTCAACGAGATCATCCGCACGGAGGCGCCGCTCCGCCAGCTCCGGATCGCCGACGTGTGGGCGCGAACCGGGCCGCCGTGGAAAGGCAGGTTCGCCGCCGACGACTTCCATCCCAACGAGATCGGCTACCGCGACTGGTGCGACGCGTTCGCCGAGGCCATCGGCGTGCCCGTTGCTTAGGCTGACCACGGATGAACGCGTCCGACTACCAGGCCGCCGGGCTCTACGACCCTGATGGCGAGAATGCCGACGGTCGACTGGCTCTGCTCGAGTTCCTCGCCGCCACCGGTGCGACGCTCGAGCAGATGATCGACGCCGACGCCCGCGGCGCACTCGCGTCGGCCGCGTGGAACCGGCAAGTCCTGCGGCGGGGGGAGTTGCTCTCGCTGCGGGAGATCGCGACCCGTGCCGACATGACGCTGACCGACGCCGACGAGGCGTGGCGGGCCGTGGGCCTCGGTGGCGTCGATCCCGATGAGAAGAAATTCGTGGAGGCGGACATCGCGACGTTTGTGAACTTCCAGTTCGCGTCCGAGGTCTTCGGCAAGGAGGCGATCCTCCAGTTCACCCGGGTCGGGGGGTCCTCGATGGCACGCATTGCCGAAGGGGGGATGGCCACCTTCGTGAGCGACCTCGAGCGACCATTGACGGAGGCCCAGGCCACCGAGCTGGAGATCGCGCAGGCGCTGCAGGCGGGGGGCCTGGCCGCCGCCAGCGTGCCCACCGCGCTCGAGACGTTCTTCTGGCACCACTGGCAGGCGGCGATCGAGCGCTTCCAGACCGCGCGTGTCGGTGTTGCCGGGTTCGACAGCCTGCGGCTCGCGGTCGGGTTCGTCGACCTCGTCGGCTTCACGCCGCTCGCCCTACAGCTCGCCGGCCAGGAGCTGAGCCGCACCATCGCCGACTTCGAGGCCCGCGCCTTCGACTGCGCGACCAGCCGCGACGGCCGCATCGTCAAGCTCATCGGCGACGAGGTGATGTTCACCGCCCTCGACGCCCCCAGCGCATGTGACATCGCGCTGACGCTGTTCGAGACGCTCGGTGAGCACCGAGCCGTTACCCCCCGCGGCGGGCTCGCGATCGGCGAGCTCATCACCCGCGCCGGCGACTACTACGGGCCGGTGGTGAACCTGGCGTCGCGCATCGGCGATCAGGCCGTACCCGACGAGATCCTCGTCAGCACCGACGTGCGCAGCGAGGTCGTGAAGGCCGATGCCCGGGGATACCACTTCGACCCCGCCGGCCGGCGGATGCTCAAGGGGTTCGACGAGCCGGTCGAGGTCTTCTCGCTCACCCGGGCGGGCTAACCCTCGGGGCCGGGGCAGAGCCAGAAGTCGTAGCGGTACAGGTCCTCGTAGCCCATGCGCCGGTAGATCGGCTCGCCCATGGGCGACGCTTGCAGCTGCACGTTGGGCGCGCCGGCGTCGAACCCCCAGTTCGTGACCACCCGCATGCACGCCTCGGCGATCCCCTTGCCGCGCGCGGCCTCGACCGTACCGACCCAGAAGATGCCGGCGATGCCGTGGGTCAGCATCGCCATGGCCGCGCCCGCGGGCTTGCCATCAAGATCGGCGACGAACGCGGCGTTGTGGGGCGCGAGGAACGCATCGGGACGGCCGAAGTTGCTGGCGGTCGCCTCGGCCGGCGACCCGTAGATCGTGTATGCCTGAGCGTTGATCTCGGCGAAGTCGGCGACACCGGCGGCATCGGTCACGCGCCGGATCTCGACTCCGTCTGGCGTCGGCAGCTCCTCGAACCGCTCGCGTCGAATCATCTGCGGGTAGTCGAAGACCTTCATGGCACCGGCCGCCTCGGCGGCGGGGCCGAGGTCGGCGTCAGCGTCGAGCTCGCGTGCCCACACCGAAAAGCCCCGGCCGCGGGCGTGGAAGAAGTCGCGGGCCCGGTCGAGCATCGCCGCGGCGTCGGCCCGGTCGTCCCAGCGCAGCACGCCGTTGTTGAACGCGGGCCAGTCCGTATCCCCGGCGAACATCAGCGCGCCGCCCTCGTCGACCACCGCGTGGTTGCGGGCCCAGCGAGCGTTCTCGCGCGCGAACTCCAACAGGTTGAGATGGCCGAGCCGGGCTTCGTCGTCCACGGCGGCGCAGCGTAATCTCCCGGGTATGGCTGTCACCTCGACCATGCTCCCCCTCGGCACCGAGGCCCCCGACTTCGAGCTGCCCGACCCCGGCGGCGAGATCCACCGCCGGGACGACTTCGCCGACGCGCCCGCGCTGGTCGTGGCGTTCATCTGCAACCACTGCCCCTACGTCGTGCACATCCGAAAGGAGTGGGCGAAGGTGGCCGAGGAGCTCCAGCAGCGCGGCGTCCCCGTCGTCGCCATCGCGGCCAACGACATCGACGCCTACCCCCAGGACGGGCCCAAGGGCATGGCCGAAGAGGCGCGGGAGCTCGGGTACACGTTCCCGTACCTCTTCGACGCGACCCAGCAGGTCGCGCAGGCGTATCGCGCCGCCTGCACCCCCGACTTCTACGTCTTCGACCACGATCGCAAGCTCGCGTACCGCGGCCAGTTCGACGACAGCCGGCCCAGCGGCGGCGGGCCCGTCACCGGGGCCGACCTGACGGCTGCGGTCGACGCGGTCCTCGCGGGCAAGCCCGCGTCCGAGGACCAGCGACCGAGTATGGGCTGCAACATCAAGTGGAAGCCGGGCAACGAGCCCGACTACTACGGCTGAGAGAGCTCCGCGGATGGCGCACGGCGTGCCCGAGATGCTCCAGGAATTGCAGTCGGCGGTGCCCCAGGCGTCGCCGGCCGACGTGAAGCGGGAGCTCGACCAGGGTGACGTCGACGTCGTGGTCGACGTCCGCGAGCCCGACGAGTTCGCCGGCGGTCACGTGCCCGGCGCGATCAACATCCCCCGTGGGGTATTGGAGATCAAGGCCGACGCCCGCGTGCCCGCTACCGACGCGCGCCTCTCGTCGGACCCCGACGCCCGGGTCGTCGTCTACTGCGGGCAGGCGCCGGGGTTCCGGGCGCTGAGCGCGGCCGACACGCTCGCGAGGATGGGCTACGCGAACGTCGTCGCGATGCCCGCCGGCACCAACGGCTGGCAGGAAGCCGGCCTGCCACTCGAATGACATCGCAGCCGGACTGGGGGCACGCCACCGATCTCGACGACATCTCCGGTGAGGTCGCGATCGCCGGGATCGGCGAGACCGCCTACACCAAGGCGTCGGGCCGCACCGCCCGCGAGATCGGCGCCGAGGCGGCGGAGCGGGCGATCGCCGACGCCGGCCTCGAGCCGGGCGACATCGACGGCCTGACCTGGAACGGCGCGTTCGCCGACTTCGACGCCGACGCCTTCCACGAGCACTTCGGCACCAGCCACGACCTGTGGACGTCGCGGTGGGGCGGGGCCATGACCTGGGCCGGCACCGCGCCGTACCTCGCGGCCAAGGCGATCGCCGACGGCAAGGCCCGCCACGTGCTCAACGTGTTCCCGGTGGCGTGGGCGACGCAACGGGGGTCGATGACGGGCGGACCGGGCGAGACCCACGCCGCCCAGCCGCTGAAGCAGAACCTCGAGGTGCCGTTCGGCTGGTTCCCGCAGCCGGTGTACTTCGCCACGATCATGCGGCGGCACATGCTCGAGTTCGGGACGACCGAGGAGCAGTTTGGCGCGATCGCGGTGGCGTGCCGCCGCAACGCCAACCACAACCCGACCGCGGTCATGCACGAGAAGAAGATGACGATCGACGACTACCTGGCGTCGCCGGTCCTCGCCGACCCGTTGCGGATGTTCGACAGCTGCCTCATCTCCGACGGTGGCGCCGCCTACGTCACGACGTCGCTCGAGCGAGCCCGTGACCTGCCCCAGCCGCCCGCGGTCGTGACCGGTGTCGGCGAGGGAAACGCCGAGTCGGGCGGGCACTGGAGCCAGCAGCAGGACTTCACCTCCACACCCCAGGTCTTCTCCGCCCCACCGGCGTTCAAGATGGCGGGCATCACCCCGTCCGACGTCGACGTCCTCACGGTGTACGACCCGTTCACCGTCGTCTCGATGATGCAGATCGAGGACATGGGCTTCTGCGAGAAAGGCGCGGCGGGCGAGTTCGTCGAGGGCGACGCCCTCCACTTCGACGGCGGCCGGCTGGCGTTCAACACCCACGGCGGCCTGCTCAGCCACGCCTACGTGCTCGGCATCGCCCACGTGGTCGAGGTCGTGAAGCAGCTGCGGGGCATCGCGCCCGCCCAGGTGCCGGGCTGCGAGGTCGGCGTATACGGCGGGTACACCGGCGGGATGGCCTCGACGCTCGTCCTCACGAAGGACGGGTAATGGCGTCGCTGAAGCGCGACGACTTCCCCCTGCCCGACCTGGCAGACGAGCGAACCGCCGAGTTCTTCGCCGGCGCCGCCCGGGGCGAGCTGGTCCTCCCGAAGTGCGACTCGTGCGGCGCGTTCTGCTGGTATCCCGAGGAGCGCTGTCCGAAGTGCGACGGCGAAGCGTTCACGTGGACGGCGGTGGACGGGCGCGGTCGCCTCTACTCCTGGGCGGTCGTGCGGCGCGCCTTCCTTCCCGCGTTCGAGGAGATGGTCCCGTTCGTCACCGGCCTGATCGCGCTCGACGTGGACCCGGCGGTCCGCATCGTCAGCTACGTCGTCGACTGCGATCCCGACTCGCTGGCGGCCGACCAGCCCCTCGAGGTGACGTTCCGCGACCTGCGGTTCCCGACGGTCCCGGACACGGCCGTTCCCGTCCCCATGTTCGTCCCCGCCTGAGCCGCGCTCACTCCTCGGCCATCTGGAGGATCGAGAACACCGCGCCCTGGGGATCGGTCAGGGTCGCGAACCGTCCGGGCGAGATGTCGGTCGGCGGGTCGAGGACCTTGCCGCCCAGTTCCTCGGCGTGGTCGGCGCTGGCGTCGCAGTCGTCGACCGCGAAGTACGTCATCCAGTGGGGCGGGATGTCGTCGGGCCACTCGTCGGTCATGAGGATCATCCCGCCGACCGAATGGTCGCCCAGCTTCCACTCCGTGTACACGGTGCCCTCGAACGGGTTGGTCCTGACGTCCCAGCCGAACACCGTGCGGTAGAAGTCGCGGGCGGTGTCGATGTCGCGGGTCGTGAGCTCGTTCCAGCACAGCGTGTTGGGCTCGTTGACCAACTCGGCGAACG
>JBQTGU010000122.1:0-6583 GCA_052390575.1 Actinomycetota bacterium | reverse complement strand
GGTCTTGCCCCTTGTTTGGGTGGGGGGGGGCGTGCGCCCGGGGGGGGGGCGCCCTTGACCCCCGCCCCCCTAGCCCCCCCGACCAATGAAGAAGGATCACGTGATCGTGTACAGCGACGGTGGCGCGCGGGGAAACCCGGGGCCGGCGGCGATTGGTGCCGTGGTCCTCGACCCCACCACCGACCCGCCGACCGAGCTCGCCACCGTCAGCGAGCGCATCGGCACCGCGACCAACAACGTCGCCGAGTACCAGGCGGTGATTGCCGGCCTCGAGGCCGCGCGCGAGCTCGGGGCCCGCCGGGTTTCGTTGCGGGCCGACTCCCAGCTCGTCGTGCGTCAGCTCCAGGGCGAGTACCGGGTCAAGCAGGCGCACCTGCGACCGTTGTACGAGCAGGCCCGGGCGCTGCTGGGCGACTTCGACGAGGTCGACCTCGCCCACGTCGCCCGGGAGGACAACGTCGTGGCCGACGCGCTGGTCAACGCCGCCCTCGACGGCGCCTGAGCCGTGCTGCTCTGGTACGCCGGCCTCTCCATCCTCCTCGTCCACTACGTCTTCCGCAGTTCCGGTGTCGACTACCGGCTCATCGCCGCCGGCGCGCTGCTGCCGCTCGCGATCGACCTGCCGCTCCGGCGCCTCGCCTACGGCCACACCCTGGCCGCCGGGATCCTCCTCATGGTGTTGGTGATGGTCGGGACGATCGGCCGGTCCCGGCTCCTGCGCCGCCGGCTGCTCTGTCTCCCGATCGGCTTCCTGTGCGGGCTCGTGCTGTCGGGCGCCTGGACCGAGGCGGATGTCTTCTGGTGGCCCGTCACCGGGGCCCTCCCGCACGAGCCGCTGCTGCCGCCACTCGCGATCGTGGCGCTGGAGGAGCTCGTCGGCCTGGTCGCGTGCGGGTGGGTCGTCATCGAGTTCGGTCTCACCGAACCGTTGCAGCGTCTCGCGTTCCTGCGCAGCGGCCGCCTGCACGTCAAGTGATCGTCTTCGTGCGTCACGGGGAGACGACCCCGAACCGCCAGGGCCTGCTGCTCGGTCGCGCCGATCCTCCGCTCACTGACCGCGGTCGGCGCCAGGCCGACGAGCTCGCGGCGCGGCTGGGCGCGCTCGAGCCGGTGGTGGTCTTCACGAGCCCGCTGGCGCGCGCGGGAGAGACCGCCGCGCCGATCGCCGCCGCCGCCGGGTGCACGGTGGAGGTGGACGATCGGCTGATCGAGATCGACTACGGCGAATGGGAAGCGCGGCCGTTCGCGGAGCTTCCCCGCGATGTGGTGGCGCGCTGGCATGACGACGCCGACTTCGCCCCGCCGGGCGGCGAGAGCCTGCGGGCGGTGGGCACGCGCGTCGCCGCCTTCTGCGACGAACGGCTGGACGAGCGGGTCATCGTGGCGGTGAGCCACGTGTCGCCGATCAAGGCGGCGGTGACGTGGGCGCTCGGGGTGGGCGACGAGCTCGCGTGGCGTATGCGCCTCGACGTCGCCTCGGTGACGAGGATCGGCCCCGGCCCCGCCCTGCTGTCCTTCAACGAGCCCTAAGGTGAGCGACCGCGGCGCAGGTAACCTGCGCCGCAGCGAGCCGGGCCCGAGCGGCCCGAGCAGAAAAGGCGGTTCACTCCACCCGTAGCGGGATCGTCTGCGGACGGGCGGGGCGGGCGTGGGCGCCGGCGCCGTCGACGACGAAGCGGCCCTCGCCGGGACCGTCGGCCACCGGCATGCCCAGGGCGTCGAGCAGGGCGTGGTCGTCTTCGGGCGACCGTCCGATCGTCGTCAGGTAGTTGCCGACGATCAGGGCGTTGGCGCCGGCGAGCAGTCCCATCGCCTGGAGCTCGCCCAGCACGCGCTCGCGACCGCCGGCCAGGCGGATCCACGTCCGCGGCAACACCAGGCGGAACAGCGCGATCGCCTGGAGCGCCTCGCGCGGCGAGAGCAGCTCCTGGTCACCGAGCGGCGTGCCGGGGCGCGGGTCGAGCAGGTTGATCGGCACCTCGCACGGGTCGAGGGCGGCGAGCTCGAACGCGAAGTCGATGCGCTGGTCGAGGGTCTCGCCCATGCCGAGGATCCCGCCGCAGCACAGCTCCATGCCGGCGTCGACCGCCCGCCGGGCCGTCTCGACCCGGTCGTCCCAGGTGTGCGTCGTGCAGATCGACGGGAACGCCTCGCGGCACGTCTCGAGGTTGTGGTTGTACCGGCGGACACCGGCAGCCGCGAGCCGCGCCGCCTGCTCGTCGGTCAGCAGGCCGAGCGAGCACGCCACCTCGAGTCCCGTCTCCCGGTGGACCGCGTCGACGGCGTCGAGCACCTTGGCGAGGAGGCGCTCCTCCGGGCCGCGCACCGCGACCACGATGCAGAACTGGGTGGCGCCAGCCGCCCGCGTCGCCCGCGCCGCCTCGACGACCTCGTCGAGGTCGAGGAACGCGTACACGTCTACGCCGGTCTCGAACCGGGCTGACTGCGAGCAGAAGGCGCAGTCCTCGGGGCACGCGCCCGACTTGGCGTTGATCAGGCTCTCGAGCTCGACCTCAGGACCGCAGTACGCGAGCCGGACCCGGTGCGCCAGCGCGATCAGATCGGGGAGGTGGTCGAGGGGGAGCGCCGCCACCGCCGTCACTTCGCCGCGCGTCAATGGGCGCCGCTCCTCGAGCAGCGCATGCTCGGCGGTCGCGAGCGGCATCAGCTGGCTCCTTTGGCGTCGTCGGTGTCCCAGCGCACAGAGAGAAGGTGGCGGGGCTGGGGCACGCCCTTGAGCTCGCGCAGGCCCTTGTCCTCCAGTCGGAGCTTGCCGCCGAGGTAGTCGGCCACCGGCTCGGTGACCAGCACCTCGCCCGGCTCGGCCTCGCCGGTCACCCGGGCGGCGAGGTTCACGACCCGACCGATGAGGTCGCCGTCGTCCTCCACTGCCTCACCCGCGTGGATGCCGATGCGCACCCGGAGATCGAGGTCGGACTGCTCCTGCACGCCGCCCATCTCCCGCTGGATGTCGACGCCGCACAGCACCGCCTCGGCCGGGCTCGGGAACTTGCCCAGGAAGCCGTCGCCCTGGGTGCCGACCTCCTCGCCGCCCCGCGCCGCGAACGCCGCCCGCACCAGGCTGCGGTAGCGCGAGATCACCTTGGTCCACTCGTCGTCACCGATCTGCTCGGCGTGGGTCACAGAGTCGGCGATGTCGGTGAACATCACCGACACCCAGCGGCGGGAGGGGGTGGCCGGCGTCTTGCGCTTCTCGGCCAGCGACTGCAGCGCCTGGGCGGAGCGGGCCATGATCTCCTCGCCGACCTGCGCCGCGATCTTCGCGGCATCGGTCTTCGGCCGCTTGGCGCGGTGACGTTCGCGTGCCTTCCGGCGGCGTCGCCTCACGGAACCGGGGATCGCCACGATCGTGGCCGCCAGGTGGATGACGACCGCGACCCCCCAACCGAGGATGACCCAGACGGGCCAGAAGCCGAGCTCCCTCGCTCGGTCGGGCTCACGGACGATGTCCGAGACTTCGTCGAATGACCCGCTCGTGAACGCCCAGAAGCAGACGAGGAAGCCGCACACCGCGACGTAGGTCGCGAGGTGGATCACGAAGCCGCCCACCGGCCCACCCTGGCTGCTCATCCCGCGCCGGAGCGTAGAGCGTTAGGCCTGCTCGGTGCCTCGTCCGATGTGGGGGAGCTGCTGGTCGCCACGGTCGTACACGAGGCGCGCGCCTTCTATCCGGGCCTCGGCCATCGGTGGGTGCTCCCGCAGCTTGCCGTCGTGCATGAGATGGAGGACGGGTTCGTCGCGGAGGAGCACGGCGGCATCCGCCACCAGTCGCCGGTGGCAGCGCCACCAGAGGCTCTCGGCGCACATCACCGCGGTCGGTCGCGCCGCCGCTTCGGCGAGCACCGCGTCGAGGGCGGCGCCGAACTCGGGCGTGTCCATGTGGTCGGCATAGCCGCGGAACGCCGGAACTTTCAGGCCCGTGTGGGGCGAGTCCGGTCGGGGAGTTCGTCGTCCGCCCAACGCCGGCTCCCATTCGTAGGCGAGCCCGTGCTCGGGCAGCCACTGCTCCATCGCCGCCCGGCCGAAATGCGGGTGGCGTCGGCTGCCCGGGTGGGTGCGGATGTCGACGACCAGGGCGATGCCGGCGCCACCGAGGAGGTGCGCGAGCTCGTCCGCCGTCAAGGTCCCGTGGCCGACGGTACGCAGCGTCATCGAGGTGTGGTCGCGGCCAAACGTCGGATCGTGCGCTGTTCGGCCTCGCTCATGTTCTGGTCGACCAACTTGTAGGCCGCGACTGCGTCGAGGTGGGCCATGACGTCCTTGCGCACGAACCGGGCCAGGAACGGCCGGGCGAACAGCGAGCGTCCCACCGCGGCCATGAGCTTCGTGAGCAGACCCTCGTCGGGTCGACCCGACATGATGAGAAGCCACGTCATCGCGACATCGGCGTTGCCGTCCCCGCGGGCGGCATTCGTCCAGTCGATACGATCGGGCCCTCGCGGCCCATGATCACGTTCAGTGGGTGCAGGTCGAGGTGGACGATCACCGCGCCGTCGCCGAGTGGTGCCGGCAAACCGTCGGGCGCGGGGATGTCATGGAGCTGGTGGTGCAGGGACGCGAGCGTGCGGGCGTAGCGTCGGAGTTGCCACGGTCGCCGCGCCATCTCCTCGACCATCGTCGGACCATCGACCCGGTCCATCACCAGGTCTGTCCGGGTGACGTCATGGACGCGGGGGACCGGATAGCCGTTCGAGCGGGCGCGCTCCATGATCGCGGCCTCGCTTTCCATGCTCCTCCCGGACACTCGCCGGTACCGCCGCAGCACCCTCATGGTGTCGAGGGCGTACACGTCACAGTCGCGACCCCGGGCGAGCAGCAAACCGGGTTCCGTCACCAGCAGATCTCCATACGCAACCCCCGCTCGTCGCGCGGCGCGGCATCGGGAACCCGGCAGGCGGTCCCGGCCGCGAGACGACGCGCGCCCCAGAGCGCGGCTGCCGCATCGAGCAGGTCGTCCTCGGCGGCGCCGGGCACGCGGTCGGGAACCTCGATCCGCGCGCGCTCGAGCAACGCCCGGCGCAGGTCGCGGCCCTCGCGGCTCTTCTTGGCGCCGGCGGGCCGTCCGCCGTTCATCGTGTGGAAGCACAGCTCCGGGTGCACCTCGTGGACCCGGGCCTGCAACACCGGGGTCATCGAGCGGTCGACGTCCTGCACCTTGGGGAGGATGTTGAACGCCTGGATGGTCATGCGGCAGCCGCGGGCCTGGGCGTCCTGCAGGCTGCGGGCGCCGAACGCGCGGCGCGGCGGGGCCGAGAACACCGACGACGCCTTCGCCGGAAGGGCCCGGCGGGCGGCCCGGTCGGCTTTCCGTCCACCCGGTACGTACTCCTGGAGCAGGCCGATCGGCATGTCGACCGCGACCACCGCGTCGTCGGGCAGAGCGTCGAGCACCGAGGCGAAGTCGGGACAGACGAACGCGTCGCCGTCGGTGACCACCACCCAGCCGCCCCGGCACCCGTCCACGCCCGCCACCGGCATCACCAACGCAGGCTACGTAACCTGTGACTCGTGCCCGAGCGGATCGAGGTCGACACCGTCATCGTGGGCGCGGGCCTGGCCGGGCTCACCGCCGCCCGCGAGCTCGTCGCCGCCGGCCGGGACGTGGTGGTGCTCGAGGCTCGCGACCGGGTCGGCGGCCGGACCCTCAACCACGCGCTGTCCGACGGAACCGTCGTCGAGGTCGGCGGGCAGTGGATCGGCCCCACCCAGTTGCGCATGGCCAAGCTCGTCGCCGACCTCGGCCTCGAGACCTTCCCCACCTACAACGACGGCGAGCACATCCTGCGCTTCGGGACCAGCCTCGGGCGGTACCGCGGCACGATCCCCCGGATCTCGCCCGTCGTCCTCGCCGACATGGGTCGGGCCCAGGCCCGCTTCGACCGCCTGGCGAAGCGGGTCCCGCTCGAAGCGCCGTGGGCGGCCGACCAGGCCGAGGCCTGGGACTCCCAGACCTTCGCCACCTGGATCCGGCGCAACGCGCGCACCGGCAAGGCGCGTGCCCTCTTCACCCTGTTCGCCGAGGGGGTGTTCGCGGCCGAGCCCGGCGACTTCTCGCTGCTGCACGCGCTCTTCTACACACACTCGGGCGGCGGGGTCGACAGGCTCGCGGGTACGCGAGGCGGCGCGCAGCAGGACCGCTTCGTCGGGGGATCGCAACTGGTCGCGCTCGGGCTCGCCGAGCAACTCGGCGACCGCGTCCACCTCGATGCGCCCGTCCGCCGCATCGACCACCGCGACGCCGGCGTCACCGTGCTCGGCGACGGCGTGCTCGCCACCGGCCGCGACGTCGTGGTCGCAGTGCCGCCCACGCTCGCGGCCCGGATCGACTACGAGCCCGCGCTTCCGGCGTACCGCGACCAGTTGACCCAGCGCGTCCCCGCCGGATCCGTGATCAAGTGCAACGTGGTGTACGACGCACCCTTCTGGCGCGACGACGGCCTGACCGGCCAGGCCACCGGCGACAAGGGACCGGTCAAGGTCACCTTCGACAACTCGCCGCCATCGGGATCGCCCGGCGGCCTGCTCGCGTTCCTCGAGGGCGAGCACGCCCGGCGCCTGAACC
>JBQTGU010000121.1:0-9869 GCA_052390575.1 Actinomycetota bacterium | reverse complement strand
GACCCGGCGATCGCCGCGTCACCGACCCCGCCGCAGCCGATCACCGCGACCGAGTCGCCGCGGCGCACCCCGCCGGTGTTCATCGCCGCCCCGGCGCCGGCCATCACCCCGCAGCCCAGCAGCCCGGCGGCCTCCGGCTTGACGGCCGGGTTGACCTTGGTGCACTGGCCCGCGGCGACGACGGTGCGCTCGGCGAAGGCGCCGATGCCGAGCGCGGGAGAGAGCGGCGTCCCGTCGGCGAGGGTCATCGGCTGGGCGGCGTTGTGGGTGGCGAAGCAGTACCAGGGCTCGCCCCGGCGACAAGCCCGGCAGTCGCCGCAGACCGCGCGCCAGTTCAGGACGACGTAGTCGCCGGCGTCGAGCCCGACTACGTCGGGGCCGGTGGCCTCGACGACCCCGGCGGCCTCGTGTCCAAGGAGGAACGGGAAGTCGTCGGAGATCGCGCCCTCGCGGTAGTGGAGGTCGGTGTGGCACACGCCGCAGGCCTGGACGCGCACGAGCGCCTCACCCGGCCCCGGGTCGGGCACGACGACGGTCTCGACCCGTAACTGGCTCGCCCTTCGCGGTCGCGATCACACCGCGTGCTTCGTGAGGCACGCGGCGGAGCCTACGACGGGCTCAGAGGGCGGCGACCGCCTCGGCGGATGCGTCGACGGCGCTGAGCACTTCGTCCGGGGTTGCCCCGACCGGGTACACGACGAGGCGATCGACGCCGAGCTCGGCCCACTCTGCCGCCCGCTCCGGGGTGAGCCGGCCCCGCGGCGTCACCGTGATCTCGAGCTCGCCCAGCTCAGCCGGCCGCTCGACCTGTGCCGCGGCCTCCTGCAACCCGGCGAGACACGCAGCGACGGCCTCGGGCTTGAGCGCGAACCCGTACCAGCCGTGGCCGCGGGCGACGGCTCGCCGGTATGCCGGCGGGGTGTGCCCGCCTACGACCAGCGGGATCGGGTGTTGCACAGGCCGCGGGTAGGCGTCGACGCCGGCGAAGTCGACGAAGGCGCCGTGGTATTCGGGATGATCGTCGTACCAGAGCGACTCGAGCGCATCGAGGTACTCGTCGGTGACCGCGCCCCGCCGCGCGAAGTCGGCGCCGATCGCCTTGAACTCGGGTTCGAGGTAGCCGGCGCCGATGCCGAGCGTGACCCGGCCGCCGGAGAGCACGTCGAGGCTGGCCAACTCCTTGGCCAGGACCACCGGGTTGCGTTGGGGGAGGATCACGATGCCGGTGGCGAGGCGCAGAGTGGTCGAGTGTGCCGCCGCCCATGTGAGCGCGAACAGCGAGTCGATCGCGGGATCCTGCGGCGCCATCGGCGACGGCGGCACCTGCGGGTCGGGCAGGACGACGTGCTCACCCGCCCACACCGACTCGAATCCCGCCCCTTCTGCGTGGCGCACGGCGGAGACGACCGTGTCGGGGCGCGCCGACGCGTGCATGTTGATGCCGAACAGGCCGAGCTTCACACAGTCAGTCCCGCGGGACGAGCTCGCCCAGCCGGGCCCGGAGGTCGCGCTCGAACTCCAGCATCTCGGGCGAGGCCTCCTTGGCCTTGAGCTCCTTTAGCCGCGGGTAGCCGGCGTCGCGCTCGGCGTCCCACTCGTCGGCGAAGTCGCCCGAGATGATGTAGTCGAGGATCTCGCGCATGGTCGGCGCCACGTCGTACTGGTCGAAGCGCCCCGCGCGCGTGAGCTGGCCGTACTGGCTTGTGGGCGAGTGGTGCTTCATCTGGACCGCGTTGCCCTCGAGGCGCACCAGCCGCATCGTGCGCTCGGTCTCGCCCGAGAGCAGCAGCTCGGTGATGATCGCCTCCAGCGGGACCCCCTTCTCCAGGAGCACCGAGACGAACGTGCTGTGCACGTGCCGGAGCACCGGGGAGAGGACCTGCTCGGCGGCGAGGTCGACGACCGTCTCCTGCATCGGCGTGAGCTCGATCGCCCCCTGGCGGAGCCCGCCGATCGCGTGGGCGACGGCCATCGTGCGCGCCGGCGCGGTGCCGGTGACGTCACGATGGACGCCGAGGGCGGTGATGAACCCGACGCCCTCCTCGTAGCAGCGCCGCACCTCCGGACCCAGCATCCGGGGCGCCACCATCCCGATGTCGCAGCCCGGGTCGAGGCGGCTGAACGCGAGCGTGTAGCCGCTGGCCACGATCACCAGCGCGTCGGGCTTCGGATCGACCGGCAAACCCGGGATGACGTCGTCGGGTACGAGCAGGCACACGACGTCGCAGTCGCCGGCGTCGGCGACATCCCGCGTCGCGAATCCGTCGGCCTCGGCCCGCTCGCGGGTCTCGTCGGCGCGCACGCACACGCTGACGTCGAGGCCGGAGTCGCGCAGGTTCAACGCCCACGACCGACCCTGGTTGCCGTACCCGACCACCGCCACCGTCTGCCCGCGCAGCGCGTCGAGGTCGGCGTCCTTCTCGTAGTAGATCGTCGTCACGACTCGACCTCCCGTGCCATCTGGCGGGCTCCGATGAGCGCGCCGACCATACCCAGCGTCGCCGCGAACACGAGGTTGGCGAATACGCCGCCCAGGCTGAAGACGGCGTCGTCACCCGTGAACAGGCCGCGAGAGTCGTCGCGCACCGCCCAGATCAGCACCCGCAGCGGCACCCAGACGACGAACGCGCCGAGACCGGCCAGGGCGCCGGTCGTGAGCGGCCCCGCCGTCGTCGCTCGCCCGGCCCACCATCCCGCGATCGCGTACGCCACCAGGATCGCAAGGAAGATCGTGACCGGCCAGCCGGTGTCGTCGAAGTCGTCGACCGAGCGGTCGATGATCGCCCCCGCGATCGTGATGACGACGATGAGGGCGGTGCCGACGGCCGCGCCGCGGGCCACTGCCCGGCGATCGAGCGTCACACGCGTTCCGGAGACGCCTCGGCTGGTCGAGCGCGCGCGGCTCGAGCCTGGTCGGCAGCGGGAAGCACCAGAAGATTTTCGCACACGCGCTCAGGAGCGGTATCGTGGTCTCTACCGGAGGGGAGTAACCCCCGCGGGTGACGCCGTCATCACGGTCGATGTTCGGCCCGGTGCCCCGACCCATCTCGGGTGGGTGAGACCTCTGGCGAGAGCTGGAGGAGACGCGCGATGCCGGGTCGCTGCGGAGCGGGCAAACCCGCTCCTGTTCCCACTGCCGAGGTCTCCCGATGACCGCCCTGCTGGCGGACACCGGGAAGAGCGCGGGCAAGTTCGCGTCGTTCGACGTGCCCCTCTGGGCGTGGGTGGCACTCGTCACCGGCATCGTGATCCTGTTGCTCGCGGATCTGCTGCTCGTGCACCGCAAGCCCCACGTGGTCACCTTCCGCGAGGCTGCAATCGAGTCGGCAGTGTGGATCGCGATCGGCCTCTCGTTCACCGCGGTCCTCGCCTGGTGGCAAGGGGGTGGGGCGGCGGGCGAGTACCTGTCGGGCTACCTGATCGAGAAAAGCCTCTCGATCGACAACGTGTTCGTCTGGGCTGTCATCTTCGGCTACTTCGCCGTCCCCGCCGCGTACCAGTTCCGGGTGCTCTTCTGGGGCATCTTCGGTGCCCTGGTGCTGAGGGCGCTCTTCATTTTCGCCGGGGTGGCGCTCCTTGAGACCTTCGACTGGGTCCTCTACGTGTTTGGTGCGTTCCTCCTGATCACGGCGGTGAGGATCGCCCGCCACGACGAAACCGAGATACACCCCGACCAGAACCCGGTGCTCAGGCTTGTGCGACGGGTCGTGCGATCGACCACGGAGTACGACGGCCAGAAGTTGTTCACCCGGCGCAGCGGTGCGCTCCTTGCAACACCGCTGCTCGCGGTCTTGGTCCTCATCGAGACGACGGATGTCGTGTTCGCGGTCGACTCGATCCCTGCCATCCTGGCCGTGTCGAGGGAGCCGTTCATCGTCTTCGCTTCGAACGCATTCGCGATCCTGGGCCTCCGGGCGCTGTACTTCTGCTTGGCCGGGCTCGCCGACCGGTTCCGGTACCTCAATCAGGGTCTCGGGGTCATCCTCGCCTTCGTCGGCGTGAAGATGCTCCTGGCCGAAGTCGTCCACTTCCCCACCTGGGCAAGCCTGGCGGTCATCGCCGCCGTGCTTGCCGTGACGATCTGGGTGAGCCTGGGCGCCGACCGCCGGGACCGAGCTCGGGACGCTTCGGCAGGGCCCTAGGAAAAACCGCTTGCTGGCGCCCCGGGCCGGGCCCTACACCGGAGTTTCCCCCTCAGGGGCCTGGGAATACGTGACGAATAAGGAGGCGTTGAACCAATTCCCCCCGGCATGCGCCGGTAACCCCCAACCGTGCGGGATGCACGTGCGATGAACACTTCCTGGCGTGAATTTGCCCGGTGTCGAGGAGTCGACCCCGAGGTCTTCTACCCGGTCTCCGACGACGACGACGCCGCCGACGAGGCCAAGTCGATCTGCGCGCTCTGCCCCGTCCGCGAGGCCTGCCTCGAGTACGCCCTCTCCACCCGGGAGAAGAACGGCGTGTGGGGCGGGCTGACCGAGCGCGAGCGTCGCCGCGTGCTGCGGCGCCGGCGCAAGACCGCCTAAACGCCACCTTTACAACGACAGAGTTCTGGGGCCCGCGCAGCGCCCTCCGCCCGGGGCGCAGCGCGAGGGCCCCGGTAGGCTCACCGGGTGAATTTCGACCTCCCGGCCGAGCTCGTCGACCTCCAGGCGACCGTCCGCAAGCTCGCCCAGGAGCGCATCGCCCCCCGCGCCCGTGAGATCGACGTCACCGAGGAGTACCCCGAGGACCTCTTCGAGCTGTTTGTCGAGACCGGCCTGACCGGCCTGTGCATCCCCGAGGAGCACGGCGGCTCCGGCGCCGGGATCCTCGGCCTCACCATCGCCATCGAGGAGGTGGCGAAGTACTCGAACGCCGCCGCCCTCATGCTCCTGCTCACCCGGCTCCCCACCGGGCCGGTGATGATCGCCGGCAGCGACGAGCTCAACCGCCGCTACGTGACCCCCGTGGCCAGCGGCGAGGCCCGGGCTGCCTTCGGGCTCTCCGAGCCTCAGGCCGGCAGCGACGTGATGGGGATGCGTACCAAGGCCGTCCCCGACGGTGACGACTGGCTCCTCACCGGCACGAAGTGCTGGATGTCGGGCGTGCGCCAGGCCGACTGGTACTGCGTCTTCGCCAAGACCGGCCCCGCCGACTCCCGCGCCCACGACAGCGTGACCGCGTTCATCGTCGAGCGCTCGTGGCCGGGGGTGGAGGTCGGCCGCACCGACCGCAAGATGGGCGTGAAGGGCGTCGACACCGGTGAGCTGATCCTCGACGGCGTCCGCGTGCCACCCGGGAACGTCATCGGCGAGATCGGCGGGTTCCGGCTCGCGATGCTCGGCCTCAACTCGATGCGCCCCGTCGTTGCCGCCCGCGGCATCGGCCTGGCCGAGGGTGCGCTCATGTATGCGGTCGACTACGTGAAGCAGCGCGAGGCATTCGGCCAGACCATCGCCGACTTCCAGGGCATCCAGTGGAAGATCGCCGAGATGGCCACCGAGATCGAGGCGGCGCGCCTGCTCACGTACCGGTCGGCGTGGATGGCCGACCGGGGCCAGTTCACCAAGGAGTGGGTGCCGTTCCTCTCGATGGCGAAGTACTACGCCACCGAGCTGGCGGTGAAGGTCTCGGGTGAGGCGCTCCAGATGCTCGGCGCCGCGGGCTACATGCAGGACCACCCGCTCGAGCTGTACTACCGCGACGCCAAGCAGCTCACCATCGTCGAGGGGACGTCGCAGGTGCAGCTGGGGCTGATCGCGCGCGGGGTGCTCGACCGCGACCTGTGGTGGGACTGAGATGACCGAAGCGCCGTTGTGGCCCGACGTCCTCGGACGGCTCGGGCGGCGGGAGGAGCTCCCCGTCGCGCTGGTCGAGCGGGCGATGGGCACCATCCTCGAGGGTGACGCGACCGACGCCCAGATCGCCGGGTTCGCGCTCCTCCTGCGGACGAAGGGCGAGAGCGTCGCCGAGCTGGCTGCCCTGGTGCGCACGATGCTGTCGTTCGGCGAACGGGTCGAGCTGCCTGAAGGCGAGACGCCGGTCGTCGACACCTGCGGGACCGGCGGCGACCGGTCGCACACCATCAACGTGTCGACGCTGGCCGCGCTGGTGGTGGCGGGCGCAGGTGTGCGGGTGGCCAAGCACGGCAACCGCGCCGCCTCGTCGGCGTGCGGATCGGCCGACCTGCTGGAGCAACTCGGTGTGGTGATCGATCTCGGGCCCGCCGGCGTCGTCCAATGCATCGAGGAGGCCGGCATCGGGTTCTGCTTCGCCCAGAAGTTCCACCCTTGCATGCATTTCGCCGGCCCCGCCCGCAAGGAGCTCGGGGTGGCGACCACGTTCAACTTCCTCGGGCCGCTCGCCAACCCGGCGCGGGTACGCCGGCAGGTCCTGGGCGTGTCCGATCCCGAGATGGCCGGGCAGATGGCGGGAGCGCTGGCCGAGCTCGGGAGTGCTCGCGCGCTCGTCTTCTGCGGGGACGACGGCCTCGACGAGCTGACCACGACCACCGCCTCCACCGTCCACGAGCTCGAGGAGGGAACCGTCCGCACCTACTCGCTCGACCCCGGCGAATACGGGTTCGCGCGCGCAGAGAGCGGCGACCTCGTCGGTGGCGACGCCGTCCACAACGCCGAGATCACCAAACGCGTGCTCGCAGGGGAGACCGGCCCGCAGCGCGATGTCGTCGTGCTGAACGCGGCCGCCGCCCTGGTCGTCGCAGGGGTGGCGACCGACCTTTCCGCCGGCATCGAGGCCGCGGCGCAGTCGATCGACGACGGGCGCGCTGCGGCCGCCCTCGACGCCTTCGTGCGCGCGAGCGTCGACGCGCGCGCCGCCGAGGGTGACGGCTAGGCCCTTCGTATGTTGTGCGGAGGAGCGTCCCGAAGGGCGGCGGCAGGTACCCTGCCGCCGAGCGCCGGAGCTATGTGATGGCGAAAGCGCTTCAGTGTCCGGCGTGCGGCAGCAGGCACCCGCTGTCCGACCTTCCCGACGCGCCGACGTTCCGGTGCAGCGGCTGCGGGCGGGCGCTGAAGGTTCCGGCGCGCGTGCGGCCCGCGTCCGCCCGACCCGGGGCGCCGTCGACGTCGCCGCGGCCGAGTGCACCCGACCGGACCGCCACCATGCCCGCCGGTGGTGGCGCGGCGGCTGCCGCCGGCGGGGTGGCGGCCCCGCCCGCGCCCCCGCCTCCGCGACCGCCGACACCGTCCCGCCGCGACCGCCGTCCCGCGCCCGGCCCCGACCCGCGCCACGTCGCGTGGCCGTTCCGCATGATCGCCTGGCTGATCGCGGTCCCGGTGGGACTGATCCTGGTGGTCGGCCCCGCCCGTAAGTTCGGCTTCCTCAGCGGGCAGCGCCTCCTCGACGTCCTGGTCGGAACCGGGTACGGCCGCTACTGGCGGGTCCTCGCCATCGCGCCGGCGTGGGCGCTCGTCACCGCGGTGCTCGTCCAGCTCATGCTGGTCGGGATGCGGAAGCTCGGCGACCGGCGCCGGGCGGTGGTGGGCCAGCGCGAGGCGTCTGACGCCGCCCCCGAGCCCGGCACGAACTCTTCGCGGGCCGCGCGCCGGGATGGCCGCGGGCGCGCCTCCGGGTGGCCTCGCCGCCGCGGCCGGAGGCGGTAACCCGGCCCGGAACCCGTCGGTTCCTACACTGGTTGCGTGCCGACGCGCTATCGCTGCTCCGGATGCGGGAACCTGACCCGCTTCGACGTGGTGGCCACCCGCCGGACGAAGGCGTTCCACCACTTCAGCGTGGGCGGCGACCTCAGCGTGGAGGACGAGGAGGTCCTCGAAGAGCTGGTCGAGGACGTGACCTGCCGGTGGTGTGGCGCCGGGAGGGACCGGATCGAGACCGTCTCCGACGAGATGCCTGACGGCGCGCCGGCCGAGGCCCGGCCCACGAACGACGGGGCTCCTACCCCCCGAGCAGCTGGATGACGACCTTCCGGGAGCGGGGGCGGTCGTCGAAATCGATGCACACCACCTTCTGCCACGTGCCCACGAGCAGCTCGCCCGCCCGGAACGGGATCGTCACCGAGGGCCCGATCAGCGCGGCCCGGAGGTGGCTGTGGCCGTTGGTGTCGGCGTTCAGCTCGTTGTGGCGCCAGGCCTCGTCCTGGGGCGCGACCCGCTCGAGGACGGCGTTGAGGTCGGCGTTGTGCCCGGGCTCGCATTCGATCGTCGCCATGCCGCAGGTCGAGTGGGCGACGAACACGGTGCACAGGCCGTCGGCGAGGCCGGCGTTGTCGATGGCCTTCTGCGCGTAGGAGGTGAGGTCGAGGATGTCGCCGTCACCCTGGGTCTCGAGCGTCAGCTCCTCGTGGGCTACCTGCATGTGCGTGCTCCCTACGCGCCGGCCTCGTTGCCGGCTGACCGGCGCAGTCTACGGGGCCGCCCTTGCCGCGGCACCTCGGCGCGTGCGGTGACGGAGGGCGAGGCCAGCCGCACGATCGGGCGGGTGGCGGTGCCGCCCCTCCCCGACCAGCTGCTCGTGCCGCTGCTCGATGCCGCCGGTGACGTGCTGCGGTCGCTCGAGTCCGTCGACCGGCCGGCGGCGCTGCGGAAGCTGGCCGACTTCGACCCCCGCGGTCTCCGTACCGAAGCCGCCCGCCAGCAGCTGTGGCGCGCGCTCGAGAGCGACGAGCCGTTCCGCGACCAGGTGGTGGAGGAGTTCCGGGAGCGTTCAGAGGTCGTGGCCGCGCTCGAGAGCTGGAGCGCCGAGGACGTCTTCCGCCAGGTCGAAGACGCTGCCGATCGCGCCGACCTGCCGTTGCTGGCGTCGGCGCTGTACGCGGCGAGACCTCGGGGGTGGGCGTTCGGGCTCGGCGCCGCGGCCACGATCGTGGAGCGGCAGCGCCTCGAGAAGGAAGAGGACGAGGAGCGCAAGGCGCGCGCCGGCGAGATCGCCGCGCTCGACGAGGCGCGGCGTCGGGCCGAGGAGGCCCGCGACGCGGCCCAGGCCGAGGCCATCCGGCTCGGGCGGGAGCTGCGCGACGAACGGCACGGCCGGCGAGACCGGGAGGCCGAGGGGGAGCGGGCGGTCGCCGAGGCGGGGGCGCGAGCCGACGAGCTCGAGGCTGCGTTGGCCCGCGCTCGAGCCGCGGTCGAGGCCGCCGACGGCCGGATCCAGCGGGAGGCGGAACGATCACGGGAGCTCGAGCAGGAGTTGCGCACGGCCAAGGGCAGCCTGGCCGAGAGCGAACGGGCCCGGGTCGAGGCGGTCGACCGACTCGAGCGGTCGGCGGCGCCCGGGAGCGGCCTGCGCTACGCCGATCTGCAGGCGCTCACCGAAGCGGCCGACCTCGCCCAGCGCCTTGCCACCGGACTCGGCGGGGTAGCCGAGCGGGCCCGAGGGGTCCGGCCGCCCGAGGCGCCGGCTCGTGACGCCGAGACGGCGCCTCTGAGCAGTGCCGAGGACCCCTCGCGTCGCATGCAGCCCCGGGTGCCGCCCGGCATGGTCGCCGACTCGCCCGAAGCGTTGGCGGCAGTGCTGCGTTCGACCCGGGTCGTGCTGGTGGTCGATGGCTACAACGTGTCGATGCTGGGGTGGAGCGACGCCGACATCGCCGACCAGCGCGAGGCCGTGGGCGCCGCCCTCGAGCGGCTGCACACCCGCACCCGGTGCGACGTGACGCTCGTGTTCGACGGGGCCGGGATCGAAGGCGTCCGCCAGCCGCGCCGACCCGGAGTGCGGGTGGTGTTCTCGGCCCCGGGTGAGGAGGCCGACCAGGTGGTCGTGCGCGAGGTCGGTGCGCTCCCGAACAAGATCCCGGTGGTCGTCGCCTCGTCCGATGCCGAGGTGCGCGCCGACGCCGAGCGCGAGGGGGCGCTCGTGGTGTCGTCGGCGACGCTCCTCAGCGTGCTGCGGAGCTGAGCGTCAGCTGC
>JBQTGU010000120.1:0-5733 GCA_052390575.1 Actinomycetota bacterium | reverse complement strand
GGCGATCTGTGCTCCTCGAGGGTCGATCGCACTCCGGGTGACAGCGCGTGCGGCGTGCGGCCGTGAGCCCCGCAGGAGGCCGCGGCGCGGCCGCGCGAGAAGCAAGCGCTCTGTAGCAAATACGCGCGCTGAGGCCCGGTCGACGTCGGACTGTACATTTTCTTCTGTACGAGACTCTGCCGTTTGCGCAGGTCAGAGATGGTGGCGAGTCGGCCTTGTACGCCGGACACAGTCCGAATGGTGGCGTGACCTGCGACAACGGGGGGTCAGCGAGCGTCCAGGCCGCGAACAGGCCGCGAGCTGTCACCAGCCGTCGGGTCCTACGGTGTGGTCACGGTCGGGCCATTGTCCCGGCGGGCACGCCGAAGCCGCGGGTCTGTAGAGGTGCGACGCCGCCCTGCAAGGCCTCGTACGGGATGAAGCCGTGCGTCATCGAGCTGATCACCTCAACGATTGCACACTCTGGCGAGAGCAGCGGAGCGGCTGCGCGAGGCGATCCGCACGGCTGGGCTCGACCCGGCGAGCTTGCTGCTGCGCAGCGTGCCAACCGAGGATGCACCCGCCGACCCCCAGTGAGGGTGGGCTCGCATCTGTGATCACCGACGGCGACTGATGATTCTCCGGAGGTGCGTCGCGAGCACAGCTGCCTCGGAGTGCGAAAGGTCGCGTGAAGCCGTCAACAAGGTGACGGGGCGGCGGCGGTTGAGATCGACTAGTTCTGAGACGGCTGCTGCTGCGTCTTGCGTTCGCAACTCGGCGAGGTAGCGCTTTTGGAACTCGGTGAAGCGCCCAGGGCGATGGCCGTAGAACCGGCGTAGTTCCGTGCTGGGCGAAACGTCCTTGCGCCACTGATCGAAGTGGGCTGCCTCCTTGCGCAGGCCCCGCGGCCACAGCCGATCAACCAGGATGCGCACGCCGTCTCCGCGTGCGGGTGATTCGTAGGCGCGCTTGATCGCAACCTTGTGGGGTGGTTCTGACATGTTTCCGTCCTCTCATAGCTGGGAGTGGTCTGAGGGCGCTCCGGGATGCGTGAGGTGAAACGCGCAGACCGAGGAGCGGTATTTGTGACCAAAGAACAGGATGAGACTCAACGCGACTAGCTGAACCGCCCCGAGCAGGATGAAGACAGCATCAACGATGGCGATGGCGCGGATCGCGATCAACAGTGATGCCACGAACCACAGCCCGAAGGCTCGGATGCTGATCCCGGCCGAACAGCGCTCGGCGATGAGGTGGTTGATCTGCGGTACGTAGGCGTATGCAGCAATTGCCGCCCCGGAGAAACCGATCACCGCCGAGGCCGTCATCGTCGCTCAGTGCGCGGCATGCCCGCCGCCGGCGCTGTCACGGGGTTCGCCCGCTTGGAGGTAGCCAAGCGCTCCTTTCTCGGCGTTCAACAGCTTGTGGGTCAGGATGGGGTAGAGGCCTTGCTCTTCGAGTGTGAACTCGACGAAGCCCCCTTGCGCCGGTTGGAGATCGAGGGCCTGTGAGCCGCCGCGGCTTTCATCGAGTTGCAGTTCGTAGTGGCCTTCGCGGTAGACGGTGTCGAAGATCGTGCCGATGATATGGAAGGACGAGTTCTCCGAGGGGCCCGCGTCCAAGACCCAGGCGCGGATCGTTTGGCCGGGTTCGACGCGGATCGGGGCGGCTTCGTACTGGTTCACGTAGCCGTTGAACACGACCGCATCCCACTGCTCGTTCTGCATGTTCTCGTAGCCTTGAGCGCTTGCACCGTCGAGGTACAGCTCTGATTGGACGAAGATGTACTCGTGATCGACTGGCGGTAGACCCGGTGGGTCGATGATGACCGCGCCGTACATGCCGTTCCCGGTGTGGTGCAGGACCGGGGGCGTGCCGCAGTGATACATCCAGATGCCTGAATGGGTGGCCTCGAACTGGTAAACGAGTGATTCACCGGGGCCGATCGTTCGCATCTCGTCGTCGGGGGCCACTTCCGAAGCGTGGAAGTCGATGGAGTGGCCGTTCTTGCCGTCGTTTACGAGCGTGACCGTGAAGATGTCGCCAACCTTGCCGCGGAGAATCGGTGCGGGGACCTGCCCGTTGAAGGTCCACATCTCCTGGGTCACGTCGGGTGCGATCTCGACTTGTTCCTCGGCCGCGTGGATCGTGATGGTGTGTTCTGTCGCTTCAGGTGCTGGTTGGAGCGTCGGGTCGAACGGCTTCCACCCCTCGCTGGGCGTCGCAGCGAAGTCGATGGACTCGCCTTGTGCAGAGCCGGCACCGCCGGCGGCAACGGCCTTGGTATCACCCTCGTTGTACAAGGCAATCGCTACCGCAACCACCGCGAAAGCGCACGCGAGCACTGAGAATACCGCCACAAACGAGTGGGTAAGGCTGTTGTCGATCTCGGGTTGTGGGCTGCGCATCCACCGCATCATTGCTCCGCCCGTCCCCTCAGCTCTGCTGCGTCGCTCTCGGGCCGGCGGACGCGCTCCCGTAGGAACGTGACGAGGGATCCGGACACCACGAGTTCGACCTGTCGGGGCGACAGCGCGTGTGCACACGGGTAGGTCTCGTGCTTCGTGCGATTTTCCACGGTGACGTCGGCCCCGGAGCGGATTTGGGTCACGGCGTCGGCGATCGCGATGTCGTCACCCTGGTCGACTCGGTCGTAGTCGCTCGGATCGGCGAACGTGAGCGGTAGCACGCCGAAGTTCGCGAGGTTTTGGGCGTGGATGCGAGCGAAGCGCTTGGCGATGACGGCACGGAGACCGAGGTAGCGGGGCGCGATCGCGGCGTGCTCGCGGCTGGACCCCTGGCCGTAGTTGTCGCCGCCGACGACGAGATGCATGCGGTGGTCCCGGCGTTCGAGGGCGCGGTCGTGGTAGGTGTCGTCGATCGGGGAGAACGCGAACCGGCTGATGGCGGGGATGTTGCTCCGGAGAGGTAGTACCTGGGCCCCGGCCGGCAGGATCTCGTCGGTCGAGACGTTGTCGCCGACCTTGAGCAGGACGGGTCCCGCAATCGTGTCGGGGAGGGGATCGAAGTCGGGCAGCGACGCGATGTTCGGGCCCTTCACGAGCGCGACACCGCTGCCGTCAGCCGGCGGCGGGACCAGCATGGCGGTATTGACGTGCTGGCGCGCGGGCGGTTGGTAGCGCGGGTACGGGACACCCAATGTGCGGGGATCGGTGATGACGCCGGTGAGCGCAGAGGCGGCCGCCGTCTCCGGGCTGCAGAGGTAGACCTGGTCTTCCTTGGTGCCCGATCGGCCGGGAAAGTTGCGTGGGACGGTCCGCAGGCTGATCCGGTCGGTGGCGGGGGCCTGGCCCATGCCGATGCAGCCCATGCACCCTGCCTGGTGGATCCGGGCACCCGCGGCGATCAGCTTGAACAGGTAGCCCTCGGTGTCGAGGGTCTCGAGCGTCTGGCGCGATGTCGGGTTGACGTCGAACGAGACCTGGTCGTGGGTCTGTCTGCCGTCGACGATGAGGGCGGCGATCGCGAAGTCACGCAGCCCTGGGTTCGCCGACGAGCCGATCACGCATTGGTAGATCTCGGCGCCGGCCACCGCGCTCACGGGGATCACGTTGCCGGGACTCGTTGGCGTCGCGATGAGGGGCTCGAGTTGCGAGAGGTTGATCTCGTCGTCGATGTCGTAGGCCGCGTCGGGATCCGCGTGGAGCTCGACCCAGTCGCCCTCGCGGTCTTCCGATGCGAGGAAGCGTCGCACCTCCTCGTCGGCGGGGAAGACCGTGGCGGTCGCACCGAGCTCGGCGCCCATGTTGGCGATGACGTGCCGGTCCATCGCCGAGAGGTGTGCGAGTCCGGGACCGTGGTACTCGAGGATGCGCCCGAGGCCGCCCTTGACATCGTGGCGGCGGAGCATCTCGAGGATCACGTCCTTCGCGCTCACCCAGTCGGGGAGCTCGCCGACTACGCGGACTCCCCACACTTCGGGCATGGGGAGATGGAACGGCTCGCCCGCCATTGCCATCGCGACCTCGAGTCCGCCGGCGCCGATGGCCAACATGCCCAAGGATCCGGCCGCGCAGGTGTGGCTGTCGGAGCCGAGGAGGGTCTTGGCGGGAGCGCCGAAGCGCTGCATGTGGACGGGGTGGCTCACCCCGTTGCCTGGCTTGCTGTACCAGAGGCCGAAACGCTGACAGGCGCTGCGCAGGAACAGGTGATCGTCGGCGTTTCGAAAGTCGGTCTGCAAGAGGTTGTGGTCGACGTACTGCACCGACAGCTCGGTGCGAACTCGACCGAGACTCATCGCCTCGAGCTCGAGCATGACCATCGTGCCGGTGGCGTCCTGGGTCAGGGTTTGGTCGACCCGGATACCGATTTCCCGGCCGGGCACCATCTCCCCCTCGACGAGGTGGGATGCGATCAGCTTCTGGGTGACGTTCTGGGCCACGACTCTCCTTCGGGTGCCTTCGTTATGGCGGGAGCCTTCGCCGTATTGGCTCCTCGACCGCTCGTATCATTCGCGCACATGTCGCAACGCGACGAAGACCGCCAGCCCTCGAATCTGCGGATCGATGACGGGCAGCTCGCCCAGCTTGTTCGCGTCCTCGCCGACGCGGTGGTGATCGCCGATCCGCAAGGGGTCATCATCTTGTGGAACGACGCGGCCGCCACGCTCTTCGGGTGGACTGCGGCGGAGGTCACCGGCAAGACCTTGGACCTCATCATCCCGGAACGTCTGCGCGCCCGACATTGGGACGGCTATCGCCGCGTGATGGAGACGGGGCATACCGAGGACGGCACTCGTCTCCCCGAAGTTCCCGCAGTGCATCGGGACGGGCACACTATTACCATCGCGTTCACGGTCACGCTCCTCACCCACCCCGGCGAGCAGCGACCCGACGCCATCGTCGCGGTCATCCGCGACGACACCGCCCGGTACGAGGAACGCCGGCGCACCCGTGCGGGTTCGTCGTCTCACGGATGACTGGATCCGTCGGTTCATTTCGGGGTCGACAGACGTTGAGAGGCCGCTCCGTCGCAGTCAATCTTGGGGATGGTTTCGGAGCGCAGGTGTAGGAGCACGTCGTAGTCGTCGCCGAGAGCGAAGCGCCTCACGGCAGCGTCGGACGTACCGAAGAACACGGCCGCCCCCGCCGCCGGCGCTCCAACCGAGTCTGCATAGCGACCCAGCTGACGGCTGGCCACCTGGGCATCGTGACGATGAGTGCCCTCGGGAAGCACGCGCGCGATCAGCCGTCGGCCGACATCTGCGCCGGGCCGCAGGAGGGCCGGCAGCGCTCCTTCCGAGGGCTCAGAGTTGCCGTCGTCGACGACGACGACCACATCGAGGGTGCCGTCACCTTGTTGCGCGCGTCGCAGCACCAGCGGCCCGTGCGGGATCGAGAAGATGCGCCCCCACGCGTACCACGCCAGCAGGCCGGCCACTATGACGACCAACACCACACGCTGATTCCTTTCGCTTCGACTGCACCTATTCGAACTCGTGTTGGAACTGCGGGCACACAGAATGCAGCGTGGCTAAGCAACGCGGCGCGGAGAGGGGCCGTGGGGCCGGACCGCATGACCAGGGCTGTACTCCGGAGCGAGGTTGTTCGGATCACGACGCCGAGGTTTCGGTGGCGACCTTCTCGGTGATGCAGTCGAGGAGCTGTTGGTAGGAGTCGCAGAACGAAGCGACTCCTTCTCGCTCGAGCGCGGACGTGATGGCGTCGAGGTCGACGCCGGCCTCGGGCAGCCGGGTGATCACCGATTCGCTTGTCTCAAGGTCGCGGTCGATCG
>JBQTGU010000119.1:0-17959 GCA_052390575.1 Actinomycetota bacterium | reverse complement strand
CCAACCGGCCGGGGCACGATCTAACCCTAGGAATCGACGCTCCAGGCGACGACACTGCTCACCAGCCAGCGGCTCGGCCACCAGGCTTCCCGCAGCACAGGAACCCTCGGTGGATCCCATTAGGCGGTGAGCTTGCGGCCGAACTTGGCCGCGTACGCCGGCACCGTGAGCATCGGCGGGCGCTCGCGCACCTCGACCGCGACGCGCTCGGGCTCGAGCGCGGCGCCGAAGCGGACGAGCTCGGCGGTGGCATCCGACTGGTCGCGATCGATGCCCGCCCGCCGCAGTGCCGTGACCAGGATCGCCAGCGCCTGGAGGCCCAGGTCGTCGAGTGGTCGGTTGCGGTGCTCGCGCACGCCCAGGTCGACCTGCGCGATCGCGTCGCTTCCGAAATGGTTGGCCACGTCGACGAGGAGCCCGACTTCGACTCCCCAACCCTGCACGAACGGCACTGTCTCCAGCACCTCACGCCGCGCTGCGTACTCCCCCGAGAGCGGCTGTACGAAGTGGGCGAGCCCAGGGAAGAGGTGGGACAGGAGCGGGCGCGCCATCAACTCGGTGACGCGCCCGCCGCCGGTGGGCTCTCCGTACAGCGGCCGGCGGTAGTAGCTCTTCACCATTCCGATCTCGGGTCGCGTGATGAGCGGCTCGACCAGCCGAGATACGAAATGCGACCCGAAGTTCCGGACGTCGGCGTCGAGGAAGCACACGATGTCACCCTCGGCGACGAACAGCGACTTCCAGAGCGCGTTGCCCTTCCCCGAGCCCGACGGCAGCGCCGGGAGCACGTGATCCACCGACGACACCCGTGCCCCGGCGCGGGCGGCGACCCGTGCCGTCGCGTCGAGTGAGCCGTCGTCGAGCACGATCACCTCGTCGACCAGCGGGACCCGATCCACCAGGTCGCCGCGGATGGTGGTCACGATCTCGGCGATCGTCGCTTCCTCGTCGCGCGCCGGGATGCACACCGACACGGTCAGGCCCTCGCGGGCCTTCGCCCGCGCCAGCAGCCCGGCCGTCCCCTTGTCCCGGAACGAACGCACACCGGGAGCCTATGCACGCTTCGAGCGGCCGAAACCCGCTCCCGGTGATATCTTGTTCCCCGGTACGCGCTCATCAAGAGCGGCCGAGGGACAGGCCCGACGACGCCGCGGCAACCAGCCACCGCCTCCGCCAGAGGCGAGACCAGGTGCCAATGCCTGAACGATGAGCAGCTTCGGAGCGGTTCCTCCGCTCGAGGCGCTCGAGAGCGCGTCGAGAAGCCCGGGATGATCCGGGCGAGCCCGGGACCGGGTGTCCCGGGTCAGGAGGAGGAACATGGCGCACGTCCAAGGGCTTCGCTGCCGGGAATGCGGGCGCGACTACGAGATCGCCCCCGTGTACACGTGCGAGTGGTGCTTCGGCCCGCTCGAGGTCACCTACGACTACGACGCGGTGGCCGCCGCGGTCAGCCGCGAGCAGATCGCCGCCGGGCCCGCCAGCATCTGGCGCTATGCCGACCTGCTGCCGGTCGACCGGGGCCACGCCGTCGACCTGGGCGCGGGCTTCACGCCACTCGTGCGAGCCGACCGCCTCGCTGCCGCCCTCGGGCTGGGCGAGGTGTGGGTGAAGAACGACACGCTCACCCCCACCAACTCGTTCAAGGACCGGGTAGCGTCGGTCGCGCTGTCGAAGGCGCTCGAGTTCGGGTTCAAGACCGCCGCGTGCGCGTCGACCGGCAATCTCGCCAACTCAGTCGCCGCCCACGCCGCCCGGGCCGGGTTGCGCAGCTTCGTGTTCATCCCGTCGAACCTCGAGCGGGCCAAAGTCGTCACCACCGCGGTGTACGGCGGCAACGTCGTCGCCATCGAGGGAAACTACGACGACGTCAACCGTCTGTGTGCCGAGCTCGCGGGCACGTATCGCTGGGCGTTCGTGAACGTGAACGTGCGACCCTTCTACGCCGAGGGTTCGAAGACGCTCGCCTACGAAACCGCCGAGCAGCTCGGGTGGGAGACACCCGACCACGTCGTGGTGCCGGTCGCGAGCGGCTCGCTGCTCACCAAGATCCGCAAGGGTTTCGACGAGCTCCACCAGGTCGGCCTGCTCGACCACGCCCCGAACGTGCGGGTTTCCGGCGCGCAGGCACTGGGGTGCTCGCCGGTCGCCACCGCCTGGCGGGAGGGCTCGGACACGATCCGGCCGGTGAAGCCGGACACGATCGCCAAGTCGCTGGCGATCGGGAACCCCGCCGACGGGTACTTCGCCCTTGACGCGGTGCGCCAGACCGAAGGCGGGCTCGCCGCTGTCAGCGACGGCGAGGTGGTGGAGGGCATCCGGCTGCTCGCCCGCACCGAGGGCATCTTCGCCGAGACCGCCGGGGGTGTCACGGTGGCCTCGCTCAAGCGTCTCGCCGAGGAGGGTGTCGTGAACGCCGACGAACGGGTTGTCCTCTACATCACCGGGCTCGGGCTCAAGACGCTCGACGCGGTCGAGGCCGACCCGACCGCGACGATCAAGCCGACGCTCGACGCCTTCCACGACGCGTTCGACCCCGACACCATCGACGAGGAGCCTTGATGGTCACCGTCCGCATTCCGACCCAGCTGCGCGAGCTCGCCGGCGGCGCGTCCGAGGTGGAGGTCGAGGGCAAGACCGTGGCCGAGATCCTCGGGGCGCTCGAGGAACGCCATCCCGGCTTCGCCGAGCGCCTCCACGACGACAACGGCGAGCTGCGCCGGTTCGTCAACGTGTTCGTCGCCGACGAGGACATCCGGTTCCTTCAGGGACTCGACACCGCGGTCACCGACGGTCAGACCGTCAGCATCGTGCCCGCGGTTGCGGGCGGGTGACGGGAGCTTCCGGGCTCGACCAGTTCGTCGCGGTGCTGCTCGACAACCACGAGGACGCGGTCGCCGACCGCCGGGGCATGCTGCACCGGTTCCGGCAGGAGCGTGCGCACCGCGCCGCGGTCCGTCGGTACGCCGACATGGCGGAGGTCGATCGGCGCGCCGCCGGCCGGACGGTGCGTCGGTTCCACCGCCAGCTGTTCCTCCTCGACGATCGGATGGGCGGCGTGCTCGGGATCGATCGGGTCGAGCGGATCGCCGACGCGCTCGTCCGGCAGTCGCTGGGCGTGCGCGACGACGCCGTCGTCGAGGAGGCCGAGACGGTCTACGAGCATATCGAGGGCATCCGCCACCAGATCCCGCTGTCGTGGTCGTGGAAGCGGGCCCGGGGCGAGGAGTCCGAGGACGAGTCGCTGCGCGCGCTCGAGCGCGACCTCGACCTCCTGGAGCGGCGGTATGTCGAGATCTGGGTGGGCTGGTCTAACCCGTAGCGGCGACGTACATCTGCTCGGCCACGTCGGCGGGAACCGTGTGCTCGCCCGCCGACGTCTTGACCTTCACTCCGTCGTGGGCCCGCTCGATCACCGTGGCGGTTGCGCCGGGGATGAGCCGGGCCTGGGCGAGGAGCCTGAGGCCGGCGTCGTTGAGCTCGAGCTTCTCGCTGATGCGGGCGATCGTGACCCGGCCCGGCTCGGCCGAGGCGAGCTGCACGGTCGGGGCGGGCTTGGCCTTTCGCCGCGACCCCGGGATCGGGTTGCCGTGCGGGCAGGTGACAGGGTCGCCGAGCAGCTCGACCAGCTTTTCCTCCACGTCGGCGGAGATGGCGTGCTCCCAGCGGGCGGCCTCGCGGTGCACCTTCTCCCATTCCAGGCCGATCACGTCGGTAAGGAGCCGCTCGGCGAGACGGTGGCGGCGCACCACCGTCGTCGCGAGCTGGCGTCCCTTCTCGGTCAGCCGGATCGTGCGGTCGTCGCGCAGCTCGGTGTACCCCGACGCCACCAGCCGGTTCACGGTCTCCGAGACCGCGGCCGCGGAGAGCCCGAGCCGCTCGACCAGGCGGGCCCGCAGCGGGGGGACGCCCTCCTCCTCGATGGCGAGGATCGTCTCGAGGTACTCCTCCGTGGTGTCGTGCATTTCCGCCATCTGGCTACCTCACCTTCTCAGGTAAGGGTACCCTAAGTCTCCGTGCGCACGATCGTCGAGCTCGATGGGCTGACGAAGGACTTCGGGGCGGTGCGCGCCGTCGACCGGGTCGACCTCGAGGTGCGCGAAGGCGAGGTCCTCGCCCTGCTCGGCCCCAGCGGCTGCGGGAAGACGACGACCCTGCGGCTCGTCGCCGGCTTCGAGCGTCCCGACGCCGGACGCATCGTGCTCGACGGCGAGGAGGTCGCGGGGCCGGACCGCCTCGTCGCCCCCGAACGCCGCCGCGTCGGCGTCGTGTTCCAGGACTATGCGCTGTTCCCCCACCTGACCGTCGCCCAGAACGTCGGGTACGGCGTGCGCGACCGGAACACGCGCGACGCCCGCGTCGCCGAGATGCTCGACCTCGTCGGCCTGACGGGCGAGGCGTCCCGGCTGCCCCACGAGCTCTCGGGCGGCCAGCAGCAACGGGTGGCCATCGCGCGGGCACTGGCGCCCGAGCCTGCGCTGATCCTGCTGGACGAACCGTTCTCGAACCTCGATGCCGCGCTGCGCGTGCACATGCGAGGCGAGGTCCGGGCGATCCTCCGCGATGCCAGCGCGACCGCGGTGTTCGTGACCCACGACCAGGAGGAGGCGCTCAGCCTCGCCGACCGCATCGCGGTGATGCGGGCCGGGCGGGTGCTCCAGGTCGAAGCGCCCGCCGAGCTCTACGCCCATCCGTCCGACCGCTTCGTCGCGACCTTTGTCGGTGACGCCGACCTGGTCCCGGGCCGGGTCGACGGCGACGCGGTGGCGACGGCGGTGGGCCGGTTGCCCACGACGAACGGTGACCTCTCCGGTGAGGTGGAGGTCGCGCTCCGTCCCGAGCGGGTGAGCCTGCGCCTCGACGGCGCCGGTCAGGGTGTCGTTCGGGGGATCACCTACTTCGGCCACGACCAGTTGGTGGAGGTGGGCCTGGAGGACGGCGCCCGGGTCCGGTCGCGCATGGGGCCGGCCCGGTCGTTCGAGCCCGGGGACCGGGTCTCCGTCTCGGTGACGGGAGACGTGATCGCGTTCAAGGCGCTGACCTAGTCAGGACGCGAAGTCGTCGGGCGTGAGCTCATCGAGGAAACGGCGGAAGCTCGCGAGCTCGTCGGAGTCGCCGTCAGCGAGCCACTCCGCGGCCAGGCCTCGGTCACCCATCCGAGCCATCTCGACGGGCACTTCGACCGCGAGGTCGTAGCGGTAGGCAAGCACGATCGCGTCACCGGGATGGGCCCGGACACCGGCGCGCTCGTCGCCCCGGGTGACCTCGACCAGGCCGAGCACCTCTTGGTGCTCGGTTCCGGTGAGTCGTACCGCCGAGAGCGTCCACCCGAGGGCGGAGAGCAGCTCCCCGAGCAGTGTGTAGGTGAACGCGGCCCGCGTGCGGCCCGATCCGAGCTCGTGGGCAAGGTGGTCCGCTTCGCGATCACTCACGCGGACGTTCAACCAGCGGTCACCCCGCGGCTCGGCCAACGCGACGAGCGGGTGACCTGATTCGCATCCGCATCGGCGGACTCCCTCCACGATCATGCGAATCCTGGGCGTCGCCATGGACCCGGCCTCCCGATGAAGTCGAACGTCCGTGAGTGGGTCAGGTTAGGCTGCCCTAACTTCAGGCGGCAAGGCCGAGGAGGAGCCATGGCGGACGACCCGGGCGAGCACCACATCGCTCCCAGTTCCAGTGAGGCGACTCCGTACCGAGGCCTGATCGCCGACGAGTTGGAGCGCGCGCTCGCGACCGTCGAGCGCGAGATCGAGCGTCTCGATCCGCAGCGGGCGCCGGACCGCGACCCGGCGGCCGAGTCAGCCCGTTCGCACGCGGCCGCGCGCTTAGCGCTCCGGCTCGCGCTGGCGGCCGTGCCCGTCAGTCGTGGCGGTGGACCTGCTGCGCGAGGTAGTGCGCCTCGCCGATCTGGCGGATGAGCTCAAGCTGGGTCTCGAGCCAGTCGGCGTGCTTCTCCTCGCCTTCGAGGATGTCCTCCAACAGGTCGCGTGAGCCGTTGTCGCCCTGGGCGACGCAGAGTGCGACGCCGCGGTTGAGCCGCTCGATCGCAGCCTTCTCGAGCTCGAGGTCGAGATTGAGTTGCTCGGGGACGGTCTCGCCCACCGCCACCGTGCCCAACCGTTGCAGGTTCGGAATGCCCTCGAGGTAGAGGATGCGGTCGACGAGGTGCTCGGCGTCCTTCATCTCGCCCATCGACTCCTCGCGCACGTGGTGCGCGAGCCGGTCGTAGCCCCAGTTGTCGCACATCTTGGCGTGGACGAAGTACTGGTTGATCGCGGTGAGCTCGGCGGTGAGAACGTCGTTGAGGACGTCGAGAACCGCTTCGCTTCCTTGCACCACGCCCTCCGATCCCCCCTGCCCGTGCGGGACTCTATGCCCGGGCGGACGCTAGGGGGCGGGAGTGGATGCGACCGTGCTCCTCGAGCAGCCGGCGTAGCGTGGGGAGGCACCCTCCGCAGCGGCGGCCGGCATCGCAGCGATCGCCCAGGTGCTCCTCGCGGTCGGCGCCACAC
Organism: Actinomycetota bacterium; assembly: GCA_052390575.1. Lineage (GTDB taxonomy): Bacteria > Actinomycetota > Acidimicrobiia > IMCC26256 > JACDBD01 > JBPCMN01. The sequence goes on along the minus strand of JBQTGU010000119.1, from coordinate 11,447 downwards.
TCGATGGCCGCCCGGATCACCCGGTCGCTCACGGCTCGGCAATGGCACACGATCACGGCGTGCGGCTTCCCCTGGTGCGATGCTCGCATCTGCGGTCCGGCTCACCTTAGTTTGGTAAGGCCCACTTTACAAATGCGTCGGGGCTGTGCCACGCTGCCCGGCCGTGGCAGGTCGACGTGTCCTCCTCTCGCTCTTGGCGCTGGCCCTGGCTGCCCCCGCGCTCACCTCCTGTTCGGGGGGCGGCGGCGACCGGCTCACGATCTACTCCGGCCGGCAGCAGGAACTGATCCTCCCCCTGCTCGAGGATTTCTCCGACGAGACCGGCATCGGCATCGACGTCCGCTACGGCGACTCCGCCGACCTTGCGCTGCTCATCGACGAGGAAGGCAGCCGGTCACCCGCCGATGTCTTCCTCTCCCAGAGCCCCGGGGCGGTCGGCTTCCTCGAGGGCGACGGCCGTCTCGAGAAGCTCCCACACGGGACCCTCGACGAGGTCGATGAACGCTTTCGCTCCGCCGACGGCCGCTGGGTGGGGATCTCGGGCCGGGTGCGCGTACTCGTCTACAACACCGAGACCGTCGACCCCGCCGACCTCCCCCAGTCGGTGTTCGACCTCACCGATCCGCAGTACCAGGGGGACGTGGGGATCGCGCCCACCAATGCGTCGTTCCAGGACTTCGTCACCGGCATGCGCGAGCTGGTCGGCGACGATCGCACCCTCGAGTGGCTCGGAGGCATGGAGGCCAACGGGTCGCCCACCTACGCCAACAACATCGCGATCGTCGAGGCGGTCGGCCGGGGCGAGATCCCCTTCGGGCTCGTGAACCACTACTACAACGAGGAGGTCAAGGTCGAGGACCCCGACGCGCCCAGCGCCAACTACCTCTTCCCCGAAGGCGACGTCGGCAGCCTGGTGCTGGTGACGGCGGCGGCGGTGCTCGACACCGCCGGCGACCGGCGCGGCGACGCCGAGGAGCTGGTGCGCTTCCTCCTCTCGCGGCGCGGGCAGGAGTTCTACGCGGAGGAGACGCTCGAGTACCCACTCGCCGCCGGGGTCGAGCCGGCTGTCGAGGACCTGCCGCCGCTGGAGGAGATCGAGGCGCCCGCGCTCGACCTCAGCCGTCTGGGCCGCGGCCTGCTCCGAACCAAGGAGCTCATCGAGCAGAGCGGCCTCGAGCAGGGCTGATCGGGTTGTGACGACCGCTCTTGCCGAGGCGCCCATCGCGCCCGAACCGCTCCCGCCCGCCCCGCTCACCCGACGGTTCAGACCCCGTCCGCCCGCGCCGCTGGCGGTCGTCAGCCTGGTGATCGCGGCTCTGTTCGCGGGGCCGCTCGTCTATCTGGTCGTTCGCACGGTGCAGGAGGGCGGCGCCTTCAGCGTGCTCGGCTCCGACGCGGCCTTCGGTCCCCTCACCCGCACCCTGCTGCTCGCCGTCACCACCGCGACTGCCTGCGCCCTGCTCGGCACCACCCTCGCCTGGCTCGTGATGCGCACCGACCTTCCACTGCGGCGCCTGCTGCGCGTACTGGTGGCGCTGCCCCTCGTCATTCCATCGTTCGTGGGCGCGTTCGCGCTGATCGCTGCGTTCGCCCGCGGCGGGCTCCTCGACGACTTTTTCGGACTCGACGCGCTTCCGCGTGTGCGCGGCTTCTGGGCCGCGTTCGCGACGCTCACGCTGCTCTCGTACCCGTACGTCTATCTGCCGGTCGCGGCGCGGCTCGCGGCGCTGCCCCCCTCACTCGAGGAGACGGCGCGATCGCTGGGTCGTTCACCGCGCGAGGTGTTCCGCTCGGTAGTGCTCCCGCAGACAACCGGCGCGATCGCGGCCGGCGCGCTGCTGGTCTTCCTGTACGTCGTGAGCGACTTCGGTGCGGTGTCGCTGCTGCGCTACGACACGCTCACCGTGCGGATCGAGTCGGCCCGCCTGTTCGACCCTGCCACCGCGCTCGCGCTCGGGGTGCTCCTCGCGGCGGTCGCCTTGACCGTGGTCGTCGCCGAGCGCGGGTTGTCCCGGCGCCGGGTCCACACCGAGGCGGTGGCCGCCGGGCGCCGCCCGCTCCAGAGCGCGCTCGGCCCGTGGAAGGTGCCCGCCCTCCTCTTCGTCGGGGCGGTGCTCACCGTCGCCCTGGTCGCGCCGGTGGCGGTGCTCGTGCAGTGGACGCTGCGGGGCCTCGGCGACGACGCCGGCACCCGCGGCGTCGGCTGGTCCGACCTGTGGCAGCCCCTGCTCAACACCGCCGGTATCGCGCTCGTGACCGCGGTGGTGGCGGTCGCAGTCGTCCTGCCGGTCGCCTACCTCACCACCCGGCACCGCAGCCGCGCCGGCGCGCTGGCCAACGCGCTCGTCGTCGCCGGGTTCGCCCTTCCCGGCCTGGTGATCGCGCTGGCGGTCGTGTTCTGGGTGCTGCGGGCGCCGCTGGTCGGCGGGCTCTACCAGACGTTCCCGTTGCTGGTGTTCGCCTACGTCGTGCACTTCGGCGCCCAGGCGATGCGGGCGTCGCAGGTGGCGGTGAGCGGCGTGCCCCGGCGGATGGAGGACGCGGCCCGGTCGCTGGGCTCGGGCCGCTGGCGGCGGCTGCGCACGGTCGACCTCCCCCTCATGCTGCCGGGTTTGGCGGCGGGGGCCGGGCTGGTGCTGCTGTCGACGATGAAGGAACTACCGGCGACCCTGCTGCTTGCCCCTACCGGATTCGACACGCTCGCGACCCGCATCTGGAGCGCAACCGAGAGCGCGTTCTTCGCCCGCGCCGGAATCAACGCGCTCGCGCTCATTGCGCTGTCGGGCGTACTCACCTGGCTGCTCACGATCCGCCGACTCGAACGGCTGCATTCGTGAACCGGCTGACCAAGGCGATGCTGCTGCTGGGCGCGGGTGTCGCGGTCTGGACCGCACCCCTGACCGGCGTGCGTGCGACCGACGGCGAACGCACCACCGCCGACGAGCCCCAGTACCTGCTCACCGCGCTCAGCCTGGGCGAGGACCGCAGCCTCGACGTGCGCGACGAGCGCGCCGCCGAGCGTCACCGCGAGTTCCACGAAGCGGGGCTCCCGCTCCAGGAGGAGCTGCGCGCCGACGGCAGCCGGGTGAGCCCGCACGACCCCTTGCTCCCCGCCGTGCTCGCGCTGCCGATGGTCGTCGGCGGCTGGATCGCGGCCAAACTCACGCTCGCGGCCACGGCCGGCGTACTGGCGGCGGCGATGCTATGGGTAGCGGTCCGGCGCTTCGACGTACCGCTCCGGGTCGCCCTGCTCGCGGTGGCGACGTTCTCCCTTGCCGCGCCGCTCGCGGTGTACGGGACGCAGGTCTATCCCGAGTTGCCGGCCGCGCTCGCCGTCACCGTCGCGATCGGCGCGCTCACCGGCCCGGTCGCCGCCCCGGTCGACCGGCGGGCGGTCGCGGTGCTCGGTATCGCCGTGGTCGCGTTGCCGTGGCTGGCGGTGAAGTACCTCCCGGTAGCGGCGGCCCTGGCCGCGGTTGGTCTCGTGCGGCTGTGGCGACGCGACCGGCGCGCACTCGCGGCCGGACTCGTCGTCGGTCTCGGGGCGGCCGCGCTCGCGTACCTGGTCGCGCACCAGTGGTGGTACGGCGGATGGACGGCGTACGCCGCCGGTGACCACTTTGTCGGCGGAGAGTTCGGGGCCATCGGCTTCGAGCCCGACTACGGCGGGCGGGCGCAACGGCTCGCCGGGCTGCTGGTCGACCGTGGGTTCGGCCTCGCCGCCTGGCAGCCGGCGTTCCTGCTGGCAGTACCGGCAGTGGCCGCGCTCGTGCGGCGCCGGCCTCCCGGCTGGGACGCGCTGGCGGTGCCGCTCGCCGCCGGCTGGCTGACCGCGACGTTCGTCGCGTTGTCGATGCACGAGTGGATGTGGCCGGGGCGCCAGCTCGTGGTCGTCACGCCCTGCCTCGTGCTCGCGGTCGCTTGGTGGGCGAGCGCGGTGCCGGCGGTACGACCGTGGCTGGTCGTCGGGACAGCACTCGGCGCGTTCACCTTCGTATGGCTGACCGTCGAGGGTCTCGCTGGGCTCACGCTCGTCGACGACTTCGAGACGACCACGAACCCGCTCTACCGGCTGTGGCGGCACGCCCTGCCCGACGGGCGCGACGCGCCCGCGGGCACGGTCTCGCTGCGGGCGCTCTGGTACGGCGCGCTCGCCCTGCTCGTCCTCGTCGGCACCCGGTCCGTGCGGACCGGCGCCGCTGCTCATTCGAGATCTCAACCCAAGGAGGCTCCATCATGCGTACTCGTTCCGTCCTGATTGCTCTGTTGACCGCGGCCGCGTTCGTCTTCGTCGGCTGCGGCGACGACGACGGCGGCGGCGTCCGGCAAGTCGGCGACGGCTCCGGTTCCGGCAGCGCCAGCGGCTCGGGGTCGGGATCCGGCTCGGGGTCGGGCGAAGGAGGCGAGGTCGAGTGCCGGCCCTTCGGCGACCTGAGCACTGCGACCACGACCGTCGAAGTCGAGCTCAATGAGTTCGCGATCGCGCCCAGCGTCGCCACCGCGCCCGCCGGCAACATCGCATTCGTGGCCGAGAACACCGGCGAGGAGCCGCACGAGCTCGTGGTCGTCCGGGGTTCGGTCGCCGATCTGCCCGTCGACGAGGAGGGCGCCCTTGCCGAGGACGAGCTGCTCGGGGGCGCTCTCGTAGGCGAGATCGAGCCGTTCCCCGCCGGCGAGACCTGCGACGGCACCTTCGAGCTCAGCCCGGGCGAGTACGCCCTCGTCTGCAACGTGGTCGAGGAAGAGGAGGGTGGCGAGCACGAGGCCCACCTCGCGGAGGGCATGGTGACCTCGTTCACCGTGACGTGACCGCTCCCTACGCAGGTTCGCGGCCGAGGAGCAGCGCGCGCTTTCGGTGCTCGTAGAGACCGTCGAACACGGCTCGGGTGACGTCGAGGAGCTCGGCGTCGTCGCGCACCATCGACAACCCGCGGCAGATGACGTCGAGTCCGGCGGCCTCGGGCGCGTCGAAGCGCTCGTCGTCGAGGTCGGCCTCGTGGACGATGCGGGCGACGTCCCAGAGCACCGGGTCGATGAGGTCGTAGCGGCGCAACATGGTCTCGAAGGTGCAGTCGCCGCCGTGATGGCCGAGATCGGCGCCCCGCATGTCGAACGGGGTGGAGTCATCGGGCACGTCGGCGGGGTCGCTCACGAACACGAACTCGGCATCACCGTCGAGATGACGCTGGATAAGCCACGCGCACGCCGCCCGGTCGACGTGACAGCCGCGACGTGTCGCCCACCTCACGGGGCCGCCTCCACCTTCTCGGCGAGCTCGTCGACGGCGCGCCGGGCGCGCTCCGCCTCCGCCGGGGGGAAGTAGTCCCGGGTGCGGACCCGCCGTAGCGCCCGCCGGAGGCGCCCGAGCGTCCGGTGTGTCGCGGCCGGGTCACGCATCCCTTCTGCTTCCTCGATGATGACCCGGTAGTCGTCGGCGACCCCCGCCTGCATCCGTTCCGCGAGCGCCCGCTCCTGCGCGGCCGTCGCCGGCTGCGCCAGCCAGATCCCCGCTTCCCCGCCCGCCTCGGCCACCTCCTCGGCCAGCCACTCGAGCTGCTCCTGGGTCCGGGCGTCGTGGGGCAGCCCGACCAGCCCGTCGAGGAGCTGCACCGCCCCCAGGCGGCGGAGCTTGCGCCAGACCGCGATGCGCGGGGTCGACGGCTCGCGGGGGAGCCGGTAGGCGAGCAGCACCCACTGCATACCCCGAGGGTATTGGATTCGTCACCGTCTTGCAACCATGGTTACAACTCCACTAGCGTGCAGCAACCACGGTTACACGATCACTCCAACGAGGAGGCCGAGATGGCCGAGCACCCGAACGCCGCCCTGATCCGCCGGGCGTACGAAGCCCTTGCCCGCCGGGACGTCGACACCCTGAACGAGGTCTCGCACGACGATCTCGTCTGGCAGATTCCCGGCCGCAGCCCGATCGCGGGCGAGTACCACGGTCGCGATCGAGTGCTGGCGTTCAACGCGCACGTCCTCGCTCTGACCGACGGCTCCCTCACGCTCGACCTCGTCGACGTCTGGGCCAACGACCGCGGGGCAGTGGCGCTGCATCGCGGCGGTGGCACCCGTCCCGACGGCCGCCCCAACCATGACGAGGTCTGCATGGTCTTCGGGATCCGCGACGGGAGGATCGCTTCCGCCCGTTACTACCCGTACGACCAGTACGGCGTCGACGTGTTCTGGCAGTGACGGGAGGGCCGGCGGCGCCCGTGCCCGTCCCGTTTCGATCGATCCTCCGCTACTTCCTCGGGTTAGGCACCTGGGGCTTCGGCGGCCCGATCGCCACCGTCGGCTACATGCAGCGCGATCTGGTGGAGCGGCGGGGATGGGTCGACCGCGACGACTTCCTCGACGGCGTCGCGCTCGGCCAGACCATGCCCGGCCCGTTGGCGGCGCAGGTGACGATGTGGATCGGGTACCTGCACCGAGGCGCCCTCGGCGCGCTCGCGGTCGGGGTCGCGTTCATCCTCCCCTCGCTCGTGCTCGTCCTGGGCATCGCGGTGCTGTACGCGCGGTACGAGGGCCTGTCCTGGGTCCAGGACCTCTTTTACGGGATCGCGCCCGGCGTGATGGCAATCATCGCCATCGCGGCAGTCAAGCTCGCCCGGCTCACGAACGGCACCGACGTGCGCATGTGGGTCATCTCAGCGATCCTCCTCGTGGTCACGGCCGTGACCGGCGCCGAGATCGCGGTGCTGTTCCTCGTTGCCGGCGTGGCGATGGCGTGCCGGGAGGCTCCGCCCCGCTTCCTCTCGGGAGGGCGGCTGTCCGCCGCCGCCGTGCCGTTCCTCGCCGCCCACGGGCAGTGGCTCAACGTCTTCGCGAGCAGAGGCACCGAGATCGCCCTCGGCCTCTTCTTCCTCAAGGCCGGCGCCTTCATCTTCGGCAGCGGCCTGGCGATCGTGCCCTTCCTGCGGGAAGGCGTGGTCGAGCAGCACCACTGGCTCACCGAAGGCCAGTTCCTCGATGCCGTTGCCATGGGGCTCATCACCCCGGGCCCGGTGGTCATCACGGCCACGTTCATCGGATACCTGGTCGGCGGCCTCGTCGGCGCGGTGGTGGCCACGCTGGCGATCTTCACGCCGATCTACCTGGGCGTGGTGGTGCCGGGCCGTTGGTTCGTGCGGCACCGCGACCACCTCTGGCTGCGGGGCTTCATCAAGGGCGCCACCGCGGCCGCGGCCGGCGCCATCGCCGGAGCGACCGTCGTGCTCACCCGCGACGCGGTCGTGGACCTCCCGACCGCGGCCGTCGCCATCCTCGCCCTGGCCGCGATCTGGCGGTTCCGGGTGAAGGAGCCTCTGGTGGTCCTCGCCAGCGCGGGCGCCGGGCTCCTCCTCCACTGACCGGCCGACCGGCTCCCCTCCACCCGTTCCTGTGCCCCCGAACTTGCAGTCTCCGGTCGAGAGTGCCAAGCTATTAGCACTCGGATGACCTGAGTGCTAAAGGTCGCCGACCCGTCGAAACCGCAGCTCCCCAGGGGGTTCTGACCAGATGTCCAAGCAGATCGCCTACGCCGAGAATGCCCGTCGGTCGCTCGAGGCCGGCATGAACAAGCTCGCCGACGCGGTGAGGGTCACCCTCGGCCCCAAGGGCCGCAACGTCGTGCTGGAGAAGAAGTGGGGCGCCCCCACCATCACTAACGACGGCGTCTCGATCGCCAAGGAGATCGACCTCGAGGACCCGTACGAGAAGATCGGCGCCGAGCTGGTGAAGGAGGTCGCCAAGAAGACCGACGACGTCGCCGGCGACGGCACCACCACCGCCACCGTGCTCGCGTGGGCGCTCGTCCGTGAGGGTCTCCGCAACGTGGCCGCCGGCGCCAACCCGATGGGCCTCAAGAAGGGCATCGAGGCCGCGGTCGAGCTGGCGGTCGACGAGATCCAGGGCGGCTCGATCGAGGTCAAGACCGACCCAACGCAGATCGCCAACGTGGCCGCCATCTCGGCCGCCGACCCCGAGATCGGCCAGATGATCGCCGAGTCGCTCGACAAGGTCGGCACCGACGGCGTCATCACGGTCGAGGAGAGCCAGACCTTCGGGATGGAGCTCGACCTCGTCGAGGGCATGCGCTTCGACAAGGGCTACATCTCGCCGTACTTCGTGACCGACCCCGAGCGCATGGAGGCCGTCCTCGACGACGCCTATGTGCTTCTCGTGAGCAGCAAGATCTCGGCGGTCAAGGACCTGCTGCCGGTGCTCGAGAAGGTCATGCAGGGCGGCAAGCCGCTCGTCATCATCGCGGAAGACGTCGAGGGCGAAGCGCTGGCCACCCTGGTCGTCAACAAGATCCGGGGCACGTTCAAGTCGGCCGCCGTCAAGGCACCCGGCTTCGGCGAGCGCCGCAAGGCGATGCTCGAGGACATGGCCGTGCTCACCGGCGGCCAGGTCGTCTCCGAGGAGATCGGCCTCAAGCTCGAGAACATCGGCGTCGACCTGCTCGGCACCGCCCGCAAGGTGGTCGTGACCAAGGACGAGACGACCATCGTCGAGGGCGGCGGGAGCACGGCCGACGTCCAGGGCCGGATCAACCAGATCAAGGCCGAGATCGAGAACACCGACTCCGACTACGACCGCGAGAAGCTCCAGGAGCGCCTCGCCAAGCTGTCGGGCGGTGTCGCGATCATCAAGGTCGGCGCGGCCACCGAGGTCGAGCTCAAGGAGAAGAAGCACCGCATCGAAGACGCGGTGCAGACCACCAAGGCCGCGGTCGAGGAAGGCGTCGTCCCCGGTGGGGGCGTGGCGCTGCTCCGGGCCCAGGACAAGGTGGAAGCGCTGGCCAAGAAGCTCGACGGCGACGAGGCCACTGGCGCCAAGCTGGTTGCAAAGGCGCTCGAGGAGCCGATGAAGCAGATCGCCGTCAACGCGGGCATGGAGGGCGGCGTCATCGTCGAGCGGGTGCGCACGCTCACCGGCTCGGAGGGGCTCAACGCCGCCACCGGCGACTACGAGGACCTGGTGAAGGCGGGCGTCATCGACGCCGCCAAGGTGACGCGCTCGGCGCTCCAGAACGCGGCGTCGATCGCGGGCCTGTTCCTCACCACCGAGGCGGTCGTGGCCGACAAGCCCGAGAAGGAGCAGCCCATGCCGGGCGGCGCCGGCGGCATGCCGGGCGGCATGGACGGGATGGACTTCTAACCCCAGCCCACCCAGCGAAGGAAACGAGCGCCCTTCGGGGCGCTCGTTCGCGTTCAGCGTTGGGGGCCACTCCACCGCCCGAACTCGGGGCGCTCGTTTCGCGTTTCGTGCACTCAGACGGTCGTGATCCGGGCTGATTTCCGCGATTTCACAACCATTCGAGCGTGTGAAACGCGTCAGCAGCGCGGGCCTTCGCGCGAGAGTGGCGATCGTGATGAGCACGCCTCTCCGCGCCGCGCTGACTGCGGCCCTCTTCGTTTCTCTGGGCGTCGCGTGTGACGGCGACGACGGCTCGACCGGGAACGGAGAGCCGCCGGGGAAGCCCGTGTCGCGCGAGGTCGTCACCGCCGCGGCCGGCCGCACCGTGTCCGCAGGTTCAGCGACCGTCGACGGGGAAGTCGCGCTCGACACTGCAGAGACCGCCGTAACGATCACGATCGAAGGTGCGTCGGACTTCCAGACCGGCGCGGGTGTCATCACCTTGACGTTCAACGTCGACGAAGGCCCGCCCACCGGTGCGTCCGACGTCGGAGCGGTCGAGATCCGGTCGATCGACCGGTCCACCGCCTTTGCCAACTACGGAGAGTTCCTCGACGCGCCGGAGACGCCATGGGTGAGCTTCACCGCCGCAGACGTCGGCGTGACCCCGCAGAACTTCGCCGGCGGCAACCCGCTGGCTGTCCTCGACTTCCTCCAAGCGATCGTGGGCCGGCCCGTGGAGGGAGAGAGCTTCGACGGCGCCCCCGGGGACGACGTCACGCGTTACGACGTCACGCTCGACCTCGAGCAGCTGCTCGAACCGGCTGTGGCCGCTGCGCTCGACCCGTCGACGGCGGCGGAAGTGCGCCGGATCACCGAACTCGTGCACGGTCCCATCAACGGCGAGGTGTTCATCGACACCGAGGGCCGGGTAACGCAGTTCCAGTACGCGTTCGAAGTCGAGGTCGACGGCGAGAGCCTGTATGCGTCCAGTCGCATCAGGTTCCGCGACTTCGGCACGTCGGTGACCGTGACACCGCCGCCGCCCGAGGAGGTCCGGCCCTACGCCGAAGCGGCGGACGAGCTCGACCAACTCGGCGAGGGACCTCTCCCAGTCGCGACCGACTAGTTCGCCGCCCCGCACCGGTACCCTCTTCGGCATGGAACCGGTGACGCCGTCGGAGGGGTGGGGCGTTCTCCATCTCTTCTACCGGGTCGATCGCGACCGGGCCGAGCGGGAGCCGGGTGGGGCGAAGCGGGTCCTCGACGCGGTGGCGTCGCTCGAGGCCGACCAGCATCAGGCGCTGTGCTTCGCCGTGCTCGGTCATAAGGCCGACTTCGGTGTCATGGCGCTCGGGCCCGATCTCGCCCGGCTCCAGGCGTTCGAGCAGGAGCTGGCGGCCGCACCCCTGGAACCGGCATGGTCGTACGTCTCGCTCACGGAGCGATCGGAGTACACGCAGGACGAGGAGCGGGCGCGCCAGCGCCTGTACCCGCGGCTGCCGTTGAAGAAGGCGATCTGCTTCTACCCCATGTCGAAGCGGCGCGACCCGGACGCCAACTGGTACGCGCTCCCGTTCGAGGAGCGCAAGCAGCTCATGGAGGGCCACGGGCGCATCGGCCGCACGTACGCCGGGCGCGTCCTCCAGCTCATCACCGGCTCAGTCGGGCTCGACGACTGGGAGTGGGGGGTCACCCTGCTGGCGGACGACCCCGCGGTGCTCAAGGAGATCGTCTACGAGATGCGCTTCGACGAGGTGTCGGCCCGCTACGCCGACTTCGGCCCGTTCTTCACCGGGCTGCTGCTCGAGCCGGCGGAGGCGCTCGGCCGCGTCGGGCTCACCGACTGATGGTGCGGACGAGCGCCCCCGAAGGCTCGGCGCCGGCCAGTCCTTTCCAGGATGGCCCGGCGCCGAGCGAGGGAGCCATTTGATGGCGAAGGTCCGCCTCTTCGTCTCGTTCCCGGAGCAGCTGGTCGACCGGCCGCTGATCTACGAGGTCATCAAGAGGTTCGACGTCGTGCCGAACATCCGTCGCGCCAATGTCGAGGACCACTCCGGATGGGTGATCCTCGAGATGAACGGCGACGCCGGGCAGCTCGACGCGTCCGTCGCCTACCTCGAGGAGCTCGGCTGCACGGTGAACCGGATGGAGGGCGACGTCCTCGAGAGTTGATGAGGATTCGCCTTCTCCTCTGGTCGCACTCGCTCGGCGGCCGGGGTACCCCGCCCCCCCCCACCGGGACGCAACCCCCGCCCCCCCCAAAAAAGAAAACAGCCCGCCCAGGGCGGCCATTTTGGACCCCCCATGCCGGCCCCCCC
>JBQTGU010000118.1:0-7596 GCA_052390575.1 Actinomycetota bacterium | reverse complement strand
TGGCGCGCTCAGTGTGCGCGTTGGGTGGTCGGTCGATCGTCCGTGTTCGGTGTGTGCTCCATGGTGAGTGGGGGCTGGGCAGCCGGGGTGGTGCCGTGCATCCCTTCGCCGCGGCGTAGCGGCATGGTGCGCTTCCCCCGGTTTCTCGGACGGTGCTCGTGTCGTGAACCGCGCCGTTGGTCGCAGAGGGCCCAGGGCACATCGTTGGCCACGTGGTGATCAGCTTCGCCACCCTCGACGATACGACCCTTCGATCCGAGGCCGCGTCGTATACCCACCCGCGTTCGACGACGTGAGCGAGCACTAAACGAGGACCTGAGCCGGCGCAGCCCGCAACGCTACGTCGTCTCCGAAGTGCCTGATTCCATCCGGGACGCGCCCGAACGCGCGCACCGAACATCCGATCTCGCCGGTCGGACCGAAGCGCGTATCGGGAGGTCTGGCCCTGCTTGCCCGGAGGTTCGCCATTTACGTATGCACTTCGCACGTCGGGCCTGTCGCTGGGGCAGTTCCAGGTCCGTGCTATCCGATAAGATAGCGACATGGGAAACGCATCAGTCGCGTCAGAAGTGGGTGCGGCAGTTCTGCTTGCCGCCCGCGCCGAAGCTGGCTTGTCACAGCGTGAACTCGCCGCCCGGGCGGGAACGTCGGGTGCCACCGTCGCCGCGTACGAGCGCGGGACGAAGGAACCGCGCCTTTCCACGCTGCATCGGCTTCTCGTAGCAGCGGGAATGAAGCTTGATCTGAGCTACGCGCCAGTTAGTAAGGAGCGTCTTGCGGGGCTTACGCGTGAGGACCAACGGAGCCTCGCGCTTCATCGAGCCATCGTGACCAAGCTGGCCGCTGATCCAGAGACTGTGCTGACCAAGGCTCGGCGGAACCTTTCGGTGATGCGTCGCGCCAACCAGGACGGGGGAGCGGAGCCGTGGTTCGCGGAATGGGAGCGGCTGCTACGCGGCCCCTTGTCTGCTGTCATCGAAGTGCTCGTCTCTACCAACCAGCGGGCTCGAGATTTGCGCCAGGTGACACCGTTCGCCGGGGTGCTCTCGGACGAGGAACGTCGCGCCATCTACCAGGCTGAGCGAGCCGCGTAGTCGAGATGCGCCGTGATCAGCTCGAACATCTGATCCGCGCCGCGGGCCACGCGCTCGGTGCCGACGAAGTGATCGTCATCGGCAGCCAGGCGGTGCTGGCATCCGTGCCGTCCGGGCTCCCGCCCGAAGCAGTGCGGTCGATCGAAGCTGACATCCTGCCGCTCGACGATCCCGACGAGACCAAGGCCGACCTCATCGACGGGCTGCTCGGCGAGGCCTCGTCGTTCCAGGAAACGCATGGCATCTACGCGCAGGGTGTCGGACAGCACACCGCCCGCTTACCTCGGGGCTGGGAAGATCGGCTCGTGGAGCTGCGCAACGACAACACCGGCGGCGTCACCGGGAGATGCCTCGAACCCCACGACGTCTGCGTCTCGAAGCTGCTCGCCGGACGACCCAAGGACAACGAGTTCTGTCAGGCCCTCATTCGTGCCGGTGTCGTCGAAGGAAGCACCTTGCTCGAGCGTCTCGAGCTCACCGACGCCACGCCCGACGAGCGACGGCGCATCGAGGTCATGATCGTGAGCGCTGCCTGAAAGTCGTGCGGCGGCTCATTACGTATGGAGGGTCATCACGCAGCGAGCGCCACCGTGCGAGTGAGACGCACCGCGTGGCGCTGAACGTCAAGTCCCCCCTCCGACACAGCTTCCTCGCTCGTCGCTGCTGGTCTTCGTGCCATGCATCCGTCGACGAGCTCCGCGGCACGAGGAGCGCGCAGGCCGCGGCGTTGTTGACGGCTAGAGATCACGGCTGAGCGCTCGGATGCCCGGGGACCCCCAGAGGGACTCGAAGTCCGGATGCCGTTTTTCCCCGGTCACGCGGAAGCCCGCCTTCTCGTACGCGTGTTGAGCAGGGTCATTGCCGATCATGACTCCGATATCCGCGTGGCTTGCACCGCGCTTGCAACCGCGCTCGAGAATTGCCGCCAGGAGCGCGCCGGCGATCCCGTTTCCGCGGTGATCTGCGTGGGTGGCGACGTTCTCGACGATCCAGGCGCGGGGTTTGTGGTCCGGCATCACATAGAAGATGGGTGCGATCCGCGCCAGACCTGCCGAGGTCGCCTCCGCCGCGCGACCGAGGCGTTGGTCGGCTTCGGAGGCCGCATTCTGAAGCGCGTGCATCCCGTGCTCTTCGTCGAAGTAGCCGCAGAGCGCGGCTGCAGGTCTGCCGTCGACCTCGGCAACGAGGAAGTTCGAGTAATGAACCCAATGCCGAGTATCGGTCGTTGCCAATGTCTCGAGGTAGCGCAGGCACCCTGCGTCATCCTCGTCGACGAAGAAGTCCCACAGACCGCGCTCGAGATGCGAGCGGAAGGCCGTCAGCACCACCCAGGCCACGAAGCGGGCGTGATCGGGGCGTGCGTCGACGAGCGATGTCGCCATCGGAGTCCTCCTCTCGCCGTCATTCTCGCTTCTCGGCGATGGCGAGCACGACGCGGCCCCGGAAATGGAGATCGCCGGGACCGAGTGTCTCGAGCCGATCTCGGAGCTGACCCAGAACCTCGACCCGCGTCGATGGAGGGATCCGGTTCAGACGCCAGCGCGGGCTCCCGAAGCCCACTCGCAGCTCCCAGAACTGTTCCTTCGTGTACGTGTAGTCGATCCACTCCGTCCACGTACGGCGTGGGATCAAGCCGGACCGGCGGAGGAGCGACTCCACCGCGTCCGGCGAGTCGAGCTGCCGGTGGTCGCTGCGTTCCGGTGCCAGCGGCGCACCGGCGGTGTCGAGTGCCTCCTCCCAGGCCTGGGCGGCGCGCGTCGGATGCTCCTCGGCCCAGGTCACGGTGCCGGTCCGACGCCCGCCACGCAGCGTGCGCGCCACGTCGACGAGCCCGGCGAGCGGATCGGCCAAGTGGAAGAGCACGAAAGCCAGGATGGCGACGTCGACGCTGGCATCGGCGACCGGAAGCGTACTGGTGTCGCCCACCATGCCGGGCAGGGCGCGTCGGTCGCGGGCGATCCGTAGCATCCCCTCGGCCGCATCGACGCCTACAACCGCAGCTCTTGGGGCGGCCGCGCGGATGGCCCGGGCCAGAGCCCCCGTCCCCGTCCCGACGTCGAGCACCCGCCGCGCGTCGACGAGCGGCAACGCCCGAACCAGGGACTCGGCCGCGGGCAGGATGACGGGGCTCCAATGCTCGTCGTAGGTCGCGGCGTCGGCGGTGTAGCAGCGAGCGAGGAGCCGCAGCCGTTCGCCGACCTTCGCCTGCGACACCGCCGGCGGATCGGTGGCCGTTCCGACCACTCTTACCAGTTCCAGACCTGGTCGAACTGGGCGAAGAGAGCCGGGAGCTCGGTACGCGTCACCGGCTTCAAGCCGTCGACGAGGCGGGACCCCTCGACACCACGCTCCGCGAGGTCCTCGGCCACGTACCGAACGCTCACTCCCTTGGCGATCAGATCCTCGAGATCGCGATCGACGGCCGGTGGGTTCGCGACCTGGGCGGTGCCGAAATGGAGCCCGGTCGCGTCCTGGCCCCGGACTCCGTAGTTGACCGCGTTGTCGCGCAGGAGCAGTGCGACGTCGAGACCGGCGCTGCTGCACATGCTCGACAGCCACAGGATCGTGTCGTCCTGCTCCTCGACCGTGGCCCGGTACGCCGTGCCGATGATGCTCAACACCCGCGTGGTCATGACCTACCTCCTCGGTTCATCGGGTGGGGATGACGAACGTCTGGTCCGACGCCTCCACCCAGTCGACGAAGTCTTTCGGGCCTCCCCGACGCGGCCCCTCGATCCAGTTGGCGGCGCCGCGCTCGTCGACGCAGAGCCCGCAGTTCACCCATTCGAGCCGGCCGCCGGCCGAATCGAACAGGGCCGCGACCCAGTCCTTTGTGGTCGGATGATTCTCCTCCTCGACCGATGTGCCCTTCACGGGATTCGGATGGGGCGCCTGGTCGGCCATCGTCAGGTTGACCGCGCCCTCGTAGGCGAAGACGCGAACGGTGTGCCCCTTGGCCAGCGCCGCATCGATGATCCGAAACGCAGTTGTGCTCCGCTCGGATTCATACGGCGCGTCCATCAACGCGAGCGTGACTGTCTTTGTCATGAGTCCTCCCTTAGCACCACAGCGCCTTGCGGCCGTCCTCCACGACGAGGTCGACGAGCTCGTCGATCTCCGCCGTCCCGACACCGGGCGCCAGCTCGTCGGTCCCGATTGCCCGCTGCCGCAAGGAGAACGTGTCTGCAAGCACGGTGGCCCTCGACCCCAGGGCGGTGAGGGCCGCGGCTGCCACCGACTCTCGTCGCGCGGCCAGTACACCGTTCTCGACCAGGAAGACCGTCACGTCGTCGGCCTCCTCGGCCAGCGCGCCCGCAAGCTCGTACAGCCGGCGCCCGTCGGCCGACCCGAACGGATCTCGTGACTCCACCAGCACATAGGACATTCGCCACCTCCTTGTCTCGTCGCGACTTCAGCATCGCCCGCAGCGTGTTCGGTCGCGCCCGGCCCGCAACGAACTCCAGATAACGGTCGACGAGCGGATGACCGAGCGCGTAACGGGTCTCACCCGACGGCGCCACGAAGCGGACAAGACCCGGTAACGACCTCATCCGGGCAGGCTCTCACCGACCAGTGAGAACACCGCGGATGCACCAAAGATCACCCGTGTATTAGGCGATCTGTATCGGCAGGACGCCGGGGGATTACGCAGCGAGTAGCACGCATCTGACGAGTCGCGGGCGTGGGGTCAAGTCGCGTGTCGCCCCTCCGACACCGGTCGGTTCTCGCGCCGCGTCGTTCAAACCGCGCCCTTTCGTGGCTCGAGGTCAGGTGATCGACACCAGTCCGATCATCCCCTTGTGCACGTGTGGTACGCCATCGACGATCGACGGGATGAAGCACGCTAGGAGGTACTCGCCCGGCTCGAGGTTGAGCTGGAGAAGCTGGGACGCGCCGGGCAGCAACGCTTGTGTGCCGCCGACTGGCGTGAACGGTGGCGGCCCAGCCGCCTCACCCGACTCCTCGGCCTCGAGCGCGCGGACCACGTCGTTGAGTGCGGTGTTCTCATCAAGGCGGGCGATGTTCATCTCGTGTGGTTCGGTCGTTGGCGGGTTGGTCACTAGCACCATGGCGTCGCCGGGCAGCTCCGCGGGCGCCTCGAACGCGTAGTCGACGAGGTCGATCTCCGCATCGACCTCTGGAAGCGGCGCGGGGTCGCCGTTCGGCGTCACGTCAAATGGTTGCATCATGCCGGCGGCACCGTGGGCTACGCCGTCTGCGTTCTCGACGAAGCACAAAAGAACGTAGGTGCCGGGTGCGAGGTCGACGACCGCGTCGGCGGTCGAGGTGGTGCCGGGCGCCACGACCCCGGTGCCGCCGTCGTAGGTGCCGTACTCGACCAGCGCAACCGGGTCACCGGTCGCCAGCGCGGCCTCTACGTCGTCGACGGTGGCGCCATCGTCGAGCTTGAACAGCTGGGCGTGATGGACCTCTTCCCCGATGTTCTCCAGGCTGATACGGGTCGGTCCCGCCGGCACCGTGTCGGGGAGGTCGAACTCGTACCTTGGGTCCGAGTCGTGATCGGCGGCGGTCACCGTCAGCGTCGGGAGTTCGCCGGCCTGGACGGCGTCGCTAGCAACGCCACTGGCCTCGCGAACGCTGTCAGTGCCGCAGGCGGCGAGAGCCAGCGCGGCGGCGCCGAACTGGGCGAGCAGTCGGATCGAGGCCGGGAAAGCTCGCATTGGGCTCCCCCTTCACGCGTTCAGCACGGTGGCCTCGGCTTCCGCGGTGGCCTTGATCCGCTCGAGGCTCTGGCGCATGTGCGGGCGCATGTCGGCGTGGTGACGCAGGAACAGGCGCATGACGACGTTGACCGGGAAGCGGGGAAGCGCCGCGATGGCGTACGTCTGGGTGAGGCGCGTACCGCCATCCTCAGCAGCAAGCCGGTAGCGCCACGTGGTGGAGTCCTTGTTGAAGCGGTCGGGCAGGGTGCGCCACCCGAACTCGCGGTCGGGGTGGGCGGCGACGACCTCGACCAGCCGAGACCACCGGACGAGTCCGGAACGGTTCCAGCCCCGGAATCGAGCTCCGGGGGCGGGCCCGGTGGCTCCCTCGACCCAGACGCAGCGTCGGCACTCCGGACTCCACTCGCCGGTGCGGGTGACGTCGCTCACCAGCGCGTAGACGTGCTCCGGCGGCGCGTCGACGTGGACGGTCACCTCGCCCTCGGTGCGCAACTCCATCGCGCCCCTCCCGGAAATCCAAGAGCTACGAACTATGTCTTAGAGTGGTACTCTAGGACAATGGTCGAGGATGTCAAGCGGAAGCGCTCCTACTCGTCTCCCCGGCACGCGGAGATGCGGGCCCGGACTCGTCGCGATGTCCTCGCGGCCGCCCAGCGGTTGTTCGCCGAGCGCGGATACGGCTCCACAACCATCGATGCCATTGCGGCCGACGCCGGCGTCGCTGTCCAGACCATCTACGCCGCTTTCGGGAACAAGCGCGCCATCGTGTGGGCGTTGCTGGAGACCACCCTCGTGGGCGACGACGACCCCCGATCCCTCATCGATCGCCTCACTGTCGACCTCGACAGCGTGACCGACACTGCGGAACGCCAAGCCCGAGCAGCCCGATACGGCAGACAAATCCTCGAACGCACCGCAGATATCCACCGCATGATGCGTGACGCCGCCGCCGGGGATCCGGAGATCGCAGCAGCGCTCGCCGAGATCGAGGCTCGCCGCTACGAGGACGCTCGCTCGATCGTCGACCTGGTGGCGCCGGAGCAGGCCACCGCCGCTCAGCGTCGCCGCGCCGCTGATGTGCTCTTCGCGGTGGCCAGCTACGAGGTGCACGACCTCCTCGTCGTCGTCTGTGGGTGGCCGGCAACCCGCTGGGAGCAGTGGCTCCTTCAAACCATCACTCGGGAGTTCGCGTGAGTTCGGGAACGGACCAGCGTCACGCTTTCAGCGGCAGGGCTCGCACCAGTCGCGCCCGTGGAGTCAAGCCGCAAGTCCCCCCTCCGACACCGATCCGTTCCGTGCTCCGGACAGAGCAGGCTGAAAGCCCGCACCGGCATCGCCGGTCACTGGTCGTAGAAGCAGAGTTCTTGTGCTTCCGCGGTCAATGCGTCGAGAGGGTTTGTCGGCTCTGGGTCGCGGCCGCTGGTGGCGGCACGGTCGCGAAAGAGCCGTTGAATCTCAGTGCTGACGTCCTTACCGCGTGCGGCTGCGATGAGTAGGTCTGCGAACTCGGGATCGTCAGGCTTGATGATCTCGTCGGGGTCGAGATCTGTATTGACCTGATGAACCAGCGGGCGATAAGGGCCGTGCCCCGCGGAGTGGTGTAACTCGACGTCGCGCGCGTGATGCTCAGCGCGGTGGTGTCGGTTGTCAGGATGCGATCTTGGCGGGTGTGATGTCTTCGGGCAAGGCGGGCGGGTCGTCGGTGTCGTAGAGCTTGGCCATGGAGCCTTCGGAGAGGTAGCGGCGGTCGCACACGGCCCATTCGTCGTGGGCTTCGGCGATCACGGCGGTGGCGAGGCGCACGACGGCGTTGTCGT
>JBQTGU010000117.1:0-16350 GCA_052390575.1 Actinomycetota bacterium | reverse complement strand
TCGGCATCCTCCACGGATGCCTCGACCACCACACCCGCTACAACGAGCACACCGCCTGGGCACATCGTCACCCCGGAGCACACGACGTCGCTGCTTGACGAGCTACGACCCAGGGGTGTCTAACCCGACGCGCGACCTTCTTCGATGGCGTCGAGGGTGAGGCGCTGGAGCGTTCGGAAGTGCGCGTAGGAGACGAGGCGGCTGACGAGAGGGACCATGCTGCCGGCGCGCTCGGCGCTGCGGGCCTGGAACTCGGCCAGCTCCTCGGGCTCCCATGACGGGCCGCGCTTGCCCGCGAACACGTCGAGCACCTGGTGCTGCATCGCCTCGATGCCCTGGGCATAGATGGCGGCGACCTCGACGAGCACGTCGTCGCGCATGCCGGCAGCGGCAAGCTCCGCGCACGCGCTCACCACGTCGAGGTCGGCACCGTCGTAGGCGTCGCGACCAAACTCGCTCGGGTCGCGCAAGAAGCCGGCCTCGCGGAGGCGACCGGCGAGGGTGCGATCGATCCCGGTCTTCTCGACCAGGTCGTCGAAGGTGTGGGTGGCGGCCTCGCCGCCGAAGATGCCCTCGACCAGGCCGGGCCGCTCTGCTTCGAGTAGGGCCCGGATGGCGGCGAGCGAGAAGCGGCGGCACTGGAGCTCGCGGATGCGCTCGAGGCGGTGCAGGTGCTCGGGGCCGTAGAGCTTGTTGCGGCCGGCCCGCTCGGCCGGGGGGAGCAGGCGCTCCCGCTGGTAGTAGCGGATGGTGTCGACCGTGACCCCGGCCTTGTGGGCCAGGTCGTCGATGCGCCACTGGTCTGGCATGGCTGCCCCCGGGGACCTTGTGACTTCGGTCACGAGACTTGACAGTGATTACACTAAGAGTAGATACTTACAGTGTCATTCAACCGGAGCTTGCGCCCCAACGCAAGCATGAACCGTAGGTGGACCACATGCGCGAGACCACGACCCCCGAGGGCAAAGAGCAGGCCCTGGCGTGGATCCGCCGCCAGCTGTCCTGGGAGCGGACCCTCGCCGACCTCCGAGCGGACCGCGACGAGCGTCCCGAGGAGTCCCGCCAGGCGGCCTGAACCTCTCCCGCCCGAGTCGTACGCACCCCCGCCTCCCCCCGGCGGGGGTGCGGCGCGTCCGGACCACTTGTCCTCGCCTCAGGCGATCAGGCGCGGACCCAGCGGGGGAGGGTCACGTCCTCGACCGGGGAGAACACCACCCGGACCAGCTCGCCGATCTCGATGCTCGCCGGGTCGACCTCGTTGATCGGCCCCTCGGCTGACGCGACGAGGTTGCCTACGAACCGGATGGCGGGGTCGTCGTCGAGCGCGACGACAATGGCGTTGTAGGGCGCGAGCTCGGCGTAGGCGGGAAGGAGCGGCGGGTGGGGGACGACGAACGACCACACCGTGCCCCGACCCGAGGTCGCGACCCACGTGCTCTCCACTGATTGACAGTGGGGGCACATCGGCCGCGGCGGCATGCGCCACCTCCCGCACGCGCCGCAAGCCTGCACGAGCAGCTCGCCGCGGGCGGTGCCGGCCCAGAACGGTGCCGCGTCCGGGTCCTCGGCGTCGGGGAGCAGCAGGCCCGTTTCGATGGCAATTACCTCCGGAGCAGGAGCGCGCTGGTGGGCACGCCCTCGCCGCTGGTGACGAGGCAGGTGTCGGCGCCGTTGACCTGGCTGGTCGACGTGCCCCGCATCTGCCTGGTTCCTTCGAGGACGAGGTTGAAGCCGTGTACGTACGCCTCGCTCATCCCCGCGCCCGACGTGTTGACGGGCAGGCGCCCGTCGGGCCACTCGATGTTGCCGTCGTCGGTGAACGGCCCGCCCTCACCCCGCTCGCAGAACCCGTAGCCCTCGAGCGACAGTGAGATGAGCGGGCTGAACGCGTCGTACAGCTGCGCGACCTTCACGTCGGCGGGACCGAAGTCCGCGGTGCGCCAGAGCGCGTCGGCGCACGCCCACGCCGGGCCCCGCAGCGGGTCTTCGCAGAAGTAGTTGGTCATCGTCTGGTGCTGGCGGGGGAGCCCCTGGGCGAACGAGTGCACGAAGGCCGGCGGGTGGGGGAGGTCGCGCGCCCGCTCCGCCGACGTGACCACGATCGCGAGCGCGCCGTCGGTCTCGAGGCAGTTGTCGTAGAGGCACAGCGGCTCGGAGATCCACCGCCCTTCCATGTACTGCTCGCGGGTGAGCGGCTTCTCGTACATGGTCGCGGCCGGATTGCGGTTGGCGTGCTTGCGCGCCGCCAGCGCGACGTTGGCGAGATGGTCGCGGGTGGCGCCGTACTCGTGCATGTAGCGGCGGGTGAGCATGGCGATCTCGTCGACCGGGCGCACCACTCCCCAGGGTCGGCTCCACTGCCAGTGCCCGGTGATGCGCCGGCTCACTTGCGCCCAGGGCCGGCTGGTCTTGGCGGCGCGCTTGCGTGCCCGCCACGCCACCGCGACGTTGCACTGCCCGGTGGCGACGGCCATGGCCGCGTGCCCGACCACGCCGCAGCCGGCGCCGCCGCCGTAGCCGACCTCGGAGAAGAAGGTCACGTCGCCGAGCCCGACGCTGCGGGCGACGTCGACCTCGCGGCCCTCCTCCATCGAGAACATGGCCAGGCCGTCGACGTCCGCCGGCGACAGCCCGGCGTCGTCGATGGCGGCCGAGATCGCCTGGCACGCCAGCGACAGCTCCGAGTCCTCGAGCCCCTTGCCGAACCCGGTCTGGCCGATCCCGACGATCGCGGTCTTGTCGGTCAGCGGGCCCGCCACTACCAGCCCTTGAACTCGGGCGGGCGGCGCTCGATGAAGGACGCCACGCCCTCGGTGGAGTCCTCGGTCGAGGCGATCATCTCGACGAGCAGCGCTTCCTCCTCGAACAGCGTCGCCCGGTCGACGTCAAGGGAGCGGTTGAGGAGGCGCTTGGCGAACGCGATCGCCTTCGTCGGCCCGGCGGCGAGGCGTCCCGCCCATTCTGCGACCGTCGCCTCGAGCTCCTCGCCCGGCACCACCTTGTTGACGAGGCCGAGGCGCTCGGCTTCGGGCGCGGCGAGGTCGTCGCCGAAGAACACGAGCTCCTTGGCCTTCTGGAGGCCGATCCGGCGGGGGAGCAGGTAGGTCCCGCCGCCGTCGGGGATGAGCCCGCGGCGCACGAACACCTGGATGATGCGGGCGTGCTCGGCGGCGACGATGAGATCGCACGCCAGCACGATCTGGGCGCCGCCCCCGGCGGCGGTGCCGTTGAGCGCGCACAGCACCGGCTTCTCGCAGTCGAGGATGGCGCCGATCATGCGTTGGATCCCGATGCGGATGAGCCGGGCGGCGTCACCCGCGACCCGCTCGGGCGCGCCTTCCGCCTGCTGCGCTCGCGCGGCGCGTAGATCGGCACCGGTGCAGAAGTGCCGGTCGCCGGCGGCGCCGATGACCACGGCCCGCACTTCGGCCGACTGGCTGGCGTCGGCGAGCAGGTCGATCATCCGGTTTCTCATGTCCTGGGTGAACGCGTTGCCGGCGTCGGGCCGGTTGAACGTGATCCACGCGATGTTGTCCTCGACCCGGTGGAGGAGCTGCTCCTCGAGCGGCTGGTCGCTCGCGCTCATGGGTCGCTCCGCTCCACCCCGTGAGCGACCGCCAGGGCGTCGAGCGCCACGGCGCCCTCAGAGCGAACCAGCAACGGGTTGATGTCGAGCTCGGCCAGGCCGACCTCGGACGGGTCGGCGAGGTCGAGCGCGAGCCGCTGCACCTTCATGATCACGTCGACCAGCGCACCCACGTCGGCCGGGGGCGCACCGCGCGCCCCGTCGAGGAGCGGGAACCCCTTCAGCTCGCGCACCATCCGCTCGGCCTCCTCCTCTCCGAACGGCGGGACCCGGAAGGCCACGTCCCCGAGCACCTCCACCAGGATCCCCCCCAGTCCGACCATCACCACCGGTCCGAACAACTCGTCCTCCGATACGCCCACCACCGTCTCGACGCCGCCCGAGACTGTCTCGCACACGAGCACGCCGTCGATCTCGACATCCTTGCCGCCGGCGCCAGCACTTGGGGAGTTGGCCGCGGGGCGCATCAGCTCGTCGAAGGTGGCCCGCACCTCCTCCGCCGAGGCCACGCCGACGCGCACCAGCCCGAGGTCGCTCTTGTGCGACAGCGCCGGCGCGGAGGCCTTCATCACCACGGGGAACCCGATCTCGGTCGCCGCGTCCGCCGCCTCGTCCGCGCTGGCGCACAGGGTGTCGCGGGTGCGGGCGATGCCGTACGCCTCGACCAGCTCCTTCGAGGCGTGCTCAGAGAGCGTGCCTTCCGGGCCCGCCTGTTCCAGCAGCCGGCGCGCCGTCGTGACCGCCGGCAGCGGGTCCAGCGGGGCGTCGTCGAACGGTGAACGGTAGCGCCGCGCGAACGTCCAGTAGTCGAGGTACGCGGTCACGGCCTTGACGCAGTTCCCGAACGTCCGGAACACGGGCATGCCGCCATCGAGCAGCCGCAGGTAGTAGGTGTCGTCGGTGCCCGCGGGGGCACCCCACACGACGAAGATCGGCTTCTCGGTCGTGCCCGCCACTTCGACGAGGTCGCGGGTGAACGGTTTGCTGAACGTGTCGACCGCGCCGGTGATCGGTACCACGAGCACGTCGACGTGGGAGTCGGCGAGGATCGTGTCGAGGATCTTCCGGCCGCGCTCGTCCGCCACCGGCGGGCCGCCGCAGTCGACCGGGTTCGAGACCCGCAGGTACGACGGGATCATGCCGTCGTGCAACACCCGCTGGGTTGCGGGCGAGAGCGGCGGCAGCCGCACCCCGGCGGCGGCCAGCATGTCGGCCATGTGGGCGCCGGTCCCGCCCGAGATCGCGTACACGCAGACGCCGTCGCCCGCCGGCGGCTTCGTTCGGGCGAAGGTTGCAGCCGTGTCGAGCAGGTCGTCGAGCCCGTCGGCCCGGGTGATCCCGAACTGGCGGAACACCGCCGAGGTCACCGCGTCGGAACCGGTCAGGTGGCCGGTGTGCGCCTTCGCCATCGACCGGCCCGCGTCGGTACGGCCCACCTTCACCGCCACGATCGGCTTCCGCAGCCGGGCGGCGTGGTCGGCGGCGAGCATGAGCGTGCGCCCGTCCTTGAACCCCTCGACGTAGGCGGCGATGACCCCCACCTCGGGCTGGTCGACGAAGTGGCGGGCGAAGTCGGCGAGCTCGAGGTCGACCTCGTTGCCGGTCGGCGCCCAGTGGGAGAGCCGGATGCCGAGCTCCTGGCCCTGGAACACCGGCCGGCCCTGGTGCCCGCTCTGGGTGATCAGGGCGATCGACGGCCCTTCGAGGTCGTCACGGAAGTCCTCGAACGCGTTGAGGTTGGTGTTGGGCCCGAGCACGCGGGTGTCGCCGCTTCGGATCAGGGCGGCGAGTGCGTCCTCGAGCTCGGCTCCGTCGGCGCCGGTCTCGGAGAACCCGGCGGCGAAGATCACCGCGAACGCCGCTTTGCGCTGGAGGACCTCCTCGAAGCTCTCCACCGCCCGGCCGGTCAGGATCACCGCGAGATCGATGTCGCCGGGCACGTCGAAGACGGTCGGGTAGCAACGCTCGCCGGCGACGGTGTCGTATTCGGGATGCACCGGGTAGAAGGTCGCGCCGTGCGCGTCGGCCCAGGTCTTGATCTTGCGGGTCATGGCGGCGTTGGGCTTGCGCGACGCGTCCGAAGCGCCGATGACCGCCACGGTCCGCGGGTGCAGGAACCGATCCAGATCGATGTCGCGCAGCCGCAGCGGTCGGCCGCTGACGTCGACGGGGGGAAGGGTGGTCTCGGGCGGCATGCACCAGTCTTTCGGGAAGACGGGCTCCGGAAGCGCCGGGGGCGTCGTCAGTATGACGCCGGAGTCAGGATTCGGGCTAGTTCTCTTGGCTAACGTGCGCACCATGCGAATCGTCGTCGACTTCGACAAGTGCAACAGCAACGCGGTGTGCATGGGGATCGCGCCCGAGGTCTTCGAGGTGCGTGACGACGGCTTCCTCTACATCCTGAACGAGACACCGCCGGAGGAGCTCCGCCCCAAGATGGAGGAAGCGGTGCGGCAGTGTCCGACCCAGGCGATCTCGATCGAGGATTGAGCGGCGACGCCTGAGCCCCTGCACTCGATCGCGGTCGTCGGCGCATCGCTGGCCGGTCTCCGTGCCTGCGAGACGTTCCGCCGGGAGGGGTTCGACGGCCGGCTCACCCTGATCGGAGCCGAGCCCCACCTTCCCTACGACCGCCCTCCGCTCTCGAAGGAGCTGCTGGCGGGGGAGTGGGAGCCCGATCAGATCTGGCTGCGCAAGCAGCCCTACGACGACCTCCAGCTCGACTTCCGCCTCGGCCGGGCGGCGGTTCGTCTCGACCTCGACGCCCGGGCGGTGGAGTTGGCGGACGGCGAGCGGGTGGACTTCGACGGTGTTGTGATCGCCACCGGCTCGACGCCGCGTCAGCTCCCCGGGACGCCCCCGCTGGCGGGCATCTTTACCCTGCGGACGCTCGACGACTGCCTCGCGATTCGCGCCGAGCTCGACCGTGGTCCGCGTGTCGTGGTCGTCGGGGCCGGGTTCATCGGTAGCGAAGTTGCGAGCACGTGCCGGGCGCGGGGGCTGGAGGTCACGGTGCTGGAGGCGCTGCCGGTGCCGCTCGTGCGGGGTCTCGGACCGGTGCTCGGCGGTGTGCTCGGCGACCTGCACCGCGACCACGGTGTCGAGCTGCGATGCGACGCCCTCGTCGCCGGCTTCGACGGTCGCGAGCGGGTGGCACGGGTCCGCCTCGCCGACGGCGCGTCCATCGCCGCCGACGTCGTGGTCGTCGGTGTCGGTGTGGTCCCCGAGACCCGATGGCTCGAGGACTCCGGCCTCACCCTCGACGACGGCGTGGTGTGCGACGCCGCCGGTCGTGCCGCGCCCGGGGTCGTGGCCGCGGGCGACGTGACCCGCTGGCCCAACCCGCTGTACGACGGCGAGGTCATGCGGCTCGAGCACTGGACCAACGCCACCGAACAGGGGGTTCACGCCGCCCGTACCCTGCTGGCCGGTGACGACGCTGAGCCGTTCGCGCCGGTGCCGTTCGTCTGGTCGGACCAGTACGACACCAAGATCCAGACCGTCGGGCTCGTCGGCGCCGACGACGAGATCGAGATCGCGCACGGATCGCTCGAGGAACGTCGCTTCGTCGCGCTCTTCGGACGCGCCGGTCGGCTCACCGGTGCGCTGGGCTTCAGCCGGCCGCGCCAGGTGATGCAGTACCGGCGGATGATCGAGGAGCGGGCGAGCTACGAGGCCGCGCTCGCGCACGCTCGCGCCGCCGACGCGTGACGCACCCGCCTCGTCAGCGCTCCCGCTACTGCGGGTGCTTGTCGGAGAGCCGCGCCAACTCGGCCGCGACGTCGGTGGCGAACTGCCGGGCGTCCCAGCGGATCCCGCCGCCGCCGTCGCCGTCCATCGCCGGCGTGCCACCGAATTGCTCGGTGAACTCTTCCAGGAGCTTGAAGTCGACGTCGTCGGTCGTCCGCTTCCGCGGCCGGAACGGCGTGTCGAGGATCTTGAGCAGTCGCGCGAGGTAGAAGAGGAAGAAGTAGATCGCGCCGAGGAGCACGTACGCCTCGCTGCCGCCGTCGCTCTTCGTGAAGGTCAACACGCCTACTGCGAGCAGGAGAATCGTCCAGATCAGCACGTACGCCGAGGGCACGAACTCGGTTTCCTGGATGTGGTACACGCGCAGGACGACTTTGCGGAGCACTGACTGCTCACCGCGCAGACGAGAGATGTAGGTCGCGATCACCTCGAGCCGATCCATTTCGGCGAACGACTCACTCAGCGAGTTGATCGCGTCGAGGCACGTGCGCGCGCCCGGTGACGCGACGTCCGACCGGAAGGTGGTCACGACGTTCTGCGCCCTCCGCTCCAAGCCCGCGAGGTCGAACGCCGGCTTCTCCTTCTTCCACGCGCGGGCGTCGGTGAGGATGCTCGAGAGCGCGGCGACGATCTCGGCCGGCACGCGCTCACTCTCCTTGTAGTCGGTGAGTGTGCCGGCGACGACGAGCGCGACGACGAAGATCCCGCCTGACACGACCGTGGTGAGGAGCGGTCCGGCGGTGACGAACTCCCAGTCGGCTCGGTCGACCCCGTAGCGAGCGGCCAATAGGAACGGCACGATCAAGGCCGTCTGGATCGCGACCTTGGCGCGCCCGAGGACGAAGTTTCGCAGCATCGACAGAACTCTAGTGGGAGCCTGATCCTACGATGGGCTGATGGGTAAGGCGGAGCGGCTTCTCACCCCGCGCTTCCTGCTCGTCGTCCTGTCCGGGCTCCTGTACTTCACCGCGCTCGGCATGCTGCTGCCGGTCGTCCCGCTGTACGTGCGGCGCGAGCTCGGATCAGGCGACGCCGGCGTCGGCGTCGCCGTCGGAGCATTGTTCGTCGGTGCGGTGCTGTTGCGCCCGTATACCGGGCGCCTGGGCGACCGGATGGGCCGGCGTGTCCTCATCATCGGGGGCGCGCTCGTCGTGGCCGCGTCGGTGGCAGCCACCAGTGTCGTCGCGTCGCTGCCGTACCTCGTCGTGGTCCGTCTCGTCGGCGGGCTCGGCGAAGCTGCCTTCTTCGTCGGTGCCGCCACCATGATCACCGACCTCGCGCCCGAGACCAGACGCGGTGAGGCGCTCAGCTACTGGTCGGTCGCGATCTACGGCGGCCTCGCGTTCGGCCCCGCGCTCGGAGAGACCGTGCTGGGCGACGATCGGTTCCTCACCGTGTGGCTGGTGGCCGCCGCGCTGCTGATGATGGCGGCGGTGCTGGGTCTCGGCACCGTCGAGGTGCCGCGACCCGAGGGCCCACCGGCGGGCGGGCCGCTCTGGAACCGCGCCGCCCTCCCGCCCGGTCTGGTCCTGTTCCTCGGCCTGCTCTCGCTCGCCGCCTTCAGCACGCTGGTG
This sequence comes from Actinomycetota bacterium, assembly GCA_052390575.1. GTDB lineage: Bacteria > Actinomycetota > Acidimicrobiia > IMCC26256 > JACDBD01 > JBPCMN01. The sequence continues at coordinate 7,440 of JBQTGU010000117.1, read as the reverse complement.
CGCCTCTACGCCGGTGAGCTCGGCATGGGCGGCGCCGAGCCGGTCTTCCTCCTCTACGGCGGGCTCGTGCTCTGCGTGCGCATCGTCGGGGCCCGCCTGCCCGACATGCTCGGCGCCCGGCGCGCCGGCACCGCCGCGCTGTCGGCCGCGGGTGCCGGGATGCTGCTCACGGCCGCGTGGGCGCGCCCGACCGGGCTGTTCGTGGGCACGGCGCTCTTCGCGGCGGGAATGTCGCTGCTCTATCCGGCGCTGCTGCTCCTCGCCCTCAGCCGGGCGCCCGATACCGAACGGGCGTCGGTGGTGGGGACGTTCTCGAGCTTCTTCGATCTGTCCCAGGGCGTCGGCGCGCTCGTCCTCGGTGGCGTCGCCGATCTCACCGGCTACCGCGGCGCGTTCGTGACCGCGGGGGCAGCGGCACTCGTCGGCATCGCGGTGCTCCGCCGCGGGGTCGATCGCCGCGTGCCCCGCGTCACGGACGCCGCAATGCGAGCTCGTTGACCGGTGGGGTCGCTGCTGGTCACCAACGACTTCCCGCCCAAGACCGGCGGGATCCAGTCGTACCTGTACGAGCTGTGGCGCCGGTTGCCATCCGACGAGACCACCGTCCTGACCACCCCGTACCCGGGGGACGACGGGTTCGACGCGCGCCAGTCGTTCCGGATCGAGCGGTCGCGCGCCCGTGTCCTCCTCCCCAGCCGCGCGCTGGCTCGGCGCGTCGACGAGCTGGCGCGCGCGGCCCGGGCGGACGTCGTCTTCCTGGATCCGATGCTCCCGCTCGGGCAGATCGGGCCTCGGCTCGGCGCCGCTCCCTACGTCGTCGTCGTCCATGGCGCCGAGGTGACCGTGCCCGGGCGCCTGCCCGGCGGACACACGCTCGCCCGGCGGGTGCTGCGAGGCGCGGCCGGTGTCGTCGCGGCCGGGAGCTACCCGGCCCGGGAGGCTGCCCACGCCGTCGGTGGTCCGCTCGCCGGGCTCGTGATCCCGCCCGGGGTCGACACCGAGCGGTTCCGCCCGCTCTCCGATGCGGACCGGCTGGCGGCGCGTCAGCGGTTCGGGTTCGATCCGGAACGGCCGGTGATCCTGGGCGTGAGCCGGCTGGTGCCGCGCAAGGGCTTCGACGTCCTGCTGGCGGCGGCGGCGCAGCTCCCGCCGGCGGTGCAGGTGGTGATCGGTGGGGCCGGGCGTGACCGGCGCCGGCTCGAGGCGCGGGCGCGTCGGCTGGGGCTCGGAGGCCGGGCGCGGTTCCTCGGACGCGTGCCCGAGGACGACCTGCCGGCGCTCTACGCCAGCGCCGACGTCTTCGCGATGCCGTGCCGCGAGCGCTGGAACGGGCTTGAGGCCGAGGGGTTCGGCATCGTGTTCCTCGAAGCGGCCGCGTGCGGGGTGCCCGGTGTGGCCGGCAGGAGCGGCGGATCCCACGAGGCGGTCGTCGACGGCGAGACCGGCTACGTGGTGGCGCCCCGCGACGTCGGCGCGCTGCGCGATGCGCTGCGCCGGCTGCTGGACGATTCCGTGTTGCGCGCCGACATGGGGAGCGCGGCGCAACAGCGGGCACTCCGCGACTTCTCGTACGACCATCTGGTGGAGCGGCTGCGGCCGCTGGCGCGCGGCGAGCTCGACACGCTGCAGCCACTCGACCGGCTCTGACGTACCCTCGGCGGGTGCCGGGGCGAGCGATCCTGTGGACGTCGTGGGCGGCGGACGGCGTGTTCGCGGCCACCGCGGTGCCGGCCGCGCTGGGTGTCGACGCCCTCGACGGCATGGCGGTGGGCGTCGCCGTCGGCCTGTTCGCAGTGTCGATCCCGGTATGGGTATACGGGTTCGGACTGGCGGTGGCCCGCACTGCACGGGGGGACGACGTGGTGGTCGCGAGCCTGTTCTTCCTCCAGGGGTCGGCGCCCCGGCGGGTCCGGCTCGAGTTGCTCGGCGCGTTGGGCGCGTGCGTGGTGATCGCGGCGGCGACGGCGGTGGCCAACCCCTTCGGCGTGCTGGTCCCTATGCTTCCCCTCGGGTTGACCGGTCTGTGGGGCGCCCGGCACGGCACCTATCCGCCCCGGCGTCGGACCATGGAGGCCCGATGAAGGAAGGGAGCCGGAGTGGCTGAGACCGCCAGCGAGCGCATCCGCATCGAAGCTCCGCCGCCGCGTGTCTACGAGATCGCGGCCGACTTCGAGCGCTATCCCGAGTGGGCCAAGGACGTCAAGCAGGTGAAGGTGCTCGAGCGCGACGACGAAGGCCGAGGCTTGCGCGTCGAATATCGGGCGGCCGCGCTCGGCCGCAGCACCCGCTACGTGCTCGAGTACGACTACGGGGAGGCGCCGGCGGCGTTTTCGTGGAAGCTGGTCGAGGGCGACATGCTGCGCCAGCTCGACGGGCGGTACGGTTTCGTGCCCGACGGCGACGGCACGCGAGTGAGCTACGAGCTGACTGCCGACCCGTCGATCCCGCTCCCCGGGTTCATCAAGCGACGGGCGGCGAGCAAGATCATCGGGACCGCGCTCAAGGAGCTCAAGCGCGAGGCCGAGCGCCCGGCTACGGGGGAGTGAGCGAGGCCGGGTCGGGGGTGGCGAAGATCACCTTGTACAAGTCGGGCGCGTTGAGGACGGCGTCGAACGACTCGTGGTTGACACTCCAGAGCGCGATGGGGCTGACAACCCCAGGAAGGCTGAGCACGACCCGGCCGCCGTACGCGTAACGTCCGCTGCCGCCGGCGGTGTAATCGGGGACGTTGACCGCGAGCTGGTCGTCGACGTCCCAGGGTCCCGCGGGCTTGTTGGCAGCGATGGACCCAGCGGAGTGCCAGATCTCGAGGTCGCCCGGGAACAGGTCGAAGTGCAGGGCCGAGCCGTAGAACGCCCCCCCGCCGTGCGGCGTCACTGGGAACCCGGCCAGCGGCCCTTCGCCCTCGCTGAGGAACATGTCCAAGTCGTCGCTCTCGAACGCCATTGGATCGCGGTCGGCCGCGATCGCCGACCACATCTCGCTCGGGTCGCCGGCCATCAGAATGTCGTCGTCCTTCCAGAACTCCCAGCCACCGCTGAGGAAGCTGCCCAGCGGCGCCCGGGCGACAAAGTGGTGATCGGCGCAGCAGCCGGGTTGGCGGATCCGGCCGTAGGCGTACACGTACGTGCCGTCGGAGAACACGGTCTCCCCGTAGTTGGGCGACTTCGGCACCGGCAGCACGTAGGTCGGTCCCTGCTTCGTGAGGCCCGGCAGCGAGTACGTCAGCACGACGGCTTCCACGAACTCGAACGGGAACGGCCCCGGTGCCGGCCTCATGTGCTGGCCAAAGACCCGCAGGACGCCGCCCTGCTCGACCGCGCCGGTGGGCCAGATCCAATCCCCACCTGGGAGATCGGGGATCGCCTCGATCATCGGCTTGAAGCAGTTGCCGTACTGGTACACGAAGCTGTTGTTGGCGAGCCCCAGGTACGGGTTCACCGGGCTGCCAGGCGTCCACCGGCCGAGCACGGTGTCGCCGAAGAACCACAGGATCCGCCCGGCGGGGAGCGGGATGGGGATGCCGCCGTCACTGGCCACGAAGTAGCCGGCGTTGGCGGCGCGCAGCGCCTCGAAGGCCGCGTAGTACTCGTTGGCGTTCGTCGGCGCCGCCGGCGCGCAGTAGGTCTCGGGCGGAGGAGGTGGGCCGATCGGCGGGGCCTTGGTGCCCTGGCACGCCGCGCCGACGATCGCGGCGGCGATGAGCGCGACCGCGACGGCGTGCCGTGATCTCCGGGCGCGGCGGAAGAACACAACGGAGCGCAAGGGGGGCATTACGAGACCAGCGTAGTGGGCGGCCTGCCGCCGTCCGAGGTCGTCAGCGGGGTCCGGCGATCGCGGGACCCGCCCACTAGCCTCGCTCCCTCATGCGCATCCTCCTCTTCACCGGCAAGGGGGGCGTGGGCAAGACGACCGTGGCCGCCGCCACCGCCCTGCGGGCCGCCGAATCCGGTCTGCGCACCCTCGTCTGCTCCACCGATCCGGCCCACTCCCTGGCCGACGCCTTCGCGGTCCCGTTGGGTGACGCGGTGGCTCCGATCGCCACCTTCCCGGGGGGTGGGTCCCTCGTCGGGCAGGAGCTCGACGCCCGGGTCCGGCTCGAAGAGGCGTGGGCGGCGGTACGTGAGTACCTCACGTCGCTGCTCGATTGGGCCGGAGCCGACGCGGTCGAGGCCGAGGAGCTGGCGGTGATCCCGGGCCTCGACGAGGTGTTCGCCCTCGCCGACCTGCGGGCCCACGCCGAGTCGGGCGACTACGACCTGCTCGTCGTCGACTGCGCGCCGACGGCAGAGACAGTGCGGCTGCTCTCGCTGCCCGACGTGCTCGGCTGGTACATGGACCGCATCTTCCCCGCCCAACGCACGGCGACGCGAGCGGTCCGGCCCCTGCTGAGCCGGATCGTGAGCATGCCGGTGGCGGGCGACCACGTGTTCGCGGCCGTCCGTCGCTTCTACGACCGTCTCGACGGCGTGCGCGACCTGCTCACCGACGGCGCGGTGACGAGCGCCCGCCTCGTCGTGAACCCCGAGCGGATGGTCGTGGCGGAGGCGCGCCGTACCTTCACGTACTTCGCGTTGTTCGGATACCACGTCGACGCCGTGATCGCGAACCGCCTTCTCCCGGATGCCATCGCCGACCCCTGGTTCGAGGCCTGGAAGGACACCCAGCGGGAGCATCTCGAGTCGATCGAGGCCGCGTTCGCGGGCGTCCCCGTCCTCACTGCCGAGCTCGCCGACGACGAGCTCGTCGGCATCGAGCGGCTGTCGCCGTTCGGGGCCGCGCTCTACGGCGAGCGATCGCCCGCCGACGTGCTCGCCACCGGCGAGCCGATGCGGGTCGACGCGGTGGGCGACACGATGGTGCTGTCGCTCCATCTCCCGTTCACCGAGAAGGCCGACGTGGAGCTGGCCCGCAGCAACGGCGAACTGCTGCTCGCAGTGGGCGCGCACCGCCGGGCGGTCGTGCTCCCGGAGAGCCTCCGCCGCCGCGAGGTCGCGTCGGCGCGCATGGCGGGCGACCGCCTCGAAGTCGAGTTCACCGAGGGAGGCTGACAAATGCCCGAGCAGTTGTTCGACGACGAGTCGGCCGAACCGGAGGACCACGACGTCTTCTACGACGCCCCCGACCCGGACGAGCCCGGCGACGCCCAGCCCGACGCCGCCCAGCCCGAGGATGGCCCGCCGGCGGATTCGGCCGCCGACGTCTGGGTCACCGCGCTGTTCGAAGCCGGGCCGGAAGCGGCCGAGCACCTGCTCAAGGCGGCCCAGGAGCTGCTCCTGGCGGCGAAGGCGGTCGTCGACGCGGGCGAGCGGGTCATCGACCAGCACCGCGTCGCGAGCGAGGGGACCGGCGAGCCCGCCGCCGACGACGACGGACCGCGGGTACGCCGCATCGACCTGGCGTAGCGGGTGAGCGCGCCGACGTTCGGCATTGATCTCGGGGGCACGAACGTCCGCTGCGGGGTCGTCGACGAGCACGGCACCATCCTCGAAGAGCGCCGCGCCCCCAACCGGCGCGAAGCGTCGTGGCGGGAGATCGTGGACGCGATGGTCGGCCTGGTGCGGGCGCTCGCACCCGAGCACCCCGACGCGACCGCGGTGGGCGTCGGCGCCGCCGGCCTCGTTACCCGTGACGGCCACATCCTCTACGCCCCCAACATCCCCGGGTTTCGCAACGCGCCCGTCCACGATGCGTTGGCGAGCGAGCTCGACCTGCCCGTCTTCGTCGACAACGACGCCAACGCCGCCGCCCACGGCGAGCTCCGTCATGGCGCCGCCCGCGGCGCGCGCTACGCGCTGGTCATCACGCTCGGCACCGGGATCGGCGGCGGGATCATCGCCCGGGGCCGGGTGATCCGGGGCGCGCACGGGTTCGCGGCCGAGATCGGGCACTTCCAGATCGACCCCGACGGGCCCATGTGCGCCTGCGGCCTGCGCGGGCACTGGGAGGCGTTCGCGTCGGGGAGCGCCCTCGGACGCATGGGCCGCGAGCGCGCCGAGGCGGGGACGGCACCGGCGGTGATCAAGCTCGCGGGCGGCGACGCGGCCGACGTCACCGGGGTGCACGTGGGCGACGCCGCCCAGGCCGGCGACGCCGACGCGCTCGAGATCATCACCGAGTACGCGGGGTACGTCGCCGTGGGACTGGCCGGGCTCGCCAACATCCTCGATCCCGAGCGCATCGTGGTCTCGGGCGGCCTGGTCGAGCTGGGAGACACGCTGTTCACCCCGGTACGGGCGGCATTCGACCACCAGCTCGAGGGCACCGACTATCGGCCCGCGGTCGAGATCGTGCCGGCCGAGCTGGGGGAGCAAGCCGGGGTCATCGGCGCGGCCGCACTGGCGCGTGAGCTCGTGGCCGAGGCGTAGCCGGCCTGCGGCGACCGGCCGCGCCGCCGGTATCCTGCGGCGCAGGTCGCCGGGGCCCGAGCGGCCCGGCGCCGAAGGCGCGGAGAGCGGAAGAGGATGAAGCTCGGCATCACGCTGCCGTCGTTCCAGGACGATCCCGAGACCGCGCTCGAAGTGGCGCAGGTCGCCGAGCGCGCCGGACTGGACGGCGTGTTCGCCTTCGACCACCTGTTCCGGGAGGCCCGTGACGGCACCCGCCGGCCCGCGCTCGAGTGCACGACCATGCTCGGGGCGGTCGCGGCCGAGACCACGACGATCGCGTTCGGACCACTGGTCGCGCGGGCGACGTTGCGGCCACCGGCGACGCTCGCGGCCGCGCTCGACACGGTTCGGCGCATCAGCGGTGACCGCCTGATCGCCACCCTCGGCGCCGGGGACTCCCAGAGTGAGGCCGAGAACGTCGCCTTCGGCGTCGACCTGCCCACCGAAGAAGCGCGCATCGAGCGCCTCGACCACGCGCTGGCGGCGACGCGTGGGCGCGGGTACCCGGTGTGGGTCGGCGGCACCGCGTACTCGGTGCGGGTGTTGGCCGCGAACCGGGCTGACGGCTGGAACCGCTGGGGCGGGAAGCCCGATCGGTTCGCTCGGGAGGCCGAGGTGGTGCGACGGGAGCTCGAGAGCAGTCGCGCCGCGTTCACGCTCTCGTGGGGTGGCCTGGTCGTCCTGGACGAGGACGATCGCGCCGCGACCGCGAAAGCGGAGCGCCTCGACGCGCCGCCCGGCGCGGTCGTCGGCGGCCCCGAGCGGGTCGCGGAGTCGCTTCGTGACTACGGGGAGGCGGGTGCCGAGTGGCTGATCGTCGGGCCGATCGACTCGTCGGATCCCACCAACGCGTCGCTGCTCGGCGAGGGGGTGAAGGCGCGGCTCGCCTAACCGGTCAGAGCTTGCGGGGACGGGGCTTGTCCAGCCAGGGCGTGAGGGTGGGCGCGGGATAGCTCGTGGTCACGAGGTCGGCGAGCGCGGGCGACCGGTCCGTGAACGGGTCACGCGACTCACCGCCGACGGTCGTGTCGGTGTTGCCGCACGGCTTCGA
>JBQTGU010000116.1:0-5272 GCA_052390575.1 Actinomycetota bacterium | reverse complement strand
GGCACCGGGAGGTCGGGCACTCCGGTGCCAGGGTCGTCGGCCGGGACCGTCGTCGACTGCTCGCCGTTGCCCGCAGCCGGCGCATGATCACCGCCATCTGACCCGCTCGCGTACGGAGGCGGCGCGTCGTAGAGCTCGGGCAGGTCAACCTCGGCGTCGCCGGGCGGCGCGTGCTCACCCGCCGGCGGCTCGACCGGCGCCTCGCCATCCACGGGCGGAGCGTCGTCGTCGGGAAGCAGCCGGTCCGCGGGGTCGGGCTCCTTGTCCGGTTGGATCTCCTCCTTCTCGTCGATCACCCCGGGAGGCGGGGCCTCGCCGTCCGGACGCAGCCGGTCGGCCGGGTCGTCAATCACGTCGAGCTCGTCGCTGCCGCCGTCCTTCGGGATCTCGACCTTCGGGTCGTCGACCGGTGGGCCGCCGTCGCCTTCGTCGATGACCCTGACACCGTCGTCGGCGTCCTTCCCGGTCCCGGCCTCGTCGGCGTTGTCCTCGGTGATCTCGGCCCCGCCCGCGTTGCCGGCTTCGTCGGCGTTGTCCTCGTTGATCTCGCCAGTCCCCGCGTCGTCGCCGATCGGGCGCGCCCGTCCGACCTCGATGAGGCCGTCCTCGCCGACCCTCCCCCGGAACTCGACGTCGTTGACACCGTCGCCGTCGAGATCGGCCTCGAAGACGCCGGGGCGGGTCTCGACCACGTCGACTTCGTTCGAGTCGATGAACTCACCCGGCTCGGGCACGTCGACGGGCGGGCCCGCCTCTGCGTCGTCGAGGAGCTTCTCCCCGCCGTCCGGATCTTCGGGATCCGCCGCGACGATGGGAGCGTTGTCCTCGGTGGTCTCGGTGCTCCCGCTGCCGCCGCGGGGATCGGGAATCGGCTCGTCGAGCGGCGACGACTCGATGACCTTGAACTGCCTGTCCCCGATGGGAACGCCGGTCGCGCTCGTGTCGAACAGCCCGTCGCCGTCGGTGTCGAGCAGGAACTGCTGCGAACCATCCTCGGCGGTTGCGCCTCCCGCGACCGTCTCCAAGTCATTCGAGTCGATGACCTCGGGGGCGGCGGGCGGAGCCTCGTTGAACTCGCCGTCGGGCTCGGGTGAGGCGCCCGACTCGGTGAAGTCGTCTTGCGTCGTAGCCCCCTCGACGGCTTCCTCGACTGCGCCACCGGCACTGTCGCCAGCGTCGGGCACGCCGCGGTCCGGGAGCTGATCCGAGGGGATCTCCACGTCATCGACGGGATCCGCGAGATCGTCACCTTTGACCGGTTCGGCCGGATTCGGGGGCCCGCTGTCGCCGGTGGGCGCTCCGGCCGGGGCGGTGTCCTCGGGCGACGGGTCGGTCTGACCGCGACCGCTCGGCGGGGCCGCCGGGGGTGTCGTGTCACCCGTCGGCGCATCGCCAGTGGCGTCCTCGAGCGGAACTTCGGTCGCTGCGGTCTCTTCGGCCATTGCCAACCCCTCTCGTCCTGTTGCTGTGACGGTACGGAAGGGCACTCGAAACGTCATCGGTGAACTCACCTAGACGCCCAAATACGATGGCGGCCGCGTGCTCGTAGGCCGAGAAGAGCCGCTGGCGCTCCTGGCGACCCTCGTCGCCCGGGCGCGGGAGGGCACGGGACAGGCTCTCCTCATCGAGGGCGAGGCCGGCATCGGGAAGTCGGCAATGCTCGACGCCTGCGCCGACGCATGCCGTGAGGACGGGCTCGTCGTCCTCGTCGGCCGCGGCGACGAACTGGGCGCGACGCGACCGTTCGCCCCCTTGCTCGATGCCCTGGCTCACGGTCCCCACGGCGATGAAGCGCGCCGTACCGTTCGCGACCGCATGGTCGAGGAGCGAGCCCCGCAACTCGCCGTGCTCGAGAGCGATCCCGGTATCCAGTCGCTGCTGATCGACGATCTCGTAAACTGGGTCGAGGAGCTCTGCGTCATCCAGCCGGTTGCTCTCTTTCTGGACGACCTGCACTGGGCGGATGCGTCCACCCTGGCCGCGCTCGCGTCGCTGGTCCGCCGGGCCGCCGACCTCCCACTCCTGATGGCGCTCGCGACTCGGCGCGTGCCCCGGGGCAGCGATCTCGCGGCCCTCATCGATCTGGTGGACGCGGCCCCGGCGAGTCTGCCCGCGGCCCGAATCGAGCTGGGGCCATTGGACACGGATGACGTGACCGAGCTCGCAACCCGGTTCCTGGACGCCTCACCGGGACCGGGGCTGCGCAGCCTGCTCGAGGGCTGCGCAGGGAATCCGCTCCTGGTGGTCGAGATGCTGGCGTCCCTTCGGGAAGCGGGGCTGCTGGCCGGAAAGGATGGTGGGCTCGACACCGCCGGCGATCCCGGCGACCTCCGCCTGCCGACCACGCTCACCGAGACCGTGCGCCGGCGCATGGCCCGCCTCGACGAGAAGCTCCAGGCGATCGCCACCGTCGCTGCGCTTCTCGGCACCCGGTTCACGCTCACCGACCTCGCGTCGATCACCACCAGGCCCGCCACCGAGCTGTTCCCCCTCGTGCAGACGCTCGTGGAGGCGCGGCTGTTCACCGACGACGGTGAGGCGCTCTCGTACCGCCACGACCTCGTGCGCCAAGCCGTCCTCTCCGCGCTGCCGGAGAGCGTGCGCGTCGAGCTCCACCGCGGGATCGCCACCGCCCTTCAGGCCGCCGGCGCACCGACCATGCGGGTCGCCGAGCAGCTCGCGCTGGGCGCGACACCCGGGTCGACCGAGGCGGTGCCCGTGCTGCGGGCCGCCGCCGAAGAGATCTCGCAACAGGACCCCGCCGGCGCCGAGTCACTGCTGCGGCGGGCGCTCGAGCTGTGCCCACCGACTGACCCGGAGCGCGACCTGGTATCCGCGCGGCTCGTCGACGCCCTCGCGTGGGGCGGCCGCCTGAACGAGGCCGAGGCCATGGCCGGCGAGGTGCTGTCCCGGCCCGTCCAACCTGACGCCGAGATCGGCCTGCGCTCCGCCGTGAGCCGGTCCCTCGTGCTGCTTGCCCGTCCGCATGACGCGCTTCCCCACGAGGAGCGACTGATCGAGCTGCACCGGGCGGAAGGGCGCTCGACGGCATGGCCCCTGGCCGAGTCGGCCGTGTGCCGGGTGTTCGGTGTCGACCTCGACGGCGCGATGCGCGAAGCCAGCGAGGCCGTCGAGCAGGCCGAGAAGGACGAGGACAACGCGATGGCGCTCATCCTCGGGCTCTCGGTGCAGTCGTTCGCCTCCACCGCGTTCGGCGACAGTGCCTCCGCGCTCGAGCTCGCGACGCGAGCCGCCACCGTCGCCGATACGACACCCGGAGGAGAGGGGCATCGGCTCCACCCGAACCTCTTCCGGGGCATCGCCCTCCAGTCGCTCGGTCGTCACACCGACGCCAGGCGGGCGCTCGATCGCGGCCGGGCCCTCGGGGAGGCGCTCGGCTCGGGGTGGGCGCTTCCCATCTACCACTTCCTCGCGGCACTCGCCCACTGGGACCGCGGCGAGTGGGACGACCTGCTGACCGAGATCGACGCCGGCCTGAGCCACAGCGAGGAGCGGGCGTTCTCGATCGGACAGGCGTGGGCGTACGGCGTCGCCGGACGCGTCCGCGTCCACCGCGGCGAGCTCGACCAGGCGACACAACTGCTCGACGACGGCGACAAGCTCATCGCCGAGCGTGGCGCCCAGTTCGGAGTGGACTGGATCGTTCTGGCGCGCGCCCTGCTCCTCGAGACCCAGGGACGGCGACCCGAGGGCCTCGACCTGCTCCGGCTCGTGTGGGAGACCGCCGTCGGCCTCCAGGCATCGGCGTCGCTCGTGCTCATCGGAGGCGACCTGGCCCGCCTGGCGGTCGATTCGGGCGACGAGGCGAACGGAGCCCGGGTCGCGTCCGAGCTGGCGCTGCTCGTCGAACGCTCACCCGAGGACCTCGTGGTCCGCGGGCGCGAACGGCGGGCGCGGGGACTCGTCGACCGTGACGCGAGCGCCCTGCGGGAGGCGACCGAGGTCTTCGAACAGCTCGGACACCGGTTCGAGGCCGCGCTGGTGCGAGCCGAGCTGGCCGAGTTACTCCTGGCCGGAGGTGAGACCGTCGAAGCGACCGGGCTCTTCGAGCTGTCCCTGTCGTGCTACGACGACATTGGGGCCGCGCCCGAAGCCGACCGCGTCCGCGCTCGCCTGGCCCGACTCTCCCCCTCGACGGAACGCCGACCAGCCCCGCGACGCGCGGTCACGGGGTGGGAGGCGCTGACCCCGACCGAGCACGAGGTGGTCGAGGAGGTCTGCGGGGGACGGTCGAACCCCCAGGTCGCGGAGCGCCTGGGGATCAGCCGACGCACGGTGGAAGCCCACCTGCGCAGCGTCTACGCCAAGATCGGCGTGTCGACTCGGGTGGCGCTCGCGGGTGCTTACCGCGTACCGGAACCCGTCAGGAGCTAGACGGGTCGGACGTTCTGGGCTTCCTCACCCTTGCGGCCGGGAGCCACGTCGAACTCGACCTGCTGGCCGTCTTCGAGGGTCTTGTACCCCTCCCCCACGATCTGGGAGAAGTGGACGAAGACGTCGTCGCCGTCATCGCGCGAGATGAAGCCATAGCCCTTCTCGGCGTTGAAGAATTTCACGGTACCTCTGGTCACACCATTTCCTTTGTTTGTGTTTGCCTTGCTTGCTATTGCGCTTGCTCTTGCGACTGTTCGGTCGAGTCGACCGGGAGACTGCCGTCAGGATCGGCGGCTTCGTCTTCCTCGAGCTCCCCCCGCTTCCGGGCCAGACGCTTTGCTCGCTTCTCGGCGGCCTTGTCCATGCGGGCTCGCTCCCGTTGGGTCTTGGCGAAGGTCGTCCGCTGTCGTTTGCCACTCCTGCGCGCGCGTCCAAAGTCGGAAACGTGGGTTGCCCCATATCGTACAACCCCGGAGGCCGGGCCCCGGCATCATCAGGCCGGTGTGAAAGCGCAGGTCACCGGGCTGTCCAGACCGGGAGATGGCGGGCCCCCTCGACCAGGGGCGGGACCTCCGACGGCACCCGGGCGGGGTGGCGCTCGTACCGCAATGGATGCTGCATGACCGGCTCCGCGTGCCCGGTCTGCGTCACCAGTCCGCGGCGGCGGAAGTGCTCTGCCGACAGCATCTCCGGCTGTGACAGGACCGGCGAGGCGGGCACACCCTTCGCCGCGAGCTCAGCGACGAGCTCGTCGCGGTCCCGGGCCGCGATCGCCTCCGCCACCCGGTCGTTGTGCGCCTCGGTCAGGGCCAGGCGCGCCGGGACCGAGAGCGGCGCCCCGTCCGGCCGTCCCCGCCCCGGCCTGAGGCCCGCCCCC
>JBQTGU010000115.1:0-24680 GCA_052390575.1 Actinomycetota bacterium | reverse complement strand
GTTCGCCACCCGCGTGCCTCCCCCCTTTCTGGTCGCGCTCGCTTCGCTCGCCACTCCCGCACGCGGCTGGCGATCCGGGGGCCGGGGGACCCGGCCCCCTGCTTCGCGCTGGCAGCTCCTTTGGCTGACGCTCGAGTCAGTGTACGGAGGGTCACCGGTAGGATTTACCCGTGCCCCCTCGGAGCTTTCACGTCGAGACCCTGGGCTGCCCCAAGAACGCCGTCGACTCCGACAAGGTGACCGCCGCCCTCCTCGCCGACGGCCTTATCCCCGCCGCCGGCGCCGAGCAGGCCGACCTGGTCGTGGTGAACACCTGCGCATTCGTCGAAGCCGCCCGCCAGGAGTCGGTCGACACCGCGCTGGCTTTGTCCGACGCCCGCAAGCCCGGGGCTCAACTGGTCGTGACCGGCTGCCTGGCCGAGCGCTACGGCGAGGAACTGGCCGACGCCCTGCCCGAGGCCGACGCGGTGGTCGGCTTCGCCGGCGAGGGTGCGATTGCCGCCATCCCCCTAAAGGATGGTGTGTTCTCGCGGGGGCCCACCGGCGGCCCGCGCGACCTGCTCGAGCTGCCCCGACCGGCGCCGGCGGCGCCGTGGGCGTACGTGAAGATCGCCGAGGGCTGCGACCGCGCCTGCGCGTTCTGCGCCATCCCGTCGTTCCGGGGCAAGCAGCGGTCGCGGACGCCCGACGCCATCGAGGCCGAGGCCCGCAGCCTGGTCGAGGCGGGCGCGGTCGAGCTGGTGCTGGTGGCCCAGGACCTCGCTTGGTACGGCCGGGACGTGGGCGAGCCCGGGTCGCTCGCGCCGTTGCTGCGCCGGCTCGACGCGCTGGCTCCCGACGGTCTGGCCCGGGTCCGGCTGCTCTACCTCTATCCCAGCGAGGTGCGCGACCCACTCGTGCCCACGATGCTCGAGCTGCCCACGGTCGTGCCCTACTTCGACCTCTCGCTCCAGCACGCCAACCGGCGGCTGCTGGCGCGCATGAAGCGGTGGGGGAGCGGTGAGCGCTTCCTCTCCATCATCGAAGGCATTCGCGCCGTGGAACCCGACGCCGCGTTCCGCTCCTCGTTCATCGGCGGCTTCCCGGGCGAGACCGAAGCCGACCACGAGGAGCTGCTCGCCTTCCTGGCGGCCGCGCAGCTCGACTGGGCCGGCTTCTTCCCCTTCTCGTCGGAGGAGGGCACAGCCGCGGCGACGATGGACGGGCGGGTGCCGCCCGAGCTGATGACGGAACGACTGCGCGAGTGCGACGAGGTGCAGGACCCCGTCACCCGGGCAGCGCGCGAGCGACTCGCACGCGACCGCACGGAGCTGGACGTGCTCGTCGACGGTGTCGACGACGACACCGGCGCCGCGGTCGGGCGCACCCACCGCGAGGCACCCGAGATCGACGGCGTCGTGCTGCTGGAGGGCGCAGGCGCGCGCCCCGGGTCGATCGTGCGGGCCCGCGCCGTCGACGCCGTGGGCCCCGACCTGGTTGCCGAGCTCATCCCGTGAGCACGACCGCGCCGGGCGCACCGGTTCCGCCCGAGCAGGCGCGGCCCCCGATGGCGCCGGTCCCCGACCCGCCGGAGCCGTCGCCGGCGGCGCGAGTCCTGCGCTTCGGGGAAGGCGCGCTGGCAACACCCGCCAACGCGATCACGGTGGCCCGGCTGCTGCTGGCGATCCCGACGCTGGTGCTCATCGAGGACCGGGGCGCGTCCTGGCTCACGGTGAGCCTGTGGTTCGTGCTGTCGTGCACCGACGGGGTCGACGGGTGGGTGGCGCGCCGCGACGGCACCACCCGGTCGGGGGCGTTCCTCGACCCGCTGGCCGACAAGTTCCTCTGCGTCGGAGGGTTCGTCGCCCTGGCCTCCCGGAACGCGGTGAGCTTCCTGCCCGTGCTCCTGATCGCCGGGCGCGAGGTCGCGATCTCGGCCTACCGCACCGCCGCGGGTCGTCGCGGGATCTCGTTGCCCGCCCGCCAACTCGGGAAGTGGAAGACGGTCGTCCAGCTGGTCGCGGTGGGCATCGTGATCCTGCCGCCCATCCGCGAGCAGTGGGTCCACGACACCGCCGTCTGGGTCGCGGTCGCGTTCACGCTCCTGTCGGCGCTCGACATCGTGCTCCGAGGCACGCGGGCGACGCCGGCGCCGGGATCGGCGCCCGGGGCCGCGCCCGGATGAGGTGCGACGTCCTCGCGATCGGCACGGAGCTGCTCCTCGGCCAGATCGTCGACACCAACAGCGCCTGGATCGGCGAGCAGCTCGCCGGCGCGGGCATCGACACGTTCGAGCACCGCAAGGTGGGCGACAACCTCGGCCGGATGGTCAAGGCCCTCCGGGAGCTGCTCGAGGACGCTGACGCGGTCGTCGTGTGCGGCGGGCTCGGTCCCACCCCTGACGACGTCACTCGCGAAGCGATCGCCCAGGTGATGGGAGTGGAGCTGGAGCGGCGCGACGACCTCGTCGAGTGGGTGTCGGCGCTGTTCACATCGCGGGGGCGGGACATGCCCGCCAACAACCTCCGCCAGTGCGATATCCCCGTCGGCGCCGAGCCGATCTCCAACTCGGTCGGAACCGCCCCCGGCATCCGCGCGCCGATCGGGGACAAGGTCGTGTACGCGGTGCCGGGCGTCCCCCACGAGATGCAGCTGATGATGCGCGAGCACGTGCTGCCCGACCTGCTCCGCCGGGCCGGGCAGCAGGCCGCGATCGTCTCGCGGACGCTCAAGACGTGGGGTACCTCGGAATCGGGCCTGGCCGAGATGATCGCCGACCGCGTCGACGCCCAGACGAACCCGACGATCGCGTTCCTCGCCCGCGGGATCGAGGGCCTGTCGGTGCGGCTGACCGCCAAGGCCGCGACCCCCGAGGAGGCATGGGCGCTCATCGAGCCGGAGGAGCGGATCCTGCGGGAGCGACTCCGCGACCTCGTGTTCGGCGTCGACGACGAGACCATGGAGTCGGTCGTGCTCGACCTCCTCCGCAAGCACGGGATGACGTTGGGGGTGGCCGAGTCGATCACCGGGGGACTGGTCGCGGCCCGGCTGGTCAACACCCCGGGCACCAGCGAGGCGCTGCGGGGCGGGATCGTCGCCTACATGACCGACGTGAAGCGCTCGATCCTCGGGATCGAGGCCGAGCGTGTCGTGAGCGAGGAGTGCGCCCGCGAGATGGCCGCCGCCGCTCGCCGGCTGCTCGACGCCGACGTCGGGATCTCGGTGACGGGCGTGGCCGGGCCCGAGGAGCGGGAGGGCCAGCCGCCCGGGATGGTGTTCTTCGGGATGGCGGTGGGCGACGAGCCCGCCGAGGCCGTCGGCACCCGCCTGCCGGGACAACGGGAGATGGTGCGCCAGTTCGCCACCATCTCGCTGCTGAACCTGCTGCGGCTCAAGCTCGTCGCGCTGGGATGAGGTGACCCGGGCCTTCGTCGCCGTCGTGCCGCCCGACGACGTGCTCGACGCGGTCGGCAACGTGTTGGGGCGGCTCGAGGTCCCGGGAGCCCGCATCACCCGTCGGGACCAGTGGCACCTGACGCTCCAGTTCCTCGGCAACCGCGCCGAGCTCGACCCGGTCGCGGATGCGCTCGGCGGGCTGGCCGTGGGTCCGGGTGCGGTGCGGCTGGGTGACTTCGGCGGCTTCCCGCGCGAACGGCGGGCCCGAGTGTTGTGGCTCGGCGTGGTCGAGGGGGGCGAGTTCCTCGCCCAGCTCGTCGCCGCGGTCGGGGCCCTGCTCGGGCCGCTCGGCTACGCGCCCGAGGACCGCGAATACCACCCCCACCTGACGCTCGCGCGGTGGAAGTCGCCCGCGGATCTCCGGGAGGCGGTGGCGGCGCTCGAGACCGGGCCGGTGGGCCCGCGCTGGACCGTCGGCGACGTCGTGCTGTTCGAGAGCTTCACCCGCCCGACCGGCGCCGAGCACGTCGAACGGGGTCGCTTCCCCCTCGGCTGAGGTGCTTGCCACGAACAGGTGTTCGGGCTAGAGTCACACGCGTGTAGTTCCGGGGCTGCAGGGGACCTCGGCATAACTGTCACACCCCGCCAGCATCATCGAGCCACGAACGCTTCCCCCGACCAGATCGCGTACTTGCAGGAGGAACATCAAATGGACGACCGTGAGAAGTCCCTCGAGATGGCCGTCGGGCAGATCGTCAAGCAGTTCGGCCAGGGCTCGATCATGCGGCTGGGGGAGCACGGCAACGTCGGGGTGGCGGCGATCCCCACCGGCGCGCTGGCGCTCGACCTCGCCCTCGGCATCGGCGGCCTGCCCCGAGGCCGGGTGGTCGAGATCTTCGGGCCCGAGTCCTCGGGGAAGTCGACGCTGGCGATGCACGTCGTCGCCGAGGCCCAGCGCAACGGCGGGGTGTGCGCTTACGTCGACGCCGAGCACGCCATGGACCCGGTGTACGCCGCCGCCATCGGCGTCAACGTCGACGAGCTCTACATCTCCCAGCCCGATACCGGGGAGCAGGCGCTCGAGATCACCGACATGCTCATCCGCTCGGGCGCGCTCGACGTGGTCGTCATCGACTCGGTGGCCGCGCTCGTGCCCCGGGCCGAGATCGAGGGCGACATGGGCGACCCGCACATGGGTCTCCAGGCCCGGCTCATGAGCCAGGCGCTGCGCAAGCTCACCCACAACCTCAACAAGTCCCGCACGATCTGCATCTTCATCAACCAGCTGCGCGAGAAAATCGGAGTCATGTTTGGATGCTTCAACTACTCGACGCGCATCACGCTGGCCGACGGTACGCAGGAGAAGATCGGCAAGATCGTCAACCAGCGGCTGCCGGTCGAAGTGCTCTCGTACGACCCCGAGGCCGGCGCCATCGTGCCGAAGAAGGTCGTGAACTGGTTCGACAACGGCGTCACCGAGCAGTTCCTCCAGTTCACTGTGGCCAAGCCCAGCGGGAACGGTCGGGCGCAGTTCGGCTGCACTCCCAACCACCAGATCCGGACACCGGGCGGTTGGCGTGAGGCGCAGGAGCTCCGGGTCGGCGACCGGGTGCTCCAGGCCGTGCCCCACCGCCTGTCTGACTTCCAGTGGGAAGTCGTGCTCGGCAGCTTGATGGGCGACGGTGCCCTGTCACCGACACGCTCGGGCCACGGTGCCCGGTTCCGCTTCGGGCACGGGGCCAAGCAAGCCGAGTACTCCGACTGGAAGGCGTCCCTGTTCGCCAACATCGGCGAGAGCCGCTCCACTAATGCCGAGGGTGCCGTGTACCACGACGTCACGCCGCTCCCGGAACTGGCGGAGTTGCGTCGTTCCGTCTACGTCGATGGCAAGGAGGTCTTCTCGCACGACTACCTCAAGCAGTTGACACCGCTTGCACTGGCCGTCTGGTACATGGACGACGGCGGGTTCACTCTCCGGGCCAAGGGTCTCCAGGAGCGCACTCGAGGGGGAAGCGGCCGGTCGGAGATCTGCATCCAGGCGATGGAACCGACCGCCCGAGTCCGTCTTGTGGAGCACCTGGGGGACACGTGGGGTATCCGGCCCAAGCTGATCGAACGAGCCGGCACAGCCGTTCTCTCCTTCCCGAAGGAGGAGACGGCGAAACTCCACGCGCTCATCGCACCCTTCGTGCACCCGTCGATGCAGTACAAGCTGCTCCCGCGGTACCGGGGGCGGTTCTCGGTGGAACCGGTGTTCGCGCCCATGCGGTACGAGCTGATGCCGCTGCCGATCGTCGGGATCGCCCCGAAGCCGCCCACCCGGTCGATGCACCGGTTCGACATCGAGGTCGAGGGAAGCCACAACTACCTCGCTGACGGTGTCGTGGTGCACAACTCACCCGAGACCACCCCGGGAGGGCGGGCGCTGAAGTTCTACTCGTCGGTGCGCCTCGACATCCGGCGGGTGGAGTCGATCAAGGACGGCGCCGAGATGATTGGCAACCGCACGCGCGTCAAGGTGGTGAAGAACAAAGTTTCGCCCCCATTCCGCCAAGCGGAGTTCGACATCATGTACGGCAAGGGCATCAGCCGCGAGGGCTCGCTGCTCGACGTCGGTGTCGACCTTGGCATCGTGAAGAAGTCGGGGGCATGGTTCACCTACGAAGGTGAGCAGCTCGGTCAGGGCCGCGAGAACGCCAAGCAGTTCTTCACCGAGAACCTCGACCTTATGTTCGAGATCAGCGAGAAGATCCGGGCCGCGGTCGGCATCGAGCCGCCGGACGAGGTCGTCGACCCGCCGCCGGTGGACCAGCCGGTGGAGGAGAAGGCCGAGATCGATCTCACTGCGGCCGAGGAGACTCCGTCGCCTAAGCCGGCGAAGAACGGTCGCTCGACCGGCAAGGCCAAGGCCACGGCCAAAGAACCCGAGACCCTCGAGATCGAGGGCTAGCGACCGGCACCCGCGCGCCCCACCGGCGCCCGGCCCCATCCCCCCTGCGCTCCACGGGGCCGGGCGCCGCGGGTGCGCTCAGGCCGTCGTCTCGCACTTTGCTGTGCCCGCACGGTTGTGAATTCGCCGACATCGGGCGAGATCACGACCACCGCAGCGCACCAAACGCGCCTCGTGACCGGCGACGACTCAGTTCTGGTCGACGATCATTTGGCGGACGTGGGCGTCCATCATCTTCTTCATCTCCTGGATCTGGCCAGGGCTCTTACCGTCGAAGTGATTCGAGTGTGCGTCATCGCCGTGCGCCATCATCGCGGCGTGAAGCTCGTCAGCGGTGTCTGCCTCGGTCACCCAGTCACAACCCTCACATGCCAACCGCATGTCTTCTGCTCCTCCGCTAGATGGTCCGGAGGTTTCCGGGCCCTCTGCTTGAACTAGAACCTGGCTCAGCTCGATCGCACGAACTCGATCGCCTCGCCGAGCAGCTTCGGCCACGATCGCCTACGCACCGGCGGGACGGCGGCCCACTCTCGGAACGTGTGCCCGGCGGGCGCGAAGTGGATGGCGCGGCCCGACTCCACCAACTCGCGCACGCGCTCCTCGCGCAGCTTGGCGAGGAGATCGCCCGTCCGGCGATCGAACGAGGCGAAGAAGGCTCCCCGCACGCGGAGGCAGGGCAGCCCCATCATCGTGGAGCGGGAGACGTCACGGCGTCCAGCAGGAGACGTCACGGCGTCCAGCAGAGGAGCGGCGTGGTGCCAGAACCGCTCCTCCTCCGCCGTGGGGCTGTCGCCTTTCACGGCCGGCGGCCCATGAAGCCGACGAGACGGTCGATAGTCGGGGCCGCGTCCGGCACTGGCACGGGGGGACCGATGAGGGGGCCGCGCGTCTGGTCGGTGATCGCTTGTTGAGCGAACCCGAAGCAGTGGGCGACGAGCGCCTCGTCGAACGAAGCCGACTGGCCGGTGGCCTGGGCAAGGTCCCAGCCGTGCACAAGGAGGTCGAGCGAGGCGAAGGAGGCGAGCCCGGCGGCCGGCATCTCGCCGAGGGGAGTCTGATGAGACGCTTCGAGCGCTCCGGGGGCGCTAGCCGCGGCCCTGGCCGCGTCGGCGCCCGCCTCGTAGGCGGCGATCGGGTTATCGCCGACGAGGTCGGTGTCGGGCAGCCCGCCGGGTCCCAGGCTGTGGGGAGGCGGTGCGTCGGTGAGGAGCGCGTGCTCCAACCACAGGGTGCCGACGATGTGGTTCAACAGCTCCCGCACGTCCCATGCCGCGCACGGCGTAGGGCGGTCGAAGTGTGCGGGTGTCGTGCCCGCAACGATGGGGTGAGTCGAGCTGATGGCGGCGTCCAGTGCCTTGTATGTATCCACGGGCCTCTCCTCGGTAAGTTGGCGCAAGTAAAGTAGATCTGATTTAGAAAATCAAGTAGAATCTCGGCGTGCCCCGTCGGAGCTACGGGCAGTTCTGCGCCCTCGCGCTCGCCCTCGACCGCATCGGCGACCGGTGGACCTTGCTCATCGTTCGCGAGCTGCTCATCCGACCCCGTGGTTACGCCGAGCTACGCGCCGCACTCCCCGGCATCGCAAGCAACCTCCTCGCCGAGCGACTTCGCCAGCTCGAGTCGGACGGCCTGATCAGCCGCGATGAAGGCGAGTCGGGTCGACCGAGCTACGACCTGACCCTCACCGGCCGGGAGCTGGAGCAACCGATCATGGCGATGGTCCGTTGGGGCGGGCATTGGATCGGTAACGCGTCACCACATCTCGCGTTCCGCCCTGAGTGGCTCACCCTCGCCCTGCGGGCGGTGCTTCCGGAGGCAGCCGGTGACTTGCCCGTCATCGAGCTGCGGGTGGGCGACGGAGTCGTCCACCTCCGAACACAAGGCAAGTCGATCGAGGTGGCGAGCGGATCGGCGGACCGGCCGGCCATCGTCGTCACCTCCGACCCCACGACGTTGCTCGGAGTGGCGGCGGGCAAGCTCTCGTTGGTCGAAGCGGTTGCGCAGGGCCTGGCTGAGGTTGCCGGCGACAAGAAAACGCTGCGATCAGCGTCGGCCGTGCTCCGTGCCGGTCGCTCCTAGTCGCCGGCGAAATTTCTATCCGTCGCCCGATCGGACTCTCGGCAACACACGGAGGTGGCGCTCAGGCCGCGATGCCGCGGATCACCGCGGCCACGCCGGTCAACCCCGCGATCGCGAGGACTGCGGGACGCAGGCTTCGGCCGTGCAGCTCCCGGGTGACGGGCCGGCTCAACCAGAACCCGGCGGCGATGCCCGGGAACAGCGCGAGCGCGAGTGCGACCTGCCAGCCCGCGACCTCGCCCGCGAGGAGCAGTCCGGCCACCGTCATCACGCTGCCGACCACAAACGCCGCGGCCAGCGTGGCCCGGAGCTGGGGACCGGGGTGGTGCTGATAGAGCAGCGCCATGGGCGGCCCGTCGATGGCGGCCGCGGTCCCGAACACGCCCGACGCCGTGCCGGTGACGAGCGCGGCCGGCGCCGTTGCCGGGATCGGCGGGGCGAGTGCGCTCGCCACGGCCGCGACGAGCACGATGCCACCCGCCAGCGCGCCCAATGCCGAAGCGGACAGCGTGGCCACGATCACCAGGCCCACCAAGGTCCCGGGCACCCGCCCCGCCGTCATCCAGGCGAGGCCGCGCCGGTCGATGCCGTGGTGCTCGCGCACCGCCATCGCGATCGTGATCGGCGTGCCCGCGAACACGAGCGCCGCCGGCAACGCCTCGGGCACGAGGAGGGCGACGACCGGCACCACGACCAGGTTCTGTCCGAACCCGACGGTGCCCTGCACGGTGGCGCCGATGACCGTCGCGAGCAGGATCGCCACGAACTCGACCACCGACACGTGGAGCGAGTCGATCAAGCGGCCGACTCCCACGCCGCCCGGTCGATCCGGTACAGCACATGGGGTCGGATGGGGTGGCCCTCCGGGAGCTCCGGGTGCTCGAAGTCGTCGTCGGAGTCGTGGCGCAGCCCCAGTCGCTCCATGACCCGGCGCGAGCGGTCGTTGCGAACGGTGGTGAACGAGACGACCTCGTCGACCCCGAGCTCGTCGAAGGCGAACCCGAGCGCGGCCCGGCCGCCCTCGGTTGCGTAGCCCTGCCCCCAAGCCGATCGGTCGAGCCGCCACCCCACCTCGAGCGCGGGCGTGAACGGCGCATCGAACGCCGCCGGGTTCAACCCGACGAACCCGATGAACGGCGTGACACCCGGAACCTCGACCGCCCAGAGCCCGTACCCGCGCTCCTCGAAGCCGGCCTCGATCCGATCGACGAAGTCGTCGCTCTTGGCGCGGGTCAGACGACCGGGGAAATGCTCCATCACGACCGGGTCGGCGTTCAGACGGGCGAACGGCTCGCAGTCGTCGTCACGCCAACGGCGCAGGACCAGGCGGGCGGTCCGCAACTCGGGGCCGGCGCGCATGGCGGGAGGCTACTTGTGGTCCCGTCGTGGGAGACTGGAGCCATGTCCGGCTCTTCGGGCCCCCGCCGCTTCCACATCCGCACGTACGGATGCCAGATGAACGAGCACGACTCCGAGCGCATCGCCGGCCTGCTGAGCGCCGAGGGCATGGAGCCGACCGACGACGTCGAGGCCGCCGACGTCGTCGTCCTCAACACCTGCTGCATCCGCGAGAACGCCGACAACAAGCTCTACGGGCACCTCGGCCGGCTCAAGGCACTCAAGGCGCAACGTCCCGAGATGCAGATCGCGGTGGGAGGCTGCCTCGCCCAGAAGGATCGAGAGCTGGTGGTGGAGCGGGCCGGTCACGTCGATGTTGTGTTCGGCACCCACAACCTCGCCGAGGCCCCCGCGCTCCTGGAGCGGGCCCGGTGGGAGGGCCCGATCGTGGAGATCGTCGAGGAGCACGAGGCGTACCCCTCGGCGTTGCCCGCCCGGCGCGACGTCGCCCACTCCGCCTGGGTCACGATCCAGATTGGCTGCGACAACTCCTGCACGTTCTGCATCGTGCCGACCGTGCGCGGACGCGAGGTGAGCCGCCGCCTCGGCGACATCGTCCGCGAGGTCGAGGAGCTCGCCGCCGACGGCGTGAGCGAGATCACCCTCCTGGGCCAGAACGTGAACTCGTACGGCCGCGACCTCGGGGCCGGGCAGTACCGCCCCCGCTTCGCCGACCTGCTCCGGGCGGTCGACGCCGTCGACGGCATCCGGCGTATCCGGTTCACCTCGCCCCATCCCAAGGACCTGCGACCGGAGACGATCGCGGCCATGGCCGAGTGCGACGCCGTGTGCGAGCACCTCCACCTGCCGCTCCAGGCCGGCAGCGACCGCACGCTCGCCCGGATGCACCGCGGCTACACCGCCGACCGCTACCTCGCCCGCCTGGCATCGGCTCGAGCCGCGATCCCCGATCTGGCGGTGACGACCGACCTCATCGTCGGATTTCCGGGCGAGACCGAAGCCGACTTCCAGCGCACGCTCGACGTGGTCGACGAGGCTTCCTACGACGCCGCCTACACCTTCGTGTTCTCACCGCGCCCGGGAACGCCCGCGGCCGACATGACCGACGACTTCGTGCCGGCCGAGGTCGCCCGGGACCGGATGCGTCGCCTGACCGAGCGGGTCGAGCGCCACGCCCTCGCCCGCCACCAGGCCCGCGTCGGTCGCGTCGAGGAAGTGCTGGTCGACGGGCCGTCCAAGACCGACCCGGCGGTGCTGGCGGCGCGATCGCGACAGAACAAGTTGGTGCACTTCGTGCCGCGCGATCCGGCTGATCCGCCGCGGGCCGGCACGTACGCCGAGGTGCGGGTCACCGGCGCTGCTCCCCACTGGCTGCGGGGCGACCATGTCGCGACCACGGTGGCCCCGCGGCGGGTGAAGGCCCGCATCCCCGTCACGGTGGTGTGACCACCACGCACCTCGCGCTGGTCGGACCGACCGCGTCGGGCAAGACCCAGCTTGCCCTCGAGATCGCCCGGGCGCTCGGCCCCGTCGAGATCGTCTCGGTCGACTCGATGCAGGTGTACCGGGGCCTGGACATCGGCACCGCCAAGCCGACACCGGCGGAGCAGGCGACGGTCCCGCACCATCTCATCGACGTCGCCGATCCTTCCGAAGACTGGTCGGTGGCGCGCTTCCAGGCGGCGGCGCGCGATGCGGTCGCGGCCATCGAAGCCCGCGGTCACCGGGCGCTGTTGGTCGGTGGGACCGGTCTGTACGTGCAGGCGGTCGTCGACGACCTGCGCTTCCCCGGCGAGGACCTCGAGCTGCGGGCCGAGCTCGAGGCGGGGACGAGCGAGCCCGGCGGCGTCGCCGCCGCCTACAGCGAGCTCTCGGAGCGTGATCCCGTCGCCGCCGCCCGTATCGACCCCCACAACGCCCGCCGGATCGTCCGGGCACTGGAGGTGATCCGGCTGACGGGCAAGCCGTTCTCGTCGTTCGGGCCCGGCGTCGCCAGCTTCGGACCGACCGCGTTCCCGGTCCGGCTGGCCGGGATCTGGTTGCCGCGCGGCGTGCTCGCCGGTCGGATCGCGCGTCGGTTCGCGACGATGCGGGAGGCGGGGCTGCTCGACGAGGTGCGCCGGCTCGCCGGGAGCAACGGCGCGCCGTCGCGCACCGCCCGCCAGGCGATCGGGTACAAGGAGCTGCTCGCGCACCTCGAGGGCGCGGAGCCGTCGCTCGAGGCCGCGTTCGAGACCGCCGCCCGGCGGACACGTTCGTTCGCCCGGCGCCAGCGCATGTGGTTCCGGCGCGATCCCCGCGTGACCTGGTACGGCGCCGGGGAGAATCCGGCATCGATCCTCCCCGCCCTGCTGGCAAGCTGGTCGCGATGACCACGCTTCGGCTCTCGAAGCTCCACGGCGCCGGCAACGACTTCCTCGTGTGGGGTTGTCTCGGCGCGAACACCGGCGTGATGGGCATGCTCGGTGCGCAGGCTGCTGCGCTCTGCGATCGTCACCGCGCGGTTGGGGCCGACGGTGTGATCGTCGTCCTAGACGGCGACCACGGCGCCGATTGCGAAATGGTTCTCTTCAACGCCGATGGGAGTCGCGCGGAGATGAGCGGCAACGGCATCCGCTGCCTCGCCTGGGTCGCCAACCGGGCCGAGCTCGGTGACGGCAAGCGGCTGACCGTCGACACCGACGCCGGCCGCCGCGAGGTCGAGCTCGAGCTCGACGCCGCCGGCGACGTCGCGGGCGCCACCGTCGATATGGGTCCGGTCACGTTCGAGCCCGCCGAGATCCCCCTCGACGCCCCCAGCCCGTTCGAGCTCGAAGCCACGTTCCACGGCGTGACCTACCGGGGCGACGCGGTCGGGATCGGGAACCCCCACCTCGTCCTGTTCGTCGACGATCCCGCCGAAGCCCGGGTGACCCAGCACGGCCCCCGGCTCGAGCACGACGGCCGCTTTCCGAAGCTCGCGAACGTCGAGTTCATCGCGGTCGCCGGTACCGACGAGCTCACGATGCGGGTGTGGGAGCGCGGCGTCGGGGAGACCCTGTCGTGCGGGACGGGTGTGTGCGCCGCGGCCGCGGTCGCGCACCGGCGGGGCCTGGTCGGCGACACCGTCGTCGTTCGGGTCCCGGGGGGCGAGCACCGGGTCGAGCTGGGGGAGACCGTCCGGCTCCACGGCCCCGTCGTGCACGTGTTCGACACCGAGGTGGAGCTCTGATGGCCCACCGCGGCGGGCGGCAGCGGCGGCGCCTCACCGCGACCGAGGTCGACCTCGGCGTCGTCCACCAGCGGGCGCTGCTCGTCGGCACCGGATCGGGGACCCGCACCCTCGACGAGGCCGAGGCCAGCCTGTCGGAGCTGGGCCTCCTCACCGACACCGCCGGCGCCGAGCCGGTCGAGTCGATCCTGCAGCGCCGCGAGAAACCCGACCCCGCGACCTACATCGGCTCGGGCAAGGCGCAGGAGCTGCGCGCCCTCGCCGACGGGCTCGACGCCGACGTCGTCGTCTTCGACGACGAGCTCACGCCCGCCCAGCAGCGCAACCTCGAGAAGCTCTTCGGCCGCGACGTCGTCGACCGGGTCGCGCTGATCCTCGACATCTTCGCCCAGCACGCCACCAGCCAGGAGGGCATGGTCCAGGTCGAGCTCGCCCAGCTCCGCTACCGGCTCCCCCGGCTGCGAGGGCGAGGCATCGAGCTCAGCCAGCAGGCCGGCGGCATCGGCACCCGGGGACCGGGCGAGACCCAGCTCGAGGTCGACCGCCGGCGCATCCAGCGCCGGATGCGCAAGCTCGAGGACGACCTGAAGCGGCTGGCCCGGACCCGCGGGACCCAGCGCAAGGCACGCCGGCGGCGCGAGCTCGTGACCGTTGCGCTCGTCGGCTACACGAACGCGGGGAAGTCGACGCTGCTCAACCGCCTCACCGCGTCGGACGCGCTCGTCGAGGACCAGCTGTTCTCCACCCTCGACCCGACTACCCGGCGGCTGCGAATGCCCGGCGGCGAGACCGTGTTGCTCTCCGACACCGTCGGTTTCGTCCGCAAGCTGCCCCACCAGCTCGTCGAAGCGTTCCGCTCGACGCTGGAGGAGGTCGTCGACGCCCGCCTCCTGGTCCATGTCGTCGACGCGAGCGCGCCGATGGTCGAGCAGCAGATCGAGGCGGTCCACGACGTGCTGCGCGAGATCGGCGCCGCTGACCTCCCCGAGCTCCTCGTCGTGAACAAGGTCGACATCGCAGCGCCCGACGCGGTCGACGAGATCCTCACCGCCCATCCGGGATCGGTGGCGGTCTCGGGGGCCACCGGCGAGGGCGTCGACAAGCTGCGCGAGGTCCTCGCCGAGCGGCTCCGAGCGCTCGATCGGATCGTGGAGCTGGCCGTTCCGTACGAGCGCGGCGACGTAATGGCGGCGCTTCACCGCGAGGGTGAGGTGCTGGTCGAGATCCACGGCGACCGCGAGACGAGGGTGCGTGCCCGCATACCCCAGGAGGACGTGTCGCGCTTTGCCGACTTCGTGGTCGGGTAGCGCCGGTACGCTCGCCTCGACATGATCAGCGGTTTCGTTCCCCCGACGTTCCCCCAGGACCGGCTGGGCGAGCTGCGCACGACGGCCGCCGCCGTCCCCGGCGGGGGCGTCGACACCTCGATCGGCACGCCGGTCGATCCCGTCCCCGAGGTCGCGCTCGAGGCCTTGCGGGCGGCCGCGCCGGGGTCGGCGGGTTACCCGCCCTCGATCGGGACCGCAGCACTTCGCGAAGCCGCCAGCGGCTGGATGGCGCGTCGGTTCGGGGTCAGCATCCCTCCCGAAGCGGTGGCCGCCTGCGTCGGGACAAAGGAGGCGGTGGCGTCCCTCCCGCGGCTCCTGTCGCTGCGCGACCCGTCGCGTGACACGGTGCTGTACCCGGCGGTGTCGTACCCGACCTACGAGATGGGCGCCGACCTGGCGGGGCTGCGGGCGGTGCCCGTTCCCGTCGACGGGCAGTGGTGCCTCGACGTCGCCCAGGTGAGCGCCGACGACGCCAACCGGGCCCTGATGTTGTGGCTCAACGAGCCGTGCAACCCGACCGGGGCGTCGACGCCCGCGGGCGAGCTCGCCGCCTTGGTCGACTGGGGGCGCGCCCACGGGGCGATCGTCGCCAGCGACGAGTGCTACGCCGAGTTCACCTACGACGAGTCGGGCGCGCCCGCGCCGCCGGTGACCGCACTCGCTGGCGGCGCCGAGCGTGTCCTCGCCGTCCACTCGCTGTCGAAGCGTTCCAACCTCGCCGGGCTCCGGGCCGGCTTCGTCGCCGGCGATCCCGACCTGGTCGGCTATCTGGCGGAGGTCCGGCGCCACGCGGGCATGATCGTGCCCACCCCGGTGCAGGCAGCGGCGGCCGCGGTGCTCGACGATGACGCCCACGTCGACGAGCAGCGCGAGCGTTACCGCCGGCGCCGGGCCGCCGCCCTCGACGCGCTCGAGGGTTTCGGGCTGGCCCACGACGGCGGGACGTCGACCTTCTACCTGTGGCTGCGTGACGCCGCCGACGCCCAGGACGGGTGGGGGATCGCGGCCCGGCTGGCCGAACGCGGGCTCGTCGTCGCGCCCGGGGACCTCTACGGTCCCGATGGCGTCGACCACGTCCGGCTGTCGCTGACCGTCACCGACGCGCAGCTGACCCTGGCGCTCGACCGGCTGGCGTCGGCACCGGTGTAGGGAGACAGATGGACCAGCTCGCCAAGACCGTCACCGCGCTCTGGGAAGGGCGCGACGACCTCGCCGCGGTCATGCCCGAGGCGGAGGCTCGCCAGGCGGTGCACGCCGCCGTCGACCAGCTCGATCGGGGCGAGGTCCGCGTCGCCGAGATCGTCGACGGCGAGGTCGTGGTGCACGAGTGGCTCAAGCAGGCGATCCTCCTCCTCTTCCGGCTGGAGAAGATGCAGGTCGTGGAGGCGGGGCCATTCGTGTACCTCGACAAGATCCCGTTGAAGCACGACTACGCCGCCGCCGGGGTGCGCGTGGTCCCGGGTGCCTCGGCCCGGTGGGGTTCGTACCTGGCCCCCGGCGTCATCCTGATGCCCAGCTACGTCAACATCGGCGCTCGCGTCGGCGCCGAGACGATGGTGGACACGTGGGCGACGGTCGGGTCGTGCGCCCAGATCGGCGAGCGGGTCCACCTCTCCGGTGGCGTCGGGATCGGTGGGGTGCTCGAGCCGCCCCAGGCCGCGCCGGTGATCGTGGAGGACGAGGTCACGATCGGGAGTCGCTGCATGGTGACGCAGGGCGCCCGGGTGGGGCGGGGCAGTGTGCTGGGCGAGGGCGTGATCCTCAACCCCGGCATCCCGGTGATCGACGCCCAGACGGGGGAGGAGGTGGCGCGGGGCGTGGTGCCGCCGTGGTGCATCGTCGTCCAGGCCAGCCGCAAGAAGCAGTTCCCCGGCGGCGAGTTCGGGCTCGCCTGCGCACTGATCCTCCGACGGCTGGAGGAGGGTGAACGCCACGACAAGGCGAAGCTGAACGACATCCTCCGCGAGCACGGCGTCGGGCAGTGACGACCGTTCCCTCGATCGCCGACGCTGACGCCGGCGATCTCCTGACGCTCACCGCGTCGCTGGTGGCGGTCCCGTCACCGAGTCACCGGGAGGAGGCGCTCGCCGGCGCGATCGAGGGCCGGCTCCGGACGCGGGCGCCGGGACTCTCGATCGAACGCGTCGGTGAGAACGTGATCGCTCGGACCGACCTCGGGCGCGAGCGGCGGATCGTGCTCGGCGGCCACCTCGACACCGTCCCCCCGAACGGCAACGAGCGCGCCCGTCTCGACGGGGAGGTGCTGCACGGCCTGGGATCGGCCGACATGAAGGGCGGCCTGGCGGTGCTGCTGCGGCT
Organism: Actinomycetota bacterium; assembly: GCA_052390575.1. GTDB lineage: Bacteria > Actinomycetota > Acidimicrobiia > IMCC26256 > JACDBD01 > JBPCMN01. The sequence goes on along the minus strand of JBQTGU010000115.1, from coordinate 8,059 downwards.
GGCCGAGCAGCTGAGCGAGGCGGGCTCGGCGACCCGGCACGACGTCACGCTGGCGTTCTACGAGTGCGAGGAGGTCGCCGAGGAGCACAACGGCCTGCGCCGGCTGTTCGCCGAGCGCGCCGACCTGCTCGAGGGTGACTTCGCGGTGCTGTTGGAGCCCACCGGCGGCGCGGTCGAGGCGGGCTGTCAGGGGACGCTGCACGTCCGGGCGTCGTTCGACGGGATCCGAGCCCATTCGGCCCGGCCCTGGATCGGGCGCAACGCCATCCACGAGGCCGCGCCCGTGCTCGCCCGGGTGGTTGCCCACGAGACCGACACCGTCGAGGTCGACGGGCTGCCCTACCGCGAGTCGCTCGAGGTCGTGCGGATCGAGGCCGGCGTCGCCAACAACGTCGTGCCCGACGCCTGCTCGTTCATCGTGAACCGCCGCTTCGCCCCCGCCTACTCGATCGAGCAGGCGACGACCCAGGTTCTCTCGCTGCTCGAGGACGCCGACCAGGTCGAGGTCCTGAACGCATCACCGGCGGCGCCGCCGAACCTCGGCCATCCGCTGGTTGCCGAGTTCGTCGACACGCTGGACCTGGAGGTCCGTCCCAAGCTGGGATGGACCGACGTGGCCCGCTTCGCTGCCCGGGGTGTCCCCGCGGTCAACTTCGGCCCCGGCGATCCCGAGCTCGCCCACACCGCCGGCGAGCTGGTGACCCGGGAATCGGTCGAGGGCTGCCACCGGGCCTTGGCCCGGTTCCTCGGTGTGGAGTGAGAAGGACGGCCGTAGTGAGAGAGGCGGCTACAGGCGACGCATGACGGTCACGACCTTGCCGTAGAGCGTCATGTCCTCGGCGTCGAACACCATCTCGTCGAGGTCGGCGTTCTCGGGCCGGAGCACGACCTTCCCCCGGCGCCGGAGGTAGGTCTTCACGGTGGCCTCCTCGCCCGGGATGCCGGCGACCACCGTGTCGCCCGGATCTGCGGTCGCCTGCTGGCGGGCGACGATGTAGTCGCCGTCGAGGATGCCGGCGTCGATCATCGAGTCGCCCCGCACCCGGACCATGAAGAGGTCGCCGCTCCCGCCGGTGAAGTCCTCGGGGACGGGCAGGCTCTCCTCGATGTTCTCGGCCGCGAGCACGCCGGTGCCGGCGGCGACGTCGCCGACCAGGGGCACGTGGCGGGCGGGACGGCGCTCGACCACTCCGCCCGACCCCGACTCGAAGTGGACCTCGAGTGCCCGGGGCTTGGTGGGGTCGCGGGTCAGGTAGCCCTTGTCCTGGAGGGCGGCGAGGTGGGCGTGGACCGTCGAGCTCGACGAGAGGCCGACGGCCTCGCCTATCTCCCGCACGCTCGGGGGGTAGCCCCGCTGGCGGACCTCGGCGTCGATGAACTCCAGGACCTGGCGCTGCCGGTCGGTGAGGTCGGTCATGGCTTCCTCCAGCTCTCCCGATCTGCCGCTCTGCCTGAGACCGTCTGACGCACCGTAACACGATCACGCGTTCGGGGCAAACATCTGTTCGTTTTTCCCTTGACCTCGAACGCCCGTTCGTGGTTGGATGCCCGAACAGGCGTTCGCCGGACGTAGCTGTCACACCCCCGTGGTTGGCTACGAGGAGCGGGCGCACAAGAGGAGAAGGCACCAGATGGCAGCCGTCATGACCACCACGAGAGGCCACCTCGGCTACCGGGCGGACCCCACGATCCGCTCCCGGCCGAGGCCCTCCACCGCGACCTACCGGCGCCGGCGAGTAGCCGCCGCCGGGCTGGCGCTGGTGATCGTGCTTGTGGCGGCGCAGGCGGGTGGCGCGCTCGGAGACTCACCCCTCGCGGTCTCCGAGCGCCGCCCAGCCTCTTCCGCCTCCTCTTCTGCGTCCGGCCGGATCTCCTACGTCGTCCAGCAGGGCGACTCGCTGTGGTCGATCGCCGAGGAGCTCGCGCCGGGCGAGGATCCCCGCCCGGTCGTCGACGCGCTCGCCGAGGCGCGGGGGGACGCGCCGCTGATCCCGGGCGAGACGATTGTCTGGCCTGGTTGACCGCGCGCGCCCCCGTGCCGTCGGCCTGTCATGGTGACCCGATCGGGCCCCGGGTACGTTGGGTTCCGTGCGGAGGAGCCTCCCCGAAGGGGCGGCGCCGGGTATCCCGGCGCCGAGCGACGGAGCCATTTAACGGTGCGGTGCCCTTACTGCCAGGGGGTCGACGACAAGGTCGTCGACTCCCGCCTGGCCGAGGACGGCGCGGCGATCCGCCGCCGGCGCGAGTGCCTGGTGTGCAGCCGTCGCTACACGACCTACGAGCGGATCGACGAGGTGCCCCTCGTGGTGGTGAAGCGGTCGGGGACGAGCGAGCCCTTCGACCGCGACAAGCTCGCCGCCGGCATCGAGCGGGCGGTCACGGGCCGGCCGATCGAGGAGGGCACGGTGGCCGCGCTGGCGGCCGAGGTCGAGGAGGAGGCCCGGGGGGAGAGCGCCGAGGTCACCAGCGAGCGCTTGGGCCTGGCCTTGCTCGAGCGGCTGCGCCGGCTCGACGACGTCGCCTACCTGCGGTTCGCCTCGGTCTACAAGGGCTTCGAGAACCTCGACGACTTCGAGCGCGAGGTCGGCGAGCTCCAGAAGACGACCGCGCCCAAGCGGCGCTAAGCCCTCCGGTGAGCCCTTCTGGGGCCGGGTGGGGCTCCTGTGACCAGAGTGGTCTGGCCTCGTGCGCCGATTCACCAGCGCGAACCTTCGCGAGCACCTCTCTGACCTGCGGTTTCGAGCCCAGAGAAGTGGTTGCGCTGGTGTAATTACAATGGTGTAATGCATTACCGCATCTTGTGGTGCCGCTCCGGTCGGACCACCACATCTTGCGCTTGCAGCGGCCACAACGTCGGCGATTTGGGGGAAGAATCATGACCATGGCGCCGGAAGAGCTCGCTATCGGGGTCCGTCGACACTTCACCGATCCCGATACGCATCCGTACGACACGGTCGAGTGGGAACGACGTGAAGCGCGCATCCCGAACTACAAGGACGGCACTGACGCGTTCTTCCAGCCTGATGTCGAGTTCCCTGTCACGTGGTCGCAGAACGCGACCAACATCGTTGCTCAGAAGTACTTCCGCGGGACGCTCGGCACCCCCGAGCGCGAGTGGTCGCTCAAGCAGGTCATCGATCGCATTGCTGACACGATCACGCGTTGGGGTGAGCGTGACGGTTACTTCGTCGACGATCTCGAGGCCGACGCGTTCCGCGACGAGCTCAAGTACATCCTTCTTCACCAGCGCGCCGCTTTTAACTCTCCGGTCTGGTTCAACATCGGCGTGAAAGGCGTTCGGCAGCAATCGAGCGCGTGTTTCATCCTTGCGGTCGAGGACACGATGAACGCGATCCTCAACTGGTACCGGGAAGAGGGGATCATCTTCAAGGGTGGGTCGGGCTCCGGCATCAATCTCTCGACCATCCGATCGTCGCAGGAGTCGTTGGAGGGCGGCGGGACCGCGAGCGGACCCGTGAGCTTCATGCGCGGCGCCGATGCGTCCGCCGGCACGATCAAGTGTCTCCATGCCGATACGCCGATCGTGAGCGACCACGGTGTGGTCCCGATTCGCGAGATGCAGCCGGGCTGGCGGGTGCTGACGCGGTTTGGATATCAGCCCGTCGTCAAGGTCCACGACAACGGCGTTCGTCCGCTGGTGCGCGTTCGCACCTCGCTCGGCGGAGAAATCACCTGCACACCTGAGCACAGGTTCCGCGTGCGAGGACGAGACGGTGAGACGTGGCGCGAAGCAGGCGACCTCAGAACGGACGACTTTGTCCTGCTGGATCTCTCTGCCCGACAGCAGGGCTCGCTGCAAGAATTGCGCCCGGTCGGACCTGGGCATCACCGGGAGATCCGTCACGAACTCCCTGAGGTCCTCGACGAGCCGTTCGCGATGTGGCTTGGCTGGATCCTCGGAGACGGCTCGGTCACGAGCAATCGCCACGCGAAGTTCGTCGCCGTTCAGTTAGGCGACGACGACGCTGAACTCCCGAGCCGATACCAAGCGCTCACGCGAGCGGTCTTTGGCGACAACGTCCACTTCTATGGGAGCCGACACAACGACAGGCCAGATGCATCGACATCGCTGCGCTTTTCCTCGGGCCAGATCATCCGCTTCCTCGAGCTCAATGGTCTGAGGAAGTCGGGTAGTGGCGACCTTCGCATTCCCATGGCCGTCCAGTCATCACCCACCTCCGTCCGAGCTGCCTTCCTGGCGGGCCTCTTCGAAGCCGATGGTCACATTGGGAACGGCTATCCGTGGCTGTCAACCGTGAGCAACGAGTTGGCTCAAGACGTGCAGCGCGTCCTGTTCTCACTCGGCATTCCCTCCTGGATCGGGCGCATCGACGATCGGCGGACGGCGCTCGGCGGTGATCCCATCTTTACGGTCCGCGTCGTAGGCGGCGAAGGCGTTCGTTGCTTCTCGAAGCTCGTTGGTTTCGTTTCTGAGCGCAAGCACGCCGCTCTCGAGGCTGCCGTCGCCCGCAAGTCCGTTAGTCCTTTCGAAACTCAGTGGATCGTCCCGTATGTCACCCGAGACCTGAATCGCATCTGGGAAGCGACGACGGATCAGCGTCTCCGTAGGGCGATCGCCCCGTACTGTCGCTTCGCGGAGCCTCGAAGCATGAGTCTTCTTCGAGCTCGAGTACTGCTCCGACGGTTTCCTCATGAGCTGAGCGTCTCTCGACTCGCCGACTTCGCATACGGCGAGGAGTTCTACGTCCCCGTGACTATCGAGTCTGCCGGTACCGGCCCGACCTTCGACCTGACGGTCGAGGATGTTCACGAGTACCTCGTCGACTCGGTGGTAACACACAATTCAGGCGGAAAAACCAGAAGGGCCGCCAAGATGGTTGTGCTGAACGCCGACCACCCCGACATCGAGGAGTTCATCTGGTGCAAGGCGCGTGAGGAGCGAAAGGCGCGCGCCCTGAGCGAGGCTGGCTTCGATATGGACCTCGACGGCCGCGACAGCCACTCGATTCAGTATCAGAACGCCAACAACTCGGTGCGCGTCTCCGATGAGTTCATGCAAGCCGTCCTTGAAGACCGCGACTGGGACCTCCGCGCCGTAACGACGGGCCAGGTCCTCAAGACGCTGAAGGCGCGAGAGCTCATGCGCGAGATCTCAGAGGCGACCTGGGAGTGCGCCGACCCCGGGATGCAGTTCGACACAACTATCAATCGTTGGCACACCGCTCCAAACACGGGTCGGATCAACGCCTCTAACCCGTGTTCAGAATATGTCCACCTCGACAACTCGGCGTGCAATCTCGCCAGCATCAACCTGCTGAAGTATCTCGGTGAGGACGACACGTTCGACGTCGAGGGCTACAAGCACACGGTGGAGGTCGTCTTTACAGCCCAGGAGGTCCTCGTCGGGAATTCGGACTACCCGACGGAGAAGATCGCAGAGACGACGCGCGCCTTCCGCCAGCTGGGCCTCGGCTACGCCAACCTCGGCGCGCTCCTCATGGCCCTGGGTCTTCCGTATGACTCGCCGGCAGGCCGCGCATGGGCGGGCGCGCTTACTGCTCTCATGACCGGTCACGCGTACGCGACGAGTGCTCGGACCGCTGGGCGGATGGGCCCGTTCGCTGGCTACGCCGCGAACGAAGAGCCGATGCTGAACGTGCTGCGGATGCACCGAGCCGAAACGGCGAAGATCGACGAGGAACTCGTGCCGCCCGACGTGCTCGGTGCGGCGCAGCGCGCGTGGGATGAAGCGGTGGAGGTCGCGGAGATCAATGGCGTGCGCAACTCCCAAGCCAGCGTTTTGGCTCCCACCGGCACTATTGCTTTGGCCCTTGATTGTGACACGACAGGCCTCGAGCCCGATCTCGCGCTGACCAAGGCGAAGAAGCTTGTCGGCGGTGGAACCATGCTCATCGTCAACCAGACGGTGCCCCGCGCGCTGCGCCGCCTCGGTTACCCCGACGAACAGGTCGACGCCATCATCCGGCACATCGACGAGCACAAGACGATCATCGGCGCACCCGACTTCGACCCGGAGCACCTGCCCGTGTTCGCGTGCTCGATGGGCGACAACACGATCCACTACACGGGCCACGTCACCATGATGGGTGCGATTCAGCCGTTCGTCAGCGGAGCCTTGAGCAAGACGGTGAACATGCCCGAGGACGTGACCGTGGAGGACGTCGAGGAGCTCCACCTTGAAGCTTGGCGCCTTGGTATCAAGGCTCTCGCCGTTTATCGCGACAACTGCAAGGTGGGCCAGCCCCTCTCGACCCAGAAGAAAGCGAGCGACACCGTCCCCGCCTCCGACCCGCTGAGCCAGCAGGTCGAGCGCATCGTCGAGACCGTCATCGTCCAGGAGCCGGTCCGTCAGAAGCTGCCCCGCAGGCGCAACTCGAAGACGTACTCGTTCCGGGTGGCCGACTGCCACGGCTACGCGACCGTCGGAGAGTTCGAGGACGGGCGGCCCGGCGAGGTGTTCCTCAAGGTCGCCAAGCAGGGGTCGACCCTCGCCGGGATCATGGACGCATTCGCGATCTCGGTGAGCCACGGCCTCCAGTACGGCGTGCCGCTGCGCGCATTCATCGACATGTTCACCAACATGCGCTTCGAGCCCGCGGGCATGACGGACGACCCCGACATCCGCTTCGCCACCAGCCTGGTCGACTACATCTTCCGCCGCCTGGCGGTGGAGTACCTGCCGATGGAGGAGCGCGAGGAGCTCGGCATCCTCACGGTGGGGGAGCGCCTCGAGCCCACTCTGCCGGGAGTGGCTGAGGCGGTCGAGCCGACCGAGCCCGGCATGGACCTGCTGCCACCTGAGGACCGGGCCCCGTCGGCGTCGCTGCCGGCCGCGCCCGGCCAGGTGACGGCGCAGGTGACCACCGAGACGGGCGGGACGGTCGGAGAGACCGTGATCTGCCACGTGTGCGGCGACATCATGCAGCGGGCCGGCTCCTGTCACGCCTGCCCGAGCTGCGGCGCCACCAGCGGCTGCTCGTGATGGAGAGTCCGTTCTGAGCGAGGGGGACCGTTTACTTCACGAAGTCTGAGCTCGACGCTAATTTCGGCCGCTTCCTTGATGTAGCACCTCAAGTCGAGGTACCCGATGTCATCGACTATGCGGACCTACGGCATTCTCGTTCGCGCTATGTAGCAGCCGTCGAGCGAAACCTCATTGCCCGGGCGCCTATCGGTGCGCACTGGTCGTTTCCCTTTCCGAACGGACCAGACAAGCTCCGGCAGATGGCCGTGGTCGAGCCGCGCGACGCGATCACGTTTCGCTGCGCGGCTGGCCGAATCCTCGAATCCCTCCACCGTTGCTTCCACAAGGGCGTGTTCTCCAGCCGAATGGATCAGCCGCCTCCAGGCTGGACAGTGCTGAGCAAGAACAGGGCTTGGTCAGGCCTCAAGAAGCTTGGGAGAAAGTACGCGGACTGTCCATCGGCAGAGGCGGTTCTGCACGCCGACGTCGAGCGGTGCTATGCGAGCATCGCCAGCGTCCCCCTTCTTGCGCTGCTTTCGGCGTGCAAATGCGACGCGGGCGCTCTTCACCATATTGGCCGCGCACTAGAGAGTTGGCAGGAGAATTGTGGTCTGAGCGGGTTGCCCATTGGGGTAGAGGGTTCCGGCGTTCTTGGCACGGCCTACCTGATGCCGGTGGATGAGGACTTCAAATCCCATGATCTCGGCTATCTGCGTTTCACGGACGATTTCTTCGTGGTTGGTAGTGACTCCGATGCTTGCTGGACCTACTCGGACCTGATCGCTGCACGCCTCGACGAGCTAGGTCTGCGTTGCAACTATGACAAGACCGAGGTCGTTGATGCCGCCACGGCCCGTTCGCGGTGGTTCGGGCGCAACCCGATCGGTTCGGGAGATGAGGTCACGGTGGACGGTAGAGGACTCACTGTGGATGGCGCCCTCAGTGTGGTGGTTGAGGAGCTGACAGGTTGCGCCCCGCCGAGTGGTGTAACTCGATCTGATCCTCGGCGTGTGTGTCGCGGTGATGTTGACGCGCGCGTGGCGCGCGGGCAAGTGATCGGCCGGGTCTCCGGTGGCGGGCGTGTCGTCAACG
>JBQTGU010000114.1:0-9776 GCA_052390575.1 Actinomycetota bacterium | reverse complement strand
GTCGCCCGGCGCGCCGTGCCGGGCTACGTGCAGCCGAACGAGGACTTCTGCGTGTCGCGGCCGGTGACCGCGGAGCTCCGGCTATAACCCTCCTTGCCTCGCTCGCTCGTGGGGGGCCGGGATACCCGGCCCGCGGGCACTCGCTCGCGGGCGAGCGGCTCCGCTCCCTCCCGTCGCTCCGCCGCCGCGTGTAGGTCGAATCGCTAGCCTGCATGCATGAACACTCTGCGTCTCGAGCGCGATGGTCATGTCGGCTGGCTCCGGCTCAACCGACCCGAGAAGCTCAACTCGTTCACGATCGAGATGTGGCGCGAGCTCGGCGAGCTCGGCGACGAGCTGCGCAACGACGATGACCTGCGTGCGCTGGTGGTCATCGGCGAGGGGCGGGCGTTCTCGAGCGGCATCGACACGTCCGTGTTCGCCGGCGGCGGCCAGGGCGACGACGGTCTCGACGAACTGGGGGCTGGCCGCGAAATCGGCGCCCGCCACGATGATCCGGTCGTCGATTCCATCATGCGGACGCAGGACTCGTTCACCTGGTTGGCCGAGGCGCCGTTCGCAACCATCGCGGCCGTGCGCGGCTACGCCCTCGGCGCCGGCCTCCAACTCGCGCTGGCGTGCGACGTGCGGGTCATGGCGCGGGGCACGCAGGTCGGGCTGCTCGAGTTCAAGTACGGGATCATCCCCGACCTCGGCGGCACCCAGCGGCTGCCGCGCCTCGTCGGGGTGGGCAAGGCGAAGGAGCTCATCTTCACCGCCGAGCGCATCGACGCCGACGAAGCCGCCCGCATCGGCATCGCCGAGCGGCTCGTCGACGACGCCGAGCTCGAGCAGGTCGCGGGCGAGCTCGCCACGACCATCGCGGGGCAGCCGCCGCTGGCGGTGCGCGCCGTCAAGCGCGCCATCGCCGCTTCGGGCGACCTCCCGATCCGCGACGGGCTGGTGATCGAGGCCGAGGGGCAGAAGACCTGTCTGACCTCCGACGACATGAAGGAGGCCATCGCCGCCTTCGTGGAGCAACGCCCGCCGGAGTACCACGGCCGATGACCGAGAAGCTGGTGGTCCGCGCGAGCGGACCGCTGAGCGGCACCGTGCGCGTCTCGGGAGCAACCAAGAACGCCGGGCTGAAGCAGATGGCGGCGGCGCTTCTCGCCCCCGGGTCCACCGTGCTGCGGAACGTGACACCGGTCGCCGACCTCGACGTCATGCTCGACGTGCTGCGCGGCATCGGCGCCGGCGTCGAGTGGACCGGGGACGACGAGCTCACCATCGACGCCCGGCCCGACCTCCACGCCGAAGCCCCATACGAGCACGTGACCCGGATGCGCGCCTCGATCAACGTGCTCGGGCCGCTGCTCGCCCGCTGCGGCGAGGCCCGCGTGGCGATGCCCGGCGGCGACAACATCGGGAGCCGCAAGCTCGATATGCACTTCCGCGGCCTGCAGGCGATGGGCGCCGAGCTCGAGGTCGTGCACGGCTTCATCGAAGCCCGCTGCAACACGCTGTGCGGAGCGCGGGTGGTCCTGGAGTTCCCCAGCGTCGGGGCCACGGAGAACCTCCTCACCGCGGCCGTGCTCGCCAAGGGCGCGACGATCATCGAGAACGCGGCGCGCGAGCCCGAGATCACCGACCTCGCCGGTTTCCTGAACCAGATGGGCGCGCGCGTCGTCGGCGCGGGTACGTCCACCATCGAGGTGGAGGGCGTGGAGGAGCTGACGCCGGTCGAGAGCACGCTCATGGGCGACCGCATCGAGGCGGGGACGTTCCTGATGGCGTGCGGCATCGCCGGCGGCGAGATCGCGATCGAGGGCACCGAGCTCGCCCACCTCGAGATGGTGGTCGTGAAGCTGGGCGAGATGGGCCTGAAAGTGTCGCGGACTCCGGACGGGCTGTGGGCCCGGGCCGACGACCGTCTCGCCGCGGTGGACGTCGCGACGCTGCCCTACCCCGGGTTCGCGACCGACTTCATGCCGCTGGTGGTCGCGCTGCTCGCCACCGCCGAGGGCACCGCCATCGTCACCGAGAACGTGTTCGACAGCCGGTTCAGCTTCGTCGACGAGCTCAACCGCATGGGCGCCGACGTCCGCAACGAAGGGCGCCACGCGGTCGTGCGGGGAGTGCCGCGACTGTCAGGCGCCCCGGTGCGGGCGCTCGACGTGCGGGCGGGCGCCGCCCTGGTGCTCGCGGGCCTGGCCGCCGACGGCGAGACCGAGGTGCTCGATCCGTACCACGTCGACCGGGGCTATCCCGACCTCGCCGGCAAGCTGCGCTCGCTCGGCGCTGACGTAGCGCGGGTCGACGCCTGACCGTTCGCTTCCCGGCCGGTCGGGAACACCTGCGATACTGGGCCGGTTGTACGGGGCGACCCCTGGATGGAGCTACCTGATGCCTTCCGATACCGACACCGCTGAGCTCGAGCCTCTCGTCCTCGAGGCGATCGAGGCGATCCGCCCCGCGCTCCAGAGCGACGGCGGCGACATCGAGTTCAACGGCATCGACGCCGACATGGTGGTCCACGTCACGCTCGTGGGCGCCTGCGGTACCTGCCCGGTGTCGATGATGACCCTCAAGGCGGGGGTCGAGCGGATCATCATGGATCGCGCTCCCGGGATCACCGAGGTCGTCGCCGACTAGCGCTCCGCTGACGGGGCGACTGTGATGGCCGCGGACCCGGCGGCGCTCGTCGGAGCGGCCCGTCAGGGCGACCGGGGCGCCATCGCCAAGCTGATCTCTCTCGTCGAGACGGGCGGTCACGCCGCCTTCGAGGCCGTAGCCGATCTCTACCGCCATACCGGCGACGCCTACACCGTCGGCATGACCGGTGCGCCGGGCTCGGGGAAGTCGACGCTCACCGACAAGCTCATCGCCCGCATCCGGGGCGAGGGCGTCGAGGTCGGCGTGCTCGCCATCGACCCGACCAGCCCGTTCACCGGCGGCGCCATCCTCGGCGATCGGGTCCGCATGCAGGACCACGCCACCGACGAGGGTGTCTTCATCCGGTCGATGGCGACGCGGGGCCACCTCGGCGGCCTCGCGCTCGCGACCCCGCAGGCGGTTCGGGTGCTCGACGCCGCCGGCAAGCCCTGGGTGATCATCGAGACCGTCGGCGTGGGCCAGGTCGAGGTGGAGATCGCGGGCGCGGCCGACACCACGATCGTGGTCGTCAACCCGGGATGGGGTGACGGGGTGCAGGCCAACAAGGCCGGCCTGCTCGAGATCGCCGACATCCTCGTGGTGAACAAGGCCGACCGTCCCGGCACCGCCGACACGGTGCGTGACCTCGAGCTCATGCTCGAGCTCGCGGGCGAGCGCGACTGGCGCCCGCCGATCGTCGAGACCGTCGCGACCGAGGGGCGCGGTATCGACGAGCTGTGGGACGCGGTGCTCGCCCACCGCGCCTTCCTCGAGACCGACGGCCGGCTCGACCGGCGCCGCGAGTCGCGCCTCCGGGACGAGCTGCGGGCGATCGTGCACGAGCGGCTCGGCGCGCGCGTCGAGGAGGTGTGCTCAGGGGAGCGCTTCGAGGATGTCGTCGCCCGGGTGGAGGCCCGCGAGCTCGATCCGCACGCCGCTGCCGACGAGCTGCTCGGGGACGCCTGAGTGCGCCGCCATCCGCTCACCAAGATCTTGAGCGCGGCGGCCGACGGGACGCTGCCACCCCCGGACGGCGAGGTCGACGTGGTGCCGGCGCCCCCGGGACGGGTCGACGCGGTCGTCAGCTTCACCGCCCATCTCGTGGTCGCGGGCGGAGTCCGCGCCGATGACGTGCGCGAGCGGCTTCCCGAGGGCGATCTCACCAACTGGATGCACCCAACGTTCCTCATGTGGCTGGGCGACGAGCTCGGCAGCCGTCCCGGCAGTCACGACCTCGTGCTGGTGGCGACGGGCACGCCAGCCGATCAGGACCTCGAGCTTCGGGCGGCGCCGAGCGCCTTCTCGCACCCGAGGGTGGAGTACGCCTCGCGTCACCGCACCGACGTGCGGGTCTACACCGACCCCGACGCGTTGGGAGTGTTGGTCGTCGGCCGCGGGCTCGCCGAGCGGTGGGAGTTCGCGTTCGAGGTCGAGCCTGCCGGTCGCAACCGCGGCCTCGGACGCCGCCTCGCGCTGGCGGCGCGCGGGTGCGTGCCCGAAGGCGAGCCGCTGTTCGCCCAGGTGGCGCCGGGCAACGCCGCGTCGGTCCGGTCGGTCCTGGCCGCCGGCTTCCGCCCCATCGGCAGCGAGGTGCTGTTCCCTCGCGGCCGGTAACGTCCTCGACCGTGCCCGATCTCGTTTCCACCGAACGCCGTGACGACGGCGTCGCGATCGTTCGTCTCGACAACCCGCCGGTGAACGCGCTGTCGCGTGCGGTGCTCGGGAAGCTCGCGTCCGCAGCCCGTGAGCTGAGTGACGACGACAGCGTCAAGGCGGCGGTGGTGACGGGGGAGGGCAAGGCGTTCGCCGCCGGCGCCGACATCTCCGAGTTCGGCGACGGTGAGCGCGCCCGCGAGATCGGCGCCGCGTTCCGGGCCGCGTTCGACGGGATCGCGGCCATCCCGCGCCCGGTCCTCGCCGCCGTCCACGGTGTCGCGCTCGGCGGCGGGATGGAGCTGGCGCTCGCCTGCGACCTGCGCATCGCGGCCGACTCGGCCCGACTGGGCCAGCCCGAGATCCTGCTCGGCATCATCCCCGGGGCCGGTGCCACCCAGCGCCTGCCCCGCCTCGTCGGACCGGCGCGGGCCAAGGAGCTCATCTGGAGCGGCCGCCAGGTGAAGGCCGAGGAGGCCCGGGCGATCGGCTTCGTCGACCGCGTGGTCCCGGCCGACGAGCTGCTCGACGCCGCGCTGGCGTGGGCGGGCGAGCTGGCTACGGGCGCGGTGGTCGCCATGGGGATGGCGAAGCGGGCGATCGACGCCGGTCTCGACGGCCCGCTCGGCGATGGTCTCGACCTCGAGCGGGACGCGTTCGTCGAGGTCTTCGATACCGACGACGCCCAGACCGGCGTGCGCAGCTTCCTCGAGCACGGCCCCGGCAAGGCCAAGTTCGCCGGCCGCTAGCGCTCGACGCGCGCTCTCAGCGTGCGGAGGTTGCGGCGCCAGATCCGCTTGAGGACCGGCTTCGCCACCCGCTCGCCCACGACCCCGCCCATCCACCACGGGAACCGCAGCCGCTCCTCCCAGCAGAAGCGGGTGCGGCCGCCGCGCTTGCGGCGCAAGGTGAACCGGCCGGTGCCGGTGACGACGCCGCGGTGGACGATCCCCATCGTCCGCCGTGGCTCCCACTCGGTGACGATGGCGACATCGTTCGTCCGCAGGGGCCCGACGCGGGTCAACGACGCGAACTCCGTGCCGACACCCGCGCGGCGGCTCCCGACGAAGCGGATGTCGTGGGCGTCCGCCATCCACTCGGAGTGGCGCTCGATGTGCTCGACCTCGTCCCACACGTCGGCGGGGGGCGCGTCGATGGTGGTGCAGACGCGGATCCGAACGCTCACGGCACGACCACGGCACGCAGCTGGGCGGCGGCGTCGTCGGGTGCCACCACGTTGACGTAGATGCCGGTGCCGAGCTCGAAGCCGGCGAGCACGGCGACGCGGGGCCGCACCTCGACGTACCAATGGAAGAAGCCGGGCGGCCCCGGCGGAGCCGTGTGCACGACGAGGTTGTAGGAGGGGTCGTCCAGCAGCGCCTCCAGCCGGGCGACGGCCTCCCGGGTCGCGCGGGTGACCACCGCGATCTCGGCGTCGGTGGCCTCGTCGAAGCGGGCCCGGGTCGAGCGGTGGGCGACGCGCATCTCGTAGGGCGCGCTGGCGGCGTCGGGGCACCAGGCCGGCGCGGGGCCCTCGACCACCGCCAGGCCCGCGCCGAGGGCAGCGGCCGCGGCCCCGGCCACCAGGTCGTCGCCGGCCGCGTTCACCCGTTCGAGCGTGCTCACCACCGCCGGCGGGACGAAGTCGAGCGCGATGACCTGGGCGTGTGGGTGCGCGATGGACGCCCCCGCCGCGGGCCCGTGGTTGACGGCCGCCTGCACGTAGGCCCGGCCCGCGCCGAGGTGGTGTCGCACCCGGTCGCGCAACATGCTGACCGCCTCGATCGCTTCCTCCTCCGAGAGCCGGGCCAGCGACCGGTCGTGGGCGGGGGAGAGGATCACGACCTCGTGCGCGCCGGTCGCGCCCGGCCCCGCGCCTTCACCACCGACGAAGGGGTAGAGGTTGGGCACGACGCGTACGCGCCATCCGGGTGTGTCGGGCGCGCCCTCGCCCGTGCGCGCGACCTCGGGCGGGGTCTCGTGCTCGTTGCCGGGGCAGAACGGGCAGTCGTCGGCGGCGTCACGCTCGTCGGCTGCCCGGGCCGAGAACGCCCCGGGTCGCGCCGCCCGGCCCGGCGCCAGCAGCACCCAGCGGCCGCTGAGCTCGTCCTTGCGCAGCTCCGGCATGGCCGCAGGCTACGCGCGCGTGCGCGGCGCGCTTCTCCTCTCGACCAGCGCGTCGAGCGCGATCGCCGCCAGGACCACGAGCGAGATCTCGGCTGCGACCCGGAAGCGGATGCTGCCGTAGAAGATGATCGCGACCAGCGTCACGATCGCGACCGGCGCGAGCAGCGGGAACAGCGCGACGCGCCGGCGTCGCAGCACCACCACCCCCCAGGCGGACAAACCGATGAGCACCCACGACGCCGCCCATCCCGCCAGCGACACCGCCTCGGGCTTCCCTTCGCCTCGACTCGTCTTCGCCGCCGCCAACGGCTTGAACACCCCCCACAGCCGCCCGACGCGCGCCGCGGCGACGACGGGGAGGCGACCGGCGTGGTCGCGGGCGTACTCGATCGCCCGGTCGCGGCGCTGCCGGTTGTAGACCGACGGCTCGCCCGGGTCGGGGATCTCGAGCGCGAAGCAGTAGCCGTACCAGTACCCGAGCTCCGAGCCCCCGTAGGTCTTGTCGCAGTTGGCGCCGATCAGGGCGCCACCGTCGCCGTGGGAGAGGAAGACCGGTTGCTCGAACCGCGAAAGGTTGTAGACGACCCAGGGCGCGATCACCACCGCCGCCGCCAGCACGACCACGCCGGCGAGACGCAGCCGCACCGCCCGGGCGACGTCGGGGATCATCAGGACCGCCGGCACCACGAGAAGCGGCACCAACAGCACGAGCTCACCGCGGCTCAACATGGCGATCGCGCAGGCCACGCCCGCGCCGGCGGCGTTTCGCCACGTCGGCTGGCGCATGACGCGGTAGGTGCAGAACACCGCGGCGGCGGCGCCGAGGGTCGCGAACGTCTCCGACAGGACGAGCCCGTCGTTCGCCCAGAGGTTCGGGTACACCGCCGCCAGCCCGGCGGCGATCAGGCCGGCGCGGGCGCCGGCGAGCTCGCGGGCGAGGAGGCCGACGAGCACGATCACGCCGATGCCGGCCAGGGCTACCGTGACCCGCAGCGCGGTCTCGCTGTTGTCGGTGAAGTGCGACACCGGCGCGAGGGTCAGCGCGGTCAGGGGTGGGTGGTCGGCGCTCTCCTGGTCGGCGGGCCCGAAGATCGAGGGCGCCTTGAACCACTCGCCTTCGGCGAGCCGGTCGGCGCTGCCCATGTAGTAGATCTCGTCGTAGTAGAGGTCCCGGTGGTTGGTGACCGCGGTGATGTAGACCACGCGCCCGACGAACGCCGCCGCCGCGATCACCAGCAGGATCGTGAGGAACCGCCGGTCGGACATCGGCAGAGCAGGCTAGGCGCAAGCGTGCCGCCGGCCTCCGCGTCGTTAGGGGGCGCGTAGCCTGGGGTCGTGACCAGCTTCCGGAGTGTCCGGCTCGTCATCATCGGTGGCGGCCCCGCCGGCAACGCCTGTGCGACGGTCGCGGCGACCCTCGGCGCCGAGGTGACCCTGATCGAGCGGGACGTGATCGCGGGCGCGGCCCATCTCTGGGACTGCATCCCGTCCAAGGCGATGATTGCCACCGGCGGTGAGCTCACCGAGTTGGCGCGCAGCCACCGGATGGGTCTCCAGGCGCACGGCGAGCTCGACTTCGTGGCGTTGCGGGAGCGGGTGGCGTCGATCGAGGAGCACATGCACCGCACGGTCGTCGACCTGCTCGAGTCCCAGCAGGTGCGGCTGCTGCGGGGCACGGCCCGCCTCAAGGGCCCCCACGAGGTGGTGGTCGAGACCGCCGACGGCATCGAGGAGGTCGAGGCCGACTTCGTCGTGCTCGCGACCGGCTCCCGACCTCGAGTGCCCGACTTCGCCCCCGTCGACGGCGAGCGCGTGCTGACGACGCGCCAGTCGTACCCGCCGCCGGAGCTGCCCGAGCACGTTGTCGTCGTCGGATCGGGCGTGACCGGTGTCGAGTTCACCCACATGTTCGACTCACTCGGCTCGCAGGTGACCCTGGTCGTGTCGCGCCAGCAGGTGCTGCCGCTCAAGGACCCCGAGGTCGCGGCGGTGCTCGAAGACGAGTTCCTCCAGCGAGGCGTCACCTTGCTCAAGGGCGCCCGCGCCCAGACGATCGAGCGCACCGGCGACAAGGTCACGGTGCGGTGCAACGACGGGCGCGTGGTCGAGGGCTCGCACGCGGTCCTCGCCGTCGGCTCGATCCCCAACAGCGAGGATCTCGGCCTCGAGGAGGCCGGCGTCGAGGTCGACGAGGCCGGCTACATCTCGGTCAACCGCCACTGCCTGTCGAACGTCGAGCACATCTACGCCGCCGGCGACGTGTCGGGGAAGCTGCCGCTCTCGTCGGTGGGCGCGATGCAGGGGCGCAAGATCGCCGAGCACCTGATGGGCCTGCACAACCGGCCCCACCGGCACCTCGACTACGACAAGGCGGCGTCGGCCATCTTCACCGACCCCGAGATCGCCGACGTCGGCCTGGCCGAGGCCGAGGCGTTCGCGGCCGGCCGCAAGATCCGGGTGACCAAGGTGCCGTTC
Organism: Actinomycetota bacterium; assembly: GCA_052390575.1. Lineage (GTDB taxonomy): Bacteria > Actinomycetota > Acidimicrobiia > IMCC26256 > JACDBD01 > JBPCMN01. Next base: position 887 of record JBQTGU010000114.1, on the reverse strand, counting down.
TCGGCCAACGCCAAGGCCCACATCAAGGGCGACCCGCGCGGGTTCGTGAAGATCCTCTCCGATCCCGCCACCGGCGTCGTGCTGGGCGGATCGATCGTGGGCCGGAACGCGGCCGAGCTCATCAGCGTGGTGGCGGTGGCGGTCACCAACGGGCTTACGACCACCGACATCGTCGACTCGCTGCTCGTGCACCCCGCCCTGGCCGAGTCCCTCGCCGACGCCGCCAGCTGACCGTTTCGCCCCGGCCGACCCCGGGTACCCCTGGGGTATGCAGATCACACTCGACACCGACGACGCCAAGGCCCGCCTGCACGATCTCGCCGGGACCGCGGGTGAGAAGGCGCAGGAGGCTGCCGCCCACGGCGCCAAGAAGGTCCAGAAGCGCTATGGGAAGCGGGTCAAGAAACTCGAGCGCAAGTTCGAGCGCAAGCTCGAGCACGCGGCCCGGGCGCTCCCCGTCGACACGACCGTCGACAAGCATCGCCGTCACCGGACGGCCAAGCGCTCCGGGGGGACGTTCTTCATCCTGGCGACGCTGGGCGGGCTCGCGGTCGCGTACTACGCCTGGAAACGCCAGCAAGAGGCCGCCGGCCAGAGACCGTCGCCTGACGCGTTCGGCACCGCGGTCCCATCTCACGAAGAGCGGGACTCCGGGAACGGCCGCCGGGAGACGGCGACCACCCACGCGCCGCTCTCGTAGCTAGCTACTTCGACCTGAAATAGTCGACGCGCGAGAACGCTGTGACCAGCGCGTTTGGGTGGTGAAGGTCCTCGCGATCTGGACTGAGTGAGCGGATGATGGCCTCGACCCGTAGGGCTAGTACGGATCGAGGCCACCAATGTTGAGAACCGTAAACCTGGAGCGGACGTTGTGGGAAGCGATCCTG
>JBQTGU010000113.1:0-10196 GCA_052390575.1 Actinomycetota bacterium | reverse complement strand
GTCGCGGGCGTTGCGGGTGGGCCGCTGCACCGGCCAGGCCCTGCGAGCGAGCGTCGCCCGCCCGACGCCGGCGCCGCACCGCTCGACGCGCGCGGTGGCCACCCCGCGCTCGACCGGGGGGAGGTCGACCCACTTCCCCCGGAACCGCAGCAGGCCGTCATCGTCCATCTCCGGACTCACACCGTGGTGCTCGGCTCGGGCAGTCAGCGCGCTCACCCGGGCCCGCAACTCGCGTTCGTCGACGGGCACGCGCACCCAGTCCTCGAGGCAGTCGTCGGACGGCGGTGGCTCCCGTCCCGCTTCGACGAACAGCAGGCGGGGCGCGCTCGTCTCCCGGAGCTGGACGAGCCGGTCCTCCTCGTCCGGCCACCGCACCATCACCACATCCATCTCTATGGCCTCGCGCGCTGCGGCCGGGGATACCCCGGCCGCGGGCGCTCGCTCGGACGCCACGTCGTACCCACGCCGTTGACTGTGCCGTTACTGCGTTTCAGCACTGTTTCGGAGCAGTGAACGGTGCGTGTGGTCAGGTCGGGGCGAGGTCTCCGGCGATGCGGTCGACCAGCGCCGTGCGCAGCTGCTCGAGCACCGCCCGGTCGGTGATCTTGGCGCCGGTCGCGTCACGGACGTAGAAGACGTCGACGACGCGGTCGCCCAGTGTCGCGACCTTGGCAAGGGAGACGTCGAGCGCGAGCTCCGCGAAGACCGCAGTCACGCGGGCGAGCAGCCCGACCTCGTCGGGTGCGTGCACCTCCACCACGGTGGCGAAATCCGACGCTTCGAGGTCGACCCGCACGTCGACGCCGTCGGCGTCCGCACCTCGGGGCGCGCTGCGGTACCGGCGGGCCCGGTCGATCAGCCGCTCCTCGAGCGGGAGCTCCCCGCGGAGGGCCTCGTCGAGGGTGGCGACGACCTCGTCACGACCCTCGCGGTCGGCGAGCCGTCCGAACCGGTCCACCCCGGTGAACACTTCGAGCGCCACCCCGGCTCGATGGCTGTAGCCGGTCGCGTCGCGGATGTCGAAGCCGGACAGCGCGAGCACGCCCGCCACCGTCGACAGCAGGCCGGTACGGTCGGGCGCTACAACGGTGCACTCGAGCCGGCCGTCGGCCAGATCGGCCCACTCGACCGCGAGGAACCCGGCTTCGAGGAGCGCGCGGTGGTGGGCGGTGACGTCGGGCTCGAACGCGGTGGTGTAGGCGGCCGGCATCGCGTCCAGGAACGCGTCGGCCTCGTCCCGTCCAGTGAGGTCGGCCAGGGCGGCGCGGCGTTCGGCCGCGAGCGGCGATACGACGACGCCCCGCTCGAGGAGCGCGTCGGTCTTGATGAACAGCTCGCGCACGAGCGCGGCCTTCGTGGGGCTCCAGGCCGCCGGGCCGGTGGCCCGCGAGTCGCCGACGGTGAGGGCATACAGGAGGTCGAGGCGTTCGGCGTCGCCGACCGCCCGCCCGAACCGGGTGACCGCCGCCTCCTCGGAGAGGTCGCGCCGGGTCGCGGTCTGGGCAAGCAGCAGGTGGTGGCGCACGAGCCACACGAGCGTGTCGACGTCCGCCTCCTCGAGGCCGATGCGGGCGCCCACGGCGCGTGCGATCTCGGCGCCGGTGGCCGAGTGGTCGCCGGGATGACCCTTGCCCACATCGTGCAGCAGCGCACCCAGCAGCAGCAGGTCGACGCGGGCGCGCCGGGCGATGTCCCCTTCCAGTCCGGGCGCGGTGAGCAACGACGCACACTCGGCGACCGCCTCCAGCAGGTGCCGGTCGACGGTGAAGCGGTGGTAGGCGTTGCGCTGGGGCAGCGACCGGACGTGCGCCCACTCGGGTAGCAGCCGCTCGAGCACGCCCACGTGGTCGAGCGCCTCGAGCGCGGCGACAGCCCGACGGCCCGAGCGCAGGAGCTGCACGAATTCGTCGCGCTCTTCGGGCCCCCAGTGCGGGTCGCGCAACTCGAGACGGAACCGGTCGAGCTCGGTCCGGTCGATGTCGGTCTCGCGGTCGGCGGCGGCCCTGGCCGCGCGCAACACGAGCGCGGCGTCGACGGTGACGTCCGCCGCGAGCTGCACCCGGCCGTCGCGTAGTACGACTCCCTCGCCGAGCGGACGGTCGCGGCGGGCGAGGCGGCCGCCCGGCCCCCGCAGGGCGGCGCGCAGCCGCGACCAAACGTCGCTCGCCACCCACGACACCGTGCGGCCGGCGGCAGCGAGGTCGCGCACCAGGGCGTCGGCATCTGAGGTGCCGACCGCGGCCGCGACCGCGTCCTGCTCCTGGAGCGTCAGCAGATCGGAGCGCCCCCCGGTGACGCGGTGCAGTGCGACCCGAGCGCGCAGAAGGACGTCCTTGGCGGCGGCGAGCGCGTCGAGATCGTTGGGCTGGAGGTAGCCGCGCTCGACGAGCGTCGCCGGCCCTTCCGGCCCCAGCGCCCAGCCCGCCCACCTCAGCGCCTGGATGTCGCGCAGGCCGCCGGCACCGTCCTTGAGGTTGGGCTCGAGCATCTCCGCCACCGGCCCGGGCCGGTCGGCGCGGGCGGCGGTTGCGTCGGCGAGGGCGTCGATCACCCGCTTGCGCCGGCGGTGGACGAGGCGCCGCGCCTGCGCCGCGAGCTCGTCGGCCAGGCCGGCATCGCCGCCCACCGCGCGCGTCTCCAGGAGCGCGGTCAGGGCGGCGAGGTCGGCGTCGGCCAACGCCAGCGCCTCTTTGACCGTCCGGGTGGAGTTGCCCAGCACGAAGCCGGCGTCCCACAGCGGGTACCACAGCCCCGCGACCGCGTCGGCGACCGGACCCCGGCCGTCGTAGAGGAACATCACGTCGATGTCGGAGCCGGGGCACAGCTCGCGTCGGGCGTACGAGCCCGACGCGACCAGGGTCCAGTGTGCCGACAGCTCGACGCCGCGCAGCATCTCGGTGAGCGCCTCGTCGAGCACCTCGCTCAGCGCCTGCCCGAACGCGGCACCGCCCCGGCTCACGTCCTCGATGACGCGGGCCCGGGCGGCACGCAGGTTCTCGGGGGCAGCCATGCTGCCCAGGGTAGGAGCGGGGAGAGAAGAGCTAGATCGCGTCCGGTCCGCTCTCTCCGGTGCGGATGCGGGTGACACCTTCGACCGGCACCACCCACACCTTCCCGTCGCCGATCTTGCCGGTCCGGGCGGTCTCCACCAGCTTCTGGACCACCCGGTCGACGTCACCATCGTCGACGAGCACCTCGATCTTCACCTTGGGCACGAAGTCGATCTCGTACTCCGCCCCTCGGTACACCTCGGTGTGTCCGCGCTGGCGGCCGAAGCCCTGGACGTCGGAGACGGTGAGGCCCTGTACGCCCAGCTCCTTCACCGCCTCCTTCACGTCATCCACCTTGAACGGCTTGACGATGCCGACGATCAGCTTCATGTGCTCAATCCTTCCTGTTCGTCGGCGCGATCACACGCGCTCGAGGGCGTAGCCGGTCTCGGCGTGTTGCGTTTGGTCGAGGCCGGTCTCCTCGTCCTCCTCGGTTACCCGGATCCCGCCGGGGATCACCTTGTCGAGCACGAAGACGATGGCGAACGTCACCACGAAGGAGTAGACGATCGTGGCGCCGACCGCGACGAGCTGGTCGCCGAAGAGCCCCCAGCCTCCGTCCAGGAACACGCCGTCGCGCCCGAACTCGTTGATGCTCACATCCGCGAAGAGACCGAGGAGGAGCGAGCCGACGATGCCACCGACCAGGTGGACGCCGACCACGTCGAGCGAGTCGTCGTAGCCGAACCGGAACTTCAGGCTCACCGCCAGGTAGCACAGCGCCCCCGCGATCAGCCCGATGTAGATCGGCGCCATGCCGGCGACGAAGCCGGCGCAGGGCGTGATCGCGACCAGCCCCGCCACGATGCCTGAGGCTGCGCCGAGGGTGGTCGCGTGACCCGACTTGAGCCGCTCCACGATCAGCCACCCGATCATCGCGGCCGCGGCGGCCATGTGGGTGTTCACCAGGGCCTGGGCGGCAAGGGCGTTTCCGGCCAGCGCCGACCCGGCGTTGAACCCGTACCAGCCGAACCACAGGATGCCCGCACCCAAGAGAGTGAACGGTAGGGAGTGGGGCGGCATGGGGTGGTCGGGCCAGCCCCGCCGCTTGCCGAGGACGAGCACCGCCGCCAACGCCCCGATACCGGCGTTGATGTGCACGACCGTGCCGCCGGCGAAGTCGAGCGCACCCCGGCGAAAGAGCCAGCCCGCGGGTGAGAACACCCAATGCGCCACGGGTGCGTACACGAGGATCGCCCACAGCGCGAGGAAGAGCACCCACGCCAGCCACTTCATGCGGTCGGCGATCGCCCCGGTGATCAGGGCGGGGGTGATGATGGCGAACATCAGCTGGAACGCAAGGAACGCCAGCGGCGGGATCGTCAGCGCGAACCCGGTGGGTTGGGTGGTGGCCACGTCACGCATCAACGCAAGGTCGAGGTCGCCGAGGTACTTCCCCGTACCGTGGAACGCCAGCGAATAGGTCAGGGCCGCCCAGATGACGCTCACCAGGCCCAGGCAGAAGAAGTTCTGCATGAGCATGGCCAGGATGTTCTTGGACCGGACCATCCCCCCGTAGAAGAGGGCCAGACCGGGAGTCATGAACATCACCAGCGCCGCCGATGCCAGGACCCAGGCGGTATCGCCCGTGTTGATCTCCACCGTCACCTCCCGTTCCGAGTGACCTCAGACTCGGGACAGCCTGACGGGAGCCTGTTTCAGCGCGGTGGCGCGATTGTTTCGGCTGTGTGAACTGACCTAGCGATGAACAAGGGCGCCGGGGCGGATGCCGTTCATGTCGGCGGCGGCCTGAGGCTCGGCGAAGTAGAAGCCCTGGGCGGTGTCACACCCGAGCGCGACCAGCTCCTCGAGCTGGCGCTCGGTCTCGACGCCTTCGGCGACCACGGTCAGGCCGAGGGCATGGCCCAGGCTCACGACCGCGGCGACGATCGCGCTGTCCTCCGGGTTGGAGCCCAGGCCGCTGACGAACGAGCGGTCGATCTTCACCGAGTCGACCGGGAAGCGCTTCAGGTAGCCCAGCGACGAGTACCCGGTCCCGAAATCGTCGATGCTGAACCCGACGCCGAGATCCCGGAGCGCGGTGATCGCGCCCATGGTGCTCTCGGCGTCGTCCATGAGCACGCTCTCGGTGATCTCGAGCGAAAGCTTGGAGGGGTCGATCCCGCTGGCCGTGAGCGCGGCGGCGACGTACGCCGGGGTGTCGGCGTGGGAGAGCTGCCGGGCCGACAGGTTCACGGAGATCACGAAGTCGTCGACGCCGTCGGCCGCCTGCCACTCGGCCGCCTGGCGGCACGCCTCCTCGAGCACCCACGCTCCGACCGGCACGATGAGGCCGCTCTCCTCGGCCAGGTCGACGAACTCGCCCGGCGCGAGCAGGCCCCGGGTCGGGTGCTGCCAGCGAACCAGAGCCTCGGCCCCGACGCAGCGGCGGTCGTCCAGCGCGACCAGCGGCTGGTACACGACCCGGAATTCGCGCCGTTCGACCGCCTGGTGGAGGGCGTTGTCGATCTCGAGCCGCTCGAGCGCGCTGGTCCGCATGGCGTCGTCGAAGACCTCCCACCGGCCCTTGCCCCGCTCCTTGGCCCGGTACATGGCGGCGTCGGCGTCGCGCAGGAGCTCATCGGGGCGTTCGTCGCCGTTGACGGCGATGGCGATCCCGATGCTGGCGCTGAGGAACTGGTCGTTCCCGTTGATGGGGAACGGCTGGCGGATCACTTCGAGGAGCCGGTCGGCGACGTCGACCGCCTCGCGCCGGGCCTCGCGACCGGAGAGGTCCTCGCACAGGACGACGAACTCGTCCCCGCCGAAGCGGGCTACGGTGTCGCCGGGGCGCAGGGCGGTGCGCAGCCGGTGGCCCAGTGCGACCAGCAGCTCGTCGCCGGCGTCGTGCCCGAGGCTGTCGTTGACGAACTTGAACCGGTCGAGGTCGAGGAAGAGCACCCCGACCCGGGAGTGGACGCGACGCGAGCGGGCGAGCGCGAGCACGAGGAACTCGAGGAACAGCATCCGGTTGGGGAGCCCGGTGAGGGGGTCGTGGTGGGCCTGGTAGGCGAGGCGCGACTCGTAGGCCTTGCGTTCGATGGCGATGGTCGTCAGGTGCACCATCAGGTCGACGAGCTGTACGTGCTCGGACGAGGGCGACCGGGGCTCGCCGTAGTAGATCGCGAACGTCCCGAGGACCCGGTCGTCACCAGACGAGATGATCGGAGTCGACCAGCACGCCCGCAGGCCGTGCGACAGACCGAGGTCGCGGAAGTCGTCCCACAGCGGATCGGTGGCGATGTCGGTCACGACGACCCGCTCCGCTCGGTGCGCCGCGGTTCCACAGGAGCCGGCCTTCGGTTCGACCGGGACCCCGTCGGCGAGGCCGTCGAGATACGTCTGGGGCAGGCTGGGCGCGGCACCGTGACGGAGGGTGGTCGCGCCCTCGTCGAGCAGCAGGACCGAGCAGGTGGCCCCGGGGGCGTGGTTCTCGACCACCCGGCACACGTCGGTGAGGATGTCGTCGAGCGATGCGCCCTGGGCGATGAGCTCGAGGATGCGCGCCTGTTCGAGGACGAGCGCCTCCGCGGTCCGCTTCTCGGTGATGTCGCGCCCGACCGCCTGGTACTCGACCGTGTCGCCCACCTCGTCGAGGACCAGCCGGTCCGTCCACTGCTGCCAGCGCAGCCGGCCGTCCGGCATCACGACGGAATGCTCGTGGGTGACGTACGGGTTCTCGGGACTCAACCCGGCGAGGTGGCGTTCCGCCCCGGCGCGCGTGTCCTCGGGCAGGCGAGCCAACCAGTTCGATCCGACCAGCTCGTCCGCCTCGCTCCCGAAGTAGCGGGCGTAGGCGTCGTTGACGAACGTCAGCGTGCCGTCGGCCTGGTAGCGACAGATCAACTCGGTCTGGTCCTCGACGATCGCCCGGTAGCGCTCCTCGCTCCGGCGCAGCGCTTCGTCGGCCCGATTGCGCTCGGTGACGTCACGGATGTTCAGCACCAGACCCTCGACCGCGGGGTCTGCGAGGTGGTTGCTGCCCATGATCTCGACATGGCGCCAGGTCCCGTCGGCGTGAGAGGCGCGCAGCTCGAGCTTGACCTGGGCGTCCGGCTCCGCCGCGGTCTCGAGCAGCGCGGCGGCGGCACGGGCCTGGTCGTCGGGGTGGATCAGGTCGAGGGCCGAGGAGCCGAACCACGTGCCGTGGCGAAAGCCCAGTAGCTGCTCGGCCGACGGGCTCGCGTACTGCAACGTCCCGTCGAGGTCGAGCACCGCGATGACGTCGGAGGCGTGCTGGACGAGCGCGCGGAAGCGCTCCTCGCTCTCCCGCAGCGCCTCCTCGGCGGCCCGCTGCTCGGTCACGTCGCGGGCGGTGACGACGATGCCGCCGACCGCGGGGTCGTCGATGAGGTTGTTGGTCACGGTCTCGAGCCAGCGCCACGACCCGTCGGCGGCGCGGACCCGCGCGTGGGTCTTGGGACCGGGGCCGGGGGTCTTCACCGCTTCGGCGAAGACGCGTGCGACTTCGTCGAGGTCGTCGGGGTGCACGAGATCGAAGTGCCCGTCGTCCATGCCCCAGCCGTCGGGGTACCCCATCACCCGGGCCGCCGACGGGCTGGCGTACAGCGTCCGCCCCTCGGGGTCGAGGACGGTGATCATGTCCTGGGCGTTCTGGGCGAGGGCGCGGAACCGCTCGTCGGTCCGGTGCAATGCCTCCTCGGCCTGCAAGCGATCGGTGACGTCGCGGGCGTTGATCACCAGACCACCGACGGCGGGGTCGTCGAGGAGGTTGCTTCCGACCAGTTCGACGTGCCGCCAGGAGCTGTCGGCGTGGGCGACCCGGATCTCGACGATGTCATACCAGTCCGGGTCGGTGAAGGCGCGGGCGAAGGCGTCGGTGGCGAACTCGCGGTCGTCGGGATGCACGAGCTCGAATGCGCTGCGCCCGATCAGCGAGCCGTCGGGATGAGCGAGGACCCGCTCGAGCGACGGGCTGGTGTAGCTGATGATCGCGGCGGGGTCGAGCACGACGACCATGTCGGACGAGTTCTGCACCAGCGCCCGGAACCGCTCGTCGCTCTCCCGCAGCGCTCGCTCCGCCTCGACTCGCTCGGTGACGTCGCGGGCGTTGAGGACCATCCCCTGCACCGCGGGATCGTCGAGCAGGTTGGTGGCGAGGACCTCCAGCCAGCGGTACTCGCCTTCGGTGTTCCGCATCCGCACCTGGAACGGCGCCGAGACCTTCCCGGGTACCAGGAGATCGGCGAAGACCTTCAGCATGCGCTCGCGGTCGTCGGGATGGATGAGGGGCGGGTCCTTGGTGCCGGTGACGTCGCCGACGTGATAGTCACCGAAGCGCTCGGCGCTCGGACTTACGTACGTCAGCTCGCCGTCTTCGTTCCACACGACGACCATCTCGGCCGAGTGCTGCACCAGGGCTCGGAACCGCTCCTCGCTGGCGCGCAGGGCCTCCTCGGCTCGCCGCTGCTCGGTCACGTCGGTGACCACGCCCATGACCGAGGTCACCTGACCATCGGCGTCGTGGACGGGCGCGGCCGCGATGCTCACGATCCGCTCGTCCCCGTCCTTGTGGTGCACCCGGGCCTGGGGATTCTCGACGTGCTCGCCGGCGGCGAACTGCCGGCGGAACCCGGCAACCTCGTCGGCTCCGACCGCCTCGACCAGGGGCAGGGGCTTGCCCACGATCTCCTCGGCGGTCCATCCGAACATGCGCTCCAACGCGCGGTTCCAGAGCCGGGTGGCACCGTCGGGTGACACCGCGAAGATCCCGAGCGGGGAGCTCTCCACGACCGCGCGCAGCGTCTCCTCGCTGCGGGCGCCGCGGTCGAGCGCGTGGCGACGCTCAGTCTCGTCCCACGAGCAGGTGATGATCCCGCCCACCGCGGGGTCGTCGAGCAGGTTCGCCATGCGAGACTCGAACCAACGCCAAGTGCCGTCGCGGTGCCGCACGCGGTACTGCACGTCTTCCCAACCCCCCGGCCGGTCGAGGAGACCGGCGCCCGCCTCGAGCACGCGCTCGTGGTCGTCGGGATGGACGAACTCCAGCAGGGTGAGCTCGGCGAGTTCCTCGGGCGTGTACCCGAGGACGTCCTTGACCGAGGGACTGATGTATTTGACGGCCCCGGCGGCGTCGCGCACAAGGACGACGTCGGCGGCGTACTGGAGCATGGCCCGGAAGCGGGCCTCGCTCTCGACCAGCTCCTCGTCGACGGACTTGAGGATCGTCAGGGGCCGCGCGTCCTCGTCGAGGCGACGCGCGGCCGCATCACCCGTCGAGCCTGCGCCCTTCGTCGCCATCGTCCCTGTCGCACCCCGCGGACTGGCAGCACGGAACGTGCCGCTCCCACCACTATCGGAAGTACGCCGCCGTTACTCAAGGGTACGTGTGGTTTGTCCACAGGGACCAGGACGCATAGGCCCGAAAAGCCGCGTCAGCCGCGAAGCGCCGCCGCTTTGGCCAGGCCCCACGCGAGGTGGAGGGGCGCGAGGTCCTCGTCGCCCAGGTCGCCGAGCGTGCGGGGGACGAGGCCGTAGCGGTCGTCGGGCCAGGCCCGCTCGTCGAACTGGTCGCGCACGACCGGCGGCACTCCGCGGGCCGCCAAGACCGCGGTGGGCTCCCGGTAGGCGCGGCGCACGATCTCGAGCGGAGTCGCGCGCTGCTCCGCGACCGGCGTGGCGAGAAGCGCCCGGAGGTCCGCGCCAACACGAGCGGTGGCGGCGATGGCGGCGGCGCGGGCGTCCTCGAGCGCGCCCGCCCGGGCCTCGGGATCGAGCCGGCCCCAGGCATCGAGGATGCGCTCGACCTGACGCTCGGCCCACCGCGGGAGGCACCGCTCGACGCCGGCGACGATGGCGGCGCCGGTCTCCTCGAGCCTCGCAGTGGCGTCGTCGTCGGTCACGGCGCCTGCCTTCCTCGCTCGCTCACTGCGGGCCGGGATACCCGGCCCGCGGGCGCTCGCTCGCTGGCGAGCTCCCTCCGCTCGCGTCCGCTAGCTCCGGTCGCCGCGCGGCGGTCGGCAATGCGCGGGCTCAAAGGCCTGCCATCGCGGGCTGGAGTCGTGAATTGCGCGGGAGCGGCGAGCGTCCCGCAGGGCGGCGGCAGGTACCCTGCCGCCGAGCGAGCGCGACCAAGAGAGGAGGCTGGTACCTCGTGCGGATGAGTGACGCCGAGGCGATCATGTG
>JBQTGU010000112.1:0-6775 GCA_052390575.1 Actinomycetota bacterium | reverse complement strand
CGCCGCCGAGTCACCCCGCGGCGAGATCGGCTGCTACCTCGTCGCCGACGGGACGGGCAAACCGTGCCGGCTGCACATCCGGGGCCCGTCCTTCTACAACCTCCAGTCGGCCGGGCCCATGGCGGAGGGGAGCCTGGTCGCCGACGCGGTCGCGATCGTCTCGAGCGTCGACCCGATCATGGGCGAGGTCGACCGGTAGTGGTGTTTACGCCGACGAACCGGGCGAAGGCGAGGGAGATCGTCGGCCGCTACCCGCGACCGAAGTCGGCGATCCTCCCGCTCGCGCACCTGGCCCAGGACCAGGACGGCTGGCTCACCGGCGACGCCATGAAGGAGATCGCCGAGCTCGTCGGCGTGACGCCGGCCGAGGTGCTGGGGACGTGCTCCTTCTACACGATGTTGAAGCGCGCGCCGGTGGGTCGCCTCGTCGTCTCGGTGTGTACCAACGTGAGCTGCCTCGTCACCGGCGGGCCCGACGTGCTCGAGCACCTTGAGAGCCGGTACGCCGACGACGACGACGTGTACGTCGAGGAGGTGGAGTGCCTGGCCGCCTGCGGCGGCGCCCCCGCGCTCCAGGTGAACTACGAGTTCCACGAGAACGTGACGCCCGAGTCGGCCGAGGGCGTTGTCGAGCAGTACAAGTCGGGCGAGCTCGAAGCCCGCACCGTCTCGGGGAGTCGGGTCAGTGCCTGAAACCAGGCTCATCACCAAGCGGTTGCACGACCGGCCCGACGACTCGTGGACGATCGAAGCCGCCCTCGTCACCGGTGGCTACGACGGCCTGCGCACGGCGTTGACGATGACGCCGGCGGCGATCGGCCAGGAGCAGGTGAAGGCGTCGGGGCTACGGGGCCGGGGCGGGGCCGGGTTCCCGGCCGCGACCAAGTGGTCGTTCCTGCCCGAGGGGTCGCACCCGCGCTACCTCGTGGTCAACGACGACGAGGGCGAGCCGTCGACGTTCAAGGACCGGATGCTCACCGAGCGCGACCCCCACCAGCTGCTCGAGGGAATCGTCATCGCCGCGTTCGCGATCGAAGCGCACCTCGCGTTCATCTACATCCGAGGCGAGTTTGCCCTCGGCTACGAGCGCCTGGAGCAGGCGGTGAAGGACGCCTACGCCCAGGGCTTCCTCGGGAAGAACATCCTCGGCTCCACCTTCGACCTCGACGTCGTCATCCATCGCGGCGCGGGCGCGTACATCTGCGGCGAGGAGACCGCGCTGCTGGAGAGCCTGGAGGGGGAGCGCGGGATGCCGCGGATCCGCCCGCCGTTCCCCGCGATCGAGGGGCTGTACGCCAAGCCCACCGTCGTGAACAACGTCGAGACCCTGTCGACGCTGCCGCACATCATCGCCATGGGCGGCGCCAAGTACGCCGAGCTCGGCGTGGGCAAGTCCACCGGCACCCGCATCTTCTCGCTCTCCGGACACGTCAACCGGCCCGGCAACTACGAGGTGGAGCTGGGCACGACGTTCCGCGAGCTCATCGAGGCGCCCGAACTCGGCGGCGGGGTTCCGAACGGACGGAAGGTCAAGTTCCTCATCCCCGGGGGCGCGTCCTCCCAATGGCTCACCGGCGAGCACCTCGACGTGCCCCTCGACATGGACGTGGTGCAACAGGAGTACGGCGTGATGCTCGGGTCGGGCGCGGTGATGGTGTTCGACGACACCACCAACCCTGCCCTGGTCGCCTGGCGTCTGGCCAAGTTCTTCGCCCACGAGTCGTGCGGCAAGTGCACGCCGTGCCGCGAAGGCACCGGCTGGATCGAGAAGGTGCTGTACCGGATCTCGCACGGGCTCGGCCGCCCCGAGGACCTCGACCTCCTCGTCGACGTGGGCGACGGCATCAGCCCCGGCGTCGTGAACGCGCCGTTCACCCAGACCACGATCTGCCCGCTCGGCCCCAGCGCGGTGTCGGCGGTCGCCAGCCTGGACAAGTACTTCCGCGACGAGGTGACGGCGATGTGCCAGTCACCGCAGGCTGTGCGGACGAGCGTCCCCGTAGGGGCGGCGCCGGGTATCCCGGCGCCGAGCGAGGGAGCTGTGTGATGGCTTCCGGCATGAGCGACACCGGGCCGAACAACGGAGACCGGGTGAAGGTCACCATCGACGGCAAGGAAGTCGACGCCCGACCGGGCGAGTGGCTGATCAAGGTCGCCCAGGACAACGGCGTCTTCATTCCCCGGTTCTGCTGGCACGAGCGCATGAAGCCGGTCGGGATGTGCCGCATGTGCCTGGTCGAGGTCGAGGGCCAGAAGGGCCTCCCGCCCGCCTGCACCACCCCGGTGGCCGACGGGATGGTCGTCGACACGCAGGCGGACCACGTCGCCAAGGCCCAGGACGCGGTGCTCGAGTTTCTGCTCATCAACCACCCGCTCGACTGCCCGGTGTGCGACCGCGGCGGCGAGTGCCCGCTCCAGGACCAGACCCTCGCGTTCGGCCCGGGCGAGTCGCGCTTCGTCGAGGAGAAGCGCCACTTCGAGAAGCCGATCCCGATCAGCTACCTCGTGCTCCTCGACCGCGAGCGTTGCATCCAGTGCGGTCGCTGCACCCGCTTCGCCGCCGAGATCGCCGGCGACCCGCTCATCGACTTCGGTGAGCGCAGCGGCGAGATGCAGGTCATCACCTATCCCGACGAGCCGTTCACCTCCTACTTCTCGGGCAACACCGTGCAGATCTGCCCGGTGGGCGCGCTCACCGCCACGCCCTACCGGTTCAAGGCCCGACCGTGGGACCTCGCGACGAGCGAGACGTCTTGCACCACCTGCGCGGTCGGTTGCCGGGGCGCGCTCCAGTCGTCGTCGAACCGGCTGGTGCGCCTGCTCGGCGTCGACTCGGAGCCGGTGAACCAGGGCTGGCTGTGCGACAAAGGCCGCTTCGGCTACGAGTTCGTGCACTCCCCCAACCGGGTGAACCGTCCCATGGTGCGTCGGGGCGGCGAGTTGATGGAGGCCTCGTGGCCGGAGGCGCTCGACGCCGCCGCCGAAGGGTTGCGCCGCGCCCGCGACGACCACGGTGCCGGTTCGGTCGCGCTCCTCGGCGGCGCCCGCGGGACCAACGAAGACGCCTACGTGTGGGCGCGCTTCGCCAAGGGTGTGCTGTGCACCGACCACGTGGACGCGCAGCTCGGCGACGGTCTGCCTCCCGAGGTCGTGCTCGGCCTGCCGCGCGCCACGATCCCCGACTGCGATCGCGCCGCCGCCGTCGTCCTCCTCGCGCCCGACCTCAAGGAGGAGCTGCCTGTGCTCTTCCTCCGGGTACGGCGGGCGGCCGAAGAGCTCGGCGTCCCCCTCGTCGACGTGGCCGCCCGGGACCACGGGCTCACCCGTCACGCGCGCGTCGTGGTCCGCCACGCGCCCGGTGGAGCCGGTGCCGTCCGCGACGAGGTCGTCGACAAGGTCCGCGACCTCGTGTCCGGGCGCGAGGGACCGGTCGTCGTCGTGCTCGGGCGCCCGTCGCTGGCCGAGCCACCCGACGCCACCGTGCACGCCGCCGCCGCGCTAGCGGGGTTGCCCGACGTGCGGTTCCTCTCCGCGCTGCGGAGGGGCAATGTGCACGGCGCCCTCGACCTCGGGCTCGCGCCCGGGTTCCTGCCCGGTCGCGTCGGCCTCGTCGAAGGGAGCGCCCACTTCACCGATGCCTGGGGCGCGGTGCCCGACTCGGCCGGCCTCGACGCCGAGGGCATCCTCGAGTCGGCGGTGCAGGGGCAGGTGCAGGCGTTGGTGCTCTTGGGCGCCGATCCCGTCGCCGACTTCCCCGACCGGGTAGTCGCGCGGCGGGCGATCGAGCACGTCGGTTTCATCGTTGCGGTGGGGGCGTTCCTCACCGACTCGTCCCGCCACGCCGACGTCGTCCTCCCGACCGCGCTCTGGGGAGAGAAGGAGGGGACCACGACCAACCTGGAGGGCCGCGTCCTGCGCGTCTCGCAGCAGGTGTCGCCGAGGGGCACGCCGATGCCGGACTGGCGCATCGCGGCGGAGTTGGCGCTGCGCCTCGGCGTCGACTTCGACCTCGCCACGGTCGCGGAGGTGCAGGACGAGATCGCCCGATGCTCTCCCGCCCACGCCGGCGTCGACGCCGCCTTGCTGCGCCGGGCCCGTGACGGTGTCGTACTGCCGGTGCACGAGCACGGCGACGCGCTGGTGCTCGACGCCGGCGGTCTGGCGATCACCGACGCGTCGTGGGAGCCCATCCGCCCCGGGACCATTGCGTCCGAGGAGGGTCATGCCTCCAACGTCGGGACGGGCGTGGTCGAGGCGACCGGGACGGGCTCGACCACCACGGTGAAGCCGGGGCTCACGGAGACCGAAGCGCCGGCGGCGTCGGAGGAGGAGGTGGCGGCGGTCACCAGCGCGGCGGCGACCGCGGCCGGCAACGCGCCCGACCGCTACCGCTGGGAGCCGGCGTCGGACGCGCCGGCGGCGGTGAAGCGGGACGCCTACGCACTTCGCCTCGTCGTGGGCCGCTCGCTCTACGATGCCGGTCGGGTGACCTCGGAGTCGCCGTCGCTGGCCCCGCTCGCGCCCGGCCAGATGCTGCTCGTCCACCCCAAGGACTTCGACCGCGTCGGCGTCGCCCCCGGCGGCCGCGTGCGGGTGACGTCGGCGCGGGGATCGGTGCAGCTCCCGCTCCACCCCGATCGGTCGACGCCCGAAGGCGTCGCGTTCCTGTCGTTCAACCAGCCGGGCGAGGGCGCCGCCGACCTGATCGACGTCAGCGCGCCGGTGACCGACATCCGAATCGAGACGTTGCGCGCATGAGTGATCCGCTCTTTGCCGACGGCATCGACCTGACGGTCGTGCTCATCGTGATCGGCAAGACGATCTTCACGTTCGCGCTCCTGCTCCTCGGCGTCCTCTTCTTCATCTGGTTCCTGCGCAAGGTCATCGCCGACATGCAGAACCGCATCGGCCCCGAGCGGGCGGGGCCGTTCGGGATCCTCCAGACGCTCGCCGACGGTATCAAGCTCTTCTTCAAGGAGCAGTCGGTGCCGGCGAACGCGGACAAGCCGGTGTTCCGGGTCGCGCCCTACCTCTCGATCCTCCCCGCGTTCCTCGCCTTCAGCATCGTGCCGATCGGCGGGACCGTGAGCATCGCCGGGCACCGCACCCACCTCCAGCTGGCCGAGCTGCCCATCGGCGTGCTGTGGCTGCTGGCGATGTCGGGCCTCGGCCTCTACGGCGTGCTGCTGGCAGGTTGGTCGTCGGGCTCCAAGTACCCACTGCTCGGGTCGGTGCGGGCCTCGGCGCAACTCCTCTCGTACGAGGCCGCGTTCGGGCTCGCGATCGTGGGCGTGCTCGTGCAGTCGGGAACGCTCTCGACCCGGGAGATCGCGTCGAAGCAGGCGTGGGACGGACTGGGGTCGATGGGCGACTGGTACGTGGTCCCGGCGTTCATCGCGTTCGCCATCTTCCTCGTCGCCGCCATCGCCGAGACCAACCACCCGCCGTTCGACCTGGTGGAGGCGGAGCAGGAGCTCGTGGGCGGCTTCCACACCGAGTACACCGGCATCCGCTTCGCCATCTTCTTCCTGGCCGAGTTCATGAACGTGATCACGATGTCGGCGATCGCGGTCACGCTGTTCCTCGGCGGTCCCGCCGGTCCCTCGCTCGGGTTCCTCCCCGAGACCGGGACCGTGAACGTGTGGCTGATGCCGGTGTTCTGGTTCATGGCGAAGCTGCTGCTGCTGCTGTTCGGCACCGTGTGGATCCGGGCGTCGCTGCCCCGGCTCCGCTACGACCAGCTGATGGACCTGGGGTGGAAGGTCCTCATCGAGGTCGCGTTCCTCTGGATCATGGTCTCGTCCGTGATCGTGATCGCCCGCGAGGAGGACTGGAACATGGTCTTCGTGGTCCCGGCGGCGGTGCTCGGCGCGCTGGCGGTGTACGGCGTGCTCTACCTGTCGATGCCCAAGCGCGACGAACTACTCGAGCAGGAGATCAAGTAACCATGGGACGGTTCTCGGGCTTCGCGGTGACGTTGCGGCAGATGTTCCGGCCGCGGGTCACCGGGCACTACCCGGAGGAGAAGCGGCCGAAGCCCCCCCGGTTCCACGGCCGCCACGTCCTCAACCGCTACGAGGACGGGATGGAGAAGTGCATCGGCTGCGAGCTGTGCGCCGGGGTGTGCCCGGCCCGGTGCATCTACGTGCGGGGCGCCGACAACCCGCCCGACGCGCCGGTCGCGCCGGGGGAGCGCTACGGCTTCGTGTACGAGATCAACTACCTGCGCTGCATCCACTGCGACCTGTGCGTGGAGGCGTGCCCGACCGAGGCCATCACCGAGTCGAAGCTGTTCGAGTTCTCGTTCTCCAACCGCGACGACGCCATCTACACCAAGGACGAGCTGCTCGTCGGTGACGACGGGCGCGCCCGCCGCCTGCCCTGGGAGTACTGGGCCGAGGGCGACGACGAGCACACCAGTGCGTGGATGCGGGTCACTTCGCCGTCGGGTGCCGCCGCCTACGAGGGCGAGGTCGAGTGGTCGGGCGAGCTCGGCTTCGGCGTCCGCCCCGCG
Source organism: Actinomycetota bacterium (assembly GCA_052390575.1). Taxonomy (GTDB): domain Bacteria; phylum Actinomycetota; class Acidimicrobiia; order IMCC26256; family JACDBD01; genus JBPCMN01. The sequence goes on along the minus strand of JBQTGU010000112.1, from coordinate 261 downwards.
GAAAAGGGGCAGAAAGCCGACTGATGGAATTTGCAATCTTCATCGTGTTCGCCGCGCTCGCGCTGGCCGGGTCGCTGACCGTCGTCCTGGGTCGCAACCCGGTGCACTGCGCGCTCGGGCTGGTGCTCGCGCTCGTGAGCGTGGCGGTGTTCTTCCTCCAGCAGGATGCCCAGCTGCTGGCGGCGGTGCAGGTGATCGTCTACGCCGGCGCCGTCGTCGTGCTGTTCCTGTTCGTGATCATGCTGCTGGGTGTCGACAAGG
>JBQTGU010000111.1:0-27658 GCA_052390575.1 Actinomycetota bacterium | reverse complement strand
TACGAGCCCATGGTCGAGGGCCTGCTGGCGGGGGGCGTCGACGTGCTGCTGGTGGAGACGGTCCAGGACCTCCTCCAGGGCAAGGCGGCGCTGGTCGCCTGCCGGCGGGCGATGGCCAAGGCGGGGCGGGAGATCCCGGTGATGGTGCAGGTCACGATGGAGACGACCGGGCGCATGCTGATCGGCTCCGAGATCGGCGCCGCCCTCACCGCGCTCGAGGCGCTCCGCCCCGACGTAATCGGGCTCAACTGCGCGACCGGCCCGGGCGAGATGACCGAGCACCTCCGGTACCTGTCACAGCACGCCCGCACGTTCCTGAGCTGCCTGCCCAACGCGGGCCTGCCCTCGGTGGTCGAGGGCAAGACCCACTACGACCTCACGCCCGAGGAGTTGACCGAGGCTCACGACCGGTTCACGTCCGAGTTCGGCATCAACATCGTCGGCGGCTGCTGCGGTACCACGCCCGAGCATCTGCGCCAGGTGGTCGAGCGGGTCGGCGGGCGCGCCCCGCTCGAGCGCAGCCCTGAGCACGAGCCCGGGTGCTCGTCGATCTACAGCCACGTGCCGTTCGACCAGGACGTCTCGTACCTGGCGGTGGGCGAGCGCACCAACGCCAACGGCTCGAGGAAGTTCCGGGACGCGATGCTCGAGGAGGACTGGGACGCGTGCGTGCTGATGGCGCGCGACCAGGTGAAGGAGGGCGCCCACGTTCTCGACGTGTGCGTCGACTACGTGGGGCGCGACGGCACCGCCGACATGGACGAGGTCGCGGGTCGCTTCGCCACCCAGGCGGCGCTGCCGCTGGTGTTCGACTCGACCGAGCCCCAGGTGATGGAGGCCGGGCTCCAGCACTCGGGCGGCAAGGCCCTCCTGAACTCGGCCAACCTCGAGGACGGCGAGGCCGAGGGCTCGAGGCTCGACCGCGTGTTCTCGCTGGCGCGCGACTACGGCGCCGGGGTGATCTGCCTCGCCATCGACGAGGAGGGCCAGGCGCGCGACGCCGACTGGAAGCTGCGGGTCTGCAAGCGCATCTACGACATCGCCATCGAGCGTTACGGGCTCGATCCGACCGACCTCATCTTCGACATGCTCACGTTCCCGCTCGGGTCGGGCCAGGAGGAGCTCCGCAAGGACGGCATCGAGACGATGGAGGCGATCCGCCGCGTCAAGGCGGAGCTCCCGGGCTCGCACACGGTCCTCGGTCTCTCGAACGTCAGCTTCGGCCTCAAGCCCGCGATTCGTCACGTGCTCAACAGCGTGTTCCTGCACGAGTGCCGCCAAGCCGGGCTCGACGCTGCCATCGTGCACGCCGCCCGGATCGTCCCTCTCAACAAGATCGACGAGCGCGCCCGCGAGGTTGCCCTCGACCTGATCTACGACCGCCGCCGCGACGACTACGACCCGCTGACCGAGCTCATGGCGCTGTTCGAGGGGGTCGAGGCGGGGACGGTCGAGAAGGAGGACCGCTCGGGTTGGCCGGTCGAGGAGCGGCTCAAGCACCGCATCATCGACGGCGACCGCGAGGGACTCCAGGCCGACCTCGACGAGCAGCTCCAGTCCCGCGAGGCGCTCTCCATCATCAACGACGTGCTCCTCGACGGGATGAAGGTGGTCGGCGACCTGTTCGGCGCGGGTGAGATGCAGCTCCCGTTCGTGCTCCAGAGCGCCGAGACGATGAAGGCCGCGGTCGCCCACCTCGAACCGCACATGCAGAAGGTGGAGGGCGGCGGCAAGGGCCGGCTGGTGATCGGCACGGTGAAGGGCGACGTGCACGACATCGGCAAGAACCTCGTCGACATCATCCTCACGAACAACGGCTACGAGGTGCACAACCTCGGCATCAAGGTGCCGCTGCACAACTTCGTCGAGAAGGCGACCGAGGTCGAGGCGGACGTGATCGGCATGAGCGGGCTGCTGGTGAAGAGCACGCTGATCATGCGCGAGAACCTGCAGGAGCTCAACGAGCAGGGCCTCGAGCGCATCCCCGTGATGCTGGGCGGGGCCGCGCTCACCCGCACCTACGTCGAGCGCGATCTGCGCGAGATCTACAACGGCCGACTGTTCTACGGGAAGGACGCGTTCGAGGGGCTGAGCACGATGGACGCGCTCATGGAAGGGTTACGCACCGACAGCCTCGATCCCGAGTTCGGCACCACCCCGGTCGGGCGCGACCTCCCGACGCGAAAGTCGCAGCGGGAGGCCGAGGCCGCGTCGGTCGAGGTGCCGGCGCGTTCCGACGTCGCCACCGACGTGAAGGTGTTCCAGCCGCCGTTCCTCGACAAGCGGGTCGCCAAGGGCATCTCACTCGACGAGATCGCCGCCTACCTGAACGAGACCGCGCTGTTCCGCAACCAGTGGCAGTTCCGGCCGGACAAGACCAAGTCCGAGAACGACGAGGAGTTCAAGACCCGCATCCGCCCGATCCTGCGGGACCAGCTCGAGGCGGCCAAGGCCGAGGGCTGGCTGGTGCCGGCGGTGTCGTGGGGCTACTTCCCGGTGAACTCCGACGGCGACGACCTGATCGTGTGGGCCGACGACGACCGTCGTACCGAGCGGCTGCGGTTCAGCTTCCCCCGCCAGAAGAAGGACCGGTTCCTCTGCATCTCCGACTTCTTCCGGTCGGTCGAGAGCGGCGACCCCGACTACGCCGGCTTCCACGTCGTGACCATCGGCGAGCGGGCGAGCGGGCGTGAGCGAGAGCTGTTCGCCGCCGACAAGTACCAGGAGTACCTGCTGTGCCACGGCCTGTCGGTCGAGATGACCGAGGCGCTGGCCGAGCTGTGGCACCTGCGCATCCGCCAGGAGTGGGGCTTCGCCGACGAGGACGGGCCCAGCCTGGCGGGCTTGTTCCGCCAGCAGTACCGGGGCTCGCGCTACTCGTGGGGCTACCCCGCCTGCCCCGACCTCGACGACCAGGCGAAGCTGGACGAGCTCCTCGATCTCTCGAGCATCGGCGTGAAGCTCACCGAGGAGTTCCAGCTCGAGCCGGAGCAGAGCACCTCGGCGATCATCGTCCCCCACCCCGAGGCCAAGTACTTCATCGCCTGACCCCTTGTTTGGTCACTAATGCGCGCTCTGCCGCCGCTTCGCGACCAAACGACGAGAGGGCCTCGTCTACCGCCGCGACCAACCCTTCCGGCGGCGTGTTCGACGTGAACCGCAGGAGCGTCCACCCGGCGAGCACGAGCTCGTTCCCACGGGCACGGTCGTTGTCGAACGCGTTGCGGGTGCGGTGGCTGTCGTACCCGTCGAGCTCGATCGCGATCCGCTGCTCCGGATACGCGAGATCGATCTTGTAGCGGCGACCGTTGACGGTGACCCGATGCTGGCGCACCGGCTCCGGGAGCCCGCTTCCCACCAGGGCCTCCCACGCGTCCCTCTCGAGATCGCTGTCGCCAGCGTCGTAGCCGGGAAGGCGCTTGGCGAGCAGCGCGTGGATCCGATCGGGGCTCCGACCCGGCGCGAGCCGCAGACGCTCGACGGTGCGGTACAGCCCGACGTGTGACACGAGCCCGCGGCGAAGGCCTGCGTCGAACAGACGGGCCAGTCCCTTGGCATCCACGCGCATCGACAGGTCGACGATGGTCCTGGCGACGCTGGCGATCGGGATGCCTCGCCGGACGCGGCGGTCGTACTCGTGCAGGATGCCGGTGCGATGGGCGCGCACCCCCTCGATGCGCACCCGGCGCTCGAGCACGGTGGTGATCTCGATCCGATCGGGGGCGTCGATCGGAAGGCCCCACAGGAATGCCGCGGTGGCATGGGAGGCCGCCGCCGTCTCGCCCCCGGCCAGCACCGCGCTCATCACCGCCTGCTCGAACGTGGGTGGGGCGCCGCCAACGGCGAGCACGCCCCGGCGCAAGCGTCGCCACCGACCCGTGCGGACCCGCCACCGGATCATGAGGTCGCTGAAGCCGAGGCCCCGAGCCTGGGCGCGAGTCACGAGATTGTGCTGGCGGGCCGCCAACAGGAGTACGGCGGCGTCCGGATCCATGCATCTCCCTCGAATCGAGCGACGAGGGAAGCGATCGGGAAAGAGCCGTCATGGCGGAGCGTAGCGACGCCGTGTGACAGCAACCGTTTGGGCGCGAACCGTCGGCCCAGCAGGTACTACTGACCAAACAGTTAGCCTCCGGCGTCATGGCCCCGCCTCGCGTCGCGTTGTTCGTGACGTGCGTCGTCGACAACCTGTTCCCCGATACCGGCATCGCCGCGGTTCGCCTGCTGGAGGCGGCCGGCTGCGCAGTGGAGTTCCCCGAAGCCCAGTCGTGCTGCGGTCAGCCCGCGGTCAACTCGGGCGAGCCCGAGGCGGCGGCGCGCCTGGCCCGTCACTTCGTCGAGGTGTTCGAGCCCTTCGACGCGGTGGTGGCACCCTCCGGTTCGTGCGCGGCGATGGTGCGGCACTGGTACCCCCAGCTCCTCGAGGGAGAGTGGAGACGGCGGGCGGTGGCGGTCGGGGACCGGACCTACGAGCTCACCCAGTACCTCGCCGACGAGCTCGGCCGGGTCGACCTGGGCGCCGGCGTCGATGCCACCGTCACCGTGCACGACGCCTGCCACATGCTGCGCACCCTCGGCGTGAAGGCAGCACCCCGCCGGTTGCTCGAGGCCGCGGGCGCGACCGTGGTCGAGATGGCGGAACCCGAGACGTGTTGCGGCTTCGGCGGGACGTTCGCGGCCAAGCACGGCGAGATCTCGGGCCCACTGGCCGACGACAAGCTCGGGCACGCCGCCGCCACCAGGGCCGAGTACCTCGTGAGCTGCGACCAGGCGTGCCTCATGCACCTCGAGGGCCGGCGGCGCAGAACCGACGTCGGCCCACCCGCGGTCCATCTCGCCGACCTCCTCGCGGCGGGGCTGCGGTGAGCCACCGGCTGGTCACACCGGGTCGGGACATCAAGGAGCGCGCCGCGGCCGCGGTCGCGAACCCGGAGCTCCAGCAGGCCCTGCACAATCTCGACGCCCGCCTGCACACCGCCCGCGCCGTCGCCGATCACCACGCCGACCTCAAGCACCGTGGCGCCGCCATCCGCCGCGAGACCCTGGCCGACCTCGGCGGCTGGCTCGACCGCCTGCAGGAGACGCTCGAAGGACTGGGTGCCCACGTGCACCGGTGCGCATCACCGGAGGAGGCGCGGCGAGTGGTCCTCGACGTCGCCCGGCGCGAGGACGTGCGCCGGGTCGTCAAGGCCAAGTCGATGGCGACCGAGGAGATCGACCTCGCCGACGCGCTGGAAGCCGCCGGCATCGAGACGGTCGAGACCGACCTGGGTGAGTACGTCGTCCAGGTCGCGGGTGAGCGGCCCTCCCACATCATCACACCGGTGATCCACAAGACGCTGCGCCAGATCGCCGACCTGCTGTCGCGGGAAGCAGGTACGACTCTTCCCGTCGACCGCGATGCGCTGACCGAGTGGGTCCGCGGCCACCTGCGAACGCGCTTCCTCGAGGCCGACATGGGGATCACCGGCGCCAACTTCGTCGCCGCCGACACCGGGACCATCGCGGTTGTCACCAACGAGGGCAACGGTCGGTTCTGCACGTCGCTCCCCCGCGTGCACGTCTGCGTGATGCCGATCGAGAAGGTCGTCCCCCGGTTCGCCGACCTCGGAGTCCTGCTGCCCCTGCTCACGATGAGCGCCACCGGGCAGCGGCTGTCGAACTACCTCTCCCTGGTGACCGGGCCGCGCCGGCCGGGCGAGATCGACGGGCCCGAACAACTGCACGTCGTGTTCCTCGACCACGAGCGGACGGCCCTGCTCGGTACCCCCTACGAGGACATGCTCGCCTGCATCCGGTGCGGGGCGTGCCTCAACGTCTGCCCCGTGTACCGCAAGGTCGGCGGCCACGCCTACGACGCCGTCTACACCGGCCCCATGGGGAAGGTCCTCACCCCGCTGCTCAGTGCGGGAGCTGACGGGCGAGACCTCCCCCACGCGTCGTCGCTGTGCGGCGCGTGCACCGAGGCCTGTCCGGTGGAGATCCCGCTGGCCGACCTGCTGGTGCGGCTGCGGGCCGACCTTCGCAGTTCGGGCGCACCGACCGGGGACGAGTGGCCGACCCGGGGGCGCCGCGCCGGGTCGCGCCTGTTCGGCGCGTGGGCGCGCGTGTGGGCTCGTCCATCGGGCTACCGCGCCACCACCGCGCTCGCTCGGATCGGCGGGCGGCTCGCGGGCGGACGGCGGGGATGGGCGCGACGCGCCCCCGGGTTGTCGGGGTGGACGTCGTCGCGCGACCTGCCGGTACCCACCGGCGCGCCGTTCCGGACGAGGTGGCGGACACGAGCCCGCGGCGACGAGCGATGGTGACCGAGGCGTTTGCTGCCGCGGCCGCCGCCAACACGTGCGCGGTCCACGGCCCCCTCGCACGGAGTGACGTACCGGCCGCGGTCCTCGACAACGAGCGCGGTCACGCGGACGGCGGCCACGTCGCGGATCCCGACGGCGACGCACTCCTCGACGAGCTCGCTGTTCCCGCCCGACTCACCAAGGCCGGGCTCGCGTTGGTACGCCCGGGCGACGCCGACTGGGCGCTCCGGCTCGCGGACGCGGCCGTCGGCATCACCAGCGCGTCGGTCGCGGTGGCCGCGACCGGCACGGTGGCGGTGGTCAGCGGCCCGGGCGCGCCCCGCGCGACCAGCCTGCTCCCGCCGGTTCATGTGTGCCTCCTGCGCACCGGCGACATCGTCGCCGAGTTCACCGACGCCATCGACCGGGTCGGCGCCGATGCCCTTCCGAGCGCGCTCATCTGGGTGGGCGGCCCCAGCCGGACCGCCGACCTCGAGATGCACCAGACCCTGGGCGTCCACGGCCCCAAGGTCGTCGAGCTGGTCCTGGTCGACTAATTCGTCTGCACCGAGCGCGCGCCCGATCGTCCCCGCCGGACCCGCACCCAGAGGCCGACGAGGTCCCACAGGGAACGCACCACGCTCCCCGGCCGGAAGAACCGTGACTGCCCGTGCTCCCGCTCGTAGTGGTGGACCGGGACCTCGACGAAGCGGGCGCCCGCATCCTGGAACCTGCGGACCATCTCGACGCAGATGACGCCGCTGGTGTACTCCAGCCGGACCTGTTCGAGGAGCGAGCGTCGGATCAGCCGGAAGTCGCAGTCGACATCGCGGATCTCGAGACCGAACAGCAGGGTTACGACGCGCTGGTATACGCGGCCGACGATGCGCCGGCCGAGGTTGTCGGCCCGTCGGATCTTGTAGCCCTGCACGACGTCGACGTCGTCCGACGCCTGCTCGACGAGGCGGGCAAGCTCGGTGGGGTCGAACTGGCCGTCCCCGTCGGTGTAGAAGACCCACTGCTTCGTCGCGGCGGCGAAACCCGAGATCAGCGCGCCCCCGTACCCGCGGTTGTGCTCGTGCACGACGATGCGCAGTGTCGACAGCGAGTCGGCCAGTTCCTCGAGCGCCTCCTGGGAGCCGTCGGTGGACCCGTCGTTGATGACGATGACCTCGCCGTCCGCTCCCACCTGCTCGATCGTCTTGCTGGCGGCATTCACCATCGAGGTGATGGTTGCCTCGTCGTTGTAACAGGGGAAGAACGCCGAGATCGATTCGACCGCAGGGTTCAGGCGAGCGCTCGGCACACGGTCTCGATCTCGTCGTCGGTCATCTCGGGGAAGCACGGCAGCGACACGCACTCCGCCGCCCACGCCTCCGCCTCGGGGCACGCCGCCCTCGAGAACCGGGCGTACGCCGACTGTTGAGTAAGCGCGCGGGGGTAGTGCACCGCGGTCTCGAACGGGACCGACTCGCGGAACGCGTCGCGATCACCGACCCGCGCCACACACAGGTGGTACACGTGCCCCGGGTCCGGTGCCTGCCAGCGGAGCGCGGGGGCGGCGGCGCGGTACCGCGCTGCGATCGTGCGCCGTCGGGCATTGAGGTCGGCGAGCCGGCCGAGCCCGACCCGTAATGCCGCCGCCTCCACCTCCGACATCCGCGAGTTCCCCGCGATCTCGACATGGTCGTACCCCGTGCTCGTTCCGTGGGCCCGGAGCTGCCGCACCGCGCCGGCGAGCGCGGCGTCGTCGGTGACCACCGCTCCGCCGTCGCCGATCCCGCCGAGGTTCTTGGTCGGGTAGAAGCTGTAGACGGCCGCCGCCGACCCGCCTGAGCTGGGGGCGCCGTGGGCGTGGGCGGCGTCCTCGATCACCGGCACGCCGATGTCGGGAAGCGGCTGAGGACGACCGTAGAGGTGCACGGGGACGACCGCGCGAGTGCGGTCGGTGACCGCGGCCGCGGCGGCCCCGGAATCGAGACCGGCAGTCGGCGGGTCGACGTCGACCGGGACCGGGACCGCGCCGGTGGCGCACACCGCCGCCGCCGTCGGCACCGCGGTGAACGCGGGCACCACGACCTCGTCGCCGGGCCCGATGCCCTGGGCAATGAGCGCGAGTCGGAGCGCCTCGGTACCCGACGCGACGGCCACGGCATGGTCGCGTCCGCAGAACGCCGCGAACTCCGCTTCGAATGCCTCGGTCTCGGGCCCGAGCACGAATCGGCCGGAACGCAGCACCCGCTCGACCGCGGCCATGAGGTCGGCGCGCATGCTGTCGGCGCGCCGGGCCAGGTCGAGAAAGGGGATCACGCGCGGTTCGAGGAGAGTGTGGTCCAGAGCCCGGCCAGCCTAGGTGGTGCCCAATTCCTTGGTCGCAACGACCAATGCCGAGGTTCCGACGGGCAGGTTGTGGCGGGCGAGCCACCGCCGCTCGACCTTGCCGAGCGGCGCGAAGACGCCGTCGAGCCGGCGCCGCTCGGTGTCCGAGCCCTTGTCGCCGGGCGGCTCCGCCAGCTTCCGGCGCTCGGCCACGTGCAGCACCGCCGCCACCGGGGCGAGGAACGAGTAGGCGTACGTGGCCCGCTCGACCCGCAGGCCGGCGGCGCGGCTGAGGTCGGCCAGCGATCGCCGCCGATAACGCCGGAGGCTGTGCACGGTCACGTCGTGGGCCCGGCGCAGGCCCTCGAAGGCCGGCTCGATCAGCAGCAACACGCCACCGGGACGCACCAGCCGCGCGAGCTCGCGGATCGCGCCCGTGTCATCGGGTACGGAGGTGAGGACAGTGATCGCGACGACGACGTCGAACGCCTCGCTCGCGAACGGGAGCGCGCCGACGCTCGCCTGCACCGGCAGCGTGTCCGGCCGGCGGGCCCGCACGAACCGAAGCGCGTCGAGGGAGATGTCGACGCCGACGACACGACCATGCTCGGCGAGCCAGGCGCCGTTCCCGCCGGGGCCGCAGCCCGCATCCAGGATGAGCTGATCGCGGGTGAGCCGTCCGGAGAGCAGGTCCCGGGCGAGTGCGCGGGTGTTCTTGTACCACCAGTGGTCGTCCTCGACCGCGGCGATGCGGGCGTACTCCGCGACCTCCATCAGATCAGGCCGCGGTCGATCGCCTCCATGACCCACGGGACGACTTCGTCGAGCATCTCGTCGAGGGTGGTGGTCGCCTCGAAGTCGAGGACCCGCTTCGCCTTCTCGGTCGCGGGCACGCGCCGCTGCACGTCGTGCTCGAACGGCTCGTCGCTCACGTAGCGGAACGGCCGATCGCCGTTGATGCGCTGCCAGATCTTCTCGGCCAGTTCGAGCACGGTGGTCGACTGCGCGGTCGACAGGTTGAAGTCGTCGTTGCGCGCGTCGGGGTGGTCCATGGCGGTGACGATGCCGCGGGCGAGGTCGCCGCCGTACGTGTAGTGCCGCACCTGGGTGCCGTCGCCGAGGAGGTGCAGCGGGTCCTGACCCTTCACCACCTTCTGCACGAGGTCGGGGACGACGTGGCTCATGGCGAGCTTGACATTGCCGCTCAGGACCTCGACCTCGCCCCGGGCGCGCATCTCGCCGATCCCGACGCAGTTGAACGGGCGCACGATCGTGTAGGGCAGGCCGTACTGCTCGTGGGCGGCGCGGGCGAAGTACTCGACCGCGAGCTTCTGGAACCCGTAGGAGGAGCGCGGCGGCGGGACCTCGCGCTCCTGCCCTTCGACCGAGGGCCAGCGGTCAGTCGACTCGAACACCATCGACGAGCTCATGTACGTGACCTTCTCGAGCCGACCGTTCTGGAAGGCGTCGATCGCGGCGTCGCACGACGACGCGATGATCCGCTCGTTGGTGGCGAGCAGGTCGTAGGCGTAGGTGTGGAAGTAGGAGATGCCCCCGATGAGCGCGGCGCCGGCGACGAAGTGCTGGCAGTCGGCGAGCAGCTCGGTCATGAGCGCGCTATCGCGAGCATCGCCCTCGACGAGCTTGTACTCCGGGTGCTCGTCGTACGACTTCGCGACCCGGCCGTACTTCGAATGGTTGTCGACGCCGACGACCGTGTGGCCCCGACGCAGCAACTCCTCCACGACGTAGCCGCCGATGAACCCGGACGAACCCGAGACCAGGACCTTGCTCATGGGCCGTGCAGCTGCTCCACGGTCAGCGGCGGCCCGAACGCGAACCGGTACCAGCGCACGTAACGCGGGATCCACTTCGCCATCTTGAACGTGGACGTCCCCGTGGCACGCTCCAACCAGATCGTCGGCACCTCGGCCACGGGCCGGCGGAGGCGGCGGGCCTTGGCGACCAGCTCGATGCCGATCTCGAAGCCCGCGTCCGATTCGATGCGCACGTCCCGCACGAACTCGGTGGAGTACGCCTTGAACGAGTTGGTCGCGTCACGGGTCCCGACTCGGCCGAGCCAGAACAGCGAAAGACCGGCGAGCCGGGACAGCGCGCTCTTGAGCGGCGGACCCCCGATCTGCTGACCGCCGCTCATGTACCGCGACGCGGCCGCGACCACGACGCCCCGCTCAACCAGCTTGCACAGCTCGTCGATCTGCTCGGCGTCGTCGCTGCCGTCGGCCATCGTGACGACGACAACAGGCGCCCGCACGTTGTCGACACCGAACCGGATGGCGCGCGCCGGGCCGGGCCCGTCGGTGTTCAGCGTGGGCACCAGCCGCGGCTCCGACTCGGCGTACTTCTCGAGGTAGGGCACGGTGGAGTCGGACGGGTCGTCGTAGACGACGAGGATCTCGCACGACAGCTCGACCCCGGCGAAGATGCGGTCGAGGCAGGCGACGATCGCGTCGCCCTCGTCGAAGACCGGGATGACGATCGAGACCCGGGGCTGCTCGTCGGCGGCCGACTCCTCGGAACCCGGGCTCACACCCGCACCCCGTCCGAGCGCAGGTTCCAGATGTCGACCACCGGCGTGTCGGTCTCGACGTCGGCGTAGGCCGAGTGGGGCGCCCCGATGACCAGCAGGTCGGCTCGCCGGAGCACGTCGTCGAGGGGCACGAGGTCGGGATCGACGGTCACGTGCGGATCGGTGCAGAGCACGTCGGCCGCCTTGAACCGCAGGATCCGCTTCAACTTGTAGCTCAGGCTGGAGCGGATGTCGTCGGAGTCGGCCTTGAACGCCATGCCGAGGATGCCGATGGTCATGGACGCGAGGTCGAACCGCTGCTCGAGCTTCGCCACCACGTAGAGCGGAAGACCCTCGTTGATCATCACGCTCGCCTGCCCGAGCTGGAAGTTGTGGTTGTTGAACGCGGCTAGCTGCATCGTGTCCTTGAACAGGCACGGCCCGGCGGCGAAACCGGCCGGGGGCAGGTCGGCCGCGCGGGGGTAGTTGTAGACGAGCGCGGCGCGAATGCGCTCGTAGTCGAGGCCGAAGTCGTTGGCCATCATGAACAGCTGGTTGGCGGTCGCGAACCTGATGTAGCGCCATGTGTTGGTGAACAGCTTGGCCAGCTCCGCCTCCTCGGGCTCGAGGAAGACCACGTCGTGGGTGAGGTTGCGGAACAGCTTGGTGGCGCGCTCGAGCGCCCGCTTGGAACGGGAGGCGACGATCTGGGGCAGCTCGTAGAGCTCGACCATCGCCCGGCCCTCGGCGATGCGCTCGGGGCAGAAGGCGACGTCGACGTCGACCCCGAGCCGCTCGACCAGCCGCTCGACCATCGCGGTGACGCCCGGGTACACGGTGCTGCGCAACACGAGCAGCTGGCCGTCGACCAGCTCGGAGGCGACGTCCTCGATCGCGTCCTGCACCGCCTTGAGATCGGGGTTCAGGTGCTCGTCGATGGGCGTCCCGATCACGACCACGACGTGCTCGGCGCGCCCGACCACCGTCCGGTCGGTAGTGGCGTGCAACCGACCCGCGTCGAGCACGCTCGTCAGGACTTCGGCCGCGCCCGGTTCCGCGAACGGGAGGCGCCCGTCGTTGATCACCTCGCACGCGGTGGCGTCGATGTCGAAGAGCTCGACCTGGAGACCGCGCTCGGCCAGCGCGAGCCCGAGGGGCAGCCCGACATGACCACATCCACCGACGATGACGACGTCAAGGGCAGGCTTCATGAACGTCCCGAGCGCGAGTGAATGAGGAACAGCAAGCATAATGCCCTAGGCTTCTTCAGTCCCGATGGCAGGCAGCGTCGACTCCTCCATGGCCTCTGCCCCGCCGCGTGTGGTCGTTGCCGACCTCGAGCGCCGCGGCGACTTCCCGCGCTCGGAGTCCCGTCTCCGGACCGTGGTGGCACGGATCGTCGCACTCGCGCGCGAGCACCCGGTGCTCACCGTGGTGGTCGCGGTGTACGCGCTGTCGTGCGTGGTGGTTCCGGTCCGCACCAACGTCTCGGTGTCGGACGACTGGGTCTACATCCGGCAGGCCCACGACCTGGCGTTCCACGGCGACCTCCACGTCCCCGACCAGGCGGCCGCCAACGCCGTCTTCGACATCGTGTGGGGCGCGGCGTTCGCTCGCGTGCTCGGTTCCGCCTTCTGGGTGCTGCGCCTCTCGTCCATCGTGCTGACACTCGCGGGTGGCTTCGCCTTCTACTGGCTGTGCCGCCGACTCGGCGCCGACCGCACGCTGAGCGGGCTGGCGACCGGGCTCTTCCTCTTCAACCCGCTCGTGTACGTCCTCACCTTCACGTTCATGACCGACGCGCACTTCATGGCGCTGCTCGTGATCGCGACCGCCTGCTATGCGCGCGGCCTCGGCGACGACGCGCTTGCCGCGAGGTGGACGTGGGTGGGGAGCGCCGTCGCGGGGTTGGCGTACCTGTCACGCCAGCAGGGTCTGCTCATTCCGGCGGCGGTCGTGGGATTCCTCGTCGTCAGTCGCCGTGTCCGGGCGGACCGAGCCGGGGTCCGCGGTTTGGTGCGCGCCGCGGGTGTGCCCGCGCTCGTGGTCGTCGGGCATCGGGTCTGGCTCGAGCTCGCCAACGGCGTGCCCGGGGCACAGGAGGACTTCCTCGACGTCGTTCGGGACTCCGGGGTGCGGGAGACGGCACTCCTGGTCGAGCGCCTCACGTACATCGAGATCATGTACATCGGGCTCTTCACGCTGCCGCTCGTCGCCGGGCTCGCTCTCGGTGTGCGGCACGTCGTCCGCCGCATGCCGCCGGGAGGCTGGCTGGCGTTCTGCGCCTGGCTCTCGATCGTGGTCGCGGGCCTGGCGCTGTTCACCCAGGACCTCCGGCGGATGCCCTACCTCCAGAACTGGTTCACCGCCTCCGGCCTCGGCGCCCACGACCTCATCGGCGGCCGGCCACCGTTCATGACGCTCGGTATGGCCAACCGGCTGACGCAGGTGACGGCCGTGGCCGCGGTGGGTGCCGGGTTCGTCGTCATCCGGGCGATGGCCGACCGCGCGACCACCCGCCGCGCCGAAGCCGGGCTCGTGGGGGCCCTCCTCCTCGCCATGGTGCTCGGGATCCTCGCTCCGTCGTTCCAATACCGCACCGTGTCGTCGAGCCCGTCGCTCGACCGGTACCTGCTGCCGATCATCCCCCTCGCCCTCGCGCTCGTGGTCTGGGCCGCCCAGGGCATCCGCTGGTCGCGGGTCCTGGTCGGCGTCGGCGTCGCCGCCGCGGTGGTGTTCTCGGTCGTAGGCACGCGTGACTTCCTCGTGTTCCACCGTGAGCTGTGGTCGGTCGCCCGCGGCCTGAACGCCCAGGGCGTCTCCAACGCCGAGCTCGACGCCGGCGCCGGCTGGGACCGCTACTACCGGGCCGGACGCACCACTGGGGTCGAGCGCGATCCCGATCTGCACATCCCGTGGTGGGTCGTCGACATCGGCCCGATCTACCTGACCGACAGCACCTACGTGATCGCGACCACGCCGCTCGACGGCTACGAGGTCGTGCGGCGGGTCCCGTACTCGTCCATCCTGCAAACCCGTGACGCCGATCTGCTCGTCCTGCGCCGCGAGCGCGAGGATGACCGGCCATGAAGGGCGTCATCCTCGCGGGGGGAACGGGCAGCCGTCTCGACCCGCTCACCCGGATCACCAACAAGCACCTGCTGCCGATCTACGACCGGCCGATGGTCGCGTACCCGATCGAGTCACTGGTCCGCGCTGGCGTGACCGAGGTGATGGTGGTCACCGGCGGAACGCATGCGGGCGAGTTCCTGCGGCTGCTCGGCAACGGGCACGAGTGGGGGCTCGACCGGCTTCTCTACGCGTACCAGGACCGGCCCGGCGGCATCGCCGAGGCGCTCGGGCTGGCCGAACGGTTCGCCGACGGCGATCCCATCGTCGTGCTGTTGGCCGACAACGTGTTCGAACAGTCGATTCGCGACTCCGTCGACCGCTTCCGTGACCAGGAACAGGGGGCGCGCATCCTGCTGGCGGAGATGGGTGACCCGCTCCACCTCCGTCACCTGGGCGTGCCGGTGCTCGACGACGGGCGCGTCGTGGAGATCCTGGAGAAGCCCGAGGAGCCTCCGAGCCCGTACGCGGTGACCGGCGCCTACTTCTACGACGGCACGGTGTTCGAGGTGATCCCCCAGCTGGAGCGGTCGGGGCGGGGTGAGCTCGAGATCACCGACGTCAACAATCACTTCGTAGCCGCGGGGACAATGGAGTACGACGTCATCGAGGGGTTCTGGGGCGACGCGGGCGAGTCGATCGACGCCTACTACGCGGTGAACGATTTCGTCCGCCAGTACGGAGCGAACAAATAGTGCCCACCGTCACCGAGTCCGACATCATCAGCGGCGTCTACGTCGTCGAGCCCGACCTGCACCGCGACGATCGCGGGCTCTTCATCGAGACCTACCGCCGCGAGTGGTTCCCGCACGGACGGGAGATGGTGCAGGGCAACCGGGGCGACCGCCAGCGGGGTTCGATCGTCGGCTTCCACTATCACCTGCACCAGGTCGACTACTGGTACGTGCCCATGGGCCGGGCCCGGGTCGTGCTGCACGACCTCCGGACGGGCTCACCCACCGACGGCCAGACCCTCATCCTCGACCTCGGCGGCGACCACGACGCCAACCACGACCATCGCGGGGTGTACATCCCCCCCGGCGTCGCCCACGCGTTCGCGTCGCTGACCGACATGACGATCACCTACCTCGTCGACTCGTACTACAACCCGGCCGACGAGCTCGGCGTCGCCTGGAACGACCCCGAGATCGAGGTCGACTGGGGCATCGCCGATCCGATCCTGTCCAAGCGCGACCAGGAGAACCCCCGGCGTTCGGAGATCGAGCCGCAGTGGCAACCGCACTTCGCCCTCAGGACGTGACGTAGCCGTGCGGGTGCTCGTCACCGGCGGTGCCGGCTTCATCGGCTCGAACTTCACCCGCTACTGGGTCGAGCGTCATCCCGACGACGAGGTCGTCGTCCTCGACCTCCTCACCTACGCGGGCAACCGGGCGAGTCTCGACGACCTCGATGGGCGGATCGTGTTCGAGCAGGCCGACATCGCCGACCTCGACCACTGCGAGCAGATCCTGCGCGAGCACTCGATCGATATCGTCGTGAACTTCGCCGCCGAGTCGCACAACAGCCTGGCGGTCGTCGACCCCGGGCGGTTCTTCCGGACCAACGTGCTGGGGACCCAGGCGCTGCTGGAGGCCGCCCGCCGGGTGGGCGTCGAGCGCTTCCACCACATCTCGACCTGCGAGGTCTACGGCGATCTCCCGCTCGACGCGACGCAGACGTTCGTGGAGTCATCGCCCTACAACCCCCGGACTCCGTACAACGCGTCCAAGGCGGGCGCCGACCACGCGGTGCGGGCGTACCGCGAGACGTACGGACTGCCCGTGACCATCACGAACTGCGCCAACAACTACGGCGCCTACCAGTTCCCGGAGAAGGTCGTCCCGCTGTTCACGACCAACGCGCTCGACGACAAGCCGCTCCCGCTCTACGAGTCGACGCAGAACCGGCGCGAGTGGATCCACGCGCTCGACCACTGCTCGGCGATCGAGGCCGTCTTGGAGCGGGGCGAGCTGGGCGAGACGTACCACGTCGGCACGGGCGTCGAGCGCAGTATCGAGGAGATCGCCGACGCGGTGCTGGCGGAGTTGGGCAAGCCGAGCAGCCTCAAGAAGATCGTGCCCGACCGGCCCGGGCACGATCGCCGTTACGTCCTCGACTGGTCGAAGATCCGCGGCGCCCTCGGGTGGGAGCCCGCAATCGACTTCGACCGGGGCCTGGCCGACACCGTCGCCTGGTACGCCCAGCACCGCGACTGGTGGGAGCCACTGCGCGAGCGTGCGCCCGTCGCCGAGGACTCCGCCTGGTCCACGCCTCGGTGAAGATCCTCGTCACCGGGGCGGGCGGGCAGCTCGGGCACGAGCTGGTCGATGCGTTCGCCGACCACGAGGTGATCGCGGCCGATCACGCCGCCCTCGACGTCGCCGATCGCGAGGCCGTGCTGGACGCGCTCACCGCGGCCGCGCCCGACGCGGTCGTGCACGCCGCCGCCTGGACCGCGGTCGATGCCTGCGAGGGCGATCCCGACCGCGCCGACCGGGTGAACACGCTCGGCACCCGTCATGTTGCCGAGGCCGCCCGCGGCGTCGGCGCCCGGGTCTGCTACGTCTCGACCGACTACGTCTTCGACGGGCGCAAGGCCGACCCGTACGTCGAAGACGACGCGCCCAACCCGCAGTCGGTCTACGGCCGCTCCAAGCTCGGCGGTGAGCGCGAGCTCGACCCCGACGACCTCGTCGTGCGCACTTCGTGGGTGTGCGGCCGTCACGGCCCCAACATGGTGAAGACGATCCTGCGGCTCGCGGGCGAGCGCGACCAGCTGACCTTCGTCGACGACCAGCGCGGCCATCCCAGCTTCGCCGAGGACGTCGCCGGCATGGTCTGTCGGCTCGTGATCGATCGTCGGTCGGGCACGTTCCACGTCACCAACCAGGGGGCGGTGTCGTGGTACGAGTTCGCGGGCGCGGTCATGGAGGCGGCCGGGCTCGATCCCGAGCGGGTCAAGCCGATCGCCACCGCCGACCTCGACCCACCCCGTCCTGCGCCCCGGCCCGCCAACTCGGTGCTCGACAACGCCGCCCTCCGGCTCGGCGGTCTGCCGCTGCTGCCCGACTTCCGGGAGCCGCTGGCGCGGCTGGTGCGAGCGCTCGACACCAATGGGTGAGACCCCGACCGTGCGTCCAATGGTCAGGGTCGTGGTGCTCGACTACGACGGCGGTGACCTCACCGTCGACTGTCTCTCGTCGCTGGTCGCGACCGACTGGCCCCGCGACCGGCTCGAGATCGTGCTCGTCGACAACGGGTCGCGCCACCGCCTGAAGGACCGGGTGGGCGAGCTCCCCGAGCGGGTGCGGATCGTCCGCAGCGACGTGAACCTGGGCTTCGCCGGTGGCAACAACCTCGCCCTGCGCGACCTCGCCGGCATCGACTACGTGGCCCTCCTGAACAACGACGCCACCGTCGAGCCCGGTTGGCTGGCGCCGTTGGTCGAGACGCTCGCGACCGACGCCGCGCTGGGGGCGGCGTGCCCGAAGATCGTCTTCGCCGGACGGTTTCTCGATCTCGAGCTTCGCTCGGAGACGCACCGGCCCGGTCGCGGCGACCGCCGCGACGTAGGGGTCCGGCTCAGCGGCGTCCGGGTCGACGGGCGCGACGCGTGGCGCACCGCCCTGCTCGTGCCTTCGGGCTACTGGGGCCCCGAGCCCGAGATACCCGACGAGCCCGGCTTCGAGTGGACCGCCGCCCGGGCCGAGATCCGGATGCCGAGCGGCGACGGCGCGCCACCCCGAGCAGGCGCGTTGCGCCTCGGCGCGGACCGACCGACGCGCGTCACCATCACCTCGGGGGGCGCGCGCACGGAGCAGGTCGTGCCCGCGGGTGTCGGCTGGTACGAGACGCCGCTGGGCGGTGTCCCCTTCGACGTGGTGAACAACGTCGGGAGCGAGCTCGTCGCCGACGGGTACGGCGCCGACCGCGGCTACCTCGAACGGGACGCGGGGCAGTACGACACGGAGGAGGACGTGTTCGCGTGGTGCGGCGCCGCCGTGTTGCTGCGGACCGGCTACCTCGCCGACGTGGGATTGTTCGACGAGCGGTTGTTCCTCTACTCCGAGGACCTCGAGCTCTCGTGGCGCGGCAGTCGCCGGGGCTGGCGCTACCGCTACGTGCCCGAATCGGTCGTGCGCCACGTCCACTCGGCAACGACCGTGGAGGGCTCGACTCGCGCCGAGCATTACAAGGAGCGCAACCACCTCGCCGTGCTCACCCGGCACGGCTCGCGGTCGCTGCTGGCACGCGCGCTGGTGCGCTACATCCTCGTCACCGCCTCGTACGCCCGGCGAGATGTGGCGCTCCCCCTGTTGCGCGGGCGTCGGCCGCAACCGGAGATCGTGGGCCGGCGCATGCGGGCTTTCTTCGCTTACCTCCGGCTCGCGCCCGCGATGCTGCTCGCGCGGCGCCGTCGGTAGGATCGGCCGCACTCGTGGTCGACACCCTGAGAGCCGCCGTCCGTTCGCGCGACCTCACCGCCATCGGCGTCGTGCTCCATTGGGTCTCGCTCGCGATCGCGTTCGTGATCCTGCTCGAGGTGAATCGGGGTCAGTGGTTCAACCTCGACGAGTGGGACTTCTTGGTCGACCGGGGTGTGCTCGGCTCGCCCCGACGCAGCCTGTGGGCCCCCCACAACGAGCACTGGTCGACGGTCCCGATACTGGCGTACCGGGCGCTGTTCAGGCTGTTCGGAGTGCGCACGTACGTGCCGTACCTGCTGCTGCTGGTGGCAGTGAACCTCGTGACCGCGCACCTCCTGTGGCGGCTCATGCGACGGGTCGGAGTGCACACGCTCGTGGCGACGGCGGGCGCGGCGGTGTTCGCGGTCCTGGGTTCCGGATGGGAGAACCTGACGTCGGCGTTCCAGATGTCCCTCCTCTTGTCGCTCGCCCTTGGCCTCCTCGCCTTGCTCATCCTCCCCGAGCGGGGCCCGTTCGGGCGCGCCGACGCGGCGGTCGTCGTGCTGCTCGTCGTCTCGCTGATGTCGTCGGGCGTGGGCGTGACGATGACCGCGGTCGTCGCCCTGGCGGCACTGCTCCGGCGAGGCCCGCGGGTGGCGGCCGGCATCGTGGCGGTCCCGGCCGCGCTGTACGTCGTGTGGTTTGCGGTCGCCGGTCGCCATGTGCAGCAGCTGCGCGACTCGAAGTCGCTGGGTGACACGCTGCGGGGCGCGCCGGGCTACGTCTGGCGCGGTCTCACCGACATCGTCGATGACACCGTCGGGCTCACCGGCGCCGGCGTGGTGCTGCTGGTCCTGTTGGTGGTGTGGCTGGCGCGGGCGACCCGTCCGGCCGAAGAGCCGTGGCCGCTGATCGTGGCGACGGCGTCCGGCGCGGTCTTGTTCCTCGGACTGGTGTCGCTGCGACGCCAGACGGAAGGCATCGAGAACGCGGGGAGCCCGCGCTACGCCACCATCGTCGTCGCCCTGCTGCTCCCTGCGCTCCTGCTGGGCGCGCAACGACTCGTGGCCGCGCGCCCGCTGCGGGGGCCGCTCCTGGTGGGTGGGACCGCGCTGGTGCTCCTCGTCGCGGTCACGCGCCTGTACGACGCCGCCGACACGCAGGTGGTCATCGAGCAGGAGCAACGCCAGCGCATCCTCGCCGCCGCCGAGCTGCGGCGCTCGGGTGAGGAGGTGATCTTCCAGCGGCCCGCCCCCCTTTACAGCCCCGAGCTGGAAGCAGATCAGCTCGAGCAGCTCGACCGCGACGGCAAGCTGCCGGGCGCGGGCGGTCTGAGCGAGGTGGACCGACTCACCGCGCGCCTCTACCAGCAGGTCCGGCTGGCGCGGGAGCCGGCCGTCGAAGACGGTGAACCGCAGCCGCGGATCGAGGACACCGAGGGTCTGCGAGTCGAAGCGGCTCGGGATCCCGACTGTGTCCGGCTGGTGCCCGAGGAAGACGTCTCCCGGGTGCTCGTCGACTTCCCGACCCACGGCACGCTGCAGGTACGCGCCGACCGGTCGGGACCGATGTCGGTGTCCGTCGTAGGGCCGGACGGCGTCGAGAGCCGCGCGCGCCCGTTCGACATGCGCAGCCGCGTCACCAGGGTGCTGAGCGTGGCGCAGGGGGGCTTCTCGGTTCGGCTGCACATCCCCCGCGAGGGCGCGACCACGCTGTGCGGATTGCCACCGGAGTAGCCTGGGCGGCCGTGCCCCAGACCGAAAAGGACCTGGACCTGCGCGAGGAGAACCTGCGGTTGCGCGAGGAGATCCTCGAGCTGCGCGACGCGCTCGTCGGCACCGAAGCCCAGCTCGCCGAGGCACTGGGCCGGCTGCGCATCCTCGAGGACGAAGTGCTCCGCCACCAGGTGCTCGCGCGGATGATGAGCTCGCGTACGGGACGCCTGCTTCAGTCCTACAACCGGCTGCGCACCCGGCTCCGCGAGCGCGGCTGATACCCGAGCCCTTGCCGGCGCTCTCGCTGCTCCTTCCGGTCGGCAACGACGCCGCCGCCGACGACCTCGAGTTCACGTTCGCGTCGTTGCAGGCGCAGACGGAGCCCGCCTGGGAGCTCGTGGCCGTGCCCACGACGGGCATCGCTGCCGACGTCGGAACCACCCTCGCCGACCTTGCCCGCCTGGACCCGCGCGTCACCGTCCCCGACCCCGCCCCTGGCGGTGGCGCGGTGGGTACCGCGAACCGTGCGCTCGAACGGGCCCGGGGCCAGTGGGTCGCGTTCATCGAGCCCGGTGATCTCCTCGACCGCCACGCCGCCGCCCGGGTCAGCGAGGCTGCCGGGATCGACGGCACCGACTTCGTGTACACCGACGAGGACCGGATCGACGCCGCCTGGTTCCACTCGGACCCGTGGTACAAGCCCGACTGGTCGCCAGAACGCCTGCGGGCCCAGCACTACACCGGTGGGCTCGCCGCTTTCCGCCGTCCCGTCGTCGAGCGCCTCGGCGGGCTGCGGCCCGAGGTCGAGGGTGCGCACCACCACGACCTCGCCCTGCGGATGGGCGAGGAGGCAACTCGGGTCGTGCACATACCGACGGTCCTGTACCACCGGCGCCGGCCCCCCTCGGAGGACACCACGGCCGGGGGCCGCGCGGTCGCCGACCACCTCGCCCGCACCGGCGTCCCCGCGGCGGCGGAGCCCCACGACCGGCCCGGCTTGTACCGGCTCCGGCCCCGGCTGCGGGCCGAGCCGCTCGTGAGCATCGTGATCCCCACCGGGGGCACGACCCAGCGCGTGCGGGGAGAAGAGGTCGCCCTCGTCGACCATTGCGTCGACTCGATCGGCGAGCGCTCGACGTACCAGAACTTCGAGATCGTGTGCGTCGTCGACGCCGCCGGGTACGACGAGATCGCGGGCCGGCTCGACGGGCGCGCCGGCGGTCGCGTCCGGCTGGTCCGGTACGACCAGCCGTTCGACTTCCCCCGCAAGATCAACGTCGGAGTGCTCGAGAGCCGGGGCGAGTTCGTGATCCTGCTCAACGACGACACCGAGGTCATCACGGAGGACTGGATCGAGCACCTGCTCCTGTACGCGCAGGACGAGCGGGTGGGCGCGGTAGGCGCCCGGCTGCTCTTCGGTGACGGCCGCATCCAGCACGCCGGCATCATCGGGACCTGGGGCGTCGCCGGCCACTGCTACTACGGCTTCCCCGGAGACCACGCCGGCCACGGCGCCAATGCCCTCGTACCCGGCAACTTCATCGCGGTCACGGCTGCGTGCCTCATGACCCGCCGGACGTGCTTCGACGAGGTCGGGGGCATGTCGCTCGAGTACCCGCTCAACTACAACGACGTCGACTTCTGCCTCAAGCTGCACCGCGCCGGGTACCGCAACGTGTGCACACCCGACGCCCGGCTCTGGCACCTGGAATCGGCGTCGAGGCGGATCAAGAAGGTCAACGACGAGGAGATCGAGCGCCTCCGCACCCGCTGGGGCCACATCCTCAATCACGACCCGTTCTACAACCCCAACCTCATGCCCTGGTCGTCGGACTTCACGACTCCGGTGTACCTCGGCGACGGGACCCCGGTCCCGCCGCCCGAACCGACCGGCCTGTACTGGCTGCGGGAGGCGCTCGCCGGTCGCTGAGTCAGGCGTCGTCGCGCCGGCGAGCAAGCACCGTGGTCAGCCGCTTGCGGAGCTTGGCGCCGAGCTTGCGCCACTGGCCGGTCCGGGCGAAGGCGACGGCCTTGCGCAGGTCGGCCCGCCAGCCGACGTCCGGCCACACCTTCCCTTCGAGCGGGCTGCGCACCGACCCCGCCACCAGCGGATCGAGGAGGTCGGCGGCCCGCCGGGGCGCCCGGCAGAACTCGACTAGAGGCCGGAGCGTCTCCGACCAGTGGAACCGGGGAGCGACGCGCGCCAGCTGCTCGCGGCACCGGCCGTGCAGCTCGCGGTCGTCGAGCAGGCGGAACAGCGCCTCTTCGAGCGCGTCGACGTCGCCGGGTGGGACGGTCAGCCCCAGGCCCTCGCCCTCGATGAGCTCGGCCAGCGCGTCGCCGTCGGTCGCGACGACCGGGAGTGATGCCCACACGCAGTCGAGGATCCGGGTCCGGAACGAGAAAGCGGTCTCCACGTGGTCGAGGTGCGTGCTCACGCCGACGTCCGCCTCGAGCAGGTAGTTCTGGCGGTCGTCGTACTCAACCCAGCCCTGGTTGAAGAAGACGTGGGTGCCGGTGAGCCCGAGCTCCTCGGCGAGCGCCTGGGTCTCGGCCGCCATGCGCATCTCGGGGACGTCGGGGTTCGGGTGCTCGAGCCCGAGGAAGAAGAGCCGCACCTCCGGGACGCGGAGTCGCAGCTTGTCCACCGCCCGCAGGAGCGTGAGCGGGTCGAACCAGTTGTAGACGCCACCACCCCACAGCACGACCTTGTCGTCACGACCGATGCCGGGCACCACGCCCCGCAGCACGTCGCGCTGGTGGCGGGGAGATCCTTCGGGGATCCCGAACGGCACCACCGAGATCAACGACGCCATGCTCTCGGTGCGGTCGTACGTGAGCGGGTTGATGCGCCCGACGCCGGCCAGCTGGCCGAGCCAGAAGTCGCGCTGCTTGTCGCTCGCGCACAGGAAGAAGTCGCCCCGGGTGAGCTGCTCGTTCAACGTCTCCGTCGCCGCCTTCAGCTCGTAGATACGGCGGTCGGGGTCCCAGCCCCGCGACTGCTCGAGCACCTCGAGGTGGAACGGGTCGTACAGGTCGGCGACGAGGATCTTGTCGGAGCGGCGGAGCGCCGGGTACTGGCGCATGAGATACCCCTGGAAGACGATGACGTCGGCCCAGCGCTCGAGGGCGGCGATGCCGCGGCCATCGACGTGGCGGGCCTCGAAGTCGGGTGCCTCCAGCCCGCAGTCCTGGATGCTGGCCAGCACCACGTCGTGCTCGCGAGCGAGAGCGGCGGCGACGTTCCACGCCCGGATGCCCGGCCCCGCCATCTTGCGGGCGACCGTGTCGCCGGTCAGCACGACCACCTTCCGCCGCGTCGTGAACACCTCGGCCACCCCGAGCGCCTCCACCGTCGCATCGAAGCCCTCGACGAACGCGCGGTCGCCCACGTTCGCGAACAACGGCATCCGGAACAGCGCGAGCACTTCCGCGTCGGGGCGCACCCGGGCGGCCTGGATGCGGCGACGGTCCTCGGCCAGGCCCGGCAGCGCGTCGACGAAGGCGTCGACCGCATACGCACCACTCAATGTCTGCTTGGCCACGCGGACGTGGGTGTCATTGTCATTCGGGGCTCCCCGTTCCAGGTCGAGCGCACCGGCGTCGTCGCCCCCGAGGGTCACGCCGCGCCGCACGGCCAGCGCCAGGGCCGCGGGGAGCGCCCGGCGGAGGTTCTCGTCGTCGTAGTTCTTGAAGATCGTGAACAGGGCGTTGCGCTCGAGCAGGTACTGCTCGTGCCAGGAGCCGTAGCGGTCGAGGGTTGCATGGTGCCGGTGATACACCAACGAGCCCGGCACGTAGCGGACCCGGTAGCCCAGCAGCCACAGCCGCCAGCCGAGGTCGACGTCCTCGAAGAGCAGGAAGTAGCGCTCGTCGAACCCACCCGCCTCCCGGAACACGCTCGTCCGGACGACCATGGCCGCCCCCGACGCGAACACCACGTCCCGCTCGGTGTCGTGGGTGTGGTCGGCGGGCTCGCCCGCGCCCAGCTTGAAGCCGTGCCCGTAGAAGGACACGCCCGCATCGACGAAGTCGACGGTGCTCCCGTCCCAGTCGAGGATCTTGCTGGCGACGCAGCCGATCGAGCGATCGTGCAGGAACACGTCGAGGGCGGCTCGGATCCACCCGGGGTCGGGACGGGCGTCGTTGTTGAGGAACGCGACGTAGTCGCCGCGCGCGGCCTCCACGCCCCGGTTGCAGCCCCCGGCGAACCCCTGGTTGCGGTCGAGCTCGACGAATCGTGCCTGGGGGAACCGGCCCGAGAGCGCCTCCACGCTCCCGTCGCCCGAGCCGTTGTCGACCACGACCACCTCGAAGCGGTCGGCGGGCCAGTCCACGTCGGCGAGGGCCTCGAGGGCGCGGGCGGTGTCGTCGGGTGCCTGGTAGTTGACGACGACCACGGAGACGAACGGCTCGTCGATCACGTCCCCCTCCGCCCCGGCGCCGGGACCGCTCGTGCGAGGCCGTCACCCTCCCACACGCCACCCAGGGAAACGAGCCCGAATTCCTCCCGGGGCTGGCCCGGCTCGACGTCGAAGCGGAAGACCCGGTGACGGTGGTCATAGGCATGGCTGATCGTGAAGTCGTACAACGTGCCGCTCACGTCGTAGGTACCCGGGAGCA
This sequence comes from Actinomycetota bacterium, assembly GCA_052390575.1. GTDB lineage: Bacteria > Actinomycetota > Acidimicrobiia > IMCC26256 > JACDBD01 > JBPCMN01. The sequence continues at coordinate 2,649 of JBQTGU010000111.1, read as the reverse complement.
GCAGGAGCCGGTCGACGCGAAAGTCGACCACGCCGGCACCGTCGATGCGGTCGGGGACCCGGTCGGCGTCGCGTGTGTTCGGACCGCAGATGTGCACTCCGTCGATCTGGTACAGCGCCATGCCGAACACGGGTCGCTCGATCGGCTCACGGGTGGAGTAGTGGAACCGGAAGGTCACCGCATCACCGGTCCGCACTCGCCGCGCCGGTGCCCCGGTGGGGTCGAGCATCTCGATCTTCTCGATCCGTCCCTCGCCCGAGCCCCAGCGGGAACCGAACTCGTCGGCGACGCGGTCGACGTGGGTGTCGCCGAAGTACTCGTCGATCACGGCGCCGGCGGCGCCGACCCGGCGCAGCTTGCCCCGTTCGAGGAGGGCGGCGGCGTCGCAGAGGTTCCGCACGGAGTCGAGCGAGTGCGAGACGATCACGATCGTCTTGCCCCGTGCCTTGAGCTCGACGAGCTTCTCGATGCACCGACGCTGGAACTCGATGTCGCCGACCGCCAGGACCTCGTCGACGAGGAGGATGTCGGGATCGACGTTGATCGCGACCGAGAACCCCAGGCGCACGTACATGCCGGACGAGTAGTTCTTCACCGGCGAGTCGATGAAGTGCTCGAGCCCGGCGAACCCGACGATGTCGTCGAACCGGGCCCGGATCTCCTTCTTGGTCAATCCGAGGATCGATCCGTTGAGGAAGACGTTGTCGCGCCCCGACAGCTCGGGATGGAACCCCGCCCCCAGCTCCAGCAAGGCCGAGATCTTCCCCCGCGTCTCCAGCGTCCCCCCGTCGGGGCGGAGGATCTTGGCCATGCATTTGAGGAGCGTGGTCTTGCCCGACCCGTTCTCGCCGATGAGTGCGAACGTCGACCCTTCGGGCACGTCGAAGGTGACGTCGCGCAGCGCCCAGAACTCCTCGTACTTGGCGCGCCGGCCGCGCATGACCGTCGCCTTCAGCGACTGGTTGCGTTCGTGGTAGAGGCGATAACGCTTCGACACGTCCTGCACCGAGATCGCCGGGGGCATCAGACTTCCTCCGCCAGGCGCCGGTCGAGCCGGGAGAACACCCACAGGCCCAGGCAGACCGAGCCCACCGCCCAGGCGAACAGATAGCCGACCGCGCCGGCGGAGGGGAAGCGCAGGTCGTAGAACACGTCCCGGTACGCCTCGACCAGCGGCACCATCGGGTTCAGCCGGTAGAGGAAGTCGAGCGGGAGCCGCACGCCCAGGAGGGTCGCTTCGTCGGGGACCAGCCGCAACGGGTACACGATCGGGGTCGCGTAGAACCAGGCCTGGAGCGCGATCGGGATGAAGTGCTGCACGTCGCGGAAGTACACGTTGAACACGCTCAGCATGAGCCCGAAGCCGACGACGAGGAGGGTCTGGATCGCGACGAGGCCGAGCGCGACCGGGATCCACGGCAGGGCCATGTTCCCGACGAGCATCAGCACGATCACGAGCACGCCCAGCTCGATGAGGAGCGTCACCAGGTGGGCGGCGACGTTGGCCACCACCAGGATCTCGCGGGGGAAGTACACCTTCTTGATCAGGTTGCCGTTGTCGACCAGGGCCGCCATCGACGCGTTCAAGCCGTTGGCCAGGTAGTTCCAGGGCAGCAAGCCGCACAGGAGGAACATCACGAAGCTGTCGAGGCCGCTGGGGTCGCCGACCGGCGGTGCGATCTTGAGGAAGAACGAGAACACCACCGAGAAGATGACGACGCTGGCGAGCGGGTTGAGCAGCGACCAGGTCCAGCCGAGCGTCGACCGCTTGTACTTCCCCCGCAGCTCGCGCAGGGTCAGGTTGACCGTCAACTCGCGGGTGCCCCGGTAGTCAGCCAGTCGCGTCATCGTGCCGGCGGGCGCGCTACTGCCGGAGGGCGGCGCGGGCGCGGTGGTAGGCCTGGAGGATGCGACCGCTCCGGGAGTCGAGCATCCGCTGCGGCTCTTCGAGGTCCCGGATCCGGGCGCGCGCGTCGTCGAGCTCGGCCTCGCGCTCGCGCAGCATCTCCTCGAGCTCCCGTTGGTGCTCCCAGTCGACCGACTCCAGCCGGCGCTGGAGCTCCAGGACACTCCCTCGCACCTCGTGGAGCTCGTACTTCAGCCGCCACCAGCTCCGGTCGTAGTCGCGCACCACCCCGGCCAGCGGGGCGTCGGTCCGGCGATAGAGCGCCGCCCACGGGACGAGCGGTGATAGCTCGAAATCGACGTCGCGCACCAGCCCGTGGCGGGCGAGCATCTCGGACCACTCCTCCGGTGGCCGCACGTTGACATGCGTCGGTTCGGCGTAATCGAACGGCGACGAGGAGAAGAGGAGGCGGTCGGTGGCGTTGCACAGGTTGGCCAGCGCCAGCTCGGCCTCCGGCGCCGGCAGGTGCTCGAGCACCTCGATGCAGGTAATCAGGTCGTAGCGCCGGGGCAGCGGCTCGGTGAGCGAGCCCTCCCACACGTGCTCCTTGATCGAGTCGTGCACCTTCCCGAGGGCAAAGCTCGAGACGTCGACTCCCGACGCGTCGACGCCCAGGTTGCGCAGGGCCTCGACGAGGAAGCCCATCGCGCACCCGGCGTCGAGAACGGTCTCGGGCGCGAGGCCGTCGACGATGCGCTGGGCGAGGTCGCGGAAGAACCCCAGCCAGTGGTCGTCGCGCTCGT
>JBQTGU010000110.1:0-32093 GCA_052390575.1 Actinomycetota bacterium | reverse complement strand
CCGGCCGCTCGTCGGCGCCCCCGCCGCGCGCCTCGCCACCGAGGTCGTTGACGACGATCGCCGCGCCCTCGGACGCCAGCAGCAACGCCTCGGCCCGCCCGATGCCCCGCCCGGCGCCGGTGACGATCGCGACCTTGCCGTCGAAGAGCCCCATAGTCCCCCGGATCTACACACTGACGTGGGTGTCAGAGAATACGCTTCCACTCCCTATGGCAGACGAGGACCGGCGCGCCCGCGTCAACGGGACGGTGCCGAGCCCGAACGCCCCGCCCTCGAGCACCCGCTCCGTGAGGCAGTAGGCGGTCAGCCCACGAACGTCGGGTTCGCGGGGACCGGGGCGGCCGGCTCCGCAGGGGTCGCCGGGCCGGCGGGCGTCGCCGCCATCGCGAAGCTGACCGCTGTGTACAGGTGGTACACGGTCGTCGCGGCCGCGGTGACGGTCCCGCCGGTCGTGGGCGAGCAGCTGGCCTGGAGGTCGACCGCGCTGAAGGCGGCGGCGGACTCGGGAATGGTGATCGTCCCCAACCAGGAGCCGTCCGCCGCCACCGGGAGCGTCACCTCGGCGAGCGCCTCGCCGGTCTCCGGCGCCGAGATCCAGACCCGCACTCGGGGGTCGAGCGTGCCGCTCGGCGGGACGCAGGGATCGGATCCACTCCCGACCGTGACCACCGTGCCGGGAGGACCGGAGGTGGGCTCGACCACGGGGACCGGCCCGGACGGCACCAGCGGCTCCTCGCCGCGGGCCTCCCACGTGAACGCCTGCGAGGCGGTGAGCCCCTGGGCGGCATTGTTATCGGCCACGGTGATCGCGAACTGGTACGCGTGCGTCTCGGCGTCGGCCCACGCGTCGGGGGCGCCGGGCGGATCGGCGATGCCGGTGTCGTAGTTGTCGGGGTAGGCGTCGAGGGTGCCGTCGAAGACGACTCCGGCGCCGGCGCCGAAGTAGTCGGCGGTGTCCGATACGAAGCCGGTGCACGAGTCGAACGGCGGCGTTCCCGACGGGAAGCTCCCGCGCGTGATCGTGAGGTCGAGGTATCGGTCGAGCCCCGTACCGCCGGTGGTGCCATACAGGCGCACGGTCGCGTCCGAGCCCCCGTTGTACGTGACCGTGATGCAGCCGGTATCGCCGGTGCCGGGCGCGGCGTTCGCCAGCGCGAACATCGCCGCCCCGCCGTCGTCGTCGGTCAGGCTGACGGCGGCGGTGTCGAAGACCTCGGGCGCACCCGTAGCACCGGTGGGGCTGTCGGCGGAGGCATCGCCGACGCCCGGAGGAGTGCCGGCGGGGCCATCGTCAGACGGCGGGGGTCCGCCGCCGGTCTCGGTCGGCAGCGCGGGCGCGACGTCGGCGGTCGTTTCCGTGTCCGCGCCGAGTACGCGTCGCAGCGTGCCGGTGGTCAATGCCGCCACGACCGCGAGCGCGGCGGTGACAACGACGCCCGCGACGATCGCCCGCCGGGTTCGGCTCATCCGAACGTCACCAGCAACTCGGGGTCGGTCGTCGAGTTCAGGCTCTGGTACTGCTGCCAGAAGCCGTCGCCCGCCGCGCTCTCCGTCTGGTCCCGGAGGATGAACCCGAAGTCGGACCCCGAGTAGATCGCCTGGACCTGCGACGTGACCGTCCACGTGTTCCACCCGACCGCCGCCGTGGTGGTCGCGGCCGTGCCGGTGGTCGCCGGCTGGGTGTTCCAGGTCACTGTGGTGCCGGACCACGTCGCTGCTGCCCGGAAGACCTGGATGGTCCGCGCTCCGCTCGAAAAGACCGAGTTGACGCGGAGCGTGGCGGAGGTGACCGTGCAGTTGGCGGGCATGGCCGGCATCGGGAAGGCCACCAGCGCGCGGGCGTTCCCGAAGTTCACCGACGAGCCGACCCAGAGGTCGGGCGCGCTCCCGTAGTTCGTGGTGGGCGTGGCCGAGGCAACGTAGCTGTCCGTGTCCGAGGTGACCGTGACGGTCCCGGGAGCGACGCAGAACGAGGTCGCGGCCTGGAAGCTGTTCCCCGCGTTATCCGCTGCGCTCGAGAACGCGCCGCTCGTCCACCCGACGGCGCCGGCGACGGCGAAGACGACGCTCAAGACCACACTCGCGCTGCCGGCCCGGCTCGCGAGGAAACCTCCGTCGCCCGAGCGCCCCCGCCCGTGCCGGCGGGAGACGCGTCCCGGCTCGGGGTGCCAGGCCCAGGGTGCGAGCAGGGCCTGAGGCCACTGCTCACGCCGGCCGCCCACGGTCAGGCCCCCGCGCCGCGCCGGGCGCCTGCCCAGCGGTCGGGGCTCGAAGGATCGAGCAGGTCGCTCAGCGCGCCGAGCCGCCAACGGATCGGCGGACGGGACCAGATGCGCCGGAGCGCCTCGGCGGCCGCGATCAGCAACGCTGCCGCGAGGAGCGCGACCCGGACACCCGGCTCGGCCAGCTTGGTCACCAGGTACCCAACCTTCGGGATCCGGAGCACGCGGGCGCCGACGGTGCCCTCGGCCGCGACCGACCACTGTTCCGTGCCGGTGTTGGCGTCACCCTTGGTCACGAAGGAGTACTGGTCGCCGTCCCGGCGGACGTGCACCACCCGGTGGGTGACCAGCGTCTCGGACCGCGACGGATCGCGGAAGGTCACGATGTCGCCGTGGTCGACCTGGGCAGGGTGCACCGGCCGGGTGACGACCACGTCACCGGTGTCGATGGCGGGCGCCATGCTGCCGCTGCGGACCACGAAGGGTCGGAGCCCGCCGAGGAGCGCGACCACCACTGCGACGAGCGCGAGCGCGACGGCTACGAGCAGGCCGAGTGCGACGCGATCTGCGGCTCGTCGGAGTCGGCGGGCGGTGGGCGAGGTTGCCAGCCGCCGCATGTCAGGAGTTCCTGGCCTCCCAGGTGAACGTCTGGGTGGCGTTCTTGCCCTGGGCGAGGTCGTTGTCCTGCACCGTGACCTGGATCTGGTACACGTGCGACTCGGGGTTGGTCCACGACTCCGGTGTGCCCGCGGTCGGGTCGACCAGGCCGGTCGCGTAGTCGTCGGCGTAGCCCTGGAGGGTGCCGTTGTAGATGACGCCGGCGCCGGCGCCGATGTAGTTGGTGGCGTCGGCGCTGAAGCCGGTGCACGAGTCGAACGCGGGCACCGAGGCGAACGATCCCCGGGTGATCCTGAGGTCCAGGTACTGGTCCAAACCGGTGCCGGCCGTGGTGCCGTAGAGGCGCACGGTCGACGCGAGCGATCCCGTGTAGGTGACGGTGATGCAGCCGGTGTCCGAGCTGCCCGCGGCCGCGTTCGACAATGTGAACAGGGCCGAACCGGCGTCGTTGTCCGACAGGGTGACCGTACCGGCGCTGAACGTGTTGCCGTCGTTGTCGGTCGTCGCGCTGAAGGCCGACCACGTGCCCGCGAGCGCGCCGCCGAGGAGAGCGAGGACCAGCAGCGACAGCCCCAGCTTCCAGCCCCGGCGTCGATGCGGCATGACGTTGGTACTCATCAGGAGTTCCTCGCTTCCCAGGTAAAGGTCTGAGTAGCGTTCTTGCCCTGGGCGAGGTTGTTGTCCTGCACCGTGACCTGGATCTGGTACACATGCGACTCGGGGTTGGTCCACGACTCCGGCGTGCCCGCGGTGGGGTCCACCAGCCCTGCCGTGTAGTTGTCGGCGTAGCCCTGGAGCGTGCCGTTGTAGACGACCCCGGCGCCGGCGCCGATGTAGTTGGTCGCGTCGGCGGTGAAGCCGGTGCACGAGTCGAAGGCCGGAGCCGACGCGAACGTCCCCCGGGTGATCTTGAGGTCCAGGTACGTGTCGAGCCCGGTCCCCGTCGTGGTGCCATAGAGGCGCACGGTCGATGCGAGCGACCCGGTGTAAGTGACGGTGATGCAGCCGGTGTCGGAGTTGCCCGGCTTGGCGTTCGAGAGCGACAGCATGGCCCCGCCCGCGTCGTTGTCGGTCAGCGTGACCGTGCCGGCGCTGAAGGTGTTGCCGGTGCTGTCGGTGGTGGCGCTGAAAGCCGACCAGGTGCCGACCCGCAGAGTGACGCCGAGAAGGACTAGTACGAGCAGCGAGAGCGCCACCTTCGTACCCGTGTGCCGACGCCAGACGTCGACGTGCCTACCCATGATCCTTCGTGCCTCCCAGGCTGCGCGGCGCACGGCCGCGATCTGTTTGTCCTCGAGTGAGATCGGCCCCGCTCGGGTGGGGCTTGAGGCCGAATCGTCAATAGTCCGGAAATAGCCCGGCTCGGAGCCCTTTGAGCTTGAACGAATGGGGCGAACTAGGCGTTAGTAGTCAGGATGTTGACCACCGAGACGCCCGAGCCCCGGCCACCCACGTTGTGCTGGAGGGCGTAGCCGTTGCGCATCTCGACCTGGCGCTCGCCCGCGTCGCCCCGCAGCTGCCACCAGCACTCGGTCAGTTGGGCCACTCCGCTCGCCCCGATCGGGTGGCCCTTGGCCAGCAGCCCGCCCGACGTGTTGACCGGGATCCGACCCTGCAGCGACGTCTCACCGTCGAGGGATGCCACCCCGCCCTTACCCTTCTCCACGAAGCCGAGGTCCTCGATGTCGAGGATCTCGGTGATCGTGAAGCAGTCGTGCACCTCGGCGCAGTCGATCTGGGCCGGCTCGACGCCCGCCATCTTGTAGGCGCGCTCGGCGGCCGCGATCGTCGCCTTGAGGGCGGTGAACGTCGTCTTCTCGTGGAGATACGGATGGTCGGTGGCGACGCCGAAGCCGGCCACGAACACCGGCCGATCGGTGAACTCGGCCGCCCGCTCCGCGCTCACCAGCAGCGTGGCGGCGGCGCCGTCGGTCTGGGGGCAGCAGTCGAGCAGGTGGAGTGGGTGGCACACCGGAGGCGACGCGAGCACGTCGTCGACCGTGATCTCGTTCTGGAAGTGGGCGAACGGGTCGCGGGCGCCGTTGTAGTGGTTCTTGACCGCGACCGACGCCAACATCTCCCGGGTCGTGCCGTACTCGTGCATGTGCCGGGTGGCGAACGGCGCGAACAACACCGGCGCGGTCTCTCCGCGGGTGAAGATCGGGTGGCCCGACGCCGCGCGCGATAGCAGGCCCTCCTCGGTCGACTTGTCGCGCATCTTCTCGACGCCGATCACGAGGACGACGTCGTGCACGCCGCTGGCCACCGCCATGGCGCCGACCCGAAAGGCGTCGGAGCCCGACGGGCACGCGTTCTCGATCCGGGTGCACGGGATCCCCGCGAGGCCGATCGCGGTGGGGACGGTGTTGCCGCCGATTCCCTCCTGGCCCCACAGCGTGCCCCGCTGGGTGGCGACGAACGCCGCGTCGACCTGCGACGGCTCGAAGCCGCGGTCGACACTTCCGACCGCGGCCTGGAACGCGCCTGCCGCCATCTGCTCGTAGCTCTGCTCGAACAGCTCGCCGAACTTGATGAGCCCGGCGCCGACGACCGCGACCCGGTTCCAGCTCATGAGGGGCGCTCCACCGGCGCGGTCGGCTTGGCGTGGGCCTTGAAGCCGTACACCGGCACCCCCCGCTCGTAGGAGTAGCGCCGCAGCACGAGCTCGACCGGCGTGCCGATCTCGAGGCCGTCGCCGTTCCCCGTGACCTGGAGCATGACCCGGGCCCCGTCGGCCAGGTCGATGACCGCCAGCGGGAGCGGCGTGACGAACGGGGCCGGCATCGTGTGGTTGACGACGAAGGTGTGGACGACCCCGCGGCGGGCCATCGGCACCAGCTCGAACTTGGTGCTGCCGCAGCTCACGCAGTGCGGGTGGATCGAAGGCGGGGTATTGATCGTGCCGCAATCGACGCAACGGGCGCCGAGCAGCCCCAGGATCTCGTCGGCGCCCCGCACGAACGACGCGCTCTCGGGCGGCACGCCCATCGGAATGGTCTCGCCCGCGGCGGTCAGCTGGCCGCGGGCGCGCAAGGCCTCCGTGTACGAGATCGGGCGACCGCCGGCGAGGGCGTCGGCGACGCCGGCCGCGCCCCGCACGGGCGCGTCGGCGGTGATGGCGACCCCGGTGGCGCGCCCTCCGCCGAACCCGACGATCGCGACCGTCCCGGCGGCGTCGAGGGCACCGATACCCCCGAGCAACGGTGCCGCCGCGCCGGTGTCGCCCAGGGCGGCGTAAGCGGTCGCCGACGCCGGGGTGGCGGCGCCGAGCTTCTTGGCCACGACCGAGCCGAGGCGCCCGTCGGGATCGGGGAGCGACCACGCCCTCACGTCGAGCGCGGCCAGCTGCTCGCCGACCTCGCTCACGATCGGCAGGAAGATCTCCTCGCGGAACAGCCGGCTGTCGTAGAGGTCGCGGGTGGTGCCCTCGCGGTCCCCGCGGTAACGGTCGAGGACGGGTTGGGTGCGGGTGACCCGAGCGGTCAGCGCGGCCGCACCCTGCTCCTCGGAGACGAGCACCATGGCTGCCGCGCCCGCGCCGGCGCGGGCCTCGTAGCCCGTGCCCGGGCCGGGGACAAGCGCGTCGGCCGCGACCACGAGCGCGACGCGGGCGGAGCCCGCGGCCACCGCGTCGGCCGCGCCCAGGAGCGCCTCCATCCCGGCGTGGGGCGATCCCGAGCACAGCGCCCCGGCGGAGTGGGAGGACAACCCGAGCGCGGCGGCCAGCACCGCGTGGCTCGGGCCCTCGGCGAACGGCGGCCTGGTCGTGCCCCACCACAGGCCGTCGACGATGTCGTGCTGGAGGCCGGAGGCGTCGAGGGCCCGCCCGGCGGCCGCGGCCGCCAGCGTCAACACGTCCTCGTCGGGGCCGCAGACCGCCGTCTGGCCCCGGCCCCCGCCCGAGCCCCAGGCCGCCGCCACCTCGGAGGCCGGAAGCCGCAGGTCAGGCGGGGCCGCGCCCACCGAGAGGATCCGGACGGGGGTCGTCACGACGGCGATTGTAGGCGGGGCCTCTCTGGCCGCCTCGGGCGCCGGGGTGCGCTGATGTTCCGTCTCAAGCGTGCCACCAAACACGCCGATATCGGGCGCATGGGAGGGGTACGTCGGCTCCCGCCGACGTTCCGGCGAATCGAGGTTCCGGCGGTGCTCGGGGTCTTCCTCGTGCTCCGCGGCTGGGGCCTGATCGTTGACGCCCCGTGGTGGGTGTTCGCGGGCGTCCTGCTCGGCGCCTCGCTGCTGAGCGATCTCGCCGCGTACCTCTGGCCCAACGAGCGCACCGGCGCGGCGATCTGGTGGCGGACCGGCCTGGTGGCGGCCGGGATCACCGCCGTCATGTACACGACCGGATGGGGCCCGATGCTCGCGATCGGGTACGCGTGGCTGGTCGGCGACCAGGTCAGCCGGGCCGGCTCACGCGGATGTCGACCCGCGCTGGTGTGGTCCCTCGTGTGTCTCTTCTTCGGGCAGGTGGCGATCGAAGTTGGGATCGCACCCACGTTCGTCGCCGTGCCCCGGGTGCACGGGCTCGCGGTGCTCTCGGCCCTCGGCCTCGTCATTGCCGTCCGTCTGGTCGAGCACTCCACCCGGGCCCGGGAGCAGGCCGAGACCGACCTTCGCCACCGCGAGGAGCGGTTCGAGTCGCTGCTCACGAACGCGTCCGACGTCATCATCGTGTTCCAGCCCGACGGGCTGGCGACCTTCGTGAGTCCCGCGTTCGAACGCACCTTCGGAGCCCATCCCGAGGGCGAGTTCCCGCTCACCAGCGACGTCGTGCACCCCGACGACATCGACGAGGCGCGGGCATTCGTCGTCGACGTTCTCGACGACCCGGCATCCGCTGGCTTCGGCGAGCTCAGAATGCATGACACGCGCGGCGACTGGCACTGGTTCGAGGTCCGCATCGTCAACCGTCTCGATGACCCCGCCGTCGGCGGGCTGGTGGCCAATCTCCACGACGTCACCGAGCGCAAGCTGTTCGAGGAGCAGCTGACCTACCAGGCGTACCACGACCCGCTCACCGGCCTTCCCAACCGCTTCGCGTTCCTGGAGCAGGTGAGCGCGGTGCTGGATCACCCCGCCCGCAGCGGCACCGAGGTCGCGGTGCTGTTCCTCGACATCGACCGGTTCAAGCTCGTCAACGACAGCCTCGGCCACGAGGTCGGCGACCGACTCCTGGTCGAGCTGGGCGAGCGCGTGAAGGCGTCCGTCCGACCCGGCGACTTCGTGGCCCGTCTCGGCGGCGACGAGTTCACGATGCTGCTGACCGACATCGGCTCTTCGAACGAAGCGATGGCGGCGGCAGGGCGGATCCTCGACCTCCTGCGCGACCCGGTCTCGGTGGCCGAGCGGGAGCTGGTCGTGACCGGCAGCATCGGCATCGCGCTCGCGCCGGTCGGCGCCGGCACCGAGCCGAGTGAGCTGCTGCGCCACGCCGATCTGGCGATGTACCTCGCCAAGGAGCGCGGCCGCGCCCGCGCCGAGCTCTACGACGCCGAGATCGCTCCGCGGGTGGTGGAGCGGCTCGAGCTCGAGGGCGCGCTCTGGCGGGCGGTCGACGAGGGCGAGCTCGTCGTGCACTACCAGCCCGAGATCTCGCTCGAGGACGGCGAGGTGGTCGCGGCGGAAGCGCTGGTGCGCTGGGAGCACCCCGAACGCGGCCTGCTCTACCCCGACGCCTTCATCCCCGTCGCCGAGGAGTCGACGCTCATCGTCGCCATCGATCGCTACGTCCTGCGAGAGGCGTGCCGCCAGCTCGCCGAGTGGGAGCGCGAGCGTCCCACCCGCGGCCCGTTGAGGGTGAGCGTGAACCTCTCGCCTCGCTTCGTCCATCAGCCGGAGGTGCTTCGGGACGTGCTCGGCACGCTGGACGAGACCGGGGTCGACGCTCACCGGCTCCAGCTCGAGATCACCGAGCGCACCGCGCTGGCCGAGCGCGACCGCACCGGTCGCACGCTGCACCGGCTGCGCGACCGGGGCATCCGGGTCGCGATCGACGACTTCGGGACGGGCTACTCCTCGCTGAGCTACCTGCGCCACTTCCCGGTCGACGTGCTCAAGCTCGACAAGTCGTTCGTCGACGGCATCGGCACCCTCGAGAGCGGCGCCGCCATCGTCGAGGCCGTGATCACGATGGGGCACGCGCTCGGGATGCGCATCACCGCCGAGGGCGTCGAGCGGGCAGAGCAGGTGACCGAGCTGCGGGCACTCGGCTGCGACGCCGCCCAGGGCTTCCACTTCGCCCGGCCCGTCGCGCCGCACGCGCTCGCCGAGCTCCTCGACGAGGAGGACGACCTCGGCGGGAAGATCGTGCGCTTCCCGCTCCGCCGCGACGCCGCCGGCTGAGCGCTCCTCACCCCTTCTTCTTCACCTCGAGCACGCCGATCCCGTCGGGGAACGCGAGATCGCCGCCCATCACCTCCGGCGCCTGGGGCTCGCCGTCGACGAACCGGATCCGCCGGACCGTGCCCCCGGGGCCGGGGCCGGGCACACCGCCGGGCGGGAACGTGATCGCGATGTCGGCGTAGTAGAGCGTGCCCTTCGAGTCGAGGCCGAGCCCGAGGGGCGTCCCAGTCGAGAACGTCTGCTCGCCGATGACCTCGCCCGGCGGTGCCGTGAGCACGTTCCGCACGAACGCACCGCTCTCGTCGTACTCGTTGATCACGCCGGTGAAGACGCTGGAGGCGAAGAACCCGCCACCCGGCTTGGCGATGATCCCGAACGGTGTCGCCAGGTTGTTGTCGGTGGTGATGAAGATGTCGTAGTCGGCAGAATCGGCGAGCGGCGCGCCGGTGCCGTCGGTCTTCCCGCATCCGCCCTCGGCGTCGTTGGAAGTGGGGAAGGGGCCGGTGTAGCGCCGGATCCCGGCGGGGTCGTCGAGCGCCGAGGTGACGTACACGTTGTCGTCGTCGTCGACGTAGATCTGACCGGCGGTCCCGATGGCGACGTCGATCTTGCAGTACTTCACGTCGCGTGAGTCGAACGGCGGGAACCAGACGATGAGCTGACCGTTGCGATCGCCGCCGGCCTGATTCCCGATGTCGCTCGTGACCACCCGCCCGTCCGAGAGGAACCCGCAGCCGTAGTTCTCGGGGTTGTCACCGGTGGACTGATACGTCGGGGTGAGCTTGCCGACCTGCTCGACCGACAGCTCCCCGACGTCCGTGCCCTTCAGCTGGAAGATCCCCCAACCCGGCGGGGGGTCGGGTTGACCGGTGTCCTCGCCCGCGATGAACCAGCGCTCACCCTTGCCGGGGCCGGGCGCGCCCTTCGGGAAAAAGCAGATCTGGGCGTTGATGTCGAGCCCCGCCTCGGGATCGTCGTTGTGGTTGGTGACGACCGTCTGCTTCTCGAACGGCGGCTTCGCCTCGTAGGCGTTGAGGTTGTTGCCCTCGCCGTTGAAGACGATGACCGTGCGCTTCGACCCACCCCGCTCCGCTCCGACCGGTGCCCCGGCGCTGACCGTGAGTGCGGTGACGGCAACCACTCCGAGCAGGATGCGTGCAGTTCCGGTCATCGGCTCATTCCTTCTCTCGAGGTGCGAACGGGATCTCGAACCCGTTGGTGGTCACGAGTCGGTCGAAGCCTTCGACCAGCGACGGCAGCTCGCCGGGGTCGTCGACGGCCAGGATGCTGATGCGGTCGTAGGTGACGCCCGGGTTCGGGACCTCGTCACCGGAGCAGTCGAAGTCGTCGTCGAGCACGCAGATGAGCCCGCCGGTCGGGTTATCGGTGCCCTGCGACAGGTACACGGCGAAGACGCTGGCCCCGGCCGCGGCCGCCGAGCTCCCGGGTCGCAGCCACCGCGCCGGTGGACCGAGCCCGTCGGCCTCCACCTCCACCTTGAACGGCGCCAGCATGATCTTCACCGTGCCGGTGCCGGTGTCGCCGCCGACCCGGTCCCTGGTCAGGTCGAAGTTGAGCGGGCACGGGGCTGCCAGGCAGGGCTGCATCGCGGCGCGCGCCTCGGTTGCGGGGTCGGCGGTCGTCGGAGGAGTGGTCGTCGTGGCCGCCGACGTCACCGGCTCGCCCTCGAGCGAGAAGCGGTACACGCCGCTGGTCTTGCTCTCGTTGCCGACCCCGGGCTCGCGGATCCCCGCGACCGCGACCACATCGTCGCCGACGATGGCGGCGCCGCCGGACACTGCGCCCATCATCTGCTCGTCCCAGAGCACGTCACCGGTCTGGAGGTCGAGCGCTCGCAGCGTGAAGTCGGTGCCGCCGATGAACACCACGCCATTGGCCTCGGCCGCGGCCGCGTAGGTCGGCGCCGCCAGGGTCTGTTGCCACTTGATCGCGCCGGTGGCGGCGTCGAGCGCGTGCAGGTAGGGAGAGCCGCCGATGGCGGTGCCGCCCACCACGACACCGTCGGCGACCGCGGTGGGCCCGATGAAGCCGCCGGTGGAGAAGTTGGCACCGGGGCGCGGGATGCCGGGCGCGGTCACCGCCGCCTGCCACACGAGCTCGCCGGTCTCGGGGTCGACCGCGTAGTAGGCCGCGTCCTTGTTGCCCAGCCCGACGACGGGGCGGTCGCCCGCCGTGAACAGGTTGGGCGCGCCGGCGAAGTCGAGGTCGTCTCGGTTCGACTCGTGGGGCTGGTACGTCCAGCGCACGCTGCCGTCGTCGAGGTCGAGGGCGACGATCGCCTCGCTGAACCGGCCCCAGCGTTCCTCGTTCACGCAGTTGCCCGTCCCCACGTACACGAGCCGCCGCTCGCGGTCGACGCTGGGGGAGCCCCACACGTCGCCGCAGCCCGAACCGGTGGCGCCGTCGCCCTCGGTGGGAGCGAGCACCGCATTCCACCGTTCCTCTCCGGTGGCGGCGTCGAGCGCGACCACGCCCGCGGGCTCGCCGTTGCCGCTGTTGTGGACGTCGGAGCCGAAGACGACGAGCCCGTCGACCACGACCGGCGACGACTCGATCTCGGTCGGGTCCTCGTCGTTCCCCTCTTCGCCCAGCTCGTGCTTCCACCGCAGCTCCCCGTCCCGGGCGCGCAGGGCGTACAGCGTCTTGCCCGCGCCCAAGTACACGGTGCGGGTGCCGCCGGCGTCGGCCACCGTCGCCGACGACACGATCTGTCCGGCGTAGACGTTGGGATGGACCTCGGCCTCGTACTGCCAGCGCACCTTCCCGTCGTCGAGATCCAGGGCGTAGAAGTTGCCCGACCAGTCGCCGACGTAGACGCTCCCGTCGACGACTGCGGGCGTGGCGGTCACGGTGTCCTCGGCGTTGAAGAACCAGATCCGGCGCAGGTCGGGCGCGGTGGCGGGGCTGATGCGGGTGTCGCACGGGTACGAGAACGTGCGGTCGACGCCCTGGCCCCACGTCGGCCAGTCGCAGCGGTCGATCGGCCCCTGCTCGGCCGGCTCGGCGGCCTCGTCTCCGCCGCCATCGTCATCCGAGCACGCCGCGACCACGAGCGCGAGCGCGGCGGTCGCCGCGAGCACCCTGGTGACGCCGGCCCCCATCGTTCCCCCCGCGCCCAACTGACAGCGGCGTCATACTAAGCGGGTGCGCCAGGTCGCGGGCACGCTGTTCGGCCGCTGGTACGTCACGATCTTCGGCGCGGTGTTCGCCTGGTGCGCGATCCGCCACCTGGGGTGGCGCAAGGCGCTCGTCTACGCGCTCGTTGCCGTCGGTGTGGGCGCGCTGGCCGAGAACGGCTCGGTGCACCTCGGCTTCCCGTACACGCGCTACGCGTTCAACCCCGACCTGCGGGGCGACGAGGTCTTCATCGGTGACGTGCCGCTCATGGTCCCGCTCAGCTACACGTTCATGGCGTACTTCGCGTTCGCATCAGGACGGCTGCTGGCGTCGGGCCCGTGGCGGACGCGCGCTTCGCGACCGTGGCAGGAGTGGTTGCTCGCGCTGATCCTCGCGGTGTGGGCGCTGTGGATCCTCGACCCGGTCTCGCGCCTGGGCGACGAGTTCTATCTCGGCAAGCTGTTCGAGTACGACGGCCCCGGGTTCTGGTTCGGGTTGCCGCTCGGGAGTCAGGTCGGCTTCGCCGCCACCGCCGCGGCGCTCCTGGCGGTGCTGTTCGCGCTCACGCGGGACGAGCCTGACCGGGCGGTGGACGAGCTCCGTCACCATCCCCACCTGCCGGCGCTGCTCACGTACCACGGCCAAGTGGTGCACCTCGCCATCGTGGCGTTCGTCATCGGCGGCATCCCCGCCGACACCATCGGCGGGTCGTTCTTCCTCATGTGGGTACCGGCCGCGGCCCTCACCGCGGTGCACTGGAGCCACCTGCGGGCCGCCCGGGCGACCGCTGCCTTGGATCAGGCGGTGCCGGGCTCCTCCTGGAGGGTCGCCACCGCCGGGTCGGCGTCGGCGTCTTCGAGGCGATCGAGCCCGGCCGGGTCGTCCTTGAGGAAGTAGTCCCAGAACGCAACCCCGCTGGCCACGAGGACGTCGCCCTGAGGTCCTTCGGCGCCGACGAACGGCTGGATGTGCCCGGCCCCCACGAAGGTCACGAGGAACTTGGGCGCGCTGGCGTTTGCGTAGGCGTCCTGTCCGGCGCGGTAGGGCACGAGCGGGTCGGCGTCCCCGTGCAGGACCAGCAGCGGCGTGTCGACACCGGTGAAGTACGTATTGGGCTCGGCGACCAGGGCGGCGACCCCGGACATGGGCGCAGCCGCGTCGATCCGCTCGTCGATGCAGCAGGAGCTGTAGACCAAGCCGAGGGTGGTCATGCCGCCGAGGGAGTGACCCGAAGCGCCGATGTGCTTCTTGTCGACCATGCCCCGTAGCGGCCCGGACTCCTTCGAGAGCGCGAGCATCTCGTCGATCACGAAGCTGGCGTCGGCGGGCTGGTTCTTCACGTCGCCGAGGCCGTTGGCGAACACGTTGCCGCCGGGTGCGTTGGTGTTCGACAGCGGGTAGTCGGGGGCCGCGACGACGTACCCGGCCGACACCCATTCGCTGATGACGCCCTCGTACACGGCGGCGTTGGCGGTCAGGCCGTGGCTGAAGAGGATGAGCGGATAGGGGCCGCCCTTCTTCGCCGGCGCGGCGTCGTCGGCGATCTCGTCCTCCACGTACGTGCCCTTGACGGGGTAGTAGATCGTCGTCTTCAGCGTGCGGTCGGGCGCACCCGCGAACGTGCCCACCGCGTCGGTGGCCCGGCTGCCGTCCACGAACGTCTCGATGACCTTCCCGACGGCGTAGCTGCCGAGCGGCGTGGCCTCGGTTTCCCGGTCGCCCCCTCCGCCGGCCGCCGCGGTCGCGGCCGTGCCAACGCCGGCGCCGAGCACCGCCAGGCTGACGACGAGCGTGCCGAGAGCGCGTCGGGTGGGGTGTCGGACTGAGCTCACGCGGACTCCTCGCTCGTAGCCCCGCCGGAGGAACGGGACATTGTGGCACTTCGGCAAGAGAGGGTCCGGGCGGCACGGGCGGTAATCTCGCTGGTTCCCGGCGGCGTAGCCGAGTGGCTCAGGCAGAGGTCTGCAAAACCTTGTACGCGGGTTCGATTCCCGCCGCCGCCTCCGCTCCTTCCCGAGGTGCGACGACATGACCGATCGAGTGCGGCTCGAGTACGAGGGGCCGATCGCGGTCATCACCAACGACAACCCCGAGAAGCACAATGCGTTCGACGACGAGATGGACGCCCGGCTCTTCGAGATCCTCGAGGAGCTGCGCGGCCGGCCCGAGGTCCGGGCGGTCATCTGGCGCGGTGAGGGCAAGTCGTTCTCGTCCGGCCGCGACGCGGGCTCGATCGGAAACCTCAGGGTCGAGATGTCGCACCACGAGCTGATGCGGCGCGGCCACCGCGGCATCCAGCACCTGTGGGAGCTCGACGCACCGGTGCTCGTGGCGTGCAAGGGCTGGGTGATGGGCGGGTCGTTCCAGCGGGCCCTGCTCTGCGACATCCGGGTCGCGGCCGAGGGCACCCGTTTCCGCCTGCCCGAGCTGACCTACGGGGTGATCCCCGACACCGGGGGCGTCGCCGCCCTGTTCGAGATATGTGGCCACGGCCTGGTCAGCGATCTCGTCCTCACCGGCCGGGTGCTCGACGCCGAGGAGGCGCTGGGCCACGGGATCGTGAGTCGGGTGGTGCCCGAGGCCGAGCTCGACGCCACCGTGCGGGAGATGGCCGAGCACATCGCGTCGCTGCCGGCGGTGACGGTGAAGATGGCCCGCGAGGTGATCCGCCACCTCGCGCTGCCGACCATCCGGGCGTCGATGGCCGACGAGATGATCTACCAGACGTTCATCAACAAGAGCGACGACATGGCCGAGTTCCGAGCGGCGCGCGCTGAGGACCGCGACGCGCGCTACACGGGCAGTTAGCGGGTGACGTGAGCGACGTCATCGGTCTGCCCGAGCCGCCCCCGGTCGGCGCGCGCGCTCTCCCTTCAGGCACGTTCGACGGCGCCACCGTGTTCGTCACCGGCGGGGGCACCGGTCTGGGCAAGGCGATCGCGAGCGAGTTCGCTCGGCTGGGCGCGTCGATCGTCATCGCCAGCCGCAGCGAGGACCACCTCGCTGCCGGGCGCGAGGCGATGGAGCAGCTGGGCGCGCCCGTGCTCGGGGTGGCCTGCGACATCCGCCAGCCCGACGCGATCACTGCCGCGTTCGATGCCGCGGAGGAGAAGTTCGGCCTCCCCGACGTGCTGGTCAACAACGCGGCCGCGAACTTCCCCGTGCCCGCCGAGGACATGTCGCCCAACGCCTGGCGCAGCGTTGTCGACATCACGCTGAACGGCACGTTCCTGTGCTCGCGCGAGTTCGCCCGTCGGCACCTCACCGCGGGGACGCCGGGCTCGATCATCAACGTCGGCGCGTCGTACGCCTGGACCGGCGGGCCCGGGTTCGCGCACTCGGCCGCGGCCAAGGCCGGGGTGAAGAACCTCACGGAGTCGCTCGCGGTCGAGTGGGGCCCGTACGGGATCCAGGTGAACGCGCTCGTCCCCGGTCTGTTCCCCCACGAGGACATGACCGCCGACATCCGCGGCAGCCTCGACCGCACCAGCGACAAGGACCCGTGCCAGCCCGCGATGCGGGTCGGGCAGCGCCAGGAGCTCGGCTGGGCCGCGACGTTCCTGGCCTCGCCCTACGCCCGGTTCATCTCCGGTCACACGCTGGTCGTCGACGGCGCCAACTGGCAGCGCCGCACGCTGACCAACCCGCCGGTGACGACCGTGCGGGACCAGATGGGCAAGGGCCCGTTCACCGCCGACGGCTGAGGGAGACCGATGGTCCTGCTGCACATCGAACATCGAGTGGCCGACTTCGACGGCTGGAAGGAGGCGTTCGACGGCGACCCCATCGGTCGGGAGCGATCGGGCGTGCGCCGGTACTGGATCCGGAGAGCAACCGACGATGCGAACCTCGTCGTGATCGACCTCGAGTTCGAAACCGCGACCGAGGCCGAGGGCCTGCTGGCGGCGATGCGAGAGGTGTGGCAGGTGGTCGAGCCCGCCGGTCTCATCGAGGGACCGCAGGCGCGGATCGTCGAGACGGTGGAGACGAAGGAGTACTAGCGAGTCATGCCGGCGGCGGCAGCGTGACCTCGAGGCCGCAGACGTCGGGCCAGTCGGAGATCGTCTCCTCGCACACCGTGCGCTCGACGTGGAGACCCGCGGGCGTCGTGTACTCGCCCGTGAGCACCGTCTGGCCGTCCCGCTGCTCCCGCCCGGTGACGTGCAGCACGAACGGCGTTCCCGTCGGGGAGCAGTCCGGGTTCTCGGTGACCAGCGTGTAGCGCACGACGAAGTCGTCGTCGGCGACCGCGTCCTCGATCGTCCAGGTGTAGGTCGCGCGCCGACACCAGGTGGCGCCGGCGTCCAACGACGTGTCCTCGACCGCGGTGCCGTCGGTGTCGTGGTGGAAGATCGCCCGCAGGTCGGGGATCTCGCTGATCCGCGACAGGTGGAACTCGCCGATCTCGAGCGCGAGCTGCGCGGCAAGATCCGCCGTCGTGGGAGGCCCACCGGAGTCGTCGCTGCCTCCGTCCGACCCGCCGCAACCCGCGAGCACGCCGAGGATCAGGGCCGCTCCGACCATTACCGTCCGTCCTCGACCCATGGCCTCACGATATTGATACCGACCGACCGGCGGTTTGGGTCGCCCAGCCGTCGCACCGAAGGAGACCGCCGTTGACCCCAGCGCCCGAGAGCTTCGCCCGCTACCTCGCGGCATGGAACGAACCCGATCCGGCCAAGGTCCGCGCCCATCTGGACCTCGCGGTAACCGAGGACGTGGTGTTTGCCGATCCTGCGAACTGCACGGTCGGTGTCAGCGATCTCGAAGCCTTGATCTGCAAGACGAGGGCCGAGCTGCCCACCGCCGAGTACGGCCTTGCCAGCGAGGTGGACGGGGGCCACGACGGCCGCTATCGCTACCACTGGGACGTGCGCATCGACGGCGAGGTGGCGGTCGTCGGCACGGACTTCACCACCGTCGACGCCGACGGTCGCATCGAGCGGATCGACGGGTTCTTCAACGACCTTCCCCGCGGCCCCAAGATGCCTTGACAGGCATATAGCCAACTGGCAATATAGGGTCGTGACCGCCACCACCACCCCAACGACCACGACCACCACGACGACGTTCGAGGTGCTGGCTGAGCCCACCCGGCGGCGGATCCTCGATCTGCTGCACCCGGGGGAGCGGTCGGTCGGCGAGCTGGTCGACCGGCTCGGGCTCAGCCAGCCCGGGGTCTCGAAGCACCTCCGGGTGCTCCGGGACGCGGGTTTGGTGGCGGTGCGCCGCGAGGCACAACGGCGGTGGTACCGGGTGCGGCCCGAGCCGCTGGCCGAGGTCGACGCCTGGCTCGAGCCCTACCGCCGGTACTGGACCGATCGCCTCGACGCCCTCGAACGTCACCTCGACGACACCGTCGAGGACGACGAGAAGGAGGAGTAGGCACGGCCACCAAGCAGACCAATGCCGCCGACGGCACCGTCGAGGAGGTCGACGGCCGGTACGTCCTGCGGTTCGAGCGCCGGTTCGACCACCCGATCGAGCGGGTGTGGGACGCGCTCACCCGCCCCGAGGAGCTCAACAAGTGGCGCGGCGAGGGCGACTATGCGCTCGAGCTGCGGGAGGGCGGTCGCTACGACGTCACGTCATCGACGCGATGGTCACCGAAGGCGGCATGGACCCCGACAGCCTGGACACGCACGACACCGTGCTGCGGGTGGAGCCGCCCCGGTTGTTCGAGCACACCTTCGGCGACGCCGACTCGATCGCCCGCTGGGAGCTCCAGCCCGACGGCGACGGGTGCCGGCTCACGCTCACCCACACCGAGCCGCCCGGCTTCGACGCCGCCGACGCGCCCCGTGATCTCAGCGGTTGGCACGCGCTGCTCGACCACCTGGCCGACGTTCTCGACGGGCGGCCGGTCGCGTGGAGCAAGCGGGTGTGGCTCGAGCACCGCGACCGCTACGCCGCCAAGCTCGGCTGACCGCGCCAAGCAGCCTGAACCGGGGACATGCGGGGCGCACCGGCGCCCCGCAGTCCCTTTTGTGGAGGTTGTGGGCGGGGCCGTTCTAGGTGAGTTCACCGATGACCAGTCGGGCCGGTCGTCGTACCGTCCGAGACCGAGAGTCAGGACGATTGGACGCTGGAGGAACACCATGGGGAGCGCAGGGAAGCCGACGATCATCCCCCGCGACACCGACGCCGACGGCCTCACCGATGCCGAGGAAGCCGAGCTCGGGACGGACCCCAACGACGCCGACAGCGACGGCGACGAGCTCACCGACTTCCAGGAATACGAGATCGGCACAGATCCCAATAACGCCGACACCGACGGCGATGGCATGCGGGACGGCGAGGAGGTCCTGGGCAGTCTGCGGGACGCCGAACAACTGGACCTCGGCGAGCACAGCGACGACTGGGCGTTCCCCGTCTTCCTTGACGAACGAGATCCCGCGAGATGGGACGCCGACGGCGACGGCGAGGTCGACCCCGGCGAGTACATCAGCGACCCGAACGATCCCGACACCGATGATGACGGCGTCGACGACCTGCGGGAGTTCTACGACAAGACTGACCCGAAGGACGCCGACACCGATGACGACGGGATCTCCGATGCCGACGACCCGGCACCGGGGACCGACGACTTCGGGCCCGCCGATCCCCGGCCCGACGACGACGCGCCCCCCGGCCTCCACCCCCCAGGCCTCACCCGGTCCAGCCGGCTCACGGAGCTCCTCGACGGGCACGGCCCGGCTTCGGCGCGCAAGGGTCCCGAGTACGACGCGCCGGGTCCGGAGGGCGCAGAGGAGCAGATCGCCGAGGTGGCGCGGTCGCTCGAGCCTCAGCCCGATCCCGCGGTCTTCGCGGGCCGGGTCGGTCCTCGTCCGCAGCCCAAGGAGGACGCCGACGGGCCTGGCTTCGGAAAGGGCGACACGTCCTCACCGGCGCAGCTCGAGCCCGCGCTCGAACAGGACGTCGAGTTCGAGGCGGTCGGCGACCTGCCCGCACCGGTCGAGCTCCCGACGATCGACGACGGCGGATCGCTCCCGGATGACGCCGCCGTCGGCACGAAGACGCTGGTACCCGGACCGGAGCCGGCCGCGGTCGACGACCCCGACGACCTGCCCGACGCCTGACTCCGACGTCGGTACGCGAGCGCTAGGTGCTCGCGCTCTCGACCGGTGGGGCGCGCAGCAGCGCCCGGAGCGCGAGCAGCGCGACCACGTAGACCGCGAGGGCGATGAACAGCACCGTCCGGAAGCCGAACGCCATCGCCAGGATCGTGGTGAGCACCGCGCCGATCACCGACGCGAACCCGTTCACCGCCCACCCCCACGCCACGTACTCCCGCGAGTGCTCGGTGAGGCCGGCGACCGCGCCCAGGCCCAGCGGCATGAACGTGCCCAGGCAGATCCCGAGCGGTGCCATCACGACGAACGCGACCAGCACCCGTCCCGCCAGCGGCCAACCGAGCAGCGCGTCGGTCAGCGGCGGCAATCCGTACTGGTAGAAGAGCGTGAGCGCCGCCACCGCGCCCAGCAGCACGGGCACCACCCGTCCCGACCGCGGCTCGTACCGCCCGCTGAGCAGCGCGCCGACACCGGTGAAGATGAGCAGCGACGCCAGCGTCACCGTCAACGAGTACGTCGGGTAGCCGAGGAACAGCACCAGCCGCTGGATGAGCACGATCTCGAAGAAGATGAAGCCGAGGCCCAGCGACGCGAAGTACAGCGCCGACAAGGGCTTGCGGGGCAGGCCGCTCCAGATGTTGCGGATCGCCAGGAACGGCAGCAGAAGGAACACCGCCGCCATCAGCGTCGCGATCCCCAGCAACAGGATCAGCACCCGCTCGCCCACCGAGTCCTCGGGGTCGTCGCGGTCGATCGGGTCCCCGAAGTCGGCCACCACGTCGCGGAACTCGGTGAAATGCCAGAAGAACGGGCCGTCGTCGGTGATCGGCCGCACGTCGTACGGGTACGACTCGTAGAACGCGTCGAGTTCGTCGTTCGACAGGGTGGCGACCTCGGTCACCGACTGACCCTCGACCGGGTTGCCGGGCGCGTACCGCAGCTTCGCCCCTGGCACGACGTCGATCTTCGCCAGGGTCCGCTCGACCTCGGCGTCGGTGAACGGCTGCTCCTTCACCAGGATCGTCGAGTACGTGCCGCCGACGCCGGTCGGGGACGTGATGACGACGATATGGCGGGCGGGGTTGTCGACACCCCGCTCGCTCAGCGCCTCGCGGGCGGTGGCGACGTACCGGGTGGTCCGGTTGGGCTTGTCCTTGTAGTCGTACTCGCCGTACTGCACCGCGACGATGCCGTCGGGGCCGAGGTGGTCGAAGCTCTCCTCGATCGTGTCGGTCGTGTACAGGTAGCTCTCGGAGAGGACGAACGCGCCCGCGGTCGCGGCGTTCGACGCCGAGTAGCTGTCGGGGGCGGGGTAGAAGATGAGGTCGTACTCGTCGTCGCTGCGGGCGAGGAACGACCGGCCGTCGCCCCGCACGAAGTTGACCCTCTCGTGCTCAGCGAGGTGGCCGGTGTACTCGGCGAAGTCGTCGACCACCAGGTCGTAGGTCACGGGGTTGAGCTCGATCGCGTCGATATGGCCGGCGTCGAAGTAGAGCGACGTGAGCACCTCGTTGCCGCCGGCGGCGCCGATGATCATGACGTTGTCGGGCGCGTCGCCGAGCGCGGCGAACGGGAACACCCGCGGGTCGGTCTCGTAGCGGGTCAGGCTGGCGACGTCGCCGTCCCACGGATGGATGGCCGAGCCGACCAGGGCGTCGTGGTACAGGAGCCGACCGTTGGGGACCTCGGCCACGTCGACCCGGAAGATCGGGCTCCACTCCGACACCAGCGCGCCCTGCCGGTCGACGTCGATCTTGGTCGCCTCCACCCGCTGGCGGGGGAGCAGCGTGGGCCAGATGGCTGCGACGACGAGCACGACCGCCAGCACCGCACCCACGGGCAGTGCCCGACGCGCCCCGGTGCGCCACGCGAGCCGGAGACCCGCGAGGGCGAGGATGAGCCCGGCGACGATGATCGTCGACGGTGGACCGATCGATCCCAGCAGCGTGACGACGACCGCGCACGCCAGCCCGGCACCGAGGAGGTCGGCGAAGTAGAGCCGCCCGATCTGCGCGGGGCGGCGGGCGAACAGGGCCGCGATCATCACGCCCACCGCGATGAACGACGAGAAGAGGGCCAGGCAGATGAGCAGCAGCCGCCCGACGTTCTCGAACGAGGCGAAGCTGCCGTACTCCCAGATCGCCAGGGTGTCGATGGTCGTCGCCGCCACTACCGCGTAGCCGACGAGCACGCTGGCGCCGCCGAGCAGGAGACCCCACAGGAGGATCGCGTCGAGCGAGGCCTTCCGGAGTCGACCCGAGATCGCGACGATGACGCCGCCGCTGCCGATGCCGAGCAGCGCGAGCCCGATGACGAGGTACGTGTAGTAGTAGAAGAGCTTGAACGAGACGATGCGCGTGTAGCTGATCTCGAGCAGCAACGCCGCGAAGCTGATCAGGAAGATCTCGAGGTTGTAGGAGCGGGCCGACGAGTCGTCGCCGCCGGGGACGGTGCTCACGCCCCCCGTGGGGCCTACGCCCGTCTCCGCTTCGTCGGCGATGCGCCGATCCCGAGTGCCCTGTGCCATCGAATGGGGTCGCGCGCGGTTCGAGGAAGGGACGCCGGCGACCGGGTGAGCCTACCGACCGGTTGGAGCGTCGTCGGATCGGGCGAGTGCGAGACTCGGCCCCATGGATCGTCGCGACTTCTTCCGCTCCGCCGGTGGTGCCGTCGCGTTCCTCGCGCTCCCCGACGCACGCCGCCGCCTCGTGCCGACGGCGGCCGCAGCCACCGGCGGGGGAGGGGCCCCGGCCGATGGTCCGGGGCCGGCGACGACCGCGTTCATGGACGGGTTGTGGGACGAGAGCCTCGGGCTCATCCGCTTCCCGTTCGAGGAGCAGCCGCCGCCGGTGCGCGAAACCGCCTGGTACGCGCTCGGGCTGTTGCAGCGGGGCGGGGACGGCGACACCGACCGGGCCCGCCGGGCGCTCGAGACCGTGATCTCGCGCCAGTACGTCAGCCCCGGCGCGCTCTTCCACGGGTCTTACGCCCGCTACGGGACCGACCCGCCGATCCCGCCGGCCGAGGCGCGGGAGTTCGCCGAGTTCGACCCCAACTGGCGCCAGTTCATCGGCACCGCGCTGGCGCTCGCAGTCGAGCGGTTCGGGAAGCAGCTCGGCACTCTGACCGCCGATCTCGAGGCCTCGATCGAGCTCGCCGCCGCCGGCGAGCGGGTCGACCGGGTCGAGCCCGACTACTCCAACATCGCCCTCATGCACGCCTGGCTGCTGGCCTACACGGGATCGAAGAAGGAGGGGGAGGAGTTGGCGCGCGCGATCGTCCGTCGCTATCGGGAGGCGAACGCGCTCGACGAGTACAACTCGCCCACCTACGACGGCGTCTCCCTCTACGGCATCTCACTCTGGCGGGAGGAGCCGCCGTCCAAGCTGTTCGCGCGGCTCGGCGACGAGCTGTACGAGGGACTCTGGAGCAACATCGCCGGCACGTACCACGCCGGGCTGCGCAAGGCCAGCGGTCCGTTCAGCCGCGCCGTCGGGATGGACCAGACCGTGTACGCGACCCCCACCGGATCGTGGATCTGGGGCGTGGTCGGCCGCGAGCGGGCGCCGTTCCCCGATCTCACCCAGCCCTTCGAGCATGCCGGCGACGCCTGCTTCGGCCCGCTGGCCGAGCTATTGGCGGCCGACGTGCCCGACTCGGCGCGGCGCGACCTCGAACGGTTCCGCAAGGAGCGGGTCGTCCGCGCCGGAGTCGAGGGCACATGGGAGTCGACATCGTGGCTGTCCGAGGACGTCATGCTCGGCGGCCACACCGGCGAGACGGTGCGGATCGGCGGCGCCCAGGTGCACCCGGCGACGATCCACTGGGCCGACGGCTGGGTCCGTGTGTTGGGGAGTGGCGGCACCAAGATCAACACGGTCGCCGACGAGCGAGTGCTCGACATCACGATCGAGGCTCCCGGTCCGCAGTCATCACCATCGGTGTGCCGGGGCTCGATCCTGCCGCCGTCCACGACACCGAATGGCAGCTCCCCGGACTCCGGGTCATGGTCACCTGCGACCTCTTCCCGTCGGTCGCGCCCCACGCGACCGAGGAGGGCGTCGAGCTCGAGTACCCGCCGACGCGCCTCGTGCTCGAGGTCGCGGCCGGCTAGTGCGGTTGGGCTTCGACGACCCGCTCGAGCGCGCCGGCCAGGACGTCGGTCTCCTCGCGGCTGAGGTGGCGGGCGAAATGCTCCGCCACACCGCGCGCGTGCACCGGCGACGCCTGGCGCAACGCCTTCCGCCCTACTGACGTGATCGTCGCGTACGCGCCCCGGCGGTCGTCGGTGCAGCGCTCCCGGGAGACGTAGCCGGCCCGCTCCATGCGGTCGACCAGCCGGGTCAGTCCGCTGCGCGACAAGAGCACGGCGTCGGCCAGCTCCCGCATGCGCAGCCGCCCGCCGTCGGCCTCGGCGAGCTGGGCCAGAACGTCGTAGAACGCGATCGGCATGCCCCGCTGGGCCTCGAGCTCCCGCTCGAGCGTCCCGAGCAGCGTGGCGTGGGCGCGCAGGAACGCCCGCCATGCAGCTAGCTCGCGCCCCGACAGCGCCTCCGCCACACCCCGGAGGCTATCGAGGCCGCAATCATTGCTGCAGCAACGAGATTGCGGCGCTAGCTTCCGCGACATTCGATCCGGGAGGCGCGATGACGAGCCGCGATCCCCTCGAGGCCGGCGGGCCTGATCTCGCCGCCACCGCCGGGCGCCTGCGGGACGAGTGGCGGGCCGAGGAAGAGGAGTGGTCCCGAGCCGCTGCCGCGCAGTGGACGCACGGTCGGCGCCTCGTCGAGATCGCCCGGGAGCTCATGCACCGTGGTGATGGGGTCGCGGTCACCGCCGCGCGAGCGACCTTCACGGGCGAGGTGACCCATGTCGGCGTTGACCTGCTTCGTGTGCGGACCGCGGGCGGGTCGGTCGACGTGCATCTCGCTGTGCTCACCGCCGGTGGCGGTGGCGGGCGGCACGTCCGCTTGCCGGCGCCGGTGGTTCTCCGGGTGGTGGAGCGCGCCCGATCCGGCGGCCGCCGGGCTGGGGCGGGGGCAGACAGCTTCCGAGCCTGCCTTCTCGAGCACGAGGCAGACGCGGCCGACGTGGTCGTGGGGACGTCGCTGCTCGAGGACGACCTGCGCGGAACGCTGGCCGTCGGACGCGACCAGCTGCGCGTGTGCGACCGTGACGGTGGAGAAACGTACGTACCGCTGGCGTGGGTCTCGTGGGTGATGCGCTGGCGGGAGTGACGCCGGCCGAAGCCCGGCTCAGTTGCGCGCGCGGGCCCGATCGGTCGAGGTGGACTGGTCTGCACCGGGCTGGGCCTGGAGCCACTCGAGCAGCTCGGAGCGGATGAACCGCATCTCGCGTCCGCCGGGAAAGCGGTGGCAGGGGATCTTGTCCTCGCGCACCAGGCGCCGCAGGTGCTCCACATGGACGTGCAGCATCTCGGCCGCCATGGCCGTGGTCAGGACGTCCGGGAAATCGACCGACGCCCGGGGGGCGTCATCCTCGGCGGTGGACATATGCACGATCTTACCCCTCGTTGAGCCGAATCGGCGCGCCCCTTGACAACCTGAGGCTTCTTGCGGCACCCTCAGCCCAGAGGGATTAACTGGTCGAAGGTGCCTAGACACCACCTCTTGACCGGACCCGTCAGCTTCCCCACTATTGCGACAGCCGGCGCCGGATCAGGGGACTGATCTCAGGCAGTGGCAGGGCGGAGGAGCCATGGCGGTCTCGGCACCCAGCCGTGGGGCGAGCGACGCCACCCCGCTCCGCGCCCGCCGCCGAGTCCTGAATGCGCTCTCCGCCGGACACCTCGTGATGATCGTGGCGGGCTTGATGGGGATCGTCCTCACCCTCGCGTTGCTGCGCAGTGCCGATCGACGGGTCGAGGTGGCCGTTGCCGCGCACGACCTGCAAGCGGGCGCCGCGGTCAGCGCGGACGATGTCAGGTACGAGCGCGTGAAGATGGACGGTGACCTGCTCGACACCGTGCTCCGGCGCAACGACGTCGCCGGGCTCGACGGCGCGGTCGCGACCGAGACGATCCGCGCTGGGGAACTCATCGCCGGGACGGACGTGCGATCGGCCGCCGCGAGCTCAGGACTGCGGGCAGTCAGCATCCCGGTCGAGCCGGCGCGCGCTGTCAACGGCGATCTCGTCCCCGGCGACCGCGTCGACGTTCTACTGGCGGCGGAGCAAGAGGTGGCGATCGTCGTCGCCGACGCCGAGGTCCTCGACGTCAGCGATCCGGACGTCCGTGGCGCCCTGGGGGACGTGGACGCGCAGTTCACGGTGACGCTCGCGGTCGACGCAACCGAGGCGCAGCTCCTCGCGGCCGCGATCACCGACGGCGACATACTCATCGCGCGCGCCACCGGGGCAGATTCGGCGGAGGGCACCCCGCCGCTGCCAGTCGACTTCGTCGAGCGGGGAGCCGGCGTCTGATGCCCGAGCCGGAGGTCGCGCTCGTCTTCTCGCCCGAGGGCTGGGTCGAAGGCGTGCACCGGCACCTCACCGATCACGGTGGGGCGCGGGTCCGCCAGATGGTTATGGACCCGGCTCTCGCTCTGGAGGAGGAGTACGGAACCCTGATCGTCAGTCACCGCTGGCCGGCGCTGACACGCGCGTTCGTCGACGCCCTCCACGGTGCCCGGCGGTGCCTGCTCGGCGTCTACGAGCCGGGCGAGCCCGCGGGTCGTGAGCACCTCCTGGCGGTCGGTGTCGACCGGGTCATCGAGTCCGACGCCCCGATGTCGGACTTCCTCGACGCACTCGTCGCGCTCGCTCCATCCGAGCCGCCGGAGCGTGCGTCAGCCGTCAATCTTGGTGAGCTTGTCGCGGAACCAGACTGGTCCGACAACGATCCTTTGGAAGCGATCGTGGTCGTCGGAGGCCCGCCGGGGGGCGGCGCCACCGAGATCTCCATCGAGCTCGCCCACTCAATGAGCCAGCGCAGCCAGGCAATCCTCGTTGACGCCGACGACGTGCTCCCCGCGGTTGCGCAGCGACTCGCGTTGCCCATCGAGCCCAACCTGCGCACCGCGGTGGATGCGGTCGAATACGGCATGGGTGAGCTGTCGAGCGCGCTTGTTGCCGCACCCGGGGGCTCCTTCCCGGTCTTGTGCGGCCTCCCGAACGTGGCGGCGTGGTCGCAAGTCCGGCCGGGCGAGGTGCTCGACGTCGTCGAGGCTCTCGCTCGTACGCACCAGACGATCGTGGTGAACGTGGCCAGTCGCGTCGAGGACCTCGTCGTCGGCGGCGGACGAACCCGCTACGGCATCACGCGTTCCACCCTCGGCCGGGCGAGTGCTCTTGTCGGGGTCGGACTGGGCACACCGGTTGGCGTCACCCGGCTGCTGGGATGGGTTGCCGACGTCCGAGCGCTCACCGACGCGCCGCTCCATCTGGTCGTGAACGAGAGTCCGGTCGACGGGTTCCGGCGAGCCGAGATCGCAGACGAGATCCACCGCACCTACCCGCCCATTGGCCTGTGGTTCGTTCCGCACGATGACAAGGTCAGCGCGGCCGCGTGGGCCGGCGGCCTCGTCGCGCCGGGAGCGTTCACTCGGGCCATCGCCGGGCTTGCGGCTGCGGTCGCGGCCACGCGCGGGTCCCAGAACGGAGACCGCCGTTGGGCCGGGCGTCCGTCACAGTCGCGGGTCAGCGCTCCTTGACCGCGCCCGGTGACGCGTACGGCGTCATCCGGCGCGACGTGCTCGCGCGCATCGAGAAGCGCCGGTTGCGTCCCGAGGGTGACCTCGACGAGGTCCGCGGCGAAGTGCATCGGGCGGTCGACGAATACCAGCGCCGTGCGCACCTTGGTGACGAGGTGCCGCTCAGCGACCCCCGAGGGATGGTCGACCGGGTGCTGCGCTCGATTACCGACTTCGGCGCCCTCACCGATCTCATCGCCCGACGAGACATCGAGGAGATCTTCATCGAGGGCGCCCGGGTCTCGTACCTGGACGGTTCGGGTCGCCTGCGGGGGCTTCCCACTCCGACCGCCGAGAGCGAGAGCCGCCAGATCATCGAGCGCCTGCTGGCTGCGACGGAGCGCCAGCTCAACACCAAGCACCCGATGGTCCAGGCGCGCGTGCTCGAGGGAACGGCGCGGCTGACCGCCGCGATCCCGCCGATCGGCGACCAGCTGTCGGCGACGATCCGTCGCTACACCGTCCGCAACGTGACGCTCCCCGACCTCGTCGACCGTGACTCGTTGAGCCCGGAGGCGGCCTCTTTCCTCTGGGCGGTCATGCAGCTTCGGAGCCGGGTCGCCATCTCGGGAGAACCGGGAGCGGGCAAGACCACGCTGGCGGCTGCGTTGATCGCGGCCGGGCCCGCCAGTCACTGCGTGCGTTCGTGCGAGGAGATCCGCGAGCTCGCCGTTCCCGTCACTCACGGGTCGTACTACGAGGTGCGCCCTCCTGCTCTCGACGGCACGGGCGAGATCAGCTTGCGCGACCTGGTGAAGTTCATCCTCGCGATGCGCCCGGACCGCATCGTCGTCGGGGAGGTGCGCGGCGCCGAGGCGTTCGAGCTCAGTCGAGCCGTGAACGCCGGATGCGGATTCCTGTGCACGGTTCACGCGAACAGCGCGCCGGAAGCGTTGAACGCGATTGTGAACGCGGCGCTGATGGCCGGCGAGAACGTGACCGAGCGGATTGTCCGCAAGGTGTTCTCGGAGTCACTCGATCTTGTCGTGCACCTCGATCGCGACGACATGCCTCGGGGGGAACTCGAAGGCATCCGGCGCCAGGTGACCGAGATCACGGCAGTCGTGCCCGCGCTGAGTGACGACTTCACCGTGGAGCCGATCTTCGTGCGGGAGGCATTAGGGAAGCCGCTCATGTGGACCGGGGCACTTCCCAGCGCGCTGGAAAACCGGGTGAATCGCTCGTTGCCAGAGGGCCTGACCCTCCGGGGCATCGTGGAGGGTCGGAGGGTCCCGGCGTGAGGCTGGTGGCGGCGCTCGCGGTCGGCGTTTTCGCGTACTTCCTCGTGGGGTATGCGACCGGCCACGCCCCCGACGTGCGGTTCCGGCGGCGTGATCGCCGTGGTCGGGACAGCCGGCGTCAGATCTGGCTGCACCAAGCGGGCGTCGCCGTCACGCCTCGACAGTTCTGGGCGGCTTCGGTGGCCGCGGGCGGCGTGGCGTTCGCAGCCGTCGTCGCGCTCACGGGCACGCCACTAGTGGCGTTGGTTCCCGCCGGAGCGGTCGCCGGCCTTCCGCGCGCATACTTCGCCAGGCGCCGGGCGGCACGATTGCGTCTCGTGCAGCAGGCGTGGCCCGATGGGCTGCGCGACCTGCTGGCTTCCATCACTGCCGGACGGTCGCTTCCGCAAGCGCTCACCACGCTGGCGCATTCTGGGCCGGCCCCGCTGCAGCACGCGTTCACGCGCTTCCCGCTACTCGCGCGAATGCTCGGGACATTGCCGGCCCTCGAGGTCGTAAAGGAAGAGCTCGCCGACCCGACGAGCGACCGGGTCATCGAGGTGCTCATCCTGGCTCAGGAACGCGGGGGTCAGATCGTGAAGGACATCCTCGAGGATCTGGTCGTGACGACCACGAAGGACCTAAAGGTGCTCGAGGAGATCGAGACCGAAGGACTCGAGATGAAGATCAATGCCCGAGCTGTTCTCGTGCTCCCGTGGGTCGTGTTGGTCGCGTTGACGATCCGTCCGGGACCCTTTCGTGACTTCTACCAGTCGGGCGGGGGCCTGCTCGTCGTCCTTGTCGGCGGGGTTCTGAGTGGGCTGGGCTATTTCCTGATTGCCCGGCTCGGTCGGACACAGCACGAGCGGCGCGTGTTCGGGTCGGGTGCGCCGCTGGCGGGGGCACCGTGAGTCCCTCGCTCGTGGTCGTGGCCGCGGCTTCGGCGGGGCTCTTGTTCGCGGGGTTGGCTGGCTTGATCGTGCGTCCGACATCTCGGCTGGCGCCGCGCGTGCGCCCGTACACGATCCTGGCTCGAGCCGGCCTTGGTCGGAGTGCGGACGTGATGGCAGCAGCACGGCCGTCATCGACCGTCACAAGTGGAACGATCCGGAGCATCTTCGGCCCACCGGTGATCGCGCTCGCGGGCCGCGTCGGCCGGCTCATCGAGTCCCGGAGCGACGAGCACCTGCGGCTCCGACTGCTCCACGGCGGGTTCTTCGACATGACTGTCGAGGAATACCGTGTGAAGGCCTTGGGCCAGGCGGTCCTGTTCACCGGCGCGGGCGTGATCGTGGGCGCGGTGCTCTTGCGGTCCCCTGGGTTCACGCTCCTGCTCGGTGGGTGCGGCTTCACGTTCGGGGTGACCCGGTGGAAGGGTCGGGTTGACCGGGCCGTCGTCGAGCGGACTGAGCGAATCCGGCTCGAGCTCTACACCGTCAATCAGCTGCTCGCGATCCACATCCGAACCGGCGCGGGGCCAGTGCAGGCGACCCAACGCGTAGTGGACCGAGGCACCGGTGTCATGGTGGAGGAGCTCGACGCCGTACTTGTGTGGATCCGGAGCGGGATGCCGGAACCCGAGGCCTACCGGCGAGCGGCCGAGCTCACCCCCGAGCCGAACGCGGCCCGCACCTACAACCTGTTCGCGGCGGGCGCCGAGCGAGGGGTCGACCTCGGGACAGCGTTGCGTTCGCTGAGCGAGGACCTACGCGACGCGCGACGCGAGGAACTACGCCGGGCAGCGACAAGACGGCGCGCCGCGATGCTCATCCCCACGATCGCGGTGCTGGCCCCGATCATGCTGCTGTTCATCGCGGCACCGCTGCCAACAGTGATCTTCGGAGGACGGTAGGAGAGGAGGTCGGACCATGACACGACATGGTGACGAACGGGGCATGACGACAGCCGAGTTGCTCGGCAACGCCGCCCTCGGTATCGCCGCGCTGGTTGCGATCTGGGCGGTGCTCCAGGCGCTCGGGATGGACATCGTCAACTGGATCCGGGGCCAGCTCGGCGTCTGAGCGTCGGCGGGCCCGGCGTTGCCCCACATGACTCGCGTCCGCGGCGAATCCGGCATGACCACCGCGCAATATGTCGCCGCGACTGCGTTCTCGTTGCTCGCGTTCGTCATGCTGGCGAACTTCATCGTGTTCCTGTACGCCCGTGGCGTCGTACGAGCCGCGGTCGACGAGGGAGCGCGGGCGGGCGGCCGCTTCGGGGCGAGCGAAGCGGAGTGCGAGTCGCGAGCCGACGATGTGCTCGGCGATCTCCTGGGCGGAGGGTTGGGCTCCGGGGTCGAGCTCAGCTGTCGCGAGGATGGTGGTGACGAGGTCATGCGGGCGCACGCCGAAGTCCTGCTGCGCGGCTGGATCCCGGGCCTGACTCCCGACTGGTCGTTCACGCTGGAGGCGCAGTCGGTGAAAGAGCGCACGCCGTGATTCCGTGCCGAGGCCGCCACGAGGACGGCTATGTGGCGGCGGAGCTCGCGCTCGGCATCGGTCTCCTGGTGTTCCCCGTGGCGATGCTCGTCCTGACCCTCCCGACCTGGTCCGAGCGCCAGTCGGCGGCACGCGCGATCGCACGCGAAGCGGCCCGTACCGTCGCGATCGAGGGCGAGTGCGACACCGGCGCCGCCAAGCGAGTCGCGGCGACCATGGCCAGCAACACGGGGCTGCGCGGTGGCGCGATCGATGTCTCGCTCGACTGTCCCGAAGGACAGCGTCTGCCTCGGGGGGGCTCGGTGACCGCGAGCGCCACGGTCAGCATGCCGGCGGTCGACATCCCGGGCATCGCCGAGGTTGGGGCATGGAGCTGGACTGCCCAACACTCCGAACCGATCGACCAGTACCGGAGCTTCTAGGTGCCGCCCACCCGGCGCGAGTCCGGCACCATCACGATCTGGATCCTGGGCCTGTGCCTCATGCTGTTCCTGCTCGGCGGGATCAGCCTCGACCTGTGGCGGGCGTTCTCCGAGCGGCGCGCGCTGGCCGCAGCGGCCGATGCGGCTGCGATCGCGGGGGCATCCGCGCTCGACGAGGCTGCTTACCGGCAGTCGGGCACGGTTCGTCTCGTGCCCGCCGACGCCGAGCGCCGCGCGGCGCGATCGCTCGAGGATCAGATGGACCGGCGTGCGCTGCGGGACAGCCGTGTTCGCGCGACCGAGGAACTCGTCGTCGTCGAGGTCACCGGCAACGTCGACTTCTCGCTGCTCCAGCTGCTGTCGCCGGGCGACTCGTTCGACGTCACGGTGCGGGCGGTGGCGCGCCCGCAGGTATCGCCGTAGGTCAGGCGAGCTGCCCGGCGACGAGGACGATCCCCCCGAACCCGAGCATCGCGCCAATGCAGGCGTAGATGGTCGTGCGCGTCTGTCCCGCAATCTCGGCGAGGAGCTCGCCGCGCATGTCCTTCATCTCTCCCCGGAGCAGGGCGAACTCGCCACGGAGCTCGGCCTGAAGGGCATCCAGGTCTCGATGGGTCACGTACTCGGTTGCCACTCCCTTCCTCCTGTCGTCAGGACAACAGGGGGAAGTCGTCGTTTGCGGAAATCGTACCGCCGGGCTGTGACGGCTACTGGTGCTGACTTCGCAGCGCCTCGCGGAGGACGAACTTCTTCACCTTGCCCGAGGGCGTGCGGGGAAGGTCATCGACGATGTGGAGCTCCTCGGGCCACTTCTGGCGGGCGAGGCCGGCGGCTTCGAGGTGGGCACGTACCGCATTGAGGTCGGGCGCCTCAGAGTCGGACGCGCGGCGAACGAACGCGCACACGTGCTC
>JBQTGU010000109.1:0-35487 GCA_052390575.1 Actinomycetota bacterium | reverse complement strand
ATCCTCACGACGTCAGTCAGCGGCCTGTTCGGACTACGTGGCCAAGCCACCTATGCGGCGGCCAAGTGCGCAGTAGTCGGATTGATGCGCATTCTTGCAATCGAAGGTGCTGACCATGGGATTCTCGTGAACACCATTTCGCCGGGCGGGGTCACGAGGATGCACCCGGCCGCGACGGGGAAGTCGAGCGTGTTCGACGCCACCCCGGATCCCGCGTGGCTGGAGCAGATGGAAGCGACCATGCCGGTTGAGGCGGTTGCGCCAGCGATCGTCTGGCTGGCAAGCGATAGTTGTTCGGAGACGAGCAGCATCTACAACGTGGCAGCCGGCGCAATCCAACGTATCGCTATCGTCATGGGACCTGGCTTCTACGATCCACATCTGACACCCGAGGGCATCGCCGAGAACTACGCAAAGGTCGAATCGATGGAGGGCTTCTCCGAACCGGGTCCGTTCGAGCCCGGTATTGGCGGTACGTAGATACAGATACGGCGGCCTGCCCCCTTGGCGGCCTGCGCAGACAGCCTTTCAGCGCTGACGGCTGACGTCGCCTTCACCGGGTGGTAGACAACGCGACCACGCGCCGAGTTGGGGGCGCGGGTCCACGCCGGAGAGAGCCATGGGCACTGACGATCCGGCCACAGGGCGCAAACCGCCCGCCGTCCCGGGGCGGGCGATCGTCTGGGGCTGGAGCGCCGAACGCGCGTACATCGAGCCGCTGCTCAACCAGCGATTCCACTTCTTTCTGCTGACCTTCTCCCTCGTGATCGCGGGCGCAATGCAGGCTCGATCGCAGGTTCACCTGACCATCGTGCTCGGCTTGGGCGCCACCGTGACCAGCATGCTCTTCCTCGTGTTACGTCACACCCAGAAGAAGGTGGACCGCACGATCGATGAGGTGCACAAGGAGCCAAACCACCCGGCCGCGATCGTCAATGAGGCCATCCGAGGGAAGTCGCGAAAGCGCTTCATCGGCTTTTGGATTCCTGGCTTTTGCGTGATCGCGCTGTGGGCCGGGTTCTTCTTGGCGGCCTTCGACGTGCTGGAAGCGGCATCCCAGAAATAGCCGAACATCCCTCGAAGCCGGGTAGGTCCCGGCGATGCGACCGGCGCGGGCAGCACTCTCGCCACAGCCCGGCGATGGCGCTCTCACCGGTCCCAGGGGAGCCCGGTCATCACGACCAGCGCTTCTTCATGCGTACCGGGACATCCTGTGGCGTGCGCAACGCTGGTGCGGAGCCACGCAGACCTGGCGGTCACCACATCCCGAACGGCACTTTTGCTCGGCTCTCGAGCCCGGACCGATAACTGCGCGAACTGAAGTTGATGGACCCACCGACCCGGCTCATGAGGTTCGAGTCGGCTCGGCCCCCCGAAGGAATGAGCGCACAGAACCCCGCCGACGCCACGGCCACATGAGCGCACCGATCGGCACATTCGTGCTCGAGCGCCGATGGTGATCCACTCCAGTGAGATTGCCGAATGCTCGGCCGCTCAGTCGAGCACGATCGAGGCCAGCTCCTCGAGGTGGTCGGCGGAGCTCCCGCCCAGGTGCTGAAGGGTGAGGAGGCGCTTGTAGAAGAGGTGGACGTCGTGCTCCCACGTGTAGCCGATGCCGGCGTGGACCTGGATCGCCGAAGCGCCGACCACGTAGAGCTCGTCGCTCGCGAACGCCTTCGCCATCGTGGCGGCGAGATGGCGTTCAGCGGCCGGGGCGGCGTCGATCGCCCAGCAGGCGTAGTAGGCGGCGGCGCGGGCGAGCTCGACCGCGCGGAGCATGTCGGCACACAGGTGCTGTACCGCCTGGAACAACCCGATGGGCTGGCCGAACTGCTGACGTTCCTTGGCGTACTCGATCGAGATCTCCAGCGCGCGTGACGCGGCGCCGACACCGTCGACGACGGCGGCAACGGCCATCCGGTCGACGACCTCGGAGACGGCTTCGGTCGCGTCGTCGTTGCCCAGCCGGGTGGCGGGTGCATCCGACAGGGTGACGGTGCCCTCCTTGCGAGTGCCGTCGACCGTCGGCGTGCTGACGATGTCGGCGTCGCGAGCATGCACGGCGAACACCCCGAGCTCGCGCTCGACGGTGGCGGTGACCAACAGCACGTCGGTGTCGGCTGCGTCGGGCACGTGGACCTTCGTCCCCGACACGCGCCACTCGTCCCCGTCGGCGCGGGCGACCGTGGTCGGCTCGCGCCACTCCCACCGCCGCCCGGGCTCGTAGAGCGCCACCGTGCCGACCGTCGTGCCGGCGGCGAGCTCCGGCAGGAAGGCCGCGTCTCCCGTGCACGTGGCGAGGCTGACGGCGGCGACCGCCGACGAGGCGAACGGGCCCGGGTGCAGCGCGCGGCCGAGTTCTTCGAGCACGACCGCCATGTCCACCATTCCCGTTCCTTCGGCGAGCAGTCCCGTCACACCGAGATCGGCCAGGCCCTTCCACGTCTCGTCGGTCGTCCCCCGCTCGTCGTCGAGCATCGACCGCACGTACGAGATCGGCGCCCGCTCGGCGAGGAACCGCCGGACGGACGCGCGCAGCGCTTCTTGTTCGTCACTGAATTCAAAATCCAAGCGGGCGCAGCGTAACGACTACCTTCGCTCCCGTGCGGCTGCGCTACGGAGAAGACGAGGAGGCGTTCCGCGCCGAGCTGGTCGGGTGGCTCGAGGCCAACGTGCCGCCCGACGACGTGTTGCGCCAGCCCAAGCAGTCGAGCGCCAACCTCGAGGACTGGTCGCGGAACTGGCAGCGCACGCTGTTCGAGGCGGGCTGGCTCGTCCCCGGTTGGCCGCCCGAGCTCGGCGGCCGCAACGCCACCGCCGCGCAGCAGATGATCTACTTCGAGGAGCTCTCGAAGCGCGAGATCCCTCGCACGCTCAATCCCCAGGGCCTGGGCATCGTGGCGCCGTCGATCCGCGACTACGGCACCCCCGAGCAACAGGAGCAGTTCCTGGTGCCGACGCTCAAGGCCGAGATCGCCTGGTGCATCGGGATGAGCGAGCCGGGCGCGGGTAGCGACCTCGCCTCGCTCTCGACCCGGGCGGTGCTCGACGGCGACCACTTCGTGGTCAACGGCCAGAAGGTGTGGACCTCAGGCGCGCATCATTCCGACTGGTGCATCTGTTACGTGCGTACCGACCCCGACGCGCCGAAGCACAAGGGCATCAGCGCGCTGATCATCGACATGACCACACCCGGCATCGAGTGCCGGCCGTTCCCGGAGCTGTCGGAGCCCGACTACTTCGACTTCAACGAAGTCTTCTTCACCGACGTGGTCGTACCGAGAGAGAACCTGCTGGGCGAGCTGCACCAGGGCTGGCCGATCACCCAGGGCTCGCTCGCCCACGAACGGGCGATGCTGTGGATCGACTACGCCTACCTCGCCCAGCGGGCGGTGAACGCGATGATCGCACTGGGGGACCGACCCGGGCCCGACGGCCGGCCACTGCGCGAGAGCGAGCGCTTCCGCGACACCGTCGCCTCCTTCTATCTGGACGCCCAGGCGCTCTTCCTCATGGGGTACCGCGGGTTCTCGAAGTTCATGCGGGGCAAGGCGTCGCCCGAGCACTCGCTGCTCAAGCTGTACGGGAGCGAGACCCTCCAGCGCATCCTCGACGCCGGCGCCGACGCGCTCGGGCCCGACGGGCTCGACACGTCGGTCATGGGCCCGGTCATGTGGCGCGACGGCGCCTGGGTCGTGCAGTGGATGCGGTCGTTCTCGGGCACCATCCCGGGCGGTACCAGCGAGATCCAGCGCAACATCATCGCCGAGCGGGTCCTCGGGCTCCCGCGCCGGTAGCCCCGTAGGTAGGAGGAACGATGGCCGACCGAATGCTCTCTGACGACGACCGGGCGCGCATGGCGACACCCCTCTGGGAGCAGGCCCGGGCGGCCTACCGCGACGGTCGCGCCGACGATGGCGACGGGCTGCTCGACAAGACGGTCGACCAATGGAGCGCGCTGAAGGACTACTCGATCAACTGGATCACGTCGCTGCTCACGTTCATCGGCGAGGAGCTGGGGGAGGAGGCGGTCGAGCGGGCTCTGCGGAAGACCGGCGACGAGTTCGTCCGTCCCCGCCGCGACACCGGCACCGACTGGGGGTCGCTGCCGGCGTCGGCGCGGGCCAAGGTGATCGCCCGGGCGATGGTGTCGAACATGGGCGCCGGCGACGTCGACGAGGACGACGAGAAGATCACCCTGTCGTTCCGCTGCGGCAGCGGCGGTCGGCTCATCGACGAAGGCCGCTACGAGGGCGAGCACGCCTACCTCACGCTGCGTGAGCGCGCCGGGCGCACGTTCATGCGCGACGAGCTACCCGTGTACTGCGCCCACTGCTCGGTGAACAACGAGATCCAGCCGGTCGAGTGGGGCGGCGCGCCCACGAGCATCGAGCACCCGCCCGAGCGCAAAGGCGAGCCCTGTGTCCACCACGTGTACAAGGACGTGGCTGACATCCCCGACGCGGCGTACGACCGGATAGGGAAGCGGCGCGTACCTCCCAAGTAACCTGATCTCCCGGTGAAGCGCATCGGGATACTCGTCGTCGCCTACGAGGCCGCGTCCACGCTGGCGCACGTCCTCGACCGCATCCCGCGCGACTTCGTGCCCCGCATCGACCGGGTGCTGGTGACCGACGACGCCAGCAGCGACGCCACCTACCTGGTCGGGCTCGGGTACCAGCAGGAGAGCGACCTGCCGCTCACGGTCATCCGCCAGCCCCAGAACCTCGGCTACGGCGGCAACCAGAAAGCCGCCTACCACTGGGCGATGGAGCACGACCTCGACATCGTCGTGCTCCTCCACGGCGACGGGCAGTACGCCCCCGAGGTCCTGCCCGACCTGATCGAGCCGCTGGAGCTCGACAAGTGCGACGCGGTGTTCGGCTCCCGGATGATGGAGACGGGCGCGGCGCGACGGGGCGGCATGCCGCTGTACAAGTTCGTCGGCAACAAGATCCTCACCCGGTTCGAGAACGCGGTCATGGGGATGGAGCTCAGCGAGTGGCACACCGGCTACCGCGCCTACAGCGTGGCTGCCCTGCGCGAGCTCCCCCTCGACCGCAACTCGAACGGGTTCGACTTCGACACCCAGATCATCGTGCAGCTCCACGAGGCGGGGAAGCGCATCGACGAGGTCCCGATCCCGACCTACTACGGCGACGAGATCTCCCGGGTCAACGGCATCAGGTACGCCCGCGACATCGTCGCGCACGTCGTCCGCTACCGGCTGCACAAGATGGGCTTCGGGAGCGGCGAGACCACGTTCGCCAGCACGTCGTACGAGCTCAAGCAAGCCGAGGACACCTCCCACGGCCGCCTGCTCGACTGGTTCGCGGCCCGCCGGCCCAGCCGGATCCTCGACCTCGGCTGCTCCGATGCCGCCCTCGCCGAGCAGCTCCGGGTGCACGGCCACCGCGTGACCGGCGTGGACCGCGAGGAGCACGCCGGCACGAGCGAGCGGCTTGAGGTGTTCGTGGCCGGCGACCTCGACGACGGGATTCCCGACGCCGCCGGTGACGACTACGACATCGTGCTCGCCGCCGACGTCCTCGAGCACGTGCGCGAGCCCGAGCAACTCCTCTTCGACGCCCGCCACCGCCTACGACCGGGCGGCTCTGTCGTCACCAGCGTCCCGAACTTCGGCCACTGGTACCCGCGCCTGCGGGTCGCGCTGGGCCGCTTCGACTACGACCGCCGCGGCATCCTCGACCGCGACCACATCCGGTTCTTCACCCGCCACAGCTTCGAGCGCCTCGCCCGCCGCGCCGGTCTCACGGTTCGGCGCCAGGAGGCCGTCGGCCTCCCGCTCGAGGTCGCCGACCGGGGCGGCGACGCCACCGTCACCGACGGGCGCCTCGGCCGGATGGCGCGCGCGGTCGACCGCATGGGTCTGTCGATGGCGCCGAACCTGTTCGCCTATCAGTTCCTCTTCGAGTTGGAGCCGCGCTCGGAGGGGTAACCCGAGTCGGGGGATCTGAGCGCCTGCCGTCTAGGGTGCGCGCATGCGCAATCTGAGATGGCTCGCGGTCGTACCTGCGGTGCTCGGCGTGCTGTTCCTGTTGGTGGCGCTCTCGTGGACAGAGTGGCCGCAGCTTTTCGTGGGTTTGGGGCTTTTGGTTCTCGCTTCGGGTGTTGGCGCGCGTTCGCAGGCGAGTGGCTTCCTTCCTCCCCACCGACCCCCTAACGGTGAAAGCGGCCGCCGGCGGTTACGGCGAGTCGTAGGCAGCCCGGGCGGGAGCGAGGTCGAAGTACTCGCGCCAGGCCTTGATGCGGCCGTCCTCGATCTCGAAGACGCCGCAGATCGGGAGCGTCACCGGCTGCCCGTTGAGAGTGATGTAGTCGGTCCGCTCGTTCATCACGATGTTGCCGGAGGCGACCTGGTGGTGAACGACCAGACGCCCGGGTGGTGTGTCGGCGAAGCCGGCGACGAACTCCCGGATGGCGGGCTTCCCGACGATGGGCGTCAACGGGATGCTGTGGTACACGCCGTCGTCGGTGAAGCGGTCGACGATGTACTCGGTGTCGCGACGCTCCCACGCCTGCAGGAACTCCCGGACCATCGCGTCGTTCGCATCGGCGCCCATGATCAGGTCGGGGGCGGGCCGACGAACACCGCGGTCGGGAGGCCGAGCTCGAGCATGCGGACGATCTTGCGTTCGGTCTCGGGGAGCCCGGCGGCCTGGCGGGCGGCGCCGAGCAGGTTCGAGTCGACGTCGGGGATGGCGTCGTCGAGCTCTGCGTCCTCGAGCTCTTCGATCACCTCGGCCCGGAGGCGCTCGTACTCGGCCAGCTCGCGGCGGTTGCGCGGGTCGACGAAGGCGACGCGGGTGGTGTCCGGCCGCGCCTGCCACTCGTCGATCCCTTCGCCGATCACGAGGTGGACCTCCGCGGTCGCCTCGCCCGGCTCGATCACCTGGTAGCGGGTGGCGCCGCCCCGCTGGTGCTCGGGCACGAACACCTGGAAGCCGCGCCGGTCGAGCTCGTTCATCAGCCCCCAGCCCTGGGAGCCGATGGCGATGGGGTCGTCCCAGGTCACGAGGTACTTGCCGTCGCGGCCGGGCTCTTCCTCGGCGAGGGCGTCGGCGGTGGGCCCGGTGACGGCGCCGAGCGTGTTCGACAACCTGGTGGTCGGCAGGTCGGTGTCGGCGGCGTCGACCGCGAAACCCGCGCTCAAAACGAGGACGACGACCGCCAGCGTGCCCGCGACCGCGGTGGCAGCCTGGCCCCGGCGGGAACGGTCGAGCCGATCAGCGACGAGCGCGCCGACCGTCCACAGCGTCGCCAGGATCATCAGGGCGGTGATGCCCCAGACCCAGAGCATGAGGTAGTACCAGACGAACCCGAAGATCCGGCTGATCGCGATGGCAGCGAGCACGAGCGCGACGCCGAGCACGAGATCGAGCCGCAGCAGCGAACGCAGCCGCAGCCGCCACGCCGCCGCCACGCTGCCGGCCCACACGATGAGGAACGCGAAGCCGGGCAGCGACGAGCCGTTCGTCGTGGTCTGGGGCGTGTCGGTGACGACTCGGTCGAAGAGCAGGGTCCACGGGTTGAGGTGGACGAGGAGCAGCCGGGCGCCGTCGCCGATGCCGACCGGATCCTCGGGTGGGTCGCTGAAGTGCTCCCACAGCACGGTGAAGTTGCCCCGGGTGGCGGTGAACTGGTCGAGGACCGGCGGCAGCCAGGCGACGACACCGACCCCGGCTGCGATGAGCGCCCACCGAAGGAAATGACGGCGGGCGTCGCGGT
The DNA here is from genome assembly GCA_052390575.1 of Actinomycetota bacterium. Taxonomy (GTDB): domain Bacteria; phylum Actinomycetota; class Acidimicrobiia; order IMCC26256; family JACDBD01; genus JBPCMN01. Next base: position 27,738 of record JBQTGU010000109.1, on the reverse strand, counting down.
CGGGCGGCCCGCGGTACCCGCGCACGGCGGCCACGCCGACGGCGAGCGCAACCAGCGCCACCGACGGCCCCAGGTACGGGATGTGGGTCTGACCACAGAACGACGCCGCGAACACGGCCACGGGGAGCATGACCACGTCGTCGTCGACCACCGACCAGACCGCCAGGAGCAGCACCATCCAGAAGAACAAGGGGAGGTGCGGGTTCCACGGCTCGGCGATGGTGAACGCGCCATAGGCGCGCGCGAGCACGGCGAGCACGACCGCCACCCCGAGCACCAGCCGCAACCCTGCCCGGCGGTGGGCGATCCACAGGCAGGCACCCATCGCGAGCAGGTTCAGCGCGACCGACGACACCCGCAGCGCCCACGACGTCGCGCCGAAGAGCCGGTACACCGGCGCGAGCGCGAAGAAGCTCAGCGGCCCGGGGTGGCTGCCCTGCTTGCCGAAGGGGCCGATGCGGCCGGGGAGGCCGATGAGCGGCGACTGGGTGGTGCCGACGTCGCGCACGCGGATCTCGGTCTGGGCGAGGTCGAGGATCGGGTACCAGCGGGGCTGGCGGAGCGAGCCCAGTGCGAGCAGCAGCGGGACCGCGAGCACGAACAGGAGCAGGGCGACGAGGAGCACCGGCCGCCGGCCGGCTTCGTCCACGAGCCGCGCGACTCGTCCACTGTTCGGCACCGCGTCGACGCCGGCGCCGGATGTCCCGGTCTCGGCCCGCGCGAGGTCGGGCGCGCGGGTGCCGGTCATGGGGCGAGTATACGAACCGACCCTCTGCGTTCTGCGGTCGGTGGCGTCTCCATCGGGGACGTCTATCGCAGTTGCTCTGACTCGAGCGGAACGAGGTACGACTCGACCCGACAAATCTTGTCGCCTGCGAACGTGAAGACGTCGCAGAAGACGAACCGGTGGACCTGACCGCTCTTGTGGGTGGTCTCACCGTTGCCGATCGCGACCACGCTGTCGGCCCCTTCGATCAGGCGATCGACGGTCAAGGTCGGGCTGCCGACGAACTGGTCATTCTCGATCTCCTGATCGAACGCGTCCTTGCCCGTGAGATGGGCGTGCCCGGGTAGGTCCCAGGCGACGTCGTCGGTCAGGCAGGCCAGGATCTGTTCGTGATCGCTCCGCCGGAACCCCTCGATATACGTTTCGACGACGTCTTTGCGCGGTGACACGTAGCGTTCCCCTTCGTTGAGCTAGTCGGACTCGTCGACGAGCTCCCGACACAACGGCGTACGCGTCGGCAGGCGCTCGACCGTCCCGTCGAACTCCGGTGCACCGGGGTCATCCGACCCCGCGACGGCCACCGGCCCGATGGCCAGGAGGTTGTTGAAGCTGAACAGCGACTCGCCCGCGACGTCGATGGTGAGCCGCCCGACCCGGCTGTTGTCGTACACGAGGTCGACGCGCGTGGGGCGGTCGAAGTCGACCTCGACCGGCTGGCTCTCGAGCACCACGCTGAACACGCCCGAATCGATCGTGAACACGACCCGGTCGTCGCCGAGGTACTCGACCCCGATCCGGTCCATCTTCTCGGGTGTGCCTGCGACCAGCAGCGTCTCGCGCGTGCCCACGGGCCGGTCCGGGAACGTCACTGACAGGGGATAGCCCCCGGTCGCATTCGTCCGCTCGACGCCGAACCAGTCCTCGCCGTCCGACCAGTACAGGCCGTCGCAGTCGCCGACTACGAACACGCTGCCGGTCGGCCCGGCGTCGGGGAGCTCGTCGCCGGCGCGCACGTCGAAGCGCGAGCCGCCGGGGACGGCCTCGTCGACGTCCTGCTGAAAGCCGATGAACGCGGCCCGCTCCGACTCGGGTAGGAACACGTTGAAGGCGCGCTGGTAGAGGATCCCGAGGGCGAAGTTGGCCCACAGCGAGAACGCCGCCAAGGCGGCGAGCGCGACGGTGGCAACTCGCACGGCGCGGCGCCGGCGGGCCGGGTCAGCGAGCCAGACGAGGACGACATTGAGCCCGGCCAGGCCCAGCAGCACCAGCACCGGCAGGAAGTCGGAGAGGTAGCGGTGGGCGACGAAGTTGATGCTCAGCGTCACGCAGAAGCCGGCTAGCGCGCCGAGCACCGGGACCCGCAACGCGGTCAACCGGGACCCCACCGGCGCCGGCCGCCGCAGGAACACCGCGGCCGCGCCGATCGCGCCGAGCAGGAGGAGCAGCGGCATCGTGGTCGGGAGACTGGCGGCGCGGTCGATGGTGTCGAACTTGACGCCGAAGAGGATGTCGGCAGACGGCGGGAAGGTCAGGAACGGGAACAGGCCGTCGGGGCGAAGGCCGTCGGGGCGGAACATCGCCAGCAGGTTGGTGGGGACGAACTTGGCGCCGAACAGGCTGTCGCCGTTGGCGGCCAGCGCCTCGATCCGCATCTGGTCGATGCCCTCGAGCACGGTGATGTGGCGGGTGATCGGGTACTCCCACGGGTGCCCGAAGCGGGCGTAGTTCACGTACATGTAGACGAGGAGCGGCACCGCGACCGCCGCCATCAGCGGCACGAGGTACGAGCGGTTGGCGGCCTCGTCGCCCAGCCCCAACCAGGCCAGCGGACGTTGCAGCCCGGTGCGACGGATCCGGCGCGCCAGCACCACCAGCAAGCGACCGCCCAGGACGAGCGCCAGCGCGACGAGCGGTCCGGCGCCGACCGACGGCCGGGTGAGGAACGCGAGCCCGCCGAATGCGGCCGCGCCGACGAGGTCGCGCCGACCCGGCGCCACGATGAAGCCAACGAGGTAATGGAAGGCCGCGACCGCGAGCGCGGCGCCCCACAACTCGGCTTCGTGGTACACGATCGAGCGGCTGGCGAGGAACAGCACGACCGAGCCCGCGCCGATCACGAACACGAACGCGCCTGCGACCCAGAGGTCGAAGGGCGTGACGGGATCGTCTCCCCGGGCGAGCGATCGGATCCGCCACGACAGCCGGCTGGTGAACACGAGCAGCACCGCGAACGCGCCCAGCATCGAGACCTGCGCCAACCGACCGTCGAGCGAGTCGGTCACCGCGAGCACCGGCATGCGCAGCACCGACGGCACCGGCCCGTAGTAGGTGTACGCCTTGCCGTCGATGATGTACGCCTCGAGCGAGAGCTCCTCGCGCGGGATGTCCCAGTGCCCGTCGAGCAGGGCGCGGGCCTGGGCGTCGTAGATCCCGGTGAGCGCCTGCGACTGGAGCAGGTCGGCCCGCCCGGCGCACAGCATCCAGGTGAACACCAGCGCGGCGAGCACCCCACCGATAACGCAGGCGCGGCGATAGCGGCGATCCACGAGTGGCCAACCTAACCGTGCGGACGAGCGTCCCCGAAGGGGCGGCGCCGGCCAATCACTTCTAGATGGCCCGGCGCCGAGCGAGGGAGCTATGTGATGGCCGGGCCTGCGAAGATGGCTGCGTGCAGGTGGAGACGCGGGACGCCTACCTCGAGCTGCTGAAGCAGTGCCTGACGCGCGCGCTGTTCGTGGGGGAGGAGCGCTCACGGGGGCGGCGGCGGCGCGCCACCGGGCTCATGATGCGCCTGTTGGCAACCCGCGGCTATTTGGTGGTCCCGGCGGTCCCGTCGGTCGACAGGGCCGCGTTGCGTCGAGTGCCCCGCCTTCCCGGCTCGCGGCTGCTCGTGCAGGTGTTGCGCCGCCGTGGGTTCGCGGTCGTGCCCGACCGTGGGGCGCGGGCTTCGACCGGCGACGGGCGGGGGCGGCCGCGCGTGCGCGGCTGGAGCCGGCGGGTGGCTCGCACCGAGCGCGAGTTCGGGCTCGACTGGCCCGAGCACGCCGAGACCATGGTGGGGCTGCGTCGGCTCGACAACGTGCAGTCGTGCGTCGAGGACGTGTTGCGGCAGGGCGTGCCCGGCGACCTTCTCGAAGCCGGGGTATGGCGCGGGGGGACGACCATCCTCATGCGGGCGGTCCTGGCCGCGTACGAGGACGACGAGCGGCGGGTGTGGGTGGCCGACTCGTTCCAGGGCTTGCCCAAGCCCGACGCCGACGCGTTCCCCGCCGACGCCGGGCTCGACTACACGGTCCATCCCGAGCTCTCGGTCGGGGTGCAGCAGGTGCAAGCCAACTTCGCCCGCTACGGGCTGCTCGACGACCGGGTCGAGTTCCTGCCCGGCTGGTTCAAGGACACGCTGCCGTCGGCGCCGATCGACCAGCTCGCGGTCATGCGCCTCGACGGCGACCTGTACGAGTCGACGATCGACGCGTTGGAGGCGCTGTACCCGAAGCTGTCGGCCGGCGGGTACTGCATCATCGACGACTACGGCGCGCTCGAGGCGTGCCGGCGCGCCGTCGACGACTACCGCGCCGCCAACGGCATCACCGAGAAGATCTACCCGGTCGACTGGACCGGCGCTTACTGGCAACGGGAGCGCGAATAGGCGCTAGGCGCTTCCCACGGGGACGCCACCAGTCGTTCCGCCGATCGGAACCAGGCCATTCCGTGCTCGGAGGTGAACCGTCCAGCGAGCAGCTCCTGTGCGTGCATTGAGTGCCGTGAGATCGTCGCCGCTGCCCACGAACGCTACGCCGTCGACTGCCGCTACAGCCTCCCCGCGGCTATCCGCAGTCCAGCGCACTGATCCTGTCGCTGGGTCCCTACCCATCGGCGTTGGTGGCTCACCGATCTCGATCAGCGTCTCGGTGAGCGGGTCGTAGGCGAACGATGAAGCAGCACCGCTTTTCGTCCGCCATCGCTCGAGGCCGTCGAGAACACCGACGAACACGGTGATCGTCCAAAGGTCTTCGGCGGCTCGATCGTCGGGATCCGCTGTGCTGAATCCAACGGTTGTGCCCGCGATGACAGCCCTGGTGGTGGTTGCAGTCAACAGCAGAGCGTCCTCGACCGGATGGTCCGGTGTCCACGTCCAGCGGACTCTGCCGGTCAGCACGTCGAGCGCGCGGATAGCCCCTTTTTCGTCCCCAGCAAAGGCGAGCCCCGCGGTCGACCCGTTGAGAAGTACACCCGGCACGTTGCGCCCTTCGAGGCGCCAGCGTTGAAGGCCGCTCACGGCGTCGTAGCCTGCGATGAAGGTGGCTGAACCGCGACCGCGCTCGAGTCATTCGACGATGACCGTCCCGGAAGCCGGAACGAGGCCGGCGCAATCGAATGGAGCCTGCGCGGTCTTCCACAGTTGCGTCCCGGACCGGGCATCGCGCGCGACGATGCTCCCCTTGCGAGTGACCCCAACGACGACGGTTCTGTCAACGACGCCATAGCAATAGCCCGCAACGCCAGGGCCGCGTCGCCAGAGCTGCTCCCCGGTCGTGACGTCGAAGGCGACGAGGTTGCCCTCGTCGAAATCGTCGACGATCACGACGTTGTCGGTGACGCCAACTACGAATGTTGCCGTATCGAAGCGTTCTCGCCATCGCTGCTGCCCGGTGCTCGGGTCGAGTCCCCACAGCAACCGGGAGGGTGCCGGTAGGAGGCCGTCCGGCGACGGGAAGCCGAGGTCGAAGCCCTCGCTTCCCGTGTCGATGTCCGCGAGGTTTTCGGATTCGATGTACGCCCAGGTGATGAGCGCAGCAAATCCGACCGCGAAGACGATCAAGACGATGACTAAGCGACTGACGCTGCCCAGGGGGCCTCGCTCGCGGGGCTGGCTCACATGTGTCCGACCTGCGCGGTCCTCTGAGGGTTAGCCCCGGATCAGCTTGCCCGGCTTGGCGGCCACCGCCTCCTCGACCGGCTGGCCGTCCACCCGGATCGGGGTGCCGCCCACGAGCACGTGCGCCATCCCCTCGGGCTTGTCGGCGACGAGGCGCTCGCCGTCGGCGGGGAAGTCGCGCACCCGCCGCAGCGGGCCCGGCGCGACCGTCTCGGGGTCGAACACCGCCAGGTCGGCGACCGCGCCCGGGCGGACGTAGCCCCGGTCCTTCATCGAGTACACGTCGGCGGGCTCGCCGGTGAGCTTGCGCACCGCCGCCTCGAGCCCGATGACCTCCTTCTCGCGCACCCACCGGCCGAGCAGGTCGGTCGGCGCGCAGGCGTCGCACAGCTGGCTCACGTGCGCACCGGCGTCGGACAGGCCGAGCAGCATCCCCTCCTGCTGGAGCAGGAAGGCGATGCCGTCCTCGTCGTCGTTGGCGAGCACGCTCGAGAAGCGGGTCTCGAGGTTCTCCGAGGCCGCGACATCGAGCATCACGTCGAGCGCGTTCACGCCCCGCTCCTCGGCGACCTCGTCGAGCGGACGACCGAGCAGGTCGGGATGGGCGGCGGTCTCGGCGACCGCGAACGTGTTCCACCGGGGCCGGAAGAACTTGCCGTTCTCGACCTCGTCCTGGGCGTGGCGCCGCCACTCGGGATCGCGGTAACGGGTCAGCTTCTCCTCGACGCTCTTCCCCATCAGGTCGCGGAACGCCGGCACCATCTGGAGCGGGAACGGCTCGATCATGTTCATCTGGAACATCAACGGCCGCACCGACACCTGCGGCCACACGTCGGCGCCCAGCGCCCGTTCCTTGGTGTTGAGCTCGGCCATGCCCACGTGCCACGGGTGGCCCTTGAGCGTGAGCAGCGCCGTCCACGTGATCGGGCACCCCACCTTCTTGGCGAGGTCGTAGGCGTCCTGGTGCTTGATGCGCTCGCCCGGGAGCAGCTCGGCGACGCCCCGGCCGAGCTCGCCCAGCGGCGCCAGCAGCGCCTCGACCTCGCGCACGTCGCCGAGGCGCGACGGCACCGGCCGGCCCTGGTCGCCCGAGTGGGTGGCCGACGAGCTCGACGCGAACCCGGCGGCACCGGCGGCAACGGCCTCGCGCACGACGTCGGCCATGCGGGCCAGCTCGTCGTCGGTCGCCTGTTCGCGGGTGTAGCCTTCGTCGCCCATGACATAGAGGCGCAACGCGGTGTGGCCGATGTAGGCGGCGTAGTTGATGACCGTCCCGTGCCGCTCGACCGAGTCCAGGTACTCGGGGAAGGTCTCGAAGTCCCACGGCACCCCGGCTTCGAGAGTCGCGGGGCTCATGTCCTCGACGTGCTCGAGCGTGTGCACGAGCAGGTCCTGGTGCTCGGGCCGGCAGGGGGCGATCGAGAAGCCGCAGTTGCCCGCGACCACGGTCGTCACGCCGTGCCACGACGACGGCGTCAGCGCGGGGTCCCAGAACACCTGGGCGTCGTAGTGGGTGTGGATGTCGATGAAGCCGGGGGCGACGACGTGGCCACCGGCGTCGAGCTCGCGGTCGCCCTCGAGCCCCTCACCGACCTCGGTGACGACGCCGTCGGTGACGGCCACGTCGGCCTGCCGGCCGGGCTTGCCCGTCCCGTCGACGACCGTCCCGCCCCGGATCACCAGGTCCGCGCTCATGGCCTCACGCTCCTCAACTCGTCTCGCACGAGAGATCGATCGACGTCCCGCTGTGGTCGGCCACGAACACCATGCCACCGGGGCCGTCGGTCACAGGATCGTCCCACACCCCGGTGCCGATGCCGTCGCCGTCGCCGTCCGGGTCCGGATCGAAGACGGGCGCGCAGCGCGCCGGCGCCTTCACGAACATGAGGTCGATCCGCTCCAGCTGGCGCGAGCTCGGGTTCTTCATGTCGTCCACCACGTCGTCGCGGCGGCCGGCGGTGCAGCCGGCACCGGTCTCGTCGCACTCGGGATTGCCCGCCGCCAGGTGGCTGTCGACCCAGCCGTCGGCGACCAGGCCCTGGATGCGGGCCGACGCCGGGGTCACGTTGAAGTCGCCCATGAGGATGCGGATCGCCTTCTTCCCGCCGGCGTCGTCGGCGAGGTCGGCGGCTACCGTCGTCTGGCAGGCGAGGAACGGCGAGCCGGGCTCGCACGGCGGCGGGCACGCCTTCTCGGTGCAGGTGGCGTCGGCGCCGGCCTCCCCCGGGGCGCGGTCACCGTCCTGGTGAGTCACGACCAGCACCACCGGGCCCACGTCGGACTCGAGCTCGAGCCGCGACGCGGTTCGCAAGCGGCCGACCAGCTTCACGACCTTCTTGCTCTTGACCTTCAGGGTCGTGAGCACGACCTCCTGGTCGATCCCCTTGGGGCGCGGGAACACGATGTCGTAGTCGCAGGCCTCGATCACCGGCTCGCGCTTGATCGCGTCGTAGACGCGCTTGGAGACCTCCTGCATCCCGACCACGTCGGGGCACTGCGCCTCCTCGAGCCGCCGGCCGAGGAGCTCCATGCGGTCGGGGAGCTGGCACCCGTCGGAGTCCTCCGGGCAGATCGCGCCGTGGAGGACGTTGAAGTTGACGACGGTGAGGTCGTCGCCGGTGTCGCCGGTGTCGCCGGCCCCGGCTGCGGGAACGGCGACCCCGGCCCCGGTCGATGTGGCGGCCAGGGCGAGACACGCGACCAGGAGCAGCCTGCGCAATGGACCCCCTCCAGACCGCCGGCGGGGCGACCTTATTACGATGCTGACGCCAGCGTCAGGGGACAGGAGTCACGTTCGCATGAGAGCCGCCGTGTACCGCGGGCCCCACGACGTCGTCGTGGAAGAACGGCCCACTCCCGAGGTCGGGCCCCACGACGTCCTGCTCGAGGTCAGCCACTGCGGCGTGTGCGGGAGCGACCTGCACTTCATGCTCGACGGGTGGGGCCGGCCCGGCTCGATCGAGGGCCACGAGTACTCCGGACGCGTCGTCGCGGTGGGCGACGCGGTCACGCAGTGGTCGGTCGGCGACGAGGTCGTCGGCGGTCCGACGCCCCGCTGCGGCGAGTGCGAGTACTGCCGGGCCGGGCGACCGCAGCTCTGCGTCGCGAGGGGGAAGTTCGGCGACGACGCCTGGCAGGGCGCGTTCGCCGAGTACGTGCGCACCACCGACGCCAGCATCCTGCGCGTGCCCGACGGGCTGTCGCTGCGGGAGGCGGCGCTGGCCGAGCCGCTGGCGGTCGCGCTCCACGGTCTCACCCGGGGCGGCGTCACCGCCGGCCAGCGCGTGCTCGTCACCGGCGCCGGTCCCATCGGCGCGCTGAGCATCGCCGCCGCGCTCGCCCGGGGTGTCGCCGAGGTCGTCGTGAGCGAGCCCCATCCCCGCCGGCGCGAGCTGGCCGAACGCCTGGGCGCGGTCACGGTGGCACCCGACGAGCTCACGACCCCGCCGTATCCCGGTGACGAGGCCGACCCGCCCTTCGACGTCGCCCTCGAGTGCTCCGGCCACGCGGTCGCGATGGAGGCGGCGCTGGGCCAGCTCCGCCGGGGCGGGACCCTCGTGCTCGTGGGCGCGGGGATCAAGCCGCCCCGCTTCGACCCGAACCGGATCCTGCTCAACGAGCTCGTGATCACGGGAGCGTTCGTGTACGACCCCGACGGCTTCCCGCGCGCGCTCGAGCTGCTGGCGTCGGACGGCTTCCCGCTCGACCTGCTCGTCGAGGCCGAGGACGTCCCGCTCGAAGGCCTGCTCGACGCGTGCGAGCGGCTGGGCGCGGGGGACCTGCCGGCCAAAGTCCTCATCGCACCGAACCAGGGGAGTCGATCATGACCGCCAAGACCCGGGCGCCGCGTTTCAACCACGTGGCCATGAGCGTTCCCGCCGACCTCCTCGACGAGGGAGGCCGGGCCGAGCTGCTGCGCTTCTACGGCGACGTGTTCGGCTGGGAGGAGCTGCCGACCGAGACCCTCGACCGGCAGCGGCTGGTGCTGCGCGCCTACAGCAACGAGCAGTTCGTCTTCCTCATCGCCGAGGATCCGCCCATGACGTGCCCCCGGCTCGACCACTTCGGGATGTCGGTGGCCACGATGGAAGAGCTCGACGACATGCTCGAGCGGGCGCGGAAGTTCCAGGCGAAGGACGACCGCGTCGACATCGTCGACAAGGAGGCCACCGACCACGACGGCTTCCTCGTGCTCACCTCCTTCTACGTGCGCTACCTGCTGCCGATGATGATCGAGGTCCAGCACTACGCGTGGGCGCCGTCGGTGGCCGAGACGGCTTGAGCGCAACCCTCCGATTCGGCGCGTTCGCGCCCCAGGGCTGGAAGCTCGAGTACGCCGGCTGGGACGCGGCCGACGCCTGGGCGCGCACGGTCGAGCTGGCCCAGCTGGCCGAGCGCCTGGGTTACCACCACCTGTGGGTCTACGACCACGTCGAGACCGTGCCCCGGCGCGAGCCCACCCACGTGTTCGAGGCGTTCACGACCCTGGCCGCGCTGGCGACGCTGACCCAGGAGATCCGGCTCGGCCAGCTCGTCACCTGCTCGACGTACCGCAACGCCGGCCTGTTGGCCAAGGAGGCGGCCGGCGTCGACGTGATCTCGGGCGGCCGGCTCATCCTCGGGCTCGGCGCGGGATGGTACGAGCGCGAGTACCGCGCCTACGGCTGGGAGTTCCTCGCGCCCCGTGAGCGGCTGGGGGTGCTGGAGGAGACGATCGAGGTGGTGAAGCGGCTCTGGAGCGAGGAGACCGTGACGTTCGCCGGCCGCTACCTCCACTTCGACGGCGCCTACTGCGATCCCAAGCCCATCCAGCGGCTGCCCGAGATCTGGGTGGGCGGCGGCGGGGAGAAGGTGACGCTGGCGATCGCCGCCCGCCACGCCGACAAGACCAACTGGCAGGTCGGGTTGGAGGAGTTCGTGCACAAGTCCCAGGTCTTGCACGACCACTGCGACCGCGTCGGGCGCGACTTCGACTCCATCGTGCGCACCCACGGGCCCGACTGCCGGCTGTTCGACTCCGACGCCGACCTCCGATCGTGGCTGGAGTCGCCCGGCGGCGGCCAGCTCTGGGGGCGGGGCGACCACGCGACGTACGTGCGCGACAACTTTGTGGGCACCACCGAGCAGGTGGGGGAGAACGTGCAGGCGTTCGTCGACGCCGGCTGCCGCGAGTTCGTGCTCTGGTTCCGCGACTACCCCGCCAGCGAGAGCCTGGAGCGTTTCGCCACCGAGGTTGTCCCGAAGATTTCGGGATGACCCTGTTACCTTCACGCCCATGAAGGTGGCCTCGGACGCGCCGACGCGCGCGCCCGGAGCGGAGGCAGGGAGCATCGGCGATGCCCCCGCGGCACGGCCGTGGATGGCGGCGGCGGTCGCGGCCGTGGTCGCGGCCGGGGTCGTCCTGCGCTTCGTCACCCGTTCCGACCTGTGGCTCGACGAGGCCCTGACCGCCAACATCGCCGCCCTCCCGCTCGGTGAGCTGGAGGAGGCGCTCCGCCACGACGGCGCGCCTCCTCTCTATTACGTGCTCCTCCACGGCTGGATGGAGGTGTTCGGCGACGGCGACGTGGCCGTGCGGGCGCTGTCGGGGCTGTTCGCGGTGGCGGCGCTCCCGCTGGTGCTCCTCGTCGGCCGGCGGGTGGGCGGGCGGTTCGTCGGCTGGGCGGCGGTGCTGTTGCTGGCGTCGTCGCCGTTCGCGATCCGCTCCGCCACCGAGACCCGGCCCTATTCGCTCCAGATCCTGTTGGTGCTACTGGGCTGGCTGGCGTTGTGCCGGGCGCTCGAGCGGCCGTCGCTGGCGCGCCTGGCCGCGGTCGCGGCGGTGACGGGGTTGTTGCTGTACTGCCAGTACTGGTCGATCTACCTGATCGTCGTGGTGGCGATCGGGCTGATCTGGCGCACGGTGCGGGGCGAGACCCCGGCGGCGCGGCAGACGGCGCGTTCCCTCGTCGTGGCCATCGTCGCCGGCGGGCTGACGTTCCTCCCGTGGGTGCCGACGTTCCTGTACCAGGCCGCCAACACGGGTACGCCGTGGGGTGAGCCGATCCTGCCCGGCGCCGGCTTCGCCTTCGCAGCCATCGACTTCGCCGGCGGTGACGACCACTCCGAGGCGTACGCGCTGCTCGTCCCGCTGCTCGCGTTGGTGCTGCTGGCCCTGTTCGGGCGGGCGGTGGACGGCCGCCGCATCGAGCTCGACCTGCACACCCGCCCCGCGGTGCGGGTCGAGGCAGTGGTGCTCGTCGCCGCGCTCGCGCTCGGGCTGGCTGCGTCGTACATCGGCGACACCACGTTCGAAGGGCGGTACGGCGCGGTGGTGTTCCCGATGTTCCTGGTCCTGGCCGCGTACGGGTTCACGACCTTCGCCGATCCCCGAATGCGGATCGGCGCGGTCGTGCTGGTCGTCGCGCTGGGTTTCGTCGGCGGCATCCGCAACGTGGTCGAGCAGCGGACGCAGGCGGCGCAGTCGGCGACCATCATCCGGGCCGAGGCTGCCGACGGTGACGTCGTCGCCTACTGCCCCGACCAGGTGGGGCCGGACGTGAGCCGGCTGCTCGAGGGCGGGCCCGAGCTCGACCAGATCACCTTCCCGGGCAGGGGGAGGCCCCAGTTCGTCGACTGGGTCGACTACCAGGACCGCATCGATCGTTCGGATCCGGAGGCGTTCGCGGCTGAGGTGCTCGAGCGCGCCGGCACCGAGCACACGATCTGGTACGTGAACTCGCCGGGGTACCGCAACTTCGACAACGGGGAGTGCGAGCGGATCGCGGCCGCGCTCGGCGCCGGCCGAGCGGGCGGACGCACGCGGGTTGCGCCCGATGACGGGTTCTTCGAGTTCCAGGGCTTGATCGAATACCCCGCGCCGTGAACGCGTTCGTACGTCGTGACGTGCGCGCCGCGCTGGTGCCGTGGCTCGTGGCCCGGGCGTTGGTCGGGGGCGCCTTGGGGGTGGCCCGCTATGGCTTCGGCGAGCTGAAGGGCGCGCGCCGGCCGCCCCCGCTCGACCAGGGCCTGTTCGCCTGGGACGCCGCGTTCTACCGCGAGATCGCCGAGCACGGGTACGGGAGCGCGCGCGCGGGGCTGCGCTTCTTCCCGCTGGTGCCCCTGCTCGCCCGGGGCCTCGGGACGGTGCTCGCCGGCAACGACGCGCTCGCGTTGCTGGTGATCGCCAACCTGTCGGCGTTGGCGTTCGGCGCGCTCCTGTACCGACTCACCCTCAGCGAGACCGCGGACCCCGGCATCGCGAACCGGGCGGTGTGGTTCGCGGCGGTGCTCCCGCCCGCGCTCACGCTCGTCATGGGCTACGCCGAGGCCACCTTCCTCCTCCTGTCGGTGGCGATGTTCCTCGCCCTGCGGGCCCGCCAATGGTGGTGGGCGGCGGCGGCGGCGTTCTTCGCCGGGCTCACCCGCCCGGCGGCGGCGCTGCTGGCGATCCCGGCGGCGATCGAGGGGCTGCGCGGGTGGCGGACCGCGAACTCGCCCGACCGGATCGGACGGGTGGGCGCGTTGGTCTCGCCGGTGGTGGGAACGGGCTGCTATCTCGTCTGGGTCGGACGGGAGTACGGCGACGCCTGGCTGCCGCTCCGGCTCCAGAGCGAGCAGCGCCGGCGGGGCGGTTTCGCCGACCCGTTCTCGAGCCTGTGGGACGGGTTCAGTGACCTGTTCGGCGGCGACCGTTTCGGCTCGGGCCTGCACGTTGTGTGGGCGCTGGCGTTCGTCGCGCTCGTGGTCGTACTCGCGCGCTGGTTGCCGGCGTCGTACACCGCCTACGCGGGCGCGACCGTGCTGTTCGCGCTGTCGGCCGAGAACCTCGACTCGTTCGAGCGCTACGCCATGAGCGCGTTCCCGCTCGCCATCGGGGTCGCGATCGTCACCGCCCGGGAGGAACTGGCGCGACCGGCGGTCGTGCTCGCCGGCGCCGGCCTCGTCGGCTACTCGGTGCTGGCGTTCCTGGGTCGCTACGTCCCCTAATCGGTCGACCCCGTAGACTGGCGTTTGGCCGCATGCCCATCCTGGAGCATCCCGCGTGACCACCACTGAGCAGAGCGGCGGTATCCCCGCGTCCGGTCAGCCCGACGTCGTGATCATCGGCGCCGGGCCCGCCGGGCTCACCGCCGCCTACATGCTCACCAAGCGGGGTGTGGGCTCGACCGTCCTGGAGGCCGACACGGTCGTCGGTGGCATCAGCCGGACCGCGGAGCAGGACGGGTGGCGCTTCGACATCGGCGGCCACCGCTTCTTCACCAAGGTCAAGCCGGTCGAGGACCTGTGGTTCGAGATCCTCGGAACGGAGGACTTTCTCCGTCGACCTCGCATGAGCCGCCTGATCTACAAGGGCGACTTCTACGACTACCCGCTGGTGCCCATGAAGGCGCTGCGAACGCTCGGGCTGGTCGAGGCGTTCCGCTGCGGGCTCTCGTACCTGTGGGTGCGGATCAAGCGTCCGAAGGACCAGACGACGTTCGAAGGCTTCATGGCTGCCCGATTCGGGTGGCGGCTCTACCGCATGTTCTTCAAGACCTACACCGAGAAGGTGTGGGGCGTGCCCGCGACCGAGATCCAGGCCGACTTCGGCGCCCAGCGCGTGAAGGAGCTCTCGCTCTTCCGGGCGGTGTGGGAGTCGCTGAAGCCGAAATGGCTACGCCGGCGGCGGGACAAGTCGAAGCAGGTGACGAGCCTCATCGAGGAGTTCAACTACCCGAAGTACGGCCCCGGAATGATGTGGGAGCGCTGCACCGAGCTGGTGACGGCCAAGGGCACGAAGGTCGTGTTCAACTCGAACGTCACCACGGTCCACCACGAGGGCGGGCAGGCGGTCGCGGTCACCGCCGAGACCGACGGGGTGCCGACTCGGTACGCGTGCACGCACGCGATCTCGTCGATGCCGATCAGCGGGCTGGTCCTGAGCATGGACCCGCCGGCGCCGCCCGAGGTGCAGGCAGCGGCGCGCGGTCTCGCCTACCGCGACTTCATGACGGTGGCGCTGGTCGTGCCGGAGGAGGCGGGCTTCCCCGACAACTGGATCTACGTCCACGATCCCGAGGTGGAGGTCGGCCGCATCCAGAACTTCGGGTCGTGGTCTCCCTATCTCGTAAAGGACGGGCGCACCTGCCTCGGTCTCGAGTTCTTCGTGAACGAGGGCGACGAGATGTGGACCAAGCCCGACGCCGACCTAGTCGAGCAGGCGAAGGGCGAGCTCGAGTCGCTTGGTCTGGTGCCGGCGTCGCTGGTCGAGTCGGGCTACGTGGTGCGGATGCCGAAGGCGTACCCGATGTACGACGCCACGTTCAAGGCCAACGTCGAGACCATGCGCAAGTGGCTCGACGCGAACGTCCCGAACGTGTTCCCGGTCGGGCGCAACGGGATGCACAAGTACAACAACCAGGACCACTCCATGTACACGGCCATGCTGTCGGTCGAGAACATCTTCGGGGCCGATCACGACGTGTGGACGGTCAACGTCGAGGCCGAGTACCACGAGGAACGGGAAGACGCGGAGTCTTAGACCCCTGCCTTGCGCGTGGCCCGCCGGCCGCGCACTCGGTCCCGCACGCCCCACCACGTCACCAGCGACAGCTCCTCGGCCGCGATGCGCCACGTCATCTTCGAGTGGCCCTTGACCCGGTCGGTGAACGTGATCGGCACCTCGACGATGCGCCCGCCCCACTTCCACACCCGGTAAGCGGTCTCGATCTGGAAGCCGTAGCCCTTGGCCCGGGTGCTGGCGAAGTCGATTGCCTTCAGAGTGTCGGCCGGGTAGGCGCGGTAACCCGAGGTCGCGTCGGCGACGCCCGTCCCGAGCACGAAACCGGCGTACCGGTTGCCCCACTTGGACAGCGCCCGCCGGAGCCACGGCCAGTGCGGGACCGATCCGCCGGGCACGTACCGCGACCCGACCACCAGGTCGGCACCCTGGTCGACCTCTTTCAGCAGCGAAGGCAGCGCGGCCGGATCGTGGGAGAGGTCGGCGTCCATCTGCACGAGGACGTCGTACCCCCGCTCGACGCCCACGGTGAAGCCGGCGCGGTAGGCCGTGCCCAGCCCGGTCTTGGTCGGGCGGCGTAGCACCTCCACCTGTCCGACCTCGGCGCCGATCGTCTCGGCGAGATCGGCAGTGCCGTCGGGGCTGTTGTCGTCGACCACGAGCACGTCGGCGTCGGGCACGGCCGCGCGCAGACGGCGCAGGCATTCCTCGATGTTCTCGGCTTCGAGGTACGTCGGAGTGACGACCAGCACCCTGGACATGAATTCAGGCTACCGGTCTGATCGGCGATCACACCGTTCGTAAAGCTCGTACAAGCCGTCGCCGTACGTGTCGACCAGGCAGAACTGTTCCTTCAATACCCGGTTGGGCTCGTCGGACCCGAAGTCGCGGGAGTCGTTGGGTTCCTCCCAGTCGTTCCACACCGACGACAGGATCGCGATGTCGGCCGACGCCAGGTCGTCGGCAAGACCCGAGTCGTGACGGTTGGCCACGCCCGGGTCCATCTCGATGTAGTAGGTCGCGGGCGTGAGCTCGGGGAGCATGTAATAGAGGTAGGCGTCGCTGTACGGCGTCTTGCGCAGGTCGGTGGTGCCGACGAAGAGGCGATCGCCCTTCTCGGTGATGCGGTCGGCGTCCTCGAGCAGCGGCTCAGCGGCGCGGGCGACGTCGGGGCGCCCGTAATAGAAGCGCCGCCCCTCGTGCTCGATCTCGAACGCGATGCGGTGGATCCCCAGGCTCTGGAGCGCGTAGTCGGTGTAGGTGCGGGCGGTGAAGTGGGGGATGAGCAACACCAGGGCGAGGAGCACGCCGCCGCCGGCGGCGAGCTCGCGCGCCCGCGCGGTCCGGAGCCGGCGCACCCGGCCTCGCATCGCCTCGAGCACGCCCACCGGCAGCAGGCCGAGCGGGACGCACGTGACCCAGGCGAAGTGGGCCGAGTCGACCCGCTGGATCCCCTGGGGAAGGAGCCCGGCGCTGAACAGCGCGCCGGCGAGGAGGACGCGGGCCCGCAAGGAGTCGGGCTCGCGCCGGAGGCGACGGACGCCCATGACGATGAGGAACGCCACCACCGCGAGCATGAGGAAGAACCACACCGTCAGCTGCGCCGCAGTGGAGAGGGCCGGCTGGCGCCACGACAGCTGGTCGATCGCACCGGCGCGCTGGAGGAACCCGTCGAGGTGGTCGGGTGGCGGCGGGATGGGCAGGCGCCGGCCGCCGCGCAGGAAGAACACCGGGTCCAGCACCATGCCCCGCACGACGTTGCCGGGACCGGCGGTGACCGCGTGCACCAGGTAGAGCGCGGACCCGGCGCCGAGTCCGATGATCACGCGGCGGGCGCGCCCGGTGTCCATCCCGCGCAGGAGCAGCGGGAGGCTGAGGCCGACCGCGAGGACGAGGTCGAGCCGGTACAGGAGCGCGCCCGCGAGCAGCAGTCCTGCAGCCACCGCCAGCCGGCGGGCGCGCCGTTCGTCGGTGGCCCGGCGAGCTTCGAAGCCGGCCAGCAGGCCCAGCAGACCGAGGGCGACGCCGCCGACCCACGCCAGGGCGGTGAGCCCGATCGGCGGCACGATGATCACCAGCGCGATGAACGCGCCGAACACCGCGACCGTGCGGCCCCAGTAGCGGGCGAGGCCGAAGACGCCGAGCACGATGCCGGCCTGCTGCAGCAGCGCGACGATCCGTTGGGCCTCCAGCGACGTGCCGAACGCCTTGAACACCCCCGCGAGCACCCACAGGCTGCCGGGCCCGTAGAGGTGGAGAAAGTCGCGGTTGGGGAAGTCGCCGGCGAGGACCCGCTCGGGGAACACGAGCATGAAGCCCTCTTCCATGGGCGGCCCCTGGCTCCGGAGCAGGCCGCGCAACGGGATGAGGAAGGCGAGGGCGATGATCGAGAGCGCGATCGCGTTCCGCGAGCGCTCGCTGGTTTCTCGCGTCACGTCACCATCCGCTTCAGGCGCAGGACGGGCCGCTCGATCGCGACGTAGCTGATGGCGGCGGCGGCGACGCTCAGGACGAACACGACCACGAGCATCTCGCCGAACGGGGTGGCGAACAGCCGGGCGTCGGCCCAGTCGACGTACTCCTCGACCCAGACGTTCTGCCAGAGATAGAGGCCGTAGGAGATGAGCCCGAGCAACTGGAGGACGGGGTGGCGCAGGAACGCCCGCACCAGGCCGCGGTCCTGGGGGCCGAACACGCCCGGCACCAGGACGAGCAACGCGATCACCCCGTAGAGGAACTGCTGGGCCAGCTCGCCGAGGGGCTCGTAGTCGATGGTCTGGCGCGGGAGCCCGAGCCGGGTCGACACCACCCAGAAGGCCACGCCCGCGAGCGCCCAGCACACACCGGGCGCCCAGGGATGGTCGAGGTTGAGGGGGGCGCGCCGCCGGTCGCCCTGTGATATCCAGACGCTCACCACCGCCAGCAGCATCCCGAGGGCGAACAGGTCGAGGTTGGCGAGCAGCCACTTGGTCAGGGTGCCGTTGACCCGCGGCGACGCGTCGCCGGCGAGCAGGACCGACCGGAACGCGAACGCGCTCACGTACAGCACCGCCAGGCCGATCAGCTCCGTGCGCACCCGGCGTCGCTCGGATGTCCCGCCCACGACGCGGCTCATGAACCAGGCGTAGATAGGCAGGAACAGGTAGAAGCTGATCTCGGTGCCGAGGGTCCACGACTGCACGATCGGCCCGATCACGTGCTCGAAGCTGTAGATGTGGACGAGCCCGTACCACAACGCCAGGCTCTTGGCGTCCCGCGGACCGTGGCCCAGCACGAAGATCACCACCGTCAACGCCACCCAGTAGGCGGGGAAGATACGAAGCGCCCGGCGCCAGAAGTACGGACCGATCCGCGGACCCGACCGTCCGGCGAAGCGGGCGGCGACGAACGGGCGGTAGAGCAGGAAGCCCGAGATCAAGAAGAACACCGCGATGCCGATGTCCATCCGGGCGGTATAGGCGCCGAGTGACGAGCGCCCGTTGAGCCCGCTGGTGAAGCCGACGTGCGTGACGAGCACGCTGAGGGCGGCGATCGCGCGGAACCCGTCGAAGCACGGGAAACGAGTCGCGGCGACGCCCGGGGATGGCGCGGCGCTTTCCAACCCACCTACGTCCGGCTCCGACATGAGGCGGATGCTACGGGCGCGTCTGTGGGCGGCGCAGACCGGCCTCGATTGCCACCGCCGCGAACACCACGAGCGCGGGCTCGGCGACGGCTCGGAATCGTTGGGCGCCGTAGCTGAGCGCGACCGTGACGAGCGCGACCGCGATCAGGGCCAGGAGCGGGAAGACCGGCGTACGCCATCGGCGCAACACGACCGCACCGATGGCCGCGAGGACCATCATCGGCCAGAGCGTGTACAGCGCGAGTCGCGAGACCCAGGGCTCCCGTCCCTCGACCCTCCCGAGATCGACGGTCTGGTCGACCCGGTACACGCCCAGGATCCGACCCCAGCGCGCCGCGACGACCACGGGCACACGGCCCTTGTGGTCGGAGATGTAGTCGAGCGCCTGCTCGCGGTGGCGGGCGGCTTCCTCCGACTGGTCGAGGCCCTCGGCCCGGGCCCGCAGCGCGGTGCCGCGGGCGCACTCGATGCTGAGGTACCCGGTGAACGGGCCGAAGTAGGTGTCGTCGCAGCTCGAGATGTTGAGGGTCAGCTCGAACCCGGTGGAGATGAACACCGGCCGGTCGAACCGGGTGAGGTTGTACCCGACCCAGGGCGCCAACGTCGCCAGTACCGCCAGGACGGGGATCCCGAGCTGGCGCAGCCGGCCGCGGAGGTCGAGCTCCCGGCGGAGCAGAACGAGTGGAACGACCACCAACGGCACCAACAGGGCCAGCTCGGCCCGGGTGAGCGTGGCGAGCCCGCAGGCGACACCGAGTGCGATGGCTCGGCCGGTCGTGGGCGACGCCCGGTAGCGGTACGCCAACAGGATCGCGAGCGCCGCGGTGAAGATGGCCATGGTCTCGGCCATGAGCGCGCCGTCGTGCCACCACACGTTCGGGTACACCGCGGCCAGCGCGGCGGCGATGAGCCCGACCCGGGCGCCGACGACTTCGCGCCCCAACAGGCCGACGAGCGCGACGGTCGCCCCGCCGAGCAGGCACGACCACAGCAGGTGGGGGAGCTGAGTGTCGAGGCCGACGAACGAGGGGATCGCCAGCCACACCAGGTACAGCGGCGGATGGTCGGCGGCCTCCACCACCTTCCCCGAGTCGACGAGCTCGAACGGGGAGATGAACCCGCGCCCGTCAGCCAGCAGGTTGGCGCCTTGGTGGTAGAAGACCGCGTCGCCCTCGAACATGAAGTCGCGCCGCTCGATCAACACGTAGGCCACCCGCAGCGCGAGGCCGGCGAGGGTGATCGCGCCCAGCATCCACGCGAAGCGCCGGGCCTCGTTGGTCACGTCGGTACCGGGCGGCGCCGAACTCGGGCGCCGACGGCGACGATCGTCACCGCCGCCAGCACGACCATGGCGGGCTCGTCGGCGGCGCGGAAGCGTTGCTGCCCGTACGTCGCGATCGTGGTGAGCGACACGAGCACCCCGGTCGACAGCAAGGGCCAGACCCGCGCCCGGCGCCCGCGGGCGACGAGGACGAAGCCGGCGAGCCCGAGGGGGAGCAGCACCCAGTACATCTGGGTCCCGATCCGTTGCCAGCGTTCGGGCCGTCCTTCGAACGACTCGAACTCGATCTGTTGCGACGGTCGGAACAGTCCCCACGTCCGCAGTAGCCGGGCGGTCATGACGATCGGCAGCCGGCCGGTGTGGTCGCGGGCGTACTCGAGGCCGTTACCGCGGTGTTCGGCGGCGACGTCGGCCTCGTCGAAGTCCCGGGTCCGGATGTCGAACCCCTCGAAGCAGGCTTCGGCCTGGGGTCGTGTTCGGGCCTCGTCGCCGAGCGTGGAGAACGTCTCCCGCCACAAGCCGAGCTGGTCGCCCGCGTACACCAGGTCGCAGTTGGCGCCGTCGACGGCGGTGGCGACGTTGTTCGAGACCGGGACGAACGCGTCGAGCTTCACCGCGTTGCGCACCGTCCACGGCACGATCACCAGCGCGGCCGTACCCACACCGATCGCGGCAAACATCCACCGTCGCCTCGTCGCCGCCGACTTGATCGTGAGCGCGAGGGGCACGACCAGCAGCACCGAGAGCAGCAGCCCCTCGGCCCGGGTGAGCGCGCCGGCGCCGATGACAGCCCCGAGGATCGCGAACGTCACCGGGCGGGGATCGTCGACGGCCCGGTAGGCCAGGAGCAGCGCGAGCGCGACCAGCAGGACGTAGGGCGTCTCGGCCATGAGGACGCCGTCGCTCATGAACAACATCGGGTAGACGGCGGCGAGGCCGGCGGCGACCAGGCCCACGATCTCGCCGCCGACGCGCCGGCCGAGCAGCCCGATGACCACGACGGTGCCCGTCCCGACGAGGGTCATGGCGAGGCGTTGGCCGTCCACGCTCTTCACGCCCACGAAGGAGACGACCGAGAGCAACGCGGGGAACAGGGGCGGGTACTCGGCGGTCGGACGTACCCGTTCGAGCACGGCGAAGTCGAACGGGCGGATGTAGCCGCGGCCGTCGGCGAGGTTGTTGGCGAGGAGGTGGTACGCGCTGGCGTCGCCGACCCGGGGCACGGTCGGGTCGACGATGACGACGAACGCGATCCGGACCAGGAGGGCCCCGACCGCGATGGCGCCGAGCACGAAGGTGAAGCGACGGACGTGCAAGCGGGCGACTCTACTTTTCCGGCTCGGTGAACACGGCCACCGCCGATCGGACGCGCGCCTCGATCTTTCCCAGCTCGACGATGTAGCGCTCGTCCCCGATGGTTCCGGCTTCGTGCTCGGCGTCCAGCGCCGCCCGCCGCTTGGTCAACCTCGTCCGTTCCGCTCTCGAAGGATCACTCGACGTCGCCACGAGGCGAAGCTCGGGCCGCGGGACCAGGGTGTCGAGACCCTCGTAGACCACGAGCGTCGCCCGCACCCGACCCTCGCGATGGACGCGGTGCTCACCGAACGCCTCCTCGTTGGCGCGCTCGACCCCGATGTCGATGCCGCGCTGCTCGAGCAGAAGGACCAGGGCGGCGGCGTAGAGGTTGCCGCTGAACGTGTCGGAGCGGACGACGACTTCGCCGTCGCGCTCCGGCAACGCGTCGACGACGTCGGAAGCGATCGGGGGGAGTGCGGTGGCCTCCCGTTCGTACGGGATACCGGCCCGCGCCGCGCTGACCGCGCTGACCGCCGAGACGGGCACGAGCACGGCCAGCGCGACGGGCGCCAGCCATCGCTCCGCCGCTGCCGTCCGGGCCGACAGGAGCTTCCAACCGACCCAGGCGACCGTGACGATCGCGAGCATGCCGAGCACCCACGTCCAGCGGAGCCGGTAGACGAACAGGTTCCCGATGACCCGCGTGATCGAGAGCACCCCCAGGACCAGCGCGGTCGCCACCGTTCCCCCCAGCCGGGCGGCGTCCGTCCAGCGTCGTCGGATCGCCACGATGACGGCGAGCAGGAACGGCACCAGCAAGCCCGGTACCGGCGTGGTGTCGAGGGCGGCCGGCTCGCCCGTGAACGGGTTCGCTGCGTCCGCTCCGGTCACCCACTCCGGCGTCAGGGTGAACTGGTCGCCGGCGACGCGCGCCCCGTCGGCCCACGTCTGACGCCCTTCGTCGGGATCGCCCTGATTGGTGTACTCCGCGACCTCGGTGAGGTTGCCGGGCGAGTTGGTCAGCTGCTCGATCGCCGGTGGGATCGACGCGACTGCCACCACCGCGGCCGCGACGAGCCCGGCGCGCCGCAGGTCGGTCCGCGCGGGCTGACCGGCACGTACCGATCCGACCACCAGCCACGCCGCGCCCGCGAGGACGAGCGGGAGCGCGATCAGCACGTACCCGGCATGCGTCTGCATGCAGAAGACGGCGACGCCAACCCCGACCGGCAGCGCCCAGGCGTCCCCCGACGTCATCGCCCACGCCAGGAAGACCAACAACCCGAACGGCAGCACCGCGATGAAGGGCACCCACGGGTCGTGGAGAAAGTCGGGGCCGAGCGTGCGCACGAGCACCGCGGTTCCGAGCAGGCTGAGCAGCAGGAGCGGCGTCCCGCCCCGCCGTTTGGCGATCACGGCCATGCCCGCGATCGCAGCCCCGTTGATCAGCAGCGCGCCGAGGTGGAGCCCGATCGAGTTCCCGCCGGTGAGGTGGTACGGGACCGCGAGGAGGTAGAAGAGCGCGGGACCGAAGTGGTTCCAGCCCTCGCGGGAGTACAGCCCGACCAGCACGGGATGCCGGCTGACGTCGCGGGTCTGCAACTCGATGAGCGCCTGGTCGCCCCAGGCGTGGTAGGTGGTGCCGACGTCGACGACGAGGGCGACCGCCGACACCAGCAGCGGTAGGAGGGTCAGCGCAAGGACGAGGAGGAACCGGCGATCGCGGACGGCGCCCGGGCGCGACTCCTGTCGCACGGAGTTGCCAGGCTCAGGTCCGCCGGGGTGCGCGTGCCACCGCGAACAACACCGGCGTGGTCGGCACGATGTCGTCGGTCATGAACAGGTGGGTGTGGTCCAGCCCCGAGCCGACGCCGGAGGTGGAGCGGCCCAGCAATCGATAGACGACGGGGAGGGCGCGCTCGTACAGCCAGACGTACCAGCGCCGCGGGATGCGGTGACGCAGCCGCAGGAAGTCGAGCTTGAGGATGCGCTCGCCGCTGCGGCGGCGGGCGGCGAAGTCGGCCTTGAGCTCGGCGTCGCCCTCGAGCCCGTGGACCTCGACCTCGTGGAAGAACAGCCGGAGCGTCGAGGCCAGCTCGGCGGCTTCGAAGAGGTAGACGTGGAACGGGTTCTCGAAGTCGGCGGGCCGGTTGGGAGTGATCACGAACGCGGTGCCGTCGTCGGCGAGCACGCGGGCGAGTTCGGCCACGTGCCGTTCCGGCATCGTGAAGTGCTCGATGATGTGCGAGGAGCACACCCAGTCGAAGCTTCCGGCGCGCGTCGCGAGCCCGGCCCCGTCCATCCCCGCGAACTGGACCTTCGCCCCCCGCCGTCCACCCGGGCCCCACTCGGCGCCGGCGGCCACCGCGGTGGCGGCGTCGTAGTCGACCCCGAGCACCCAGCGGCCGTCGCCCCCGAGCCGGGCGGTCTCGTCGCCGACGCCGCAGCCCACGTCGAGCACCGCACCGGAGCCGAGCCGCTCGACCACCTCCCGGTAGCCGGCGTCGTGCAGGGCCAGCAGCGAGTCGGGGGTCGCGCCCTCCATGGGCCGCTCACCGGTGAGTTTCACGCCCGGCAAGCCTAGAAGGAGGGCCTGCCCGACCGGCACTTTGGCGTGCTGCTCACGTACCATTTCTGCTGATCATGGAGCACCTCGACGGGCCGTCGCGCGCCCCGGACCGCAGCACCGCCATCGCCAAGCTGGGCGATCTCGCCGCCGAAGCCGGGCTCCACCGCGTGAGCATGCTGGCCTGGCGCGACCTCGACGATCCCGAGGCGGGCGGCTCCGAGGTGCACGCTTCGACCGTCGCCAAGCTCTGGGGCGAGGCCGGCATCGAGGTGACGATGCGCACCTCGCACGCCGCCGGCCATCCGCAGCTCAGTTGGCGCGACGGGTACCGCGTGATCCGCAAGGCGGGTCGCTACATGGTGTTCCCGCGCGGCGCGTTCAGCGAGATGATGGGCTGGCACGGCGCCCGTGACGGCCTGGTCGAGATCTGGAACGGGATGCCGTGGTTCTCGCCGGTGTGGGCGCCCGGCCCGAGCGTCTGCTTCCTGCACCACCACCACGCCGAGATGTGGGACATGACCTTGCCGCCCCGCCTCGCCCGGATGGGCCGGCTGCTCGAGTCGCGCGTCGCGCCGCCCTTCTACCGCCGGACTCCGATCGTGACGCTGTCCGAGTCCTCGAAGCGCGAGCTGATCGAGGAGATGGGGTTCAAGGCGAAGCGCATCACCGTGGTTCCCCCGGGTATTGACGGACGGTTCACGCCCGCGGGCGAGAAGTCGCCGACGCCACTCGTGGTCGCGGCGGGGCGGCTGGTCCCGGTCAAGCGCTACGAGTACCTCATCGACGTGCTCGTCGAGGTGAAGCAGCGGCACCCGCAGCTCGAGGCGGTGATCGTGGGCGAGGGCTACGAACGCGAGCGCCTCGAGACCCAGCGTCACGAGGCGGACGCCGAAGGTTGGATCCACCTGCCCGGACGGATCAGCGACGACGAGCTGCTCGACCTCTACCGGCGGGCGTGGGTGCTGGCGGGCGCAGCCGCGCGCGAAGGCTGGGGCATGACGATGACCGAAGCGGCGGCCTGCGGGACGCCGGCGGTGGCGACCCGCATCGCCGGGCACCTCGACGCGGTCGCACCCGACCGCAGCGGGCTGCTCGTCGAGAACCGGGACGAGTTCGTCGGCGCCATGGACTCCGTGCTCCGGGACGACGCCCTCCGCGCCCGGCTGTCGACCGGCGCGCTCGACCACGCGTCCCGCTTCACCTGGGAGGCGACCGCCCTCGGCACACTCGAGGTGCTGGCGGCCGCCGCCCGCCGCCGGCCCCGAGGATGACCAAGCTCGACCAGCGGCCCGCACCGGCGGCGCGGGCGGAGCAGGAGCGTCCCGACCCGCCCGATGCGCGCTCGCGTCGCGTGCTCGGTTATTCGCTCCTGGCGCTGCTCGCCTACGTCCCCGCGCTCCTGACCGCGCCGGGCAAGGTCGCGGCGGACACGAAGCAGTACCTGTACCTCGACCCCGACCGGTTGCTCGAGCGCGCCCCGTCGATGTGGGACCCCAACATCGGCATGGGAACGGTGACGCACCAGAACATCGGGTACCTGTTCCCGATGGGCCCGTACTACTGGCTCATGGAGCACCTCGGCTCCCCCGACTGGGTGGCGCAGCGCATCTGGCTCGGCAGCCTCCTGTTCTTCGCCGGCCTCGGCGTCCTCTATCTGGCGCGGACGCTCGAGCTTCGGGGCGCGGGAGCGGTCGTCGCCGCGCTCGCGTACATGCTCAGCCCGTACTCGCTGCACTACGCCGCCCGCATCTCGGTGATCCTGCTGCCGTGGGCG
The DNA here is from genome assembly GCA_052390575.1 of Actinomycetota bacterium. GTDB lineage: Bacteria > Actinomycetota > Acidimicrobiia > IMCC26256 > JACDBD01 > JBPCMN01. Next base: position 2,105 of record JBQTGU010000109.1, on the reverse strand, counting down.
GGACTGCCGTGGTTGCTCGCGCTGATGGTCCGCGCCCTCCGCCACCCTCGCGGCTGGCGTTACCCGGCCGCCTTCGCCATCGTCGTGCAGATCGTCGGGGGCGTGAACGCGACCGCGCTCGTGTTCGCGCTCGTCGCACCCCTGCTGTGGGTCCCGTACGCGATCTGGATCACGGGCGAAGTCGACTGGAAGCGGGCAGCGGCGACCCTGGGCAAGATCGGCGGCCTCACCCTGATCGCCTCGCTGTGGTGGCTGGCGGGGCTGTGGGCCCAGGGCGGCTACGGCATCGACATCCTGCGCTACACCGAGACGGTCAGGACGGTCTCGACCGCGGGCGTCGCGCCCGAGATCCTCCGCGGGCTCGGGTACTGGTTCTTCTACGGCGGCGACAAGATCGGCCAGTGGATCGAGGCGAGCCTCGACTACACCCAGCGGCGCTGGCTCCTGCTCACCAGCTACGCCGTGCCCACGAGCGCGCTGCTGGCGGCCGCGTTCCTCCGCTGGCGGCACCGGCTCTACTTCGCCGTCCTCGCGCTCGTCGGGCTCGCGATCGCGGTCGGCACCCACCCGTACGGCGAGCCGTCGCCGTTCGGTGCGCTGCTCAAGGTGTTCGCCGACAAGTCGAGCGCCGGGCTCGCGCTGCGCAGCGTCGGTCGAGCCGTGCCGCTCGTCGTGCTGGGCCTGGCGGTGCTGCTGGGCGCGGGCGTCAGCGCGCTCGTGCGCCGGCTCGACGGTCAGGGCCGGCACCGGTGGTCACTCGGAATCGTCGGCCTGCTCGGCGTCCTGATCGTGGTGAACCTGCCGGCGTTGTGGAACGACACCTTCTACGGCAAGAACCTCCAGCGACCCGAGGCCGTCCCCGACTACTGGACCGACGCGGCCGCGGCGCTCGACGCCCAGCCGCACTCGACCCGGGTGCTCGAGATCCCCGGCTCCGACTTCGCGTCGTACCGGTGGGGCAACACCGTCGACCCGATCACGCCCGGGCTCATGGACCGGCCCTTCGTCGCACGCGAGCTCATCCCGTACGGCAACCCGCCGACCAATGACCTGCTCAACGCGCTCGACCGCCGGCTCCAGGAGGGGTTGCTCGACCCGGCGGCGCTTGCGCCCGTCGCCCGGCTCATGAGCGCGGGCGACATCCTGCTGCGCAGCGACCTCCAGGTCGACCGCTACAACATCGTGCGGCCGCGGGCGATGTGGCTGCTGCTCCAGCCCGCGCCGGCCGGTATCGGCGCGCCCGAGGGCTACGGGAACGGCCTCGGCCCGGCGCTCGACTTCCCGCTGCTCGACGAGCGGGCCCTCGCGCTGCCCGCCGGCACCGAGTCCCCGCCGCCGGTAGCGATCTTCCCGGTGGAGGACGTGCCCGAGATCGTGCGGACGCAGCCGGCAAGCGAGCCACTCCTGGTCGCGGGCGACGGCGAGGGGCTGGTCGAGATGGCCGGGCTCGGGATGCTCGATGACGGCGGGATCGTCCTCTACTCGGGGTCGTTCGCCGGCGACGAGGTCGGGCTGGAGGAGCAGCTCGACCGGGACGCGGTGCTCGTCGTCACCGACTCCAACCGGCGCCGGGGGCGGCGCTGGAGCACCGTACGGGAGAATCTCGGCTACACCGAACGGGCGGGCGAGACGCCGCTCGAGGACGACCCGTCCGACGCCCGCCTCGAGGTGTTCCCCGACGCGGGTGACGACGCGTTCACGGTCGTCGAGCAGCGGGGCGCGACCGTCGAGGCGACGTCGTACGGCAACCGCATCTCGTACACGGCCGAGGACCGTCCGGTGCGGGCGCTCGACGGCGACCCCCGCACCGCGTGGCGCGCCGCCGCCTTCGCCCCCACCGAGGGCGAGCGCATCGTCATCGAGCTCGACGAGCCCGTCACGACCGACCACGTCAACCTGGTCCAGCCGCTCAACGGCGACCGCGACCGGTGGATCACGAAGGCGACCCTGCGCTTCGACGGCGGCGATGACGTGGCCATCGACCTCGGCGACGAGTCGCGCACCGACGCCGGTCAGACCGTGACGTTCCCGCGCCGGACCGTGCGCCGGCTCGAGATCGTGGTCGAGGACGACAACATTGGCTCGCGGGCCAACTACATCGGCAC
>JBQTGU010000108.1:0-2747 GCA_052390575.1 Actinomycetota bacterium | reverse complement strand
CCCAGCAGCTCGACCGCAGCAAGCCGCTGTGGGAGATGTGGATGGTCGAGGGCCTCGACGACAACCACTGGGCCATCGTCTCGAAGGTGCACCACTGCCTGGTCGACGGCGTCTCGGGCTCCGACCTCCTCGCGGTCGTGCTCGACGCCGAGCCCAATCCGGCGCCGCCAGCAGCCGACGACTGGAAGGCGGAACCGGAGCCGTCCGACGTCCGGGTGGTGACCGAGGCGGTCGGCGACCTGGTCGTCAGTCCCTACGAGCAGTTCCGGGCGCTGCGGGCGACGGCGCGGGGCTGGCGGCAGCTGGCGGGGATGGCGGGCGAGGTCTTCCGGGGCGTGGCGTCGTTCGCGGGTGTGGTGCGCCCGACGGTCCCGTCGACGCTCAACGGGCCGATCGGGCCGCACCGCCGCTGGGACTGGGCCCGCACGACCCTCGCGGATGTCAAGACAGTGCGCAAGGGTCTGGGCGGCACGGTGAACGACGTCGTGCTGACCGTGCTCACGAAGGGCTTCCGCGACTTCCTGCTCGGACGGGGCGAGTCGGTCGACGACCGGGTGGTCCGCACGCTGGTGCCGGTCTCGGTCCGCACCGAAACCGAGCGCGGTACCTACAACAACCGGGTTTCGGCGATGATCGCCGAGCTCCCGGTCGGCATCGCCGACCCCGCCGAGCGGCTCGCCGCCATCCGATCGCAGATGGACGGGCTCAAGGAGTCGAAGCAGGCGGTGGCGGGCGAGGTGCTCACGAGCCTGGCCGGCTTCGCGCCCTCGACGCTGCTCGCGCTCGGAGCGCGCGTCGTCCGGGGCATCCCGCAGCGCAACGTGAACACGGTGACCACCAACGTGCCCGGGCCGCAGCTCCAGCTCTATGCGGCGGGACGGCCGATGCTCGAGGCGTTCCCGTTCGTCCCGATCGCCGGCCACGTCCGCGTCGGCATCGCGATCTTCTCCTACAACGGGATGCTCAACTACGGCGTGACCGGCGACTACGACAGCGCGCCCGACATCGGCGTGCTGTGCCGGGGCATCGAGGACGGGATGAGCGAGTTGCTGAAGCTGGTCAGCGACTCGCAGCCCGAGCCGAGTGGAGGAGCTCCAAACGGTCACGGACGTCCGGTCGCTCCAGGCGCCGGCGCGTCGACTCGCGCGCCTGGCGGGTGACGGGCGCGCGCCGGGCCGGGTCCATCGCGTTCAGGCCCATGGCGGCGAGATCGGCGGCGACGGGCTGGAACGCCAGCACCGGCGTGCCGCTCCGGCGGATGCGGGCGGCCTCTCGCCCGAGGTAGAGGCGGGACAGGCGCCGCGCCGGCAGGTCGAGCGACGGCCGCAGGCGGTTGCCGGCAACCGACATGGGCGAGCTCACGATGACCAGGTCGAGGTCGCGGCGGGCGAGGAGGTCGGCGTTGGTGGGGGAGTGGACCCCGCCGTCGACGTAGCGGACCCCGCCGATCGTCACCGGCTCGAAGAACGCCGGGATCGCGCACGACGCCGCTACCGCGTCGGGGACATCGACCCCGGCGGGCGCGCCTTCTCTTCCGAAGACCACCCGGCGGCCGTTGTCGAGGCGGACGGCGCACAGCCACAGCTCCCGATCGGGCCAACCGGCCGGGAACAGGGGGCGGAGCTCGGTGGCGATCAGGTCGGTGGGGATCTGACCGGCGGGGAGGGCGGCGGCGGCGAGGGCGCCGGGGCGCACCGGCCGGAAGGGAGGAAAGGCCGCCCGCACGAACGTGCCCGGCGAGGCCATCCGGGGCAGCCCCGCTCGGCGCGGGGGCCGGCTCGGGATCGGGGTCCGCGCGCCGGTGGCCTGGGCGCGGGCGGCGAGCTGCGCGCCCTCGGGTGACAGCGGCTCCCCCGACGCCCGGGCGGCGAGGTCGGCGGGGCTGACGCCCGCCCGCAGCAGCGCCCCCACCACCGAGCCCGCCGAGGTGCCCACGACGATCTCGGCGTCGCGGGCGTCCCAGCCGGTGGTGGCGGCGAGCTCGGCGAGGACGCCGGAATGGAAGGCGTGGCCCACCACGCCGCCGGCGCCGAGGACGAGGCCGATCCGAGGCATGGAGCCCATGGTAGCGGGGGCTTGACATGGGAAGCGAATGCTAGGTATAGTTTGCACAGCAAGTCAGACCCCCACACCCAGAAGGAGCACCAACGTGAACGTCCAGGAGATCACCGAGAACGTGCAGGACACCGTGCTCGGCGCCATCGACACCGCCCAGGACACCATCGCGGACACCGCGAAGACGTGGGCGGCCAAGCTGCCGTCGCCGTCGGACCTGCCGTTCGTCGACCAGCTACCCGAGCCGGGCAAGGTCGTGGACTCCGCGTTCGACTACGCCGAGAAGCTCCTCGCCAGCCAGCGCCGCTTCGCCACGAAGCTGGTGGAGGCAGGCAAGCAGACCGTCTCGGCCTAGACGTCCCGCCCTTAGAGAGATGGCGACGCCGGGGAGGGTGCCCCCCGCCCTCCCCGGCATCGTCGCGTCTGCCGTACTTTCCGAACGATGACCACCGACGCCTGGAAGGCCCACTTCGAGAGCCTGGGCGAGTTCATCCGCTCGCAGCGGCGGCTCGCCAACCTCTCCCTGCGCGAGCTGGCCGACCGCACCCACGTCTCCAACCCGTACCTCAGCCAGATCGAGCGGGGGCTCCACGAGCCCTCGGTGCGGGTGCTGAAGGCCATCGCCGACGCCCTCAACGTCTCGGCCGAAACCCTCCTGGCCCAGGCCGGCCTGCTCGAGGACACCGACGAGC
>JBQTGU010000107.1:0-13308 GCA_052390575.1 Actinomycetota bacterium | reverse complement strand
GGGAACCGAGCGGCCAAGGACACGCTGTTCGCGGGGCGGGCCTCGGACACGACGGCGCTCTCGCGCGGGCGCCGGGCCGAGAACGTCCACCGGCCCGCGCCGGGCGCGCGCCCGGTGGACGAGATTGCCGCCGAGATCGGCCAGAGCGTGGCCAACACGTCACACCACCTCCGCACCCTGGCGCGGGCGGGCCTGTTGGGCACCCGCCGGGACGGCACCCGGGTGATCTACGCGCTCGCGGGTGAACGCGTCTTCGAGCTCTGGGAGGCGGTCCGCTCGGTCGCGGGCGAGCACGTGGCCGAGGTGTCCCGCCTGGCCGAGGCGTATCTCGGCGAGCGCAACGGGCTCGAGCCGGTGAGCCGGGACGAGCTGGCTCGCCGGCTGCGTGACGGCGCGGTGACAGTGATCGACGTGCGGCCGAGCGCGGAGTACGAAGCGGGCCATGTTGCGGGCGCCCGCTCGGTGCCCGTCACCGAGCTCGAGCGGCGACTTGGCTCGCTCCCTCTCGACGCCGAGATCGTGGCGTATTGCCGGGGGCCGTACTGCGTGTACGCCGACGACGCGGTGCGAACCCTGACGCGCGAGGGGTTCCGCGCCCGCCGGCTCGAGGACGGCTTTCCCGAGTGGAAACGGGCCGGGTTGCCGGTCGCGGTCGGGAACGGAAAGGAGAGCTCGTGACGGCACTCCCTGTTGATCCGGAGAGGCTCCGCGAGGAGATCAAGGAGAAGTACCGCGAGGTGGCCGTCGCCCCGAACGCGACCTACCACTTCCACACCGGTCGGGTCGCGGCCGACCGCTTCGGGTACGACCGCGACGTCGTGCAGGCGCTGCCCGACCAGGCGGTCGAGTCGTTCGCCGGTGTCGGGAACCCCTTCGAGTTGCGACGGCTCGAGCCCGGCGAGCGAGTCGTCGACGCCGGCGCCGGTGCCGGGTTCGACTCCTTCGTGGCCGCGTCACAGGTCGGGCCGACCGGTCATGTCGTCGGCGTCGACATGACCGCGGAGATGCTGAAGAAGGCGCGCGAGAACGCGGATGCACTCGGCCTCGACAACGTGGAGTTCCGGGAGGGCCTTCTCGAAGCCATGCCGGTCGACGACGGCGGCGTTGACGTCGTGATCTCCAACGGCGTCATCAACCTCTGTGCCGACAAGCGCGCCACTTTCGACGAGATCCTCCGGGTGCTCCGTCCCGGCGGTCACCTCCAGTTCGCCGACATCGCCAACGGCCGCCCGGTGCCTCCGGAGGCTCTGCGAGACATCGACCTGTGGACGGGCTGAATTGCCGGTGGCCTGCCGTGCGCAGGCTGGCAGCAGATGCTCGAGGAGGCGGGGTTCGTCGACGTGCGAATCGGCGAGTCGGTGGACACCTTCGGCGGGGCCAAGGGCGAGGAGAAGGCCCGCGCCTACGAGGTGTTCGGGCACTCGTTCCTAGCCCGGAAGCCGTGATGAGGGGAGGCGGACCGAGATGAAGCACAGCGTCACGTCGACAGTGGCGGCGCCCGCCGAGACGGTCTTCGACCTGATCACCGATCTCGATCGGCTACCGGAATGGAACGCCAACATGACCACTGTGGTCGAGCGACCGCCGACGCTGAACCCCGGGACGGAGTGGGTGGTCGAGTTCCGCGCCATGGGGCACACGTGGCGCAGCCGGTCCCGGCTCGAGACACTCGACCCCGAACGGCGCGTGTTCGCCTACCGGTCGGGCACCGACGACGGGAACCCGTCGTACGCCTTGTGGGAATGGCGGGTCCGCGAGGACGGCAGCGGCGCGAACGTCACCGTGACCTGGGAGCTGCACCCGGTGACCTTCTGGCGCAAGGTGCTCCTCGGACCCGTGCGGCACCGCCAACTGCGCCGCGCAGAGGTCCCGGCCTCGATCACGGCGCTGGCGGGCGTGCTCGCGCCCACGGGGTGAGCGTGGACCGTCCGACCGTCCATCCGCTGCGCGACGACGCGCTCAGCAACACGTCGTACCTGGTCGCGAGCAAGGGTGTCGGGGCGGTCGTCGACCCGCCCCGCGACGTCGATCGGCATCTCGAGCTCGCCGACCGCCTCGGCGTGGGCATCGTCGCGGCGCTTGATACCCACCTGCACGCTGACTACGTGAGCGGCGCGCCGGAGCTTGCGGCTGAGACCGGTGCCGAAGTTGTCGCGCCCCGAGACGCGGGGCCGCGTTACCCCCACCGGGGTGTCGCCGGCGGGGGCCGCCTCGCCTGGAACGGAGTGACCCTGCAGGCGATCGCCACGCCGGGACACACGCCCGAGCACCTCGCCTACGTCCTGCTCGACGGGGACGACCCGATCGCGGTGTTCAGCGGCGGATCCCTGATCGTCGGCGGCGCCGCCCGCACCGACCTGCTCGGCGACGACAAGACCGACGAGCTGGCGCGGGCACAGTTCCGCAGCCTCCGGCGCCTGGTGGCCCTTCCCGATGCCACTGCGCTGCACCCCACCCACGGAGCCGGTTCCTTCTGCCTCGCATCGTCGACTGCGGTGGCGAACCCGACGATCGGGAGCGAGCGTCGGACGAACCCGCTGCTGCAGATCGATGACGAGAACGTCTTCGTCCGCGCCCTCACGGCCGGGTTCGGGACCTTTCCCGCCTACTACCGGCATTTGCAGCGCGTGAACCGCGACGGGCCGGAGTTGATCCGCGACCTCGATGACCCCACGGCCTTGACCCCCGAAGCAGCCGCGCACCTCCAGGAGAACGGCGCGTCGCTCGTCGACGCCCGCTCGATCCACGACTGGGCCGATGCGCATCCCCGGGGCGCGGTCTCGATCGAGCTCCGGCCCGCGTTCGCCTCGTGGCTCGGCTGGGCCGTCCCCTTTGGCACGCCGGTCGTGCTCCTGGTCGACGACGAACAGCGCGCCGAGGCGCTCACCCTCGCCCGCCGCATCGGCTACGACGCGGTCGTCGGGTGGATCGAGGGCGGAATGGACGCTTGGCGGTCGGCCGGGCTCCCCATCGACGCGGTCGCGGCAATCGGTCCCGAGGAAGCGCGCCGCCGCCAAGAGCACGGCGCCACCCTCTTGGACGTGCGCCAACGCGCCGAGGTCGATTCGCTCCGGCTTCCCGGCGCGATCCACGTCGAGCTTGGCGACATCATCGCCGGCGCGACCCCGCCGACCACCGACGCCATCGCCTACTGCGGCCACGGTGAGCGGTCTGCCACCGCGGCCAGCCTCCTGGAGTCGCGTGGCTTCGCAGTCGCGAACTTGGTGGGCGGTACCGCCGCATGGGAGGCGGCCGGACTTCCCGTCGAACGGTGAGAGTCGCCACACCCGCCCGCCTGCGTCTCGGGCTGGGCGCCAACTGGCGACAGTTCACGCTGCTCGTCGTCGTCAATGCGTTCGTCGGTGCGATGGTCGGCATTGAGCGCACCGTCCTCCCTCTGCTCGCCGAAGCCGACTTCGGGATCGCGTCGACTTCGGCCGCGCTCTCCTTCCTCGTCGTGTTCGGCTTGGTGAAGGCGGGCACGAACCTCGCTGCCGGCAACCTGTCGGATCGCTACGGACGCAAGCAACTGCTGGTGGCCGGCTGGCTGGCGGCCCTGCCGGTCGCCCCCCTGGTGATCTGGGCCCCGAGCTGGGGCTGGGTCGTCGTCGCCAACGCCTTTCTCGGGCTGAACCAGGGTCTTACCTGGTCGACGACCGTCATCATGAAGATCGACCTCGCCGGTCCCCGACGACGCGGCCTCGCGCTGGGGCTGAACGAGGCGGCGGGGTACGGCGCAGTCGCGCTCGCCGCCGCCGTAACTGGCGCGCTGGCCGCGACCTACGGTCCACGGCCGGCGCCGTTCCTACTCGGGATCGGCATCGCGGCGACCGGCCTCCTGCTCTCCGTCCTGTTCGTACGGGAGACACGCGACTTCGTCGCCGAGGAGGCGCGCCTGCACCCGGGGGAGGGGGGGCAGCGTCCGTTCGCGGAGACGTTCGCGCAAACGAGCCTGCGCGACCCGTCGCTGTCGGCGATCTGTCAGGCCGGCCTCGTCAACAACCTCAACGACGCGCTCGTCTGGGGACTCATGCCGATCTTCCTTGCTCGCGAGGACCTGTCGATCGGGCGCATCGGCATTGTCGCGGCGGTGTACGCCGGTTCCTGGGGCCTCGCGCAGCTCGGCACCGGCGCGTGGTCGGACAACCTCGGGCGCAAGCCGCTCATCGTCGCGGGGCTATGGGTGCAGGCGGCCGGAATCGCGACGCTGGTGCTCGCGAGCGGCTATCCGGGCTGGCTCTTCGCGGCGCTGGTGATGGGACTGGGTACCGCGCTCGTGTACCCGACGCTGATCGCCGCGGTCAGCGACCACGCGCATCCGAACTGGCGGGCGTCCGCGATCGGCGTGTACCGCCTCTGGCGTGACTTGGGCTACGCCGTCGGCGGCCTGCTCGTCGGCGTGGTCGCCGACCTCGTGACGATCGAAGCCGCCATCCTCGTGGTCGCGGTCACAACCGCGTGCTCGGGGCTCGTCGTGGCTACGAGGATGCACGAGCCGAAACTCGATCCGCGCAGTGGAGCCTGAGCTGACCGCGAGAGCTGCTGGATGGGTGGAGGGCCTATGTGACACTGGCAGCGCTGGGTGCGGCGGTCGGCGGGGCAGTCGTCGGCGCGGCGGTGGTCGGCGGCGCGGTGGTCGTCGGTGGTGCCGTGGTCGTCGTGGTGGTCGTCGGCCCCGCCCACGACGTGATGTCGAAGTTTTCGGTGATCGCCTTGAAGATCTGCTCGGCGACGACATCGGCTCCGGCGCGGGTGAGGTGGATCCCGTCGCCCTCGCGATACCGCACGAGTTGGCCGGCGCTGTTGGGGAGGTAGTCGGCGTACCCACCCTCGGGCGTCAGGAACAGCGGGTACGTGTCGATGAAGATCACCCGGCCCTTCCGCTTGTCGGCCTCCTCCTTGTAGATCGTGTTGATCACCTGGTACTCACCGTTCCGGCCCGGGTCGCGTACGACCGGGATGCCGACCAGGATGAGCGTGCGGCCCTCCGAGATGATCTGGTCCATGAGGCCGCCGATGCGGCGGCGGTACTCGGGGACCCAGTCGGGATTGTCCTGGCCGACCGTCCCCCCGCCGGGTGCGTTGGTCAGCGGTTGGTCGTCGTTCGAACCCAGCGTGAGGATGACGACGTTGGGCTTGAGCCGTTTGGTCTCGTCCTTCAGGTGCGCGGGCCAGTTGAAGATCTCCGGACGGGCCAGACCGGTGGAAACGCGTCCGTCGACCTGGTTGACCACCGATTCGATGACCCCCTGGCTGGCGGGCGGAAGGTAAGCGAGCACCGACTGGCCGGGGATCAGCGCGAGCGAGTCACCTCCGACCCAGATTTTCATCTGGTCGTCGGGGGCGAACACCGTCTTGATCGTGGTGGTGGTCGCGCTGCGCGGGAGCGTGGTCGGGCTCGGCAGCGACACGTTGATGTTGTCGTCGCCCTCGCGACCCAGCGCGCTCTGGAGCCACTGGCGGGGGCGGTCGGTACGGAGGAAGTGGCTGATGTCGGCGAGGGGCTCGGCGAACGCCATCCCGACATCGCGTCGCCATCCGATGGGCTGGCCCTGCGCGGTCTTCTCGATGCCGGGGGCGTTCAGCAGCGACCCGAGGAGCAGGCACACGATTCCCACGATGAGGACATGACCGGCGGGCATGAGCCGGCGCGGCGGCTCGTCCGCCGGCGGCGCCGGCGGCGCGGTCCCGCTCCAGCGCGGCTTCGAGGTCCGGGACGGGCGCCCCGGTGTCTTCCGGGTGGTGAAGGTGGCCACTGCTTCCTAGAACTGGAAGTAGATGAAGGGGGCGACGCCCCGGGGACCCAGGGTATTGGTCACCAGCAGGGCGAAGCCGAGCGCGACCCCCTGCCACACCGGCGGCAGGTGGGAGAAGGCGGCCATCGCCCGGCCCACCAGGTTCTTGGGCACGTACTGGATGGCGATCCCGAACGCGACGGCGACCAGCACCGAGGCGGTGACCAGCGGCGACGGTTCGGTCCAGTGCCACACCAGACGGCCGAGGATTTCGCGGGCGTTCTCGAACGACTCCGCCCGGAAGAACACCCAGGCAAAGCAGACGATGTGGAACGTGATGAAGCGCTGGCCGATGCGCCGCCAGACGGTGTCGTCGGGCTCCGGGAGTCCCCGCGCTTCGCGCCGCTGGCGGCGCCAGTGCTCGAGCGCGAGGAACGCGCCGTGGATCGCCCCCCACGCCACGAACGTCCACGCCGCGCCGTGCCACAGCCCGCCCAGGACCATGGTGAGCATGAGGTTGCGGTAGGTGGCGCGGCTCGACCCGCGGTTGCCGCCCAGCGGGACGTAGAGGTAGTCGCGCAGCCAGCGCGACAGCGTCATGTGCCAGCGGCGCCAGAAGTCCTGGAGCGAGACCGCGGTGTACGGACCGTCGAAGTTCTGGGGGAAGCGGAACCCGAGCAGGAGTGCGAGTCCGATCGCCATGTCGGTGTACCCGCTGAAGTCGGCGTAGATCTGCACCGCGTAGGCGTAGATGGCGATGAGCACCTCGAGCGACGAGTGCTGGTTGGGTGAGCCGAACACCGCGTCGACGATCTCTGTGGCGACGAAGTTGGCGATCACCACCTTCTTGAACAGCCCGATGAAGATCAGGAAGAAGGCTTTGGACGCGTCGACGCGGCGGGGGTCGTGGCGCTCCTTGAGCTGGGGCAGGAACTCGGCCGCCCGGACGATGGGACCGGCGACGACGTGGGGGAAGAACGACTCGTAGACGGCGAAGTCGAGCAGCGAGACCGGCTCGAACGTGCGCCGGTAGATGTCGATGACGTAGCTGAGCGCCTGGAAGGTGAAGAACGAGATGCCGATCGGCAGCGTGATCGCCACGATCTCGGGGGAGATGCCGATCCCGACCCGATCGAGCATGTTCGTCGCCGAGCTGACGAAGAACCCGTAGTACTTGAAGTATCCGAGCAACGCGAGGTTCCCGGCGACGGCGAGCGCGAGGATGCCTCGCCGCAGGCGGTCGTTGTCCGAGCGGTGGATGAGCCGGGCGCACAACTGGTTGAAGAGGGTGGAGACCGCGATCAGCAGGCAGAAGCGCCACTCGAAGTAGCCGTAGAAGTAGTAGCTGGCCGCGAGCATGAACAGCTTCCACTGCGTGCGCTGCTGCATCAGCAGCCAGCTCAGCGGCAGCACCACCATGAAGAAGATGGCGAAGGTGATGGTGGGGAAGAGCAAGGGCTACGCCTGCTGGCTCCGACCCCGATCGACGACGTCGCGGCGGCGGCGCTCGATCTCGGCCGGGTTGACCACGAACGCCCGGAAGATCTGCTGCTCGAGGGCGATGGCGTCGCCCACGCTGAGCTTGGAGCCCCGGTCGTAGAGGCTCTTCAGGTTGCGGACGGCGGCCTGGTCGTTGCCGGCGATGTCGGCGGCGAGCTGGCAGGCGGTCGGCAGCAGGTCGTCGTGCGGCACCACGTGGTTCACCAGCCCGAGACGTAGGGCCTCGGGGGCATCGACGAAATTCCCCGTGAGGCTCATTTCCTTCGCCCTGCGGAGCCCGACCGACTGGGGCAAGAACACGCTCATGCCCCCGCCCGGCGTCACCCCGACCCGGGCGTGGGTGTCCGCGAATGTCGCCCGTTCGGAGGCGATCAGAAAATCGCACGCGAGTGCGAGCTCGAACCCGCCGGTGACCGTGGGCCCGTTGATCGCTCCGATCACCGGCTTGGTCATGGTCCAGAGCACGCTGAACGGACTCGTGAACGGCTCGTCGCCTCCGCCGACGAGGTTGGCGGCGGTGCTGCCGAGCTCCCGCAGATCGAGGCCGGCGCAGAAGGCGGGGTCGGTGCCGGTGAGGACGACCACGTCGACGCCTTCGTCCGCCTCGGCGTCGGCCAGCGCGGCAGCCGAGGCCCGCTGCAACGCGCTGTCGAGTGCGTTGCGGGCCTCGGGGCGGTTGAGGGTGACGGTGCGCACGCGCTCGTCGGTTTCGACGAGCACCACCTCACTCATGCGGGCGAATGTAGTTGTTAGGTTCGAGGCGTGGCCGAGCCCGTGTTCACCGGCGTCGGGGTTGCGCTGGTCACGCTGTTCGACGGCGACGGCGAGGTCGACGCGCCTGCGACCGCGGGCCTGGCGGCGCGGTTGGTCGAGGTGGGCATGCAGGCGGTCGTGGTGGCCGGCAGCACCGGTGAAGGCGCGGCGCTGACCGCGGACGAGCGCACCGGTCTGCTCGACGCGGTCCGTGACGCGGTCAGGGGAGCGGTGCCGGTGCTGGCGGGGACGGGCGCGCCGTCGGCGCGTCAGGCGGCAAGCCTCACCGTCGATGCGGTGAAACACGGCGCCGACGCCGTCCTCACGCTCTCGCCGCCGCGATCCAACGATCTCGAGGGCTACTACGCCGCGGTGACAGACGCGGCCGGCGCGACACCCGTTTTCGCCTATCACTATCCGAACGCGTCGGCACCGGGCATCCCGGTCGAGGTGTTGCCGAAACTCCCGGTCGCGGCGCTCAAGGACTCGAGCGGCGAGCCCGAGCGGCTCCTGCGCGAGCTCACCGAGTGGGACCGTCCCGTGTACGTGGGCTCGTCGGCGATCCTGTCGTTCGCGGGCCCGCTCGGCTGTGCCGGCGCCATCCTCGCCCTGGCAAACGCCGAGCCTGAGTTGTGCGTGGCCGCGTTCGCGGGTGAGACCGCCGCCCAGCTCGAGCTGACCGCGGCGCATGTGGCCGCGCACCAGCGGTTTCCCCGCCGCCTCAAGGAGATGGTGGCCGAGCGGTTCGGCACGTCACCGGGGACCCGCCTCTAGTCCGAGCGTCACGCCACCGCCAGCGGCGCGTGATCTCGGGGGTGACGAGGGTCGTCGGGTGGCACGAACGCCCGCTTGCCACTGCCCTCGATCAGGCTCCAGTGGTCACGGGTCTTCAGGTCGTGGTGATGGCTACAGAGCCGGTCGAGAAGATCGAAGACCGTGAGGTGCGTCCGAGCCCAGTCCTCGCGGTGGTCCATCTCGAGGTACGTGAGCGAGTTGCAACCCTCGGCGGCGCAGGTGGGGTAGAGCCATTCGAGCGCGGAGCGCTGATGCGCGGTCGGGCGCCGCCCGACATGGGCGACCCCTACGACCTCCTTGCCCTTGGTGACGACGGCAGCGAGGAACGGGTCACCCGTCTCAAGCAGCTCGTGGACGGCTGAGATCGCAATCGGTCCGTAGCCCGCGATCTCGCAGACCTCGTCGCCCGACGTTGCCCGACCGACCAGCTTCTCGAGGTCGACGCGCACCAGCATCTTGGTGGTGGCGGTGGCCTTCACGGCGCCGCGTGGCCGGCACACCATCTGGTGGAGGGCGTCGGCGCCGTAGGCCTCGGGCCGCTCTCGTCGCCCTTCCTTGCGTGCGTTCTTGAAGATTTGATCGCGGGTCGGTGCGAGGCCCGCCATGATCTCGGCGACGCGTTCGGGGTTGTCGTTGAGGTGCAGATGGCCAGTACCTGATCCGTCCACCCAGCTGCGGAGGCCGCGCTGGTCGTGAATTCGTCGCCGCCGAGCTTCGAGGTCGCAGGAATTGGCTCTGACCCGGGCACAGGTCTCGCGCAGCTCACCGAGGGATTCGGAACCGGTGGCCGCCAGCAGCCGCGTCTCGGCGTCGGGATCGGCATCGGCCGCGCTCGCGACCAGCGAGGCCTGTTCGATCGAGATCTCGCCGCGAGAGAGAGCATCGGCGGTCGCGGGTAACTCCCGCAGGCGCCGCCCCGTCTCAATGGCCTCGCGTGCCTGCGCCACCGACGTGCCCGTCCTCGCCGCCAGCTCGTGGGCGGCCGAGCGCTCGCCGGACTTCTTCCACACGCTGGTCTCGGCGACGCGTGCCGCGGCTTGGGCCTCGATCGCCGCCGCCACCTTCTTGATCAAGCCGGCCTCGTTGCGGATGCGCTCGGCCTCGCGCGCCGACACCAGCGCGGGATCGAACGCCTGCGCGAACCTCCGCACTGCCGCGAGCGGCTGGACCAACTTCATGTCCGAATTGTACGGATGGGGTGTGACAACTAACTCGTGCCACATTGATCGCAGGAACAACTCGCGCCACGCGCGTTACTTGAACCGCTGCTCCAGGCCGTAGAACCGGACCGGCGTGTCCCAGAGGACGGTGTCGAGGTCGGCGCCGCCGAGGCCGTGCTCGGCCGACTCCTTCAGGAACGACGTCACTGCCTCGGGGTAGAGGGCGTCGGGGTGCGGGAAGTCGCTGGCCCACATCATGTGATCGGCGCCCACCTGCGAGACGACCCACGCCGCCAACGGATCGTCGGGGTCGGTGCAGATCACGCACTGGCGGGCGAAGTACTCCGACGGGGTGAGCGACAGCGGCGCGGTCTCCGACTCGTGCATCCATTCGTCGTGGTTGTCGAGGCGGGCGAGCCAGTACGGGAGCCAGCCGGTGCCCGACTCCAGGAACGCCACCGACAGCGTGTCGTGGCGCTCGAGTGCACCCTCGAGCACGAGGCTGGCCATGGCCGCCATCTGCTCCATCGGGTGCGACATCGCGTGGCGCACGGCGAACGTCTCACTGACGTCCCGCCCGATGGTGGGACCACGCACCCCGAGGCCCTCGTGGACCGCCAGCACGAGCCCGGCCTCCTGCAGCGCGTCGTACAACGGGTCGTAGTCGCGCGCTCCCAGGCTGCGGCCGTAGAGGTGGTTGGGCCGCGCCATCACTCCGGGGAGGCCGAGCGAGGCCGCGTGCCGCGCCTCCTTCACCGCGAACCCGACGTCGGCGAGCGGGACGATGCCGATGCCGGCGAGTCGCCTCGGATCCGTGGAGCAGTACTCGGCGATCCATTCGTTGTAGGCCCGGCAAGCCTGCGCCGACTGCGCCGGGGCGAGCTCGGGCTGGAACGGCACGAACAGCCCCATCGACGGGTACAGCACGACGGCGTCGATTCCCTCGGCATCCATGCAGCGCAGGTATTCGCGGGCCGAGCAGCCGTCGGCGAAGAAGTCGGCCAGCTTCGCCAGATCGCCGCACGGCTCGCGTGGCGTGGCGCCGGGCAGGTCGATGGCGTCCAAGCCCGATCGCAGGCCCTCGCCGAACACGTCGCCCGGTTCGATGACGTGGGCGTCGGCGTCGACGATCCGCAAGCTGTCGTGCATCACGGCACCATCCGTCGGGCGGCGAGGCCGCCGTCGAGCGGGATCACGGTCCCGCTCACGTAGCTCGACGCGTCGGACGCGAGGTACAGCGCGGCTTCGGTGACGTCGTCGACTCGGCCGAGCCGGCCCATCGGGGTCCGTTCGGCGACGAAGCGTTTGATCCCCTCCGGGTCGCCTGACGCCTCGGCCATCTTCAGGAAAAGACCGGCCTCGGTGGCGGTTGGCGACACGACGTTGACGCGCACGCCGTCGGGCGCGTGCTCGATCGCGGCCTGCTTGGCCAGGTTGACGAGCGCGCCCTTCGACGCGCAGTAGGCGGCGTAGTTGGGGGAGCCGATGGAGCCCAGCGTCGATCCCATCAGGACGCACGAGCCCCCGCCGTTGCGCGCCATGAGCGGGATGCCGTGCTTCATGCACAGGAACGAGCCCTTGAGGTTCACGTCGAGGATGCGCTGCCAGTCGTCGTCGCTGGTCTCGACGAGCGGAGCGCGCACCTCGACCGCGGCACTGCACACCAGGACGTCGAGCCCGCCGTGGTCGTTCCCGACCCGTTCGAACATCGCCGCCACGTCGGCCTCGCGGGTCACGTCGACGGTCGATACCTCGGCGGCGGCGCCGTCCGCCACTAGGTCGTCGGCGACACGGCGCGCCGCGGGCTCGTCGACGTCGACCACCACGACCCGCGCCCCCTCGGCCGCGAACCGGCCGGCGATCGCCTCGCCCAGACCCGACGCGCCCCCGGTGACGACCGCGGTCTTGCCCAGGAGGCGCGAGCTGACGACCGTCATCGCAGCGCCGCCAAGCCGCCGTCGGCGGGGATCACCGCACCCGACGTGTACGCCGAGAGGTCGCTCGCCAGGAACAGCGCGATACCCGACACGTCCTCGGCCGTCCCGAGCCGGTGCAACGGGATGTTGCCGAGCAGCCCGCTCAGGAAGTCGTCGCCGTCGGGCATCTCGGCCACCACCTTGCGAAAGCGGGGGGTGTCGATGGACCCCGGCGCGATCACGTTGGCGCGCACCGCGGGGCCGTGCTCGGTGGCCATCTGGCGGGTCAGCGCGACCAACCCCGCCTTGGCCGCGCCGTAGGCGGCGTACCCCTCGGAGCCGATGAGCCCCAGCACCGACGCGGTGTTGATGATGCTGCCGCCGCCGTCCGCGACCAGGTGGGGCATCGCCGCCCGGCAGGCCCAGAAGATCGCACTGAGGTTGGTCGCGATCGTGATGTCCCAGTCCGCCTCGCTGGTGTCGACCAGGCGACCCGACATCTGGATCGCGGCGTTGTTGTAGAGCACGTCGAGGCGACCGAACGCCTCGACCGTCGCCGCCACCATCGCGTCGACGTCGGCCCGGTTGGACACATCGGCGTGGACCGCGACCGCCTTGCTGCCGGCCTGTTCGACCAGACCCACGGTCTCGGCCGCGCCATCGTCGTTCATGTCGACGACCGCGATCTGGGCGCCGTGCTCGGCGAACCGCACCGACGCCGCCCGGCCCTGCCCCGAGGCGGCGCCGGTGATGAGCGCGACCTTCCCCTCGAGGAGCCGATCGTCAGGCACGAGATCGGACGGTAATGACGACCTGACACGAGCGTCAACGTGCGTAGTCTGCGGCCGTGCCGGAGCAGCCGGAACTCCCCGATGCTCTCTTCCGTGCAGACGGTGACGTCTTCGTTCCCACCGAGCTGACCCGGGGCCCCTGGGACCCGAACGCGATGCACGGGGGCGCGCCCGCTGCGCTCCTCGCCCGGGCGATCGAGCGCTTCGAGCCCGGGCCGGCGAGCCACGTCGCCCGCGTCACGATCGAGCTGCTCCGGCCCGTCCCGCTCACGCCTCTGCGGGTCGCCACCAGGATGGTGCGCCCCGGGAAGAAAGTGCAGCTGGTCGAGGCGTCACTGTTCGAGGACGAGCGCGAGGTCGTGCGCGCCACGGCCCTCCGCCTCCGGGTGGCGCCCATCGACCTCCCATCGGGCCTCGCTCCCGAGTACGCCGTTCCACCCGCGGGCACGGACGTCCCCCGCCTGCGCGACGAGGAGGAGCGGCCGGTCATGTTCGGCGACGCCATCGACTTCCGGGGGGTGCGAGGCTGGCCCGACCAGCGCGGTCCGGGCGTGTGCTGGTTCCGCCTCAACGTGCCGACGGTGGCGGGCGAGGAGAACTCACCCCTGATGCGGGTCTCGGCCGCCGCCGACTTCGGCAACGGCATCAGCAGCCCGCT
>JBQTGU010000106.1:0-21231 GCA_052390575.1 Actinomycetota bacterium | reverse complement strand
TCGGCGTACTCGATCGCGAGCTTCTCGCGCGGCGAGTACTCGTCACGCTCCCGGTACTCGGCGACGTGCGCGTACATCTCCTCGGTTACGCCCTGCTGCGCCACCGACGCAGCTCGATACCCCAGTCATATGGGGCAGTCGTTGATCTGGGCGATGCGCATGCGGGCGACCTCGCGCTCGCGCACCGGGATGAGGCTCTTGTGGTACGCGGCGTGCGCCAGCTTGCCGGCGGCGATGCCGAGCTCCGGGCGCATGAGGAAGATCTGGGTGGCCTCGCCGCCCTCGCCGTCGGGGATGTCGATCCGAGCCATCGGCTCACCCTAACGCTCCGGTCGGCGATCGCCGGAGCGAATCGGACAAGTGGCGCGAATCGGTGTCGTAGCCGCTGACGTTCGGCTAACGGCGCCCAGTCACGCTGGCGCTAATGACGGGCGCGCTTGGGGCGCGAACACGGGAGGCGGGGAAATGAGCGGGAGCAGGTTGCGCAGGATGACCGGTCGAGCGCTCATGGGTGTGGGCGTGCTGGCTCTGTTCGGGTTCGGGGGCTGTGGGCCGGGGTTCAAGGACGTGCCGCCGATACCGCCGCCGGCGGACCCACCGCCGGTGTGGAGCAGCCTGACCGTCGGCTTCCTCCACACGCAGGTCGGAAACCCCGCGACCGGTTGGGTCACGACCGTGACCGTGCCCACCTGTACCGACGTCAGCCGGCCGGTGACGATCACCGCCAGCGTGAGCAACGGGTCCCTCGTCGACAACGGGAACGGCACGCACACGTGGACCCGGGTCGTCACGGGGGCACCCCCGGTGCAGCGGGTGGCGGGGACCTTTACGGCCAACTGCACCGACCTCATCGGTCAGACGGCGCATCCGACACTCGCGCTGACGGTTACCTAGAGCGTTCCAATACGGCGTTCCAATACGGGAGGTAGGGGAATGGGCGGGAGCAGGTTGCGCCGGACGACTGGTCGACTGTTCGTGAGTGCGGTGCTCCTCGCGCTGCCACTCGCGCTCGGCGGCTGTCTCAAGGGCGCGCTCCCGCCCTCTCTCAACCCACCGGAGTGGACCGGCGTGACCGTCAACTTCTCGTCGGTGTTCACTCCGCCCGCGGGTCCCTGGGTGACAACGGTGTCGGTTCCCCAGTGCCTCGACTCCGGGAACGCGAGCGTGGACCCCGTCGTGACTGTGAGCAACGGCAGTGTGAGCGGCGGGGGCGGGGTCTACACCTGGACCCGGGCCCCGGGAGCGTTGCCGACGCAGGCCCTGAGCGGCACGTTTACGGCGGACTGCATCGACTACCAAGGGCTCCACGCCCATCCGGTCCTTGCGGTGACCGCGGCGGCGTTGCCTTAGGCACGCGTCAGCAGCGGTCGCCCCACGGGCCCTTGCCCTGCCATTGGTAGAGCGTCCATGCCATGTCGTCCTGGTCGTACTCGGACGCGAGGCGGGGGTCGAGGCCGATGAGCTCGGGCCGGTTGGCGTGGTTGGCGGCTGAGTTCCAGGTGCTCTGGAGGAACTGGTAAGCGCCGTACCACGGCCCCTGCGGGTTGTAGGCCTGGTAGTTGCCGCCGCTCTCGACCGTGCGGGTGCAGGTGAGGAACGGGTCCCAGTGCTGGGGGTGCTCACCCGGCGTTGGGGTGTAGCTGGCCGGCGGTGTCGGTGCCGCCGGCGCGGCCACAGGAGCCGGCGTGGTGGTCGGAGCGGCGGGCGCGCCCGGTGCCGGGGCGGGCGCGGGCTGCGCCTTCGCCAGCGCAGTGTTTCGCGCCGCCTGCGCCTTGGCGAGCTTGGCGTCGAGCTGCGCCTGCTCGTCGCGCAAGAGCGTGAGCGTCTCCTCGTAGGCCGCTCGGTCGGCTTGGAGCTTGGCCCGCTTCGCCTCGAGCGCCTCGGTGAGGTCGGCGAGCTGCTCCGCCACCTCGTTGTCGCTCTCGTTCAGCCGGTTGAGGAGGGCGCTGCGCCGCGCGACCTCGAGCGCGGCCTCGTCGCTTCCGAGCCCGAACTCGATGTCGGTGCTCCCCGAACGGATATACGCAGTAGCGGCACGTCCCCGCAACGTGGCCCGCAGCTCCTCGAGGCGCGCGCCCATCTCCTCGAGCTGCTGCTCGGTCGCGCGCATCTCGGCGTCGAGGGTCTCGGAGCGGGTCAG
Source organism: Actinomycetota bacterium (assembly GCA_052390575.1). GTDB lineage: Bacteria > Actinomycetota > Acidimicrobiia > IMCC26256 > JACDBD01 > JBPCMN01. The sequence goes on along the minus strand of JBQTGU010000106.1, from coordinate 19,091 downwards.
CAGCTCGAGGTAGCTGCCGGCAGCGCGGTCGGCCGCGGCCCGGGCGTCGGCCACCGCCTCCTCAGCGTCACCGACGGGCTCGGTCTGCGCCGACGCCGGTCCCCCCGCGACGAGGAGCAGGGCCCCACCGGCCCCGATTGCGGCCGCGGCGCGTGCCAGCCCGTGAGGACGGGTGACTCGGCGTCGTGGCAGGGCTCCGCTCCCTCGATCGACCCCTCCGGCCAATCCCGAGTGCGGCTGGAACCCGGCCGAGCCGCGCACCAGTACCCCCTCATACGACCGGAAGACGCCGGAACGCTACTTGAGACGGTCACGAACCGCCCGAATGGGAGCTTGAGCAGGGGATTCGCGCCTGAGAGGATCGGCGCCGACGGGCCCCACCGGGGGAAGGAGCAGCCCGTGAAAGAGCTGATCTACAACCGGCATCTCGTGCCGGTGGCCGAGCGGTTCGCCGCGAAGCCGGCCGTCTTCGACGGGCCCTACGTCGCCACCTACGGCGAGCACCTGGAGCGGGTGCTGCGCCTGGCCGACGGGCTGAAGGGCGAGCTCGGGGTCGACCGGGGCGACCGGTTCGCGGTGATGGCGCTCAACGGCCACCACTACCTGGAGCTGTTCCACGCCGGCTTCCTCGGCGCGGGCGTCATCAACCCGCTCAACCTGCGGCTCGCGCCCAAGGAGCTCGCGTTCATTCTGGGCGACTCCGAGAGCAAGGTCTGCTTCGTCGACGCGTACTTCGCGCCCATGATCGACAGCGTGCGCAAGGAGGCCGGCATCGAGAAGGTGGTGCTCGTCGGCGAGGGCGACGTCCCCCACGACCTCACCCACGAGGACGTGATCACGGCGGGCAAGGCGGTCGTGCCCGACGAACCCGAGGAGGAGGACGCCGTCGTCCTCATGTACACCGGCGGGACCACCGGGCTGCCCAAAGGCGTGCTGCTCGACCAGCGGGCGGAGATGCTGAACATGTACCACGTAGCAGTCCGCTGGGGCCTCGACGAGACCTTCGTGTACCTGCACCAGACGCCGATGTTCCACGCCGCGTCGATGGGCGGCACCCTCGGCATTCCTGCCAGCGGGGGCGTGTCGACGTTCGTGCCCATGTTCGAGCCCAAGGCCGTGCTCGACGCCATCGAGCAGCACCAGGTGACGATGACCGTGATGGTGCCGACAATGATCGGCATGCTGCTGGCGCATCCCGACTTCAAACCCGAGCGGCTGGCGTCGCTCGAGGTGCTCACCTACGGCGCGTCGCCCATGCCGACGCCGCTGCTCGAGAAGCTCCTGGCGATGTTCCCCGACATGGGCATCTACCAGGGCTACGGCATGACCGAGAGCTCGGCGGTGCTCACGTCGCTCGGACCGGAGGAGCACCGGAAGGGCGGCGAGCTCTTGCGCTCGGCCGGCCGGCCGCTCTCCGGCGTCGTGCTCAGCACCCAGGACCCGGAGGGCAACGTCCTCCCGCCGGGCGAGACCGGCGAGGTGTGCGCCCGCGCCGGCAACTTCATGGTCGAGTACTGGAAGCGCCCCAAGGAGACGAAGGAGGCGTTCCGGGGCGGCTGGTACCACACCGGTGACGCCGGCTACCTCGACGAGCACGGCTACCTGTTCCTCGTCGACCGGGTCAAGGACATGATCGTCACCGGCGGCGAGAACGTGTACTCGGCCGAGGTCGAGAGCGCGATCTCCAGCCACGCCGCGGTCGAGCAGGTGGCGGTGATCGGCATCCCCGACGACCGCTGGGGTGAGGCCGTGCACGCGGTCATCGTGTGCACGGAGGGTACGAGCGTCACCGAGGACGAGATCAGGGAGCACGTGCGCGAGCGCATCGCCGGCTACAAGATCCCGAAGTCGGTGGAGTTCCGCGACGAGCCCCTCCCACTGTCGGGGGCGATGAAGGTCCTCAAGCGCGACCTGCGGGCGCCGTACTGGGAGGGCAAGGACCGGTCGGTCTCGTGACCGAAGCGCCGAGCGACCGCGCCGTCCTTACTACCGGCGCGAACTCGGGCATCGGGCTCGCGACCGTGCTCGAGGTCGCCCGGCGGGGCTTCCGGTCGGTCGGCTCGGTGCGGTCGGAGGCGAAGGCGGAGACCGTGAGCAAGGCGGCCGCCGACGCCGGCGTCGAAGTCGAGACCGTGATCATGGACGTCACCGACGCCCGCGCCTGTGCCGACGTCATCCGCCACCTGCGCCCCTACGGCGTCGTGAACAACGTCGGCTACCCCGTGACCGGCGCGGTCGAGGAGGTCACCGACGACGACGCCCGGGCCGCGCTCGAGACCATGGTCGTCGCGCCGATGCGGCTCGCCCGCCTCGCCCTGCCGTACATGCGCGAACGCGGCGACGGCCGAATCGTCAACGTGTCGTCGATCGCCGGCGTCGCCACCCTGCCGCTGGTCGGCTGGTACCACGCGTCCAAACACGCGCTCGAGGCCCTGACCGACGCGCTGCGGATGGAGGTCGCCGCCGACGGGATCAAGGTCGTGCTGGTCGAGCCGGGCGGGTTCAAGACCGGCATCTGGGAGGAGCACGAGAAGGACGTCGAGGCCCGCGCCGGCTCGCGGTACGAGGGCGGGTACCGGCGCACGCTGACCTTCACGCGGATGAGCGATCCGATCATGGGCGACCCCTCGCGGGTGGCCAAGGTGATCGCCGGGGTGCTCTCGGGTCGCCGGGTCCGGCCCCGGTACATGCTCGGGATCGACGCCCGGGCGATGGCGATGTTCAGCCGGCTGGCACCCGCCCAGGTCAAGGATCGCGTCACCCGTCTGCTCTTGGACCTCTGACCGTGGGATCATCCAGCGGGACAACGGGAGCGAATCGAACGTGACGGGCTGCGGAGCGAGGACCACATGAGCGTGTACACGATGCCGAGCGACGAGTCGTGGGACATCGAGAGCCCGGCGACCACGACGTTCGACTGGACCTACGACGACGGCCGCGACCAGCTGCTGCGGCTCTACGACAAGGGCACGCGCAAGCAGTGGCGGGCCAAGGACCGCCTCGACTGGTCGATCGACGTCGACCCGACGAACCCGCTGGGCGTCGGCGACGAGTACGTCCCGATCTTCGGCTCCCCGGCGTGGGACAGGATGACCGAGAAGGAGCGAGCTCAGGCACGCCACCACATGGTGGCGTGGCAGTTCTCGCAGTTCATGCACGGCGAGCAGGGCGCGCTGATCTGCACCGCCAAGATCGTCCAGACCGTCCCCGACATCGACGCCAAGTACTACGCCGCCACCCAGGTCATCGACGAGGCCCGCCACGTCGAGGTGTATTCGCGCTACCTGCACGAGAAGCTCGAGCTCGCCTACCCGGTGAACGGCAACCTGAAGTCGCTGCTCGACGACGCAATCTCCGACCGCCGCTGGGACATGACGTACCTGGCGATGCAGGTGCTCATCGAGGGCCTGGCGCTGGCAGCGTTCGGGCTCATCCGCAACCAGGCCCAGGAGCCGCTGGCCAAGGCGCTCAACGCCTACGTGATGCAGGACGAGGCCCGCCACGTCGCGTTCGGTCGGCTGGCGTTGCGCGACTACTACCCGCAGCTCACCGACAAGGAGCGCGACGAGCGCGAGGAGTTCTGCGTCGACGCCTGCTACCGGATGCGCGACCGCTTCCTCGCCGAGGAGGTATGGGAGACGCTCGAGCTGCCGGTCGACGAGGTACTCGAGTACGTCAACGCGTCCGAGACCCAGCAGATCTTCCGCAGCTACCTGTTCACCCGCATCGTGCCGACGCTCAAGGACATCGGCCTCTGGGGGCCGCGCATCCAGAAGGCGTTCACCGACATGGGCGTGATGGACTTCGCCGACACCAACCTCGACGCAGTGATGGCCGAGGACGAGCAGGCGGCCGAGGACATCGAGGCCGGCCGGATGGAGATCGACCTGACCGCCGCCGAGATGGCCGAGCGGTCCGAGCCCTAGTTACGAGTACGGCGTCTCCGGGCGGGCCTGGCGCTCGCCGTCGACGACGAGGTCAACCTTCTCGTTGTAGAACGACATGAGGCCGGTGATGCCCTCGGCGTCGGCGATAGGGGTCTCGTAGCTCCAGACGAGGTCGTCGTGGAGCTCGCCGTCGGCCTCGACCGACCAGTACGACGCCTGCCCCTTGAACGGGCAGACGGTCTCCGAGTTGGTCGGCCGCAGGAGGTCGGTGCGGACGTCGTCGCGGGGGAGGTAATAGCGGGTGGGCAGTCCGGTCTCCTCGAGGAGGACGGGCCGATCGGACTCCGCCACCTTCACTCCGTTCACCACCACCTCGACGTGCTGGTCGGCGGGGGTGATCGTGATCGTGTGGCCTTTGGTCATGCCGGGGTCAACCGGCGTGTGGCGCCCGACATTCCGCCCTGGCAGGTTGGGGCGGTGAACCGCACCGACCGGCTGTACGCGATCGCCGAGGTGCTGCGGGCGACGTCGCCCCGGGCCCGCACCGCCCAGGACCTGGCCGATCGCTTCGAGGTGAGCGTGCGCACGATCGAGCGCGACATCTCCGCCCTCCAGCAGTCCGGCGTGCCGATCTGGGCGACCCCGGGGCCCGGCGGTGGGTACTCGGTCGATCCCGAGATGAGCCTTCCGCCGCTGAACTTCACCGCCGACGAGGCGACCGCGATCGCGGTCGCGCTGGCCCGGAGTGGGCCCATCCCGTTCGGCGACTCGGCCCGCTCGGCGGTGCGCAAGCTGGTGGCGGCGATGTCGGTGGCCAACCGGGAGGGCGCGCGCGAACTGGTGAGCCGGATCCACCTGTTGCAGCAGCGGGGCCAGCTCGAAACGACGCCGGTCCTGCGGGCGGTCGAGACCGCGGTCGCCGAGCGCAAGGTGCTCGAGCTCGACTACGTCGACCGCACCGGCCAGCGCACCGAACGCCGGCTGGTGGAGCCGTACGGGTTCGCGGGCTCGCAGGAGCATTGGTACCTGATGGCCTGGTGCCGGCTGCGGGGCGGTGGTCGGTCGTTCCGCCTCGACCGGATGCAAGGGGCGCGCGTCACCGACGAGACCGCGCCCGAACGGGAGATGCACGAGGTCGCGGGGGAGATCGCCGCCTACGCCCGCGAGACGAGCCTCGGGGACTGACCTCAGAGACCGAGGAGCTCCGGGTTCGTCGCCGCCAGCCGCCAGCGTGCCGCGGGATCAGCCACCAGGCGGCGCTCCTTCAGGTCGAGCAGGCCGCCCAGGCTGGTCACTTCCGCGACCAGGGTCCCGTCCGGGCGACGGAACTCCTGCTCGACCCACATCGTCCGTCCCTTGGTCCAGACGAACGCGACCGACACGTCGACCTCGTCGCCGCCTCGCAGCTCGCGGTGGTAGCGCATGTTCGTCTCGAGGTTCACGGGTCCGATGCCGGACCCGAAGAGCTCGTCCATCGAGACGCCGGCGGCGCGGGCGCACTCCCAGCGGGCGTGATCGGCGTACTGGACGTAGACGGCGCCATTCAGATGGCCCAGGGCGTCGACCTCGTAGGTCCGGACCGTGAACCGGACGGTGAAGGGCTCCGCGCGTGGCCGGTCGGTCTGGGGCCGTTCCAGGGTGTCATGCATGGGGGCAGTCTCCGCTCACGCGGCGACACCCCTATGTCGGGGTTTCGGAGCCCGTCTGGTCAGCCGGGGCCGGGGACGCCGTCGTCGTCGGGATCGTCGCCGAGGTCGGCGCCGCCGGGCACCGGCGCGGCCTGCTGGGCGTCGGGCGGCGGCTCGGCGAAGTCGGTGCCTCCCGGGACCGCAGGAGCGCCGGCTGCACCGGTGTCGATTACCACCGCTTCGCCCGCCGCATTGGGCACCGCGAGCTCGTTCTCGCCGCCTCCGGGGGCTGGGCCGGTGGTGGAGCCGCCCGGCGGGACCGAGGGTGCCTCGGCATCCAGTGGGTTGCCGGTGTTCTTCAACTCCTCGCCGGGCACCGTTGGCGGGACGGAGAGGTCGACATGCGCCGGCAGCTCCTCGGCGCTGGTGAGGATCTGGGTCCCGTGGGTCGTGTGCTCCTCGATCACCGCGTCGATCTGGCTCTTGTCGATCTCGAAGACCGTTTCGTCGCCGGGGTCGACCCGGTGGCCGAGGAGATCGTGGTCGGTGAGTAGCGGGCCGGACTCGAGGGTGTTGATCTGCGGCGTCGACTCGACCTCGCCGGTCGTGTACGTCTCGTCGTCGTCGTCATCGCCGTCCTTCTCGCCTTCCTTCTTCTTGGCCTCTTTCTCTTTGGCTTCCTTCTCCTTGGCCTCCTTCTCAGCCTTCTCTTTGGCTTCCTTCTCTGCTTTCTCCTTGGCTTCCTTCTCAGCCTTCTCTTTGGCTTCCTTGTCGGCCTTCTCCTTGGCTTCTCTCTCCGCCTGCTGTTTCTGGGCCTCGATCTCCTGGGCCTTCTTCTCGGCCTCGCGGACACCCGAGTCCCTGAGGACCTTTTCCACCTGGTCTCTGACGGGGATGTGCTGCCGGCCGTCCGCCGGCACGAACCCCTTCTCGTTGCCGCCGACGCCCCAGAAGTCCCGGCCTTGTTCCTTGGTGAGCTGGCTGGTCAGGCTGGGGTCGTTCTTGCGGTACGGCGTGTCGGGGCCGTCCTTCTCGTCCGGGATGTGGGGTTGGCCGGAGAGCGGGTCGACGTCGTCGGTCCCGGTCAGTCCGTGCTCGCTGCCCGACTTGAACATGTCGGCGATGCCGGGGCCGTCGTGGCGGGCGATGTCGTTGCCGAGGTTGTCGGTGATCTCGCCGAGGCCGTCGGGGGCGATCGCTTCGCCCTCCTTCTGGAGCCCCTCGAGGTTGCCGTCGCGGAACACGTCGAGGCGGGCGGCGGCGTCGGGCCGGACGGCCAGGCGGTCCTCGTCGAGGACCGTGTCGATCCGAGCGGGCTCGTCCGAGACCTCGAGCGTGGCGATCGTCTCGTCCTGCTTGGCCTTTTCGTCCTTGTACTTCCGCTGCTTCTCGGGCTTGGAGTCCTTCTTGGCCATTGGTTCGCTCCGTTCTCGAGGGGCTGCGTCCCGGAGTATGGGTCCGGGAGGGTCCGATGTCATGAGTAGACGATTACTCACGGGGTGGGGTTCCCGATCACCACGGAAATCCCGACAGGGGGTTGTCGCCGGGCTCCCGCATCCTGGGCGAGACATCCCCGAGACAGGAGGCAACGACATGGGAGCCCCCGTGGTGTGGTTCGAGGTCGCCGGACGGAACCTCGACTCGCTCAAGCAGTTCTACGGCGACCTGTTCGACTGGAAGGTCGACGCCGACAACCCCGCCGCCTACGGCATGGTCGACACCGGCGGGGAGGGTGGGATCCCAGGTGGGATCTTCGCCACCGACGACACCGAGTACGTCACGTTCTACGTGAGCGTGCCCGACCTCGAGGCCCGACTGAAGAAGGCCGAGAAGCTCGGCGCCAAGGTGGTGCAGCAGCCCACGCCGACGCTGCCGGGTGGGCCGACCATCGCGATGATCCAGGACCCCGAGGGTCATCGGGTGGGCGTGCTCCAAGAGCCCAACGGGTGAGCGGGCGGGGCGCCGGGCCTCCCGGGTCCGGCGCCCCCGTCCTAGCCTCCGACCATGCGGGGGGCGGTCGTCGCGGTCCTGGCGGTCGTCGTGCTGAGCGCCGCCGCCTGCGACCGCGACGAGACCGGAGCCCGGTCGAACGGCGTGTTGCAGCTCACGCCGGTCGCGGACGTCGCAGCGCCCAGCGCCCTGGCGGTGCGCGCCGGCGACAGCACCCTCTACGTGGCCGAGCAGGACGGACAGGTGCTGGCGGTGCGGGACGGTGTCACCGACCCGAAGCCCGTGCTCGACATCATCGGCCGCGTCACGGTCGACCGGCGCGAGCAGGGACTTCTCGGCCTGGCGTTCTCACCGGACGGGTCCAAGCTCTACGTGCATTACACCGATCGGACCAACGACGGCGCCGTCCAGATCGACGAGTACGGAATGGACGGGAACATTGCCGACCGGTCGTCGCGCCGGTCCGTCTTGTCGGTCGAGAAACCCCAGCCCAACCACAACGGCGGCCAGCTCGCCTTCGGTCCCGACGGCCTCCTCTACATCGGGCTCGGAGACGGCGGCGGCCAGGCCGACCGGAGTCGGGGCCACCCGCCTGGCGGCAACGGCCAGTCACTCGACACGCTCCTCGGCAAGGTGCTGCGCATCGACCCGACCGCGAGCGGGGACGATGCGTACGCAGTCCCATCCGACAACCCGTTCGCCGCCGGCGGCGGGCGCCCCGAGATCTGGGCCTACGGGCTTCGGAACCCGTGGCGCTTCTCGTTCGACCGTGAGACGGGCGACCTCTGGATCGGCGACGTGGGCCAGAGCGCCTGGGAGGAGATCGACTACATGCCCGCGGGCTCCGGTGCGGGCGCGAATTACGGATGGGCCCGCCTCGAGGGCAGCCGGCCGTTCGACGGGGAGGCGCCGCCCGACGCGGTCCCGCCGATCTTCGAGTACCCGAACCCCGACGATGGCTGCGCGGTCATCGGCGGGTTCGTGTACCGGGGCACCCGCATCCCGAGCCTCGTCGGCGCCTATCTCTTCTCCGACTTCTGCGAGGGCCAGCTCCGGGTCCTGCGCCGGGAGAGCGGCGACGTCGCGGTGGAGCGGCTCTTCGAGCTGAGCGCGGCGAACGTGGCCGCGTTCGGGCAGGACAACGACGGGGAGATCTTCGTGCTCTCCCAGGGAGACGGTCTGCTGCGCCTCGATCCCGCGTAAGGTCTGGCCATGTTCGAGTGGAGCGACGAGCACGCCATGATCCGCGACGCCGTGCGGCAGTTCGTGGAGAGCGAGATTCGGCCCCGTCGGGAGGAGCTCGAGTTCGGCGACACGCCGCCCTACGACGTACTGCGCACGATGTTCCGCACGTTCGGGCTCGACGCGCTGGCGCGGGAGCAGTTCAAGGAGCGCATCGAGCGGGAGCGGGAGACCGCCCAAGGGAGGCCCGCGTCCGATGAGGGCGAGTCCGGCGGCGCACGAGGCGGCGGCGCCATGTTCATGATCCCGATCATCGAGCTGTGCCGGTGCTCGCCCGGGATGGTCACCGCTATGGGCGTCAGCGTCGGGCTCACGCCCGCGTCGATCATGTCGAAGGGGACGATCGAGCAGAAGGAGCGCTGGGCGCTCGACCTCCTCACGCTGGACAAGATCGGTGCCTGGGCCATCACCGAGCCCAACTCCGGCTCCGACGCGTTCGGCATGATGCAGTCGACCGCCCGGCGCGACGGCGACGAGTACGTCCTCAACGGCTCGAAGACGTTCATCACCAACGGCCCGTACGCCGACACCACCGTGTTCATCTGCAAGCTCGACGAGGGCAACCCGCCCGACGACCGCAAGGTCCTCACGTTCGTGCTCGACACGGGGATGGAGGGCTTCGAGCAGTCGAAGCCGCTGCGCAAGATGGGGCTGCACTCGTCGCCCACCGGCCAGCTGTTCCTCACCGACGTGCGGGTCGGACGCGACCGGCTCCTCGGCGAGACCGAGGACGTGCCCGCGGGCGGGCGCGAGGGCGCCAAGGCGACGTTCGTGATGGAGCGCACCGGCGTGGCCGCGATGGCGCTCGGCATCGTGGAGCGCTGCCTCGAGCTATCCCTCGACTACGCCAAGGAGCGCATCCAGTTCGGCAAGCCGATCGGGGAGTACCAGCTCATCCAGCTCAAGCTGGCCCGCATGGAGGTGGCCCGGGTCAACCTCCAGAACCTGGTGTTCCGCCAGATCGAGATGTCGGGCGCGGGCACGGTCATGAGCCTGGCGGAGGCGTCGGCGTGCAAGCTCTACGGCGCCCAGGCGGCGATGGAGGTCGCGCTCGAAGCGGTGCAGCTCTTCGGCGGCAACGGCTACATGGCCGAGTACGAGGTCGAGCAGCTCTGCCGCGACGCCAAGGTGCTCCAGATCTACGCCGGCACCGACGAGATCCAGGTGTCGCAGATCGCCCGCAGCCTGCTGGGCTGATGCCGCCGGGCGACCTGGACGCGGCGGAGGTTCGCTGGTTACTCCAGCTCGAGCCCCATCCAACGTGTGGGTTCGTGCGGGTCGCGTACGTCAGCGGCGAGCAGATCGCCCCCGGCGGTCTACCCGAGCCCTTCGCCTCCGGACGACCGGCGGGGTCGGCGCTCTACTTCGAGGTGACGCCGGACGCGCCCGTGCACCTGCACTGCATCCGCAACGACCAGCTCTACCACCGGTACCTCGGCGACCCCCTCGAGGTGCTGTTGCTGTATCCCGACGGGAGGCACGCGGTCGAGGTGATGGGCCCCGAGCTGGAGACAGGTCAGCGGGTGCAGCTGCTCATTCCGGGTTCGACGTTCCATACCGCCCGGCTCCTTGGCGACGGCCGGTGGTTCCTGGGTGCGAGCACGGAGTGGCCCGGCGTCGACCCGTCCGACGTCGTGCTCGGCGACCCCGACGATCTGGCGAAGCAGCATCCCGACGCGGCCTCGCTCATCCGCGACTTCGTGGCCGGATACGCCTAGCCCGCCAGGCCGACCTGAGGCAGCTCACGACCGAGGTCGTGGCGCATGACGTCGTCGAGCGTGGCCAGCAGGTCGGAGCGCTCTGATTCGCGGGCGGGGTCGCGCCACCGGTTCACCAGCTCGCCGGGGTCGTCGTCGAGGTCGTAGAGCTCCCCGCCGCCGTCGTTGTTGAGGTCGCGCGTGATCCGCCAATTGCGGGTCGTGAGCGTCCGGAGCTGGATGGCGCCGGGCATCGTGTCGTCTTCCGTGAGCACGTGCTCGCGAGCGCCGTTCAAGAGCGATTGGCCCTCGAACTCGTCGGGAATGTCGACGCCGGAAGCTTCGAGGAAGGTCGGGGCCAGGTCGATGGTCCCCACGGGGTCGTCGACGACCGCGCCGGGTTCGAAGCCGGGGCCGCGGACGAGGAGCGGGACGCGCACGAGCGATTCGTAGTGGATCGGTCCCTTGAGCATCATTTGGTGGTCGCCCATGTAGTCGCCGTGGTCGGCGGTGAACGCCACGACGGTGTCGTCGGCGAGGTCGAGCAGCTCGAGCGCCTCCAGGATGCGACCGACGTTGTCGTCGATCTGGGCGATCATCCCGTAGTAGCCGGCGAGGATCGTCAGTTGCTCCTCCTCCCTGAACTGCGTCCAGCCCGGGTTGGCCCACTCGAACGGCGAGTCCCGGAAGCCCCGCGTCCACGCCTCGTGCATCGGCGGCTTGCCTTCGAACTCGTCGGGGTGGGCGTGGGGGAGCACCGCCCCCATGTCGGCGGGGTCGTACCGGTCGCACCAGGGCCGGGGCGGATCGAAGGGGTGATGGGGATCGGCGAAGCTCACCCAGGCGAAGAATGGCCGGTCAACGTGGCGCAGCCAGTCGATCGCCCGGTCGGCGATCCACGTCGTCGGGTGGTCCTCCTCGTCGACCTGGTTCTTCCACGTCTGGGTGAAGTCCCACTTCCGCCCGGCGGCCTCGGGTTGCATGAGTCGCAGCCGCTCCACGCCGCGCTCGCGCCCATCCCGAAACAGGTAGCGCGCGTAGTGCAGGCCGAACGGCGGCGGCCCGAATCCCCAGCTCCATTCGCCGGCGCCGCGGGCGACGCGGATGTTGTGGACGTCGGTGACCATCTCGGCGTGCTCGAACCCGAGGTAGGGGCCGTGCCAGTCGGGCGGTACGAGCGCGGAGTCGACGACCGCCTCGACCTTCCCGGTGGGGTAGTCGGGGAAGTAGGAGGCGAAGTGGCCCTTGCCGAGCAGCGCGGTGGCGTGACCAGCGCGGGCGAAGCGAGTGGCGATCGACTCGTCGACGGCTTCGTCGGGGAGGTCGATGCCGTTGCGGAGGACGCCGTGCGTGGTGGGGTGGACGCCGGTGAGGATCGTCGCCCGGGACGGCTGGCAGAACGGGTTCTGGGTCCGGCACCGGGTGTACGTCGTGCCGGCGCGTGCCAGGCGGTCGAGGGCGGGCGTGGCCTCGAGCGGATCGCCGTAGGCGCCCAGCGTCGTGGCCTTGTGCTGGTCGGTCGTGATCAGGAGCACGTTCACGTCGACAGGCTGCCATGCTCGACGGCATGCCGGTCGAGCCGCCGCCGACGCGCTGGGAGTTGCCGTCGGCTGCCGACGCGGGGGACGAGGAGGTCGCCGGGATCGGCGCCGACCTCGAGCCCGGCACGCTGCTGGCGGCGTACCGGACCGGTCTGTTCCCGATGCGCCTGGGGGAGGACGGCCCGATCGGGTGGTGGTCGCCCGACCCTCGCGGGATCATCCCGCTCGACGGGTTGCGGGTGACCAAGTCGTTGCGGCGATCGGCGCGCAAGTTCGAGACCACGGTAAACCGCGCCTTCGAGGACGTGATGCGCGGCTGCGCCGACGGTCGGCGTCCCGGCGGGTGGATCGACGAGGGCTTCGTCGAGGCGTACACGGAGCTTCACAAGCTGGGATGGGCGCACAGTGTCGAGTCGTGGAACGGAGACGGCGAGCTCGCCGGCGGTGTCTACGGCGTCGCGATCGGCGGCCTGTTCGCAGCCGAGTCGATGTTCCACCGCGAGACCGACGCCGGAAAGGTGGCGCTGGTGGGATTGGTTGAGTGGCTGCGATCCCGGGGTGCGAAGCTGCTCGACGTGCAGTGGGTGACTCCGCACCTCGAGTCGCTCGGCGCGGTCGAGGTGTCGCGGTCGCGCTACCTCGAGCTGCTGGCGGACGCCGTCGAAGTAGGGTCGCCGTGATGAGCGACGTCATGCCGACGGCCGTACGAGGCCGGCGAACGGTCCGACTCGGCGCGTTGACCTCGGGGCTCCTGGTCCTCGCGACCGTCTTCGCCGCGCTGTGGGTCGGAGTGGTGTCGGCCATCTTCATCCTGTCGGCGACGGGCACGGCGCTGGCCACCCTCTGGTCGTGGCTCGACGAGGGGCGGCCGAAGCGGTTCTGGGTGCTCGCGATGGTCCTGCTCGCGGCCGCCACCGTGTTCCTCGTCGTCTGCGTCGGCATCGCCAACATCACATAGGGCACGCGTGGCCGGCATCGTCGAGCGGTACCTCGAGGCGATCACGTCGCACGACTGGGGCGCGTTGCGTGAGTGCGTCGCCCAAGACGTGGTTCGGGTCGGGCCGTACATGGACCGCTACGAGGGCCGCGACGCGTACGTCGCGTTCATCGCCGACACGATGCCGAAGCTCGAGGGCTACGAGATGCGGGTCGACCGGGTGACGTATGCGAGCGACACGCTCGCGTTCGCCGAGCTGAGCGAGACGGTCGAGCTGAACGGCAAGCCTGTCCGCACTCCGGAAGCGCTGGTGTTCGAGCTCGATGGCGACGGCCGCATCGCCCGCATCGAGGTCTTCATCCAATCCGCACCTCGCCCCTGAACCTGCGCGCTGAGCGCGCCATATCTGGCGCGGGGAGCGCGCAGGTTCGTACTAACTGGCGGCGGCGCGGTCCTTGGCGACCTCGTCGAGGCTCTCGTACTCCTCGTCGGTGTCGGTGGCGTCCTCGAACTGGATCACGCCAATCTCGGTGAACCGGTCGCGCAGCCAGCCGTCGCCGGCGTCGAGCAGGCCGAGCTTCTTGCAGTTCGGGACGATCTTGGAGAACAGCGCCGCCTGGAACGGGTTGTTGGCCATCTTGCGCACGCCCAGCAGGAACTCGGTCACGGTCCGGCGGTCGACGCCGACCTTCTCCCATACCGCGTGCATCATCAGCCGGTCCCGCATGCGTAGCGCGGCCTCGAACGCGAACTCCTGGCGCTCCCGCAGCTCCTTGGCGTCGAGCCCGGCGTAGTACTCCTGGAGCGACAGCACGCCGAAGGCGACGTGGCGGGCCTCGTCGGCCATCACGTAGCGCAGCAGCTTCTTGAGCAGCGGCTCCTCGGTGACGGAGTGCATGAACCCGAAGGCCGCCAGCGCCAGGCCCTCCACCATGATCTGCATCCCCATGTACGTCATGTCCCAGCGGGGGTCGCCGATGATGTCGTCGATCAGCAGCTGGAGGGCGGGGTTGACCGGGTAGTGGCCGTCGAGCTTGGTGTCGAGGTAGCGCGAGAACACCTCGACGTGGCGGGCCTCGTCGACCACCTGGCTGGCGGCGTAGTACTTGGCGTCGATCCACGGCGTCGTCTCGACGATCTTGGCGGTGCAGATGAGCGCGCCCTGCTCGCCGTGGAGGAACTGGCTCATGCGCCAGTTGAGCGCCTCGACCTGGAACTCGCTCCACTCCTTGGCTCCCCAGCTCTTGACCGGCGAGCCGGGCACGTCGGCCATCCGCTGCTGGAACATCGCCGCTGCCGGCGCCATCTCGAGCGCGACCTTCTCGGGGTCGACGGGCGTTTCCCAGTCGAGGTCGGTGGCCCCGTTCCACTGCGACGTCTTGGCCTTCTCGTACAGCTTCCCGAGACCCTGACGGGTGCGGTCGTAGTCCCAGGTGAAGACGGCGTCGCCCCGCGCCGCGGTGGTGTGGGCCGCGGTCCCGAAGTCGATCTCGTCGTCGGCCAGGATCGACTCGACGCTGTTGACGTCGTCCCGTCCGAGATATCGGCGTTCCGAAGCCACGTCGGTCATGGCGCCCACCTCCACGTTGCTCATCCCAACGGTACCCTTCTTCCCCGTGAGCGAAATCCTCGTGTACCACAACCCGGTCTGCAGCAAGTCGCGGGGCGCGCTCGACATCCTCGGCGAGCGGGGGGTCGACAGCGACGTCGTCGAGTACCTGAAGGCCCCGCCCGATCGGGCCACGCTCGAGCGTATCCTCGATGCCATTTCGGATCCGCCCGCCGAGCTCGTGCGCAAGGACAAGCGCTTCGACGAGCTGGGCCTGACGGCGGAGGATTACACCGACCGCGAATCGGTGATCACTCTGTTGTTGGAGCACCCCGAGCTCATGCAGCGCCCCGTAGTGTTCCGGGGCGAGCGGGCCGTGATCGCCCGTCCGTCCGAGAAGGTGTTCGAACTGCTCGACTGACCAAGGGAGGCGGGCACTCGAATGGCAGTGATGACGGAAGAGCTGGTCCGGGACGAGGTGCGGACCTGGCTCAAGGAGAACTGGGACCCCGACCTCACGGTCGCGGAGTGGTGGCAGCTGCTCGCCGACTCCGGCTGGGCGGTGCCGCACTGGCCCGAGGACTGCTTCGGCAAGGGACTTCCCGGCGACCTCGCCCGCGCCGTCTCCGACGAGATCGCGTCCGCCGGCGCCATCGGCCCGCCGTCGGGTCTCGGGCTCCTCCTCGCGGGGCCGACGATCATGGTGCACGGCACCGACGAGCAGAAGCGCCGCTACCTCAAGCCGATCCTCAACGGCCAGGAGGGATGGTGCCAGCTGTTCAGCGAGCCCGGCGCCGGCTCCGACCTCGCCAGCCTCCAATGCAAGGCCGAGCGCGACGGCGACGAGTGGATCATCAACGGCCAGAAGGTGTGGACGTCGGGCGCGCAGGTCGCCGACCTCGGCATGCTCATCGCCCGCACCGACCCCGACGCGCCCAAGCACAAAGGCATCACCTACTTCGCGATCGAGATGGACCAGCCCGGCGTCGACATCCGCCCGCTGCGGGAGATGACGGGCCGCGCCCTGTTCAACGAGGTGTTCTTCGACGACGCCCGCGTCCCCGACTCCGCCCGCATCGGCGAGCTCGGCGAAGGCTGGGCCGCCGCCAACACCACCCTCGCCAACGAGCGCGCCGGGCTCGGCAGCGGCGGGAGCGGCGCGGTCGGAGGCGCCGCGCCCGGGGCCAAGGCGCACATGCTGGGCAAGAGGGTGGGCGACGTTGCCGGGGGAGGTGAGCGCGGACGCTCCGGCGCCGGCAGCGCCCTCTCCGGGCGGTCAGCGCATCTGCTCGTCGACGTGGCGCGCGACCAGGGCTGCAACGACGACCCGCGCGTCCGTCAGCGCCTGGCACAGCTGTACTCGCTCACGCAGATCGGTCGCTACACCGCGATGCGGTCCAAGGCGGCGAAGGCGCGGGGGAAGTCACCCGGTCCCGAGGCCAACACGGCCAAGCTGATGATGAGCCGCATCACCCGGCTGTCGCGCGACCTCGGCCTCGAGATCATCGGCCCGTACGGGATGCTCGCGGGCAAGGACGCACCCCACCACGGGATGCTCCAGGAGATGGCGCTGTTCGCGCCGGCGGTGTCGATCTACGGCGGCAGCGACGAGGTGCAGAAGAACATCATCGGTGAGCGCATCCTGGGTCTCCCGAAGGAGCCCGGCCCCGACAAGAGCACGCCGTTCCGCGAGCTGAAGGTCGGCACGCAGGCCGGCTGAGGTCGCCGCACCGATGGGGCAGGACCAGCCGTTCGAGCCCGTCGAACCGAAGTCGGTCGAGACGTACGGACCGGGCGAGGCGCCGCGTACCTGGACTCCGGGCGACTTCCTCCTCACCCACGGCGACGCCTGGAGCAGCAAGATCATCCGGTTCGGCCAGGGCCTGCGCATCCAGCGCGACGACCGCGTGTACACGCACTGGAACCACGCCGCCCTGGTCGTCACCGCGCGGGGGGACATCGTCGAGGCGCTGGGGAAGGCGTCACCCGTCGGAACGTGTCGAACTACAAGGAGAAGGAGTACCAGGTCGTCCGGATCGACTCACCGAAGAACAGCAAGGACCGCAGCCAGGCGGTCGCGTTCGGCAACTGGGCAGCCAAGGGCAAGCAGCGCTACGGGTTCGTGACGATCGCCAGCATCGCGTTCACTCTGCTGACCGGGGCCAAGTTCAGCTTCTTCCTCGACGGCCAGCAGATCTGCTCGGGCCTGGTCGCGCGGTCGATGGAACGTACCGGCGTGATCTTCAACCGCGACCCGATCCACATCATGCCGGCCGACGTGGCGAAGTACTACGGCGTGCGGCCTCCCGCTCCGCCAGCCCCTTGAAGTTGAGGAGCTGGCGCCGCATCATCACCAGGTCGCCGAGTGGTCCGACCCACCGCACCAATGGGCGAAGCAGCCGCGGCCCGGGATGGTTCACCAGGAGCTTGACGAGCAGGCGGCACCGGTCGGCGCCCTCGGGCACGACGACGTAACTCAGGGCGACGTCGCCGAAAACCCGCCGGGCCCGCGCCAACACCAGCGTGAGCTGGCGGTCGGGCGCGAAGTCGACCAGCCGGAAGATCGACAGGATCCGCTGGCCGACTTCGAGCTCCTCAGTGCCGGGCACCAGCTCCTGCGGGCTACGCCGGCCCCAGTTGTCGATCCAGTCGTAGCTGTAGGGCGCCAACTGGAGTTGGCACAGCCAGCGGAAGACGATCGGCGCGGGCGCTTCGATGGTGACGGCGCGGAAGCAGGCGTCGTCGGCGTCGGGCAGGTGCGGATCGCACGGGAACGGCAGCTCCCGCTCGTCGGCGGTGGCACCCCAGTTGAACCCGATCGGCTCGATGCTGCGACCGTACGACTGGGCCGCTCTCCGGGCCGCATCGGGCAGAATCGGTCGTGATGGCGACGGAGCTGCTCTACCTGCGGGACGCCTACCTCCGCGAGTTCGACGCGACGGTCACCGCGCTGGACGGCGACCGGGTCGCGCTCGACCGCACCGCGTTCTACCCGACCGGCGGGGGCCAGCCCCACGACACCGGAACGCTCGGCGAGGCGCGGGTGACGAGCGTGAAGAAGGAAGGTGATCTCGCCTGGCACACGCTCGAGGGGCCGGTGCCGACGGAGGTCGAGCGCGTGCACGGCGAGGTCGACTGGGACCGCCGCCACGCGCTCATGCGCACGCACACCGCGCTCCACGTGCTGTGCGGCGTGATCTGGAACCGCTGGGGCAAGGCGGTGACCGGCGGAAACATGGAGCCGCTCGAGGCCCGCATGGACTTCGAGTTCGACCCCCTCCCGGAGGGCTTCGGCCCCGAGGTCGAGCAGCTCGTGAACGACGAGCTCGCGGCTGCCCGGCTGGTGGAGGTCTCGTTCCTGCCCCGCCGTGAGGCCCTTGCCGACGAGCACCTCATCCGCACGAAGGTGAACCTGATCCCGGAGTCGGTCACCGAGATCCGGGTGGTCGACATCGTCGGCCTCGACAGGCAGGCCGACGGCGGCACCCACGTGGCCGACACGTCCGAGGTCGGTCGTTTCGAGGTGGTCAAGACCGAGAGCAAGGGCAAGGGCAACAAGCGCATTCGCATCCGGGTGACCGACGCTTAGCGATCGCCGCTATTCGGTCGGTAGCGAACTCCAGAAGTCGCGCAGCACCGCGGCGCCCCGTTCGGGCCCCTGGTACGGCCAGAAGTGGCTCAAACCCTCGAGCACCTTGAAGCCCGCCCCGGCACGCTCGGCGACCCGCCGCCCCCGTCCCTCGTCGTTGAGCGGATCCTCGCCCCCGACGAGCACCAAACCGGGCGCCGGAACGCGGCTGAGTTCGGGGCCCCACTTCGTCTCCACGCCGACGGCCGAGCGATACAGCTTGAGGATGCAGTCAACCATCCGCTCGTCCAGGTCCGAGACCATCCGGAGGGCGTCTTCGAGCGGGATGCCCAACGCGGTGAACGGCTCTGCTCGGTGCTCCAGCGGCAGCGCGCGGATGGCGGCGAAGAACTCCTCGCCTTCGGCCGGCGTCTGCCAGATCTTGGCGATGTCGTGCCAGGCGAACTCGGGGTCGAACCCGCCGACCGCGTCCGACACCCACGACCGGACCAGCTCGGGCCGGAGGCTCACCAGCCGGCCGACGAGGAGCCCGCCCCAGTCGTGGCCGACGACGTCGACGGGCGCGTCGACCTTCTCGAGCTCGTGCACGAGCCAGTCGGCGTACTCGTCCATGGTGGCGCCGAAGCCGTTCGGGACGGGCACACCGAAGCCGGGAAGGGAGAGCGCGACCGACTGGATGTCGCTCAAGTCCTTGCGGACGCCGTCCCAGATCTGCGCGGTCTCGGGAACGCCGTGGACGAAGACCGCGGTCACGCCGGCGACCCTATCGGCCGCGAAACCTGTTCAACAGTTGCGATTCTGGACATCTATTGGCGGCCTGCCAGCCGGTGAAGAAGACGCCGCCCGTCTGCAGAGACCTAGCTACTTCGACCTGAAGAAGTCGGTGTAGAAGAACGCTCTGACCAGCCGTTCGTGTGTCGGGAGTGCTCGCGATCGGGACTGAATGAGCGGATGATGGCCTCGACCCGTAGGGCTAGTACGGATCGAGGCCACCAATGTTGAGAACCGTAAACCTGGAGCGGACGTTGTGGGAAGCGATCCTGCCCGAGGTGTGCTTGGGCTTGCCGGGTG
>JBQTGU010000105.1:0-1544 GCA_052390575.1 Actinomycetota bacterium | reverse complement strand
TCACCCACTCGAGGTGGTCGGTCCGGGCCTGCGCCCGCCAGCGCCGGTCGGCCTCGCGGACGAGCCGCGGCAGGGACGGTTCGACGCGGTCGTGGAACGTCCGCCACCAGCTCACCGGGCGGGTCCGGCCGGCGACGGTCTCGGTCCCGAGGTCGGGCGCGCCGGCCGGCTCGTGCGAGCGGTTGCCGGTCGCGGCGAACGCCGCACGGACGAGGGCGCCATAGCGGGCCTCGCGGGCGTCGCCCCGGGCACGGAGGGTCATGAGCCCGAGGACGAGGTCGAGCCGGCGGGCGTTCTGCCAGCGCCCGGCCCGCCGGCGCAGGGGCGCCAGCCACTCGCCGATCGCGCCTTCGAGGGCACCGGTCGAGAGCGGGATGGCACCGAGCCGCTCGCGCAGGAGCCAGCCCCGCCGGACGAGCGGCTCGTTGGTCGCGATCCAGCCCCGTAGGGCGAGCCGGTCGGGCGGGACGTGGCGCTCGACGAGCGCGGTGAAGGCGGCCCACTCACGCTCGCCACGCAACGCACCGAGGGCCGCATCGTGGAGCGGATGCGGGCCATAGCGGCGGACCCGCTCGCCGGTCCACGGCAACGCCCGGCGGGTCGCGACCGGCGCCTCGAGGCGGACCCGCTCGGGGACCCCGTCGGCGACCAGCCGCTCGCGGATCCGGGCGGCGAGGTGGTGGCGTGAGGGGACGAGCAGGGCGTCGGGCCAGGTCTCTCGGACCGCCCGGGCGATCGCGGCGTCGAGGTCGGCGACGACCACTTCCGGCGCCCGGGCGAGACGGCCGAAGAACAGCCGCCACGAGTCGGCATCCTTGGCCCCGGCGACCGCCATCAGGCATGGCCGCGGGCGGCGGGCGGTCCCGTCGAGGGCGACCATGACCGTGCCGGCCCGCCGGTTGCCCACGCGGGCGGCGCCGGTGTCGTCGGGTCCCTCGCGCGGGACCCGGGTGAAGAGCGTGGTCGTGTCGAGGACGACGACCCTGGGCCAGGTCGTCGGATCCAGCGCGACGAGGACCGCCGGGGCATACGCGTCGAGGTAGTTGACCGCGAGGTTGGCCTGGCGGCTGGTGGGGCCCTGCGTCCGCAGGACATGGTCGCGCAGGTCGGCGCTGGCGGCCCGCAGGCTCATGCCCTCACCGACCCGGACCAGCAGCCGCGCGATCTCGGCGTGGCCGAACACGAAGTCGCGCCCGGTCGACACGCCCTCGTGGCGGGCGTACACGTGGGCGCAGGCGGGACACGCGGCACCGGCGTCGGGGTGGCGCTCGGTCGGCTGGCGGACGGCGACCGGGATGCTGAACGCGTGGCCCCGCGTCCCGGGTTCCGTCACGCACCGATAGCGGGGACGGCGGTGGAGCGGACTCCAGCGGCAGTGCCAAAAGCCGTCGAGTCGGATCCGGCTGCCCGGGTGTCGTGGGCACGGCGGGCGGACGACGATCGGGTCAAAGGGCGTACGGGCCATGGCCGGATGGTCACGACCGAGCGTGACAGCTCAGCAGTCACAGAGCCCACGGAATCCCACCCAGATAAAACAGGGGGGC
>JBQTGU010000104.1:0-36972 GCA_052390575.1 Actinomycetota bacterium | reverse complement strand
CTGGCTTCCTCTTCCTCAGCCCCGAGAAGGGGGCGCGTACCCCGATCTATCTGGCGTCGTCGCCCGAGGTCGAAGCCGTGACCGGCGGGTACTTCTCCCGGTGCGCGCCGAAGTCGATCTCGCGCGTCGCGCAAGGCGACGACGCCGCCCGCCGGCTGTGGCAGGTCAGCGAGGAGATGGTGGCGAAGGAGGCACCGGTCGAGTGAGCACGGTCACCGCCGGCGCCTGCACCGCGCCGCCGCCGGTAGCGTGGCGGTGTGAGCGACGGAGCGATGGCCGGGAAGGTCGTGGCGATCACGGGCGGCAACGCCGGGATCGGCAAGGAAGCCGCGGTCGGGCTCGCCCGGGCGGGGGCCACGGTCGTGATCACGTCCCGCAACGTCGAGCGGGGCGAGGCCGCGCTCGAGGACGTGCTGAAGCGGAGCGGGAGCACCGACGTCGCGGTCATGGACCTCGACCTCGCCAGTTTCGCTTCGATCCGGAAGTTCGCCACCGACTTCCTCGACCGCTACGACCGCCTCGACGTGCTGCTCAACAACGCCGGGGGCATCCTCTCGGCGCGCACGGAGACGGAGGAGGGGTTCGAGAGCACCTTCGGGATCAACCACCTCGGGCCCTTCCTGCTGACTCAGCTGCTCCTCGATCGCCTCGAGGCCAATCCCGGGGGCGCCCGGGTCGTCAACGTGTCGTCGGTGGCGCACAAGGGCGCCCGCCTCGACTTCGACGACCTCCAGTCTGAACGGCGCTACACCGCCCTCTCGGTCTACGGCCGCTCGAAGCTCGCCAACATCTACTTCACCCGCGAGCTCGCCCGCCGGGTCGGTGACGGTGTCACCGCCAACGCCCTCCACCCCGGGTACGTCCGCAGCGAGTTCGGCCGGGCCGGCGACCTGTCGTGGCTGTTCGCGCTGGGCAACCGGATCGGCAGCGTGTTCGCGATCAGCCCCGAGAAGGGAGCGCGCACGTCGGTCTACCTGGCGTCGTCGCCCGAGGTTGAGGGCGTCACCGGCGGCTACTTCTACAAGTGCGCGCCGGCGTCGATCTCGTCGGCCGCGCAGGATGACGCCGCCGCGCGACGCTTGTGGGACGTGAGCGAACAGCTCGTGGCGCCAGCCACCTGAGAGGAGGACTCGTGAAGACCCGAGCCGTCAACCCGTGGACCTGGCAGGACCAGTTCGGCTTCTCGCAGGCGGTCGAGACCAAGGGGGCGGAGCGGGTGCTGCTGTGCGCGGGCCAGACCTCGGTCGACGCCGACGGCGCGCCGCTCCACCCCGGCGACATGGCCGCCCAGGCCGGCCAGGCCCTCGACAACCTCGAGGCGGTCCTGGAGAAGGCAGGCATGGGCCTCGCCAACGTCGTGCGCCTCAACTTCTACACAACCGACGTCGACGCCTTCATCGCCACGGGCGCCGAAGTAGTGGGTGCGCGGGTGGGCCCCGCCGGTGGCCCGCTCCCCGCGGGGACGCTGCTCGGGGTGGCGCGCCTCGCCTTCCCCGAACTGATGATCGAGCTCGAGGCGACCGCCGTCGCATGAGCACCGTCACGACTGCCGCGGGCGTCGAGGACGTCGTCGCGTCACTCGACCGCGACGGGTATGCGGTGATCGAGGGTGTGCTCGAGCGCGACGAGGCCGGGCGAATTCGAGCGGAGCTCGCCCGCATCCTCGAAGACGTGCCCACCGGGCGCAACGACTTCGAGGGCCATCACACCAAGCGCATCTACGCCATCTTCGCCAAGACCCGCGCCCTCGACGGGCCCGCGACGCATCCGCTCGTCCTCGGCGCGCTCGACCATGTGCTGGGCGAGCACTACCAGCTCAGCGGCCCCACCGGCATCGAGATCGGGCCGGGCGAGGTCGCCCAGGTGCGCCACCGCGACGAGGACATCTACCCGGTGCCGCGCCCGCACCCTGAGCTCGTGGTCAACGTGATGTGGGCGTTCGACGACTTCACCGAGGCCAACGGCGCCACCCGCATGGTGCCGGGCAGCCACCGCAACGCACTCGAGCAGGCGACGCCCGAGACGCCGACGGTGCCGGCCGAGATGGCGGCGGGCTCGGTGATGATCTACCTGGGGTCTGTGTGGCACGGCGGCGGCGCCAACCGCACCGACCGGGCCCGGCTGGGCGTCGCGATCGAGTACGTCGCCGGTTGGCTGCGCCCCCAGGAAACGCATCTGCTGGCGGTGCCGCTCGACACGGCGCGCACGCTGTCCCCCCGGCTCCAGGAGCTCCTCGGGTACAACGTGTACCCGCCGTTCCTCGGGTACGTCGACGGCCGCCACCCGAAGCGAGTGCTCGAGGACTGACCAGCTACCAGCGGCGGCCGCGCTTGCCCAGGGAATAGGGCGGGATCTCGAAGCCCTGCTCGGCCATCCCCTTCTCGATCACCTGCACCACCGTCTCGACCACCTTCACCCGGGCGTACCGCTTGCTGTCGCCCTCGACGATCGTCCACGGCGCGGCGACGTGGTCGGTGCGGGCGAGCATGTCCTCGACCGCCTTCTCGTAATCCTTGCGCTTCTCGCGGTTGCGCCAGTCCTCGTCGGTGAGCTTCCACACCTTCAGCGGGTCCTTCTTGCGCCGCTCGAACCGCTTGATCTGCTCCGCGTCGGAGATGTGCAGCCAGAACTTGGCCATGATCATCCCCTCGGCGGTGAGCGTCTGCTCGAACTCGACGATCTCCTCGTAGGCGCGCTTCCACTGCTCCTGCGTCGCGAAGCCCTCGACCCGCTCGACCAGCACCCGCCCGTACCACGAGCGGTCGAGCACGGCCATGCCGCCCCACCCCGGCAGCGCGGGCCAGAATCGCCAGAGGAAGTGGTGGCGCTTCTCGTCGTAGGTCGGGGCGGCGAACTGGGCGACGCGCACGTGGCGGGGGTCGAGGTGGTTGACCAGCCGCTTGATCGCGCCCCCCTTGCCCGACGCGTCCCACCCCTCGAACACGACGCACACCGGCGGGCCGATCTTGGGGTCGGCGCCGATCTGGCCGCCGAGCACGAGCCGCAGCTGGAGTAGGCGCAGCTGGGCGGTCTCGAGCCGCTCCGCTTCCTCCTCGCGTGAGAGCTTCAGCGAGAGGTCGACGTCGTCGAGCCGGCCCACGGCCCGCAAGCTACTGGGCGGCGACGCGCGCTGCCTCGACGTCGGCGTCGATGGTGTGCGCGGCCCGGCGGAGCACGAAGGCGCCGGGGATCGCCGGCAGGGCAGCGGCGGCCAGTGCGAACCGCAGCGAGCCGGTCGCGTCCGAGAGCAGTCCGACGAGCAGGGGACCGAGCGCGCCCCCGGCGACGAGCACGAAGGTGAACGCGGCGAAGCCGGTGCCGCGTCGCCGGGCCGGGAGCACCTCGGCGGTGGCGGCGGCGAAGTTGGGGACCGACACGAGGATGAAGAACACAGCAAACAACGAGATGAACATCTGAACGGCCAGCACGCGGAACGCGAACGCCACGATCACACCCAGCGCCCCGACGAGCAGGGTGGTGTTCATGAGGATGATCCGTTGGCCCCGTGCGACCGCGGCGCGCCGGTCGCCCCAGGCCCCTCCCACGACCGAGCCGGCCAGCGCGGCCGGCAAGCCGACACCGCCGGTGATGGCGGCGGCCGCGCCCTCGCCCAGGTCGTAGGACCGCTCGAGAAAGCTCGGGAGCCAGAACGCGATGGCGTTGAGCCCGAGGAACGTGACGGTTACGCCGAGGTAGAGCAGCCGGATCGTCGGGATGCGCAGGACCGCCCGCACCTCGCGCAGGTACTCCCTCGCCCCGAGGCGCGGCCCGAGCTCGGCCGCCAGCTCGGAGTCGGTCTCATCGTCGATCTCTTCGTCGAGCCGGTCGCTCTCGCCCCGCGCCGGCTCCCGCAGCGAAAGGCAGGCGCCGGCCACGAGCGCGCCGGGCACGACCATGACCAGGAACGGCGCCCGCCATCCGAGCAGCTGGCCGACCACTCCGCCGATGAGGATGCCGAACGCACCGCCGAGCGTGTGGGCGACCCGCTGGTAGCCGAACACCCGGCCCCGGATGCGCGCCGGGTAGAAGTCGGCGAGCAGGCTCGACGCCGGCGGGTTGTCGAAGTGGTTGGCAGCTCCCAGCACCAGCCGGGTTGCGAAGAAGATCCAGAACGCGGTGGCGAGCGCGCTCGCGGTCGTCAGCAGCGCCCAGGCGCCGACGACGACCGCGAGGATGCGGGTTCGGCGAAGGTGGTCGGCCATCCACCCCGCCGGCAGCAGCACGACGATGCCCATGAGCGCGGCCGCGGTCGGGATGGCCCCGCCGAGGGTGTCGCTGAAGCCCCACTCGTCCTGGAGGAGCGGCAACACTCCCGCGACGATGCTGTCCGACGCCCCGTCGACCAGGTTGACCGAGACGAGCACGACCGCGGGCCACCATCCGACCGCCAGCGGTTGTGTGACCTTCGGGACGGCGCGCGCGATGCGGGGAGCGTAACCAGCCGCGGCTAGCGGGCGATGGCGAACGTGACCGCGGCCACGACTCCGGCGCTTGCGGGCGTGACGATCCACGCCAGCAGGAAGTCGCGCACCGTGCGGGCGTGCAGCCGCGACGGGTGGGCGCCCGAGGCGCCGGCGATGGCGCTGGCCGAGACCTGCGTCGTCGACAGCGGGAGACCCCGGTTGGCGGCCAGGCCGACCAGGGCCGCGGTCGTGAGGTTGGCCTTGCACCCTTCGACCGGGTCCATGCGCACGACGTCGTCGCCGAGGCGGCGGGCCACCCGCGTGCCAAAGAGCAGCGAGCCCGCGGCCATGCCGACCGCGACGTAAAGGAGCACGCTGCGCGAACCCATGCCCGCGGGCACCAGCGCGAACGCCCCGATGGCGACGATCTTGGGCGTGTCGTTGAGGCCGCGGGCGAGGCTGGCGGCGCCGCTCGAGAGCCAGTGCAGCCCGTTGACCGTGATCGCGATGCGGCGGGCGCCATGACCGTGGACCCGGCATTCCGGAAGGGTGCCGGTGTCGACGCGCAGCGCGGGGACGGCGATCGCGCCGGTCTCACTGCCCGCCGGCACCGGCTCCCCCGGCTCGATGCCTACGCACACGCACTCGGGCCCGCGGAACCGCACCAGGTTGAGGACGAACGAGATCCCGTAGGCCACCCCGATGGCCAGCAGCGACGGGAGCACGATCTTCTCCGGGAGCGCGCCCCAGTTCACGACGCCGGACCCGAGCACGAGGCCGGCGCCGACCAGTGCGCCCACGATCGACTGGGTCGTCGACACCGGCAGGCGGGTCACGGTGGCGAAGGCCACCCAGGCGCACGCGCCCACCAGCACCGCCAGCGTGAACGCAGGCGTGGGCGTCTCGTTGACGATCCCCTTCGAGAACAGCTTCGTCAGCCGGTCGGCGAAGTGGAGCGAGAGCAGCGACCCGACCAGCGTGGTGACCGCGCCCCACGCCACCGCGGTCCGGTAGCGCGTGACCCCGGCCCCGGCGAGGGTGGCCACGCCCTTGGGGACGTCGTTCGCCCCGTTGGCGCCGGCCAGCGCCACCGTGAGCACGAGGATCGCGACCGTGATCGCGTCCACGGGCCGCTACCTCTTCTCGGCCACCAGCAGCGAGTAACCCGCGATCCCGTCGCGCACCGCCTCGGCCGCCAACGCGACCCGCTCGTCGGCCACGTCGAAGTCGAGGTTCTCGAGCGCGGGGATCTTGGCCATCCGGAAGGCGCGCAGGCGAGCGTCGATCTGGTCGATCATGCGCGCCAGGGCGTCGTCGTGTGACTCCGTGTGCGTCACCTCGAGTCCGGCGTCACCCAGCATCCGGACGTACTCCGGCACCGGCCGGGCGTCGGCGAGGCACGCGACCCAGCCGGCCAGGCTCTGGAGCTCCTCGTGCAGCCGAGTCGGGTCGAGCGCGACGTCGGTGATGCCGACCTTCCCGCCGGGCTTGAGCACCCGCGCCATCTCGGCCGCCGCCGTCGGCTTGTCGGGGAACGTGCAGAAGGCGCACTCGCACACGATGGCGTCGACCGAGGCGTCCGGCAGCGGCAGGCGCTCGGCGTCACCGAGATGGAACCGCACCCGCTCGCCCAGACCCTCAGCCGCCGCGGTCGCGTTCGCCTTGGCCACGGTCTCGTCGCCCAGGTCGACCCCGTCGACCTGCACGCCGAACTCCGACGCCAGCAGGAAGGCGGTTGTACCGGGCCCGCTGGCGACGTCGAGCACCCGCTCGTCCGGGCGCAGCTGGAGCGTGCGCGCCAGGTGCCGGGTGAGTTCGAGGCCGCCGGGGTGGTAGCTCTCGCCCAGGATCTGCGCGACCGCGTCCTGCTGGTACGCGGTCGCGCAGCACAGCTTCACCTCCTCGGCGGACTGACCCTCGGCCGATCCGGAGAGCATCTCGCTCGTGCTCATCGCAGGTTCTTCCCGACGTTGGTGGCGTCGGGCGGCACGTGGGCGGAGCCGTCGGCGGCGCCGTTCCCGTTGCCGTCCTCGCCGTTGCCGTGCGTCTTCGAGCCGTACTTGGTGGTGAGCAGCACCGGCTGGAGCTCGCTCGAGTTGGGCACGATCGTGGGCACGCTCACCCCCGACAGCTGCTCGCGGACCTCCTCCCGGTACCCGACCGAGTTGTAGGCGCAGAACGGGATGAGCCGCCCGTCGGGCGTGATCTCCTCCACGCAGCACTTCATCAGCTGCTTCACGTTCAGCGTGTACGGGTCCTGGAAGTCCTGGATGACGATCATGAACGCCTTGTCGGTCAGTTCCTTGAGCGCCTCGGGCAGGTCGATGCCGCAGGTGGCGCACTCGAGCTGCGACGCGGTGGCCTCGGTACCGGGCACCGCCGACGCGCTCCACAGCTTCTCCAGCGCGCCCCGCACCGACATGTCCGGCATCACCCGGTTGCTGACGTAGTCGAGGTAGTCCTCGATCTCGACCAGCCGCGGGATCGGCACGACGTTGTCGCCGTCGACGAGGCAGTAGGTGATGCTGCGGCACGTCGGGAAGCAGCACGGCACCGGGAAGAAGTCGGAGACCCGGAACCACTCGGGGCATTGGTCGGCGAGCCCGTGGACGATGTCGGCGTTGGTGAGCCGGTTCATCGGGTCGAACTCGACGTGGCGCCCCGAGTGGGTGACCGGCTGGAACGCCACCGACCGCACCGCCGGGTGCTTGATCCCGAAGCGGACGATGTCGCCGAGCTCGTGCTGGTTGAGGTCACGCTCGATCGCCGCGACCAGTGTGACGTTGAGCCCGAACTCGGAGCAGTTGTCGAGGGCCTTCTGCTTGGCGTTGCGCAGGTCGCGGCCGCGGATCTCGGTGTGGGTGCGCTCCTCGAAGCCGTCGAACTGCATGTAGATGTTGGGCTTCTTGGGCAGCTCCGAGAGCTCCTTCATGAACTTGCGGTCGTGAGCCAGGCGAATGCCGTTGGTGTTGAGGTTGACGATCTTCACGCCCTTGTCGTCGGCCATGCGCATGAAGTCGACGATCTGCGGGTGGATGGTGGGCTCGCCGCCCGAGAACATGACGACCTCGGGCTCGCCCTCCGACCGCACGAACGCGTCGAGGCCCGCCTCGACCTGGTCGAGGGTGAGGCTGAAACCGTCGGGCTGGTGGCCGGAGTCGGCGAAGCAGATCGGGCAGTCGAGGTTGCAGTTGGTGTTGACCTCGATGATCCCGAGGCAGGCGTGCTGCTTGTGCTCGGGGCAGAGGCCGCAGTCGAGCGGGCAGCCGTCCTTGATGTCGGTCTGGGTCTCGAGCGGGATCGTCCCCGGCTTGTTGAACCGCATCGAGTCGAAGTACATCTCGGCGTCGGAGTAGAGCAACGCCTCGAACTGGCCGTGCTCGGTGCACCGCTTGCGCAGGAACACCTTGTTGTCCTTGACGTTGACCTCGGCGTCGATGACCGTCTTGCAGACCGGACAGATGCTCTTCGTGTACTCGAGGAAGACCTCGTCGCGGTCGACCTTCTGGCGCGGCGGCGTGACGGTCATGAGCGTGCCTCCCGTAGCTCGGCCCGGATGTCGGCGGAACGTACCCGCCTCGAGCATTCGGAGAAAGGGGCGGTTTCGGATGACTCTGACGGCGACGTCGGGAAAACCGCCTGACCAGCAGGTCTAGCGGAACTCGTCGGCGCCGATGTCGGGCGGGCCCTGGTCGTGGGGGGTGCCGTCGAGGCCGAGGCCGGCGATGCCGCTGGCGGAACCCTGGTCGATGGCCCCGGCGGCGGTGGAGCGGAGGTGGGCGTTGCCGGCGGCGACGTCGACGAACCATGCGCCGGGTGTGTCGGAGACGTTGGCCGTCAGCGTCGCCTGGGCGCCGTCGCGCTGGGTGATGCGGCGGGTGAGGTTGTTGCGGATGTCGACGATCGTGTTGGCGAAGCGGTGGTCGATCGAGCTGAACGAGTTGGTCGCATTGCCGGTCTCGATGATCGTGTTGTGCAGCACCTGCGGGAAGCGGGCCTGGTCGAGTTCGATGCCGGTGTCGTACTGGGGAATGTCGGCGATGATCACATTGTTGCGGATCACCCCGTCGTAGTGGCCGATGTACACGCCCGGGTACGGGTTGTCGGGGTAGACGCGGGACGCGCCGCTCTGCACCAGCCCGAAGCCGATGCCGCGGGACACGTTGCGGATGTAGTTGTTCTCGACGACGGTGTCGCGGGCGCCGTTCCAGAAGTGGACGGCGTGCTCGGCGACCTCGCCGTCCTCGCAGTAGATGCCCTCGAAGCTGTTCTGGGCCACGACCCAGCCCCGGGCGCCGTGGGATCGATGCCGCCGGTGTAGCAGCCGAACGCCCGCTCGATGTTCTGGCGGCCGGTCGCGGTCATCGTGACCTGGGAGCACTCGAGGCGCCCGTCGTCGACCCAGGCCGACTTGGCCGGGTTGCTGTTGACCTTGACGAACTGCTCGCCCGCGTCGATGAGCCGGAGCCGGTACAGGCGGAGGTTGTTGACGTCGGGACCGGCGTCGGGCGGGTACGCGTGCACGAGGTGGTCGGTTGCCCGGGTGAGCGTGAGCTCGCCGATCGTCACGTTGTCGGCGAAGACGTGCACGAGCGCGCCGATGTTGTACTGCCCGTCGATCACGACGCCGGCCGGGTTCCCCGACGCCGACCGGACGGTCACGCCCGGGTTGTTGACCCGCAGCCGCTTCGAGTAGTCGCCGGTCACCGGGTAGGTGCCGTCGGCCAGCCGCACCGTCGCTCCGGCGGGCGCGCCGGCGACGATGGTGCCGAGGTTGGGCGCGTCCGCCGGGGTGACGTCGATGATCGTCCCGCTAGGCGCGGGGAGTGCCCCGCAGCCGAACGTGGCCGGCGGTGGGGGCGGCGGGTTCGGCGGCGGCCCCGGCGACGGTGGAGGTGGCGGCGGCTGCCCGGGGAGCGGTGGTGGCGGCGGGCCGCCGAAGCACCCCGTCAGCGCCAGGGCCGCGAGAAGAAGGAGCAGACCGCGGCGCATCCACCCACTATCGGCGGAGCCGCCCAGATTCTCGAGGCTGGCGGGTGCGGATTCCGCACCCGTGGGCCTCGAGAATGGCCTTACGGCTCGAACAGCGTCCTGACGTCGGCCTTGCGGACCTTGTCGGTGCCGGTGCGGGGGAAGTCGTCGACGACGAGCACCCGCTGCGGCACCTTGTAGTCGGAGAGGCGCTGGCCGGCCCAGGCCACCAGCTCGTCGCCGGTGGCCGTCCCTCCGTCCCCGAGCCGGACCGCGGCGCACGGCACCTCGCCCTTGCGCTCATCGGGCACGCCGACGACCGCGGCCTCGACCACGTCGTCGTGCTCCTCGAGCGCGGCCTCGACCTCGGCGGCGAACACCGAGTAGCCGCCGTTCTTGATGACGTCCTTCTTCCTCCCCGCGAACTCGATGAGGCCGAGGCGGCTGCGACGGGCGAGGTCGCCGGTGCGGAGCCAGCCGTCGGGCGTCATGGTCTCGGCGGTCGCGTCTCGCTGGCCGTGGTAGCCCCGCATCACGCCCGGGCCCTTCACCACGAGCTCGCCGACCTCGCCCCGCGGCGCCTCCGCACCCTGGTCGTCGACGACCCGGAGCTTGTAGCCCGGCAGCGGGACGCGCAGCATCCCCGTCGGTCCCGCCGGCGGGATCACCCCGAGGGCGGCTCCCCCGCCCAGCTCGACCATGCCGTAGCCGTCGACGAACGTCGCCCGGCCGACCGTGCGCCCGAACACGCTCGCGCCGCCACCCATGCCCTGGAACTTGCGGGCCAGCTCGACCGGCATCGCGTCGGCGCCCGACGCCCACATCCGCACCGACGAGAGATCGCGCTTCTCCGCGCCCGCCTCCAGCATCATGCGGTACATCGCGGGAACGCCGACGAACATGGTCGCCCGCCGCGTCTCGATCGCGTCGAGGGCGTCGTCGGGACGGAACCGGCGCAGCAGGTAGACCGGCACCCCCAACGCCGCCAGCTGCACGAGCATTGCGAACCCGGCGATGTGCGCCACCGGCAGCCCCGACACCGCCTCGTCGCGGCGCAGGCCCGACGGGAACAGCGCCGACGGTCCCACCCGGCCCACCAGCGACTTGTGGGTGAGCTCGGCACCCTTGGGCTTCCCCGTCGTCCCCGACGTGTAGAAGAGCGCAGCGACGTCGTCGACCTCGGCGGGCGTGGCGTCGACCGCTTCGCCGTCGTCGAGCTCGCCGCCGTCGCGGAGCACGAACGCCGCGCCGGCGTCGGCGACGACGTGGTCGATCTCCTCGGGCCGCATCTTGGGGTTGACCGGCACCGCGACGTTCCCGGCCCGGCTGGCGGCCATGCAGGCGAGGAAGAGCGCGTACCCGTTGGGTAGCGCGACCACGACCGGCTGACCCTCCCCGGCGCGGGCCCGCAGCGCGCCCGCCCAGCGGGCGACCTGATCGGCGGCCTGGTTGTAGGTGAGCTCGAGGCCGTCGTCGCCGTCCTCGTGCACGAGGGGCGCGTCGCCATGCACCTGCGCGAGCCGCTCGAGGAAGCCGCCGAGGATGACGTCGTGGTCGCGGGCGAACCCGACCCGCTCGCGCACGCCCATGGAAGGATCGTAGGCACTCTGGGACAATCCGGCCTGTGGAGCGGTTGACCGGGCTCGATGCGAGCTTCCTCTATATGGAGACGCCCACCCAGCACCTCCACACCCTGAAGATCGCGGTGCTCGACACGTCGACCGTGCCAGGGGGCTACTCGTTCGACCGGGTCAAGGAGTCGCTCGAGGAGCGGCTCCACCTGCTGCCGTCGTTCCGGCGGCGGGTGGTCGACATGCCGCTCGGCGTCCACCACCCGATGTGGGTGGACGACCCCGACTTCCGCCTCGACGCCCACGTCAAGCGGGCGACGGTCGCCGCCCCCGGCGACAGTCGCCGGTTCGGCGAGCTCATCTCCGACGTCGCCAGCTTCCCGCTCGACCGGCGCCGACCGCTCTGGGAGATCTGGGTGGCCGAAGGGCTCGAGGACGGGCACGTCGGGTTCGTCGCCAAGATCCACCACTCGGTCGCCGACGGGGTGAAGGCAGCCGAGCTGCTCACGAACGTGTTCGACGTCGATCCCGACGCGCCCGACCCGTCGCCACCGGCACGACCCTGGCGCGCCGAACGGGTGCCGACGCGGCGGGCGCTGTTCGTCCGGGCGCTGCTCGAACGGCTGCGCCAGCTGCTGTGGATCCCCGGGTTGCTCCGCCGCACCTACGGAGGCATCCGCAACGTCGTGCGCCGCCAGCGCAGCGGCGCGGTGTCGCCACCGTCGCCGTTCACCACGCCCGACCTGCCGTTCAACGGGGCGCTGACCCGCCGCCGCGCGTTCGTCTCGACGTCGTTGTCGCTCGACGACGTCAAGACGGTGAAGAGCGCGTTCGACGTCACCGTCAACGACGTCGTGCTCGCGCTCACAACCGGCGCGCTCCGGCGCTGGCTGACCGAGCACGACGCCCTCCCCGACCGGGCGCTGGTCGCGGGCGTGCCCGTCAGCACCCGCACGCCGGGGAAGGCCGTGCTCGCCAACAGCGTCTCCAACCTGTTCACCGCGCTGCCCGTCCAGTTGGACGACCCGGTGGAACGGCTCCAGTCAATCCACGAGGTGATGAAGGGGGCGAAGGAGCAGCACCACGCCCTCGGCGGCGAGATGCTGGCCGACTGGTGGGAGCTGGCGCCGCCCCGGCCCGTCACCACCGGTGCGCGGGTGTACTCCCGGTTCGGGCTGGCCGACCGCCACCGCCCGCCGATCAACCTCGTGGTCTCCAACGTCCCCGGCCCCACCGCGCCGCTCTACGTGGCCGGCGCCAAGCTCGTCGGCATCTGGTCGATGGGCCCGATCCTCGAGAACGTCGGGCTGAACGTGACCGTGTGGAGCTACCTGGGCGAGCTCAACTTCGGCATCGTGGCCTGCCCCGAGACCATGCCCGGCCTCCTCGATTTCCCGAATGCCCTCCGCGAAGCCTTGGAAGAGCTCCAGAAAGCCGCCCAGTAACCACCACTCGCCCCGCGAGATCTGATATCCACAAGGTCTCAACGCGCTGCGTGAGGGAGGTTGGGGGATGGTCCAGGTGCTCGGGTACACGCTGAGCCGCCTGTCGGCCGACACCCTCCCTCCCGGGCGGGCGGTCGAGCTCCCGGGCCGGGGCACCACCTTCGTGTACGAGCAGCCCGGCCCCCCGGACGGGCAGACGCTCGTGCTGATCCACGGCCTCGCCGCCAGCGGCGCGCTCAACTGGTTCCCCGCCTTCGGCCCGCTGTCCGAGCGGTACCGGGTGGTTGCAGTCGACTTGCGCGGCCACGGCCACGGCATCCCCGCCAAGGGCAAGTACCGGCTGTCGGACTGCGCCGACGATGTCGTCGCGCTGGCCGACGCCATCGGCGTCGAGCGGTTCGTGCCCGTCGGCTACTCGCTCGGCGGGCCCGTCGCCCAGCTGATCTGGCACCGGCACCACGACCGGGTCGAGGGCATGGTCCTGTGCGCGACCAGCCGCAACTTCGGCGGCACGATGCGCGAGCGGTGGTTCTACGGCAGCTTGTGGGGCGCGATGGCCGCCCTCCAGGTCGCGCGGCATGTTCCGCCGCTCCGGGGGCGAACCCGGGAGGAACCGCCGTTCGACCCGACCGAGCTCGACGGCATGCGCATGCCCCGCTGGGCCCTGGCCGAGCTGCGCCGCTGCACCCCGAGCACCCTGCTGGCGGCGATGAACGCGATGGGCCGGTTCAGCTCGCACGAGTGGATCGACCGCGTCGACGTCCCGACCGCCGTCGTCGTGACCACCAAGGACAAGTTCGTGGCGCCGTCGCGTCAGCTCAAGCTGGCCAAGGCGATCCCCGGCGCCACCATCCACCCCGCCCACACCGACCACGCCGCCTGTGTGCTCGGGGCGCGCCGCTTCATCCCGGCCCTGCTCGAGGCGTGCGCCTCGGTCGCCGACCGCATCGACGACAAGGCCCCGGCGCTCTCGCGGTAATAGCCTCTCGGGTCCGAGCCGCACCCGACGGCCGGACTGGGGGACAGCACCGTGCGGACGCGCGACCCCGGAGGGGCGGCGCCGGGTATCCCGGCGCCGAGCGAGGGAGCTATTTGATGGAGCGGCTGACTGGGCTGGACGCAGCCTTCCTCTACATCGAGACGCCCAGCCATCACATGCACGTCTCGATGGTGTCGGTCTTCGACGCCAAGACCGTCCCCGGCGGCTACTCGTTCGATAAGGTGCGGGCCGTCATCGAGGCGCGGCTCCCGATGATCCCGATGTTCCGGCGGCGCCTGGTCGAGGTGCCGTTCAACCTCCACCACCCGATCTGGGTCGACGACCCCAACTTCGACCTCGACTACCACGTCCGCCGCATCGGCGTGCCCGCGCCTGGTGGCCTGAAGGAGCTGTGCGACGTCGCGAGCGAGTTCACCAGCCGCCAGCTCGATCGCTCCCGGCCGCTGTGGGAGCTGTGCATCGTCGAAGGCCTCGAGGACGGCAAGATCGGCGTGCTGGCCAAGGTGCACCACTCGACCATCGACGGCGTCTCCGGCGCCGAGGTCATGGTCCACCTCTTCGACCTCGAGCCGTCGCCCGCACCGAAGGAGGCCGAGGAGCCGGCCGAGCCGGCCGTGCCCGAGCGGGTGCCGTCCGACGTCGAGCTCGTCGGCTACGCGGCGTGGTCGCTGGCGCGCCAGCCGTTCCAGATCGCGTCCAAGCTCCCGAGCGCGGTGCGTTCGCTCGTCGACGTCGTCCGTCGCCGTCGGGACCGTGAAGGGCCCTCCGCCCCGGCGCCGTTCGCTGCACCCCGCACGTCGTTGAACGCTTCGATCACTCCGCACCGCAAGGTCGCGGCGGTCACGCTGCCGTTCGAGGAAGTGAAGGCGGTCAAGCGGGCGATGGGCTGCACGGTCAACGACGTGGTGCTCGCTCTGTGCGGGGGCGCCTTGCGCCGCTACCTCGACGCCAAGGGGGAGCTACCGGAGGAGCCGCTGATCGCGGTGGTGCCGATCTCGGTGCGCAACGACCCCGACGTGGAGACGCAGGGGAGCAACCAGGTCTCGGCGCTGTTCACGTCGCTGGCGACAGACGAACGCGACCCGGCCGAGCGGCTGCGCGTCATCGGCGAGGTCACCCGGGCGGCGAAGGACGAGCACAACGCCATCGGCGCCAAGATGCTCCAGGACTGGGCCGAGTTCGCGACGCCGGCGCTGTTCGCGCGCGCGTCGCGCCTCTACTCGAGCATGAGCCTGGCCGACCGCCACCGCCCGATCCACAACTTGATCGTCTCGAACGTGCCCGGCCCGCTGTTCCCGCTCTACCTGGCGGGGGCGAAGCTCGAGCTCCTGTGCCCGCTGGGCCCCGTGATGGAGGGCGCCGGCCTCAACGTGACCGTCATCAGCTACATGGACAAACTCGACATCGGCCTGATCGCCTGCCGCGAGAGCGTCCCCGACCTGTGGGACCTCGCCAACGGCTTCCGCGACGCGTTGGAGGAGCTGAAGCAAGCGGCAGGCGTGCAGCTTCAGCCACCAGCCGTCATACCTGCGACTGCCCCTTCTCGGTAGGTCCCTTGGCGCCCGGTGCTGCGCCTCCGCGCGGTGCTCAGTCGCAGTCCACAGGTCCGGGCGCGATGCCGCCTTCCTGCCTAATTCCGAACTCGACCTCTTCGACCTCGGCGAAGCGACGGAGTTCGCGCCGGACACTCCGCTCCGCGCTCTCATCTGCGGGCTCAACCAGGTAGAGGTACACCGTGCGCGCCGAGACGTGGGTGTTCTGACTCTCAAGCTTGATTCCGCCTGGTCCGCCATCGAACCAATCGAGATGGCTGTCGATGAAGGCCTGGAAGTCGTCAAGATCGCTATTGGGCGTGAGCACGACGGCAATGTCCGCCAAGCCCTCACGCGCGATCCGGTCGCACCTCTGCAGCGAGGACGCTGGTTCGGACGATCCGCAGCCAGCCAGCGTCACAACGGCAGCAAAGCCGATCGCGCGAACACCACGCATCGCAGTCGCTTTGGTCACCCTTAGTGAACCCCCTCAAGCCGCTCGCGGCCTCGTCCGATCCAGTACCTGGGAAGGCAACGGGAGGACCGAGGGCGCATGAAGGCCCTGTCTACATATGTGGCCCGCCTCGCCGCCGTCGCCCTCGTGGTGGGCGTGGCGGCTTTTGGCGCGCCCGGTGGGGCCGGCGCCGATCGTGGCGAAAAGTGCCCGGTCAAGGCGCTCGACCGTGCCGAAAAGTCGGTCGAGATCACGTTCTGGCACGTCCAGCAGGCCAAGAATGAGGAGGTTCTCCTCGACCTGATCGAGCAGTTCGAAGCCAGCCAGCACCAGGTACGCGTCAAGCTCGTCAACGTCCCCACGTATCCGGACATCTTCGAGAAGTACAGGGCCGGACTCGCGACGGGAGATCTTCCGGACCTGGTGCAGATGGACGAGTCCGCGCTCCAGTCGCTCGTCGACAGCAAGAGCACGATCCCGGTCCAAGCGTGTGTGAAGGCCGACAGCTATTCGCTCGAAGACTTCGCGCCCCATGCGATCGACTACTACACGACGGAAGGCGTCCTCCGCGCAATGCCGTGGACCGTGTCCAACCCCGTCCTCCTCTACGACAAGAACGACTTCCGCGCCGCCGGGCTCGACCCCGAACAGCCGCCCCAGACCCTGGACGAGGTCACCGAGTACTCGAGGAAGATCGTCGAGGCGGGCGCGGCGGAGCAGGCGATCGCACTCCGTGCCGAAGCGCTCGTCAACGAGTCGCTGTACGCCAAGTCGGGCGAGCCCTATCTGAACAACCGGAACGGCCGCGACGGACGGGCGACGAAGACCCTTCTCGAAACCGAGGCCGGGCTCGACATCTGGAAGTGGTGGGACGGTCTCGTGGAGTCAGATCTCGGCTACTTCACCGGCTCCGAGGCCGACAACGTCGACAACCTGTACGCGCTCGGCACGGGAGACGCCGCCATGACGATCGACGTCTCGACGGTCATCGGGTCCGTGTTCGCCGTGCTCGAGTCCGGTCAGTTCGCCGACGTGGACCTCGGCGTCGGGCCGCTGCCCGGACTCCAGTCCCGTGGTGGCGTCCCGGTCGCTGACGGGTCGCTCTGGATCCCGCAGACCGGCTCCCCGGAGCGGACCGCCGCAGCCTGGGAGTTGATCAAGTTCCTCTCGGCACCGGAGCAGCAGGCCGCGTTTGCGGTGGGAAGCCGGGGTGGCTATGTGCCGATTCGCATTTCGGCGGTCGAGGACCCGGCGCTTCAGGCGATGTGGACCGACAACCCCGAACTGATGGTGCCGTACGAGCAGTTCCAGGCGGGAGGCCGGAGCTCAGCGGCGATCGGCGCGGTGACGGGGGATTTCGCCGGCGTCCGCGCCGCAGTGCGCGACGCGCTGACGGCCATGTTCATCGACGGCATGCCGCCCGAGAAGGCTCTCGCGCGTGCTCAGCACGACGCGACCGAGGCCATTCAGGAGTACAACGACCGCGTCGGGGTCTGACCGACACACCGTTCCACGCCCGCCGGAGTTCCTCACCAAGCCACCCTCGGTGGGATCGACTCACGAAGAGTCGCCCCCGGGATCGGGCGCAGTGGTAGACAAAGATCTACCAGCGAGGCATCCCATTGCCGCAGGACTACCCGTTGGTGGTCGGGAGAGGCGATGAGCGACGGCGACCTCACCGTTCAGAGCGGACGGGACCTGCTCCAGTCCCAACTGGTTCAGGAGCTAGCCGCCCAGTCGGGCCACGAGGGGGTCGTCGCCGGCTGGGTCCCACCACTCCATCCCCATAGCGAACTGATCCGTGCGCTTGAGGCCGAGGTCTTCCCGGAGATCCCAGACATCATGCGGCCGTACGAGCTCGCTTGCGAGTTCCTGGCACTGGTCGATACCCGTCCCAGCGAAGCGCGCGTCGTCCACGCATTCCGGCTGTCCGGAGCCACGGGGTTGGGCCCGACCCAGAGCCCAGATGGCGTCGAGAGCGTGCTCCTCGAGGATCTCGCCGCCTCCGACCAGGGGGTCGATCTTCCAGCGATCACCGACTACTACGCCGGTCGAGGTATCGATCTCCGTCGCTCGTTGAGTATCGAGACGAACTTCCGCGTCGGGGCGCGCGCCGAAGCTGAGAACGGGCTCCCCGCGGCACAGCTTGGTTACGTCGCGCTGTTTCAACAGATACTCCGCGAGAACGTCCAGGTGCTGTTCGCCCATATGAATGAGCCGGCCATGCGGTCCCTGGCGAATGTCGGAGTCGGCTCGGAGCCGATCGCGGGCCGAGATGATCTGCGGACCCCGACCGTCGGAGGGTCGTTCGACGACGACTACGCGCCGATTGCGATCCTCGTCAACGCCGAGAACAGCGCGGTGCTTGCTTCGCTCTCCGACTTCGCGGCGCCCGAGGTGCGGCTCAGCTGAACCCAGCGGCGCTAGCGGCGGGCCCAGAAGATGCTCCCCCCGATGCCGAGCGCGTGGATGGCCGCAAACTCGAGCGCATACAGGCCGGTCAGCCACAACGCCACGCGCCGAGCTCGATCGTCGTCTACGACTCCCTGTCGACGCAGGTAGAGGGTAGTGACGACCCCGCCCAGGAGCAGCGCCATCGGGACGGCAACTGCCACCGAGGTGATCCTCTCCTTCAGCTTCAGTTGCCGCCGCGCGAGCTCCGGGTTCTTGCGCTCGAGTTGGAGTCGCCGCAAGAGCCACGCGGCAATCGGTCGAGGTTGCTCCCGAAGTCCTTGCAGCGTGATCAAGTATCCGACCGCCCAGTAGATGACGAGGGCGACAACCGCAGACAGCAGGGGATCTACCTGACTCAGCAACCAGAAGATCCAGCCGAATGTCGCGTCGTCGGCGAGTACGAGGACGATGAAGAGCGCGAACCAGTAGTAGAGCGTCTTCAAGGTGCCAGGCTCGCTCCCTGCCCCGGGCGACATCCCCACTTGCCTAACACGCAGAGAGTTGCCGCGACCGCAACGCGCGGCACAAGTAGGGTGAGTGGGACCATGGTCACTCAACGAGAGCCCACCGCGGTCGCCTTGATCGGGCCATGACGGAACGGATCATGGGCGAGGGGCAGGTCAGGGGCAACGCGGCTCGGGAGACTGAGCAGGCATCGGAAGGCCTGACGCTTCAGGTGGTAGGCGGCGTCGGATTCGGGCCCACGAAGCTCGCCGCGTTCGACGCCGCGCTACGCGAGGCTGGCATCGCCGATCGCAACCTCCTGCCCATGTCCTCCATCATCCCGGTTGGGGCGAGGGTCGTACCGTCCGAGGGCCGGGGCGACGCCCCCGGGGAATGGGGCGACCGCCTCTACGTCGTGATGGCGCAGCTCCGTGTGGATACTCGGTATGAGGATGCGGTGGCAGGGCTCGGTTGGGTCCAAGACACGGAGACGGGCCGCGGCGTCTTCGTCGAGCACGTCGGCCATACGGAGCGAGAAGTCCGCCGGGACATCCTCGCCACGCTCGGCTCGCTGGCCGAGGGCCGTCCGGCGGTCCGGTTCGGCGCACCCGACCTCAGGATCCGGACCACGGTGTGCGCCGGCGAGCCCACCTGTGCCGTGGTTGCGGCCGTCTTCGAGGCCGACCCCTGGCGGGGCGACGAGGTCATCGACCTGCGCGAGCCGGTCTAGCCCCGCCTCGCCGCGCTATTTGTCACAATTTGCCGCCTCCTGGGCGTGGGTTGGGCCTCAATACCCCTGGTCAGCGTGCCGACACCTGATCCGTGGGAGGCACGGCCTGGAAGCGATTCCTGGTCGCCGGGTTCCTCGCGGCGACGGCGGGTATCGCCGCGGGCGCGGTCGTCGGCGCCGCCGCCGGCGCCCTGGCCATCCAGCTGATCTGTTGGGCTTCCATCGCCGCCGTGATCGCGGCCTCCCGTTCCTGGGAACCACGGCGACGTCTTCCGTGGCACCTCGTCACCCTCGGGGGCGGGCTCTTCCTGCTCGGCGCGCTCGTGCGCGTTGCGCACGCCGCGATTTCCGGGGAGCCCGATCCGTTCCCCTCGCCCGCCGATGCTCTGTTCGTCGGCGGCTACATCTCGCTGATCGTCGCCGAAGTCCTCCTGGTCAGGTTCCGAACTTCTGATGCCGAGCGTGACCACCTTCTCGACGCCACGATCGTTGCCGTAGGCGTAGGGCTGCTGGCATGGGCGGCGCTGCTCGCGCCATATGCGCGCGACTCAGCCATCCCGCTGTCACACCGGCTGCTGAACATCGGCTTCTCAACGCTGACACTGGCCCTCCTCGCCGTAACGGCACGCCTCGCCGCAGGTCCGGGCATCCGTAACCCGGCCTGGTATCTCCTCACCGGCTCCATCTCGCTCGTCTTTGTCAATGATCTGCTGGGAACCCTCGAGACGACCGGAGCGAGTACCGGCGTCCTCGTCGCGCTCATCACCCCGTTCATCTTCGTTCTGTTCGCGACTGCCGCTCTGCATCCGTCGATGTCCCAGCTGACGGAGGCGCCCCCCGACCAGGACGTGCAGCTGACCTGGAAGAGAGAGCTTCTCCTTGCCGCGGCCCTGCTCATGGCCCCGGCAGTGCTCGTCTGGCAACTCGCGCGCGACGAGCCGATCGACCTCCCCGTCGTCGTCGCCGGATCCGTGGTCCTCTCCCTTCTCGTGCTCGCACGCCTGAGCGGACTGGTCCGGTCGAAGGAGCGCACTGCTGAGCGAGAGCGCGTGCTGCGCGAGATCGGCGCGACTCTCGTGGTCGCCACCAGCCGGGACGAGATCCTCGACGGCACGCTCAGGGCCGTGCTCGCATTGGCTGACGCCGGGCCCGACGCCCGCGCGACCGTCATGCTCGGCAACGAAGCCGAGCTCGAGGTGGTCGCGTCGGCCGGATCCCGCTACCCCGACCCCACCGGCCGACGGCTCGAGGTCGCGGCGCTGCCCCAGGAGTTCGGCGAGGCCCTCAGTGCCCGACGGTCGGTACCCCTGATCGGCACGCCGGCAACGACCGCTGACGGCGATGGCGACGGTGAGCCGAGCGCCATGGTCGTCGTGCCGCTCGTGAGCAAGAACGAGCTCCGCGGGGCGATCACGGTCACGACCGAGACGCTCACCGACCGAGAGACGCGCCGCGCGATCGAGGCACTGGCCTCGGAGGTCGCGCTGGCGCTCGAGAGCGCGGCGCTCACCGAGGACCTGCTCCGGCGGCGCAGCGAGGCCCGGTTCCGCTCCCTCATCGAGAACTCCTCCGACCTCGTCGTGGTCCTAGGCCGCGACGAGCTCGTGAGCTTCGTCAGCCCGGCGTCGCAACGACTGCTCGGCCAGCGCGACGACCACTTCGTCGGCAAGGAGCCGCTCCAGTTCGTCCACCCCGACGACCAGGAGGCAGTCGTCGAAGCGCTCGCCAACGGCGACCCGCAGAACGACCAACCCGAGCCGCTCGAGGTCCGCCTCGCCCATGCCGACGGCTCCTACCGCTGGTTCGAGATGCTCTCGACCGACCTGCGGCACGACCCCGAGATCCAGGGGCTCGTGGTCAACGCCCGTGACATCACCGACCGCAAGGGCGCCGAGCAGCTGCTGGCTCGGAACGAGGCCCGGTTCCGGGCCCTGGTCCAGAACTCGAGCGACGTCGTCGCCGTGGTCGACGACAACGCCTTCTTCACGTACGTCAGCCCGTCGATCCTCGGCATGCTCGGCTACAAGGCGGACGAGCTCGTCGGCACGAGCGCGCTCAACCTCCTCCCCGCCGACGAAGTCAGCCCGGCGCTCCGCGCCCTCGCCAAGGTGCTGGAGGAGAGCTTCGAGCAGACGAGCGTCGAGACCCGCGTGCTCGACCGCGACGAGATTTGGCACACCGTGGACATCACGATCACCGACCTCCGCGAGGAGCCGGCGGTCGAGGGCATCGTCCTCAACGCCCGCGACGTCACCGTCCGCAAGGCGCTGGAGAGCGACCTCCGCATGCAGGCCCTGCACGACGCGCTCACCGGGCTCGGCAACCGGGCGATGTTCACCGACCGCGTCACCCACGCGCTCAACCGTCGCGACGACTACCAGCACGTCGTTGCGGTGCTGTTCGTCGACCTCGACGACTTCAAGATGGTGAACGACAGCCTCGGCCACGAAGTCGGCGACGCGCTCCTCGTCCTAGTAGCGGAGCGGCTGGGCACCTGTCTCCGCGACGTCGACACCGCCGCCCGCCTCGGCGGCGACGAGTTCGCGGTGCTCCTCGAGAGCGCGTTCAACGAGGGTGAGGTCTCCGGCGTCGCCGACCGGATCCTCGGCTCGATGCGGGCGCCGTTCATGATCGATGGCCGCGAGCTCGCGATCACCGCCAGCGTCGGCATCGTTATCAGCTCCGACCGCGCGTCCTCCGCCGAGGTGCTGCTGCGCAACGCCGACATGGCCATGTACCTGGCCAAAGA
This sequence comes from Actinomycetota bacterium, assembly GCA_052390575.1. Classification (GTDB taxonomy): domain Bacteria; phylum Actinomycetota; class Acidimicrobiia; order IMCC26256; family JACDBD01; genus JBPCMN01. The sequence continues at coordinate 15,219 of JBQTGU010000104.1, read as the reverse complement.
CCACGGCAAGGACCGATCCGAGGTCTTCGAGGAGTCGATGCACGCGAACGTGTTCGACCGGCTCGAACTGCGCACCGACCTCGCCCATGGGATCGACAACGGCGAGCTCCTCCTGCACTACCAGCCGATCGTGGCACTCGACTCGCAGCGCGTGGTCGGGGTCGAGGCGCTGGTGCGCTGGGACCACAGCGAGCGGGGCGTCCTCGACCCCGACACGTTCGTGCCGCTGGCCGAGGAGACCGGCCTGATCGTGCCCCTGGGCCAGTGGGTGCTGACCGAAGCGTGCGAGCAACTGGGCTCTTGGCGCCAACGCAACCCGCGCTGCCCGATCCGCTCGATCAGCGTGAACCTCTCGGTCCGCCAGCTCCAACACGAGACCATCGTCGGCGACGTCGCCGACACGCTGGCGCGCACCGGGCTCAATCCCAGCGACCTCGTGCTCGAGATCACCGAGAGCATGCTGATGACCGACACCGACATCATCCGCGCGAACCTCGCCGGCCTGCGCGAGCTCGGGATCTCGCTGGCGGTCGACGACTTCGGCACCGGCTACTCCTCGCTCGGATCGATCCAGTACCTGCCGGTCGACACCATCAAGATCGACAAGACCTTCGTCTCGGGGCTGGGACAGGAAGGCGCCGACGACAGCGTCGTGCGGGCGATCCTGGGCCTCGCCCAGGGCCTCGGGGTCCGCACCGTGGCCGAGGGCATCGAGGGCGCCGAGCAGCTCGAGGCGCTGCGCGAGCTCGACTGCCACTACGGCCAGGGCTACTACTTCTCCAAGCCGCTCACCGCCGACGCCGTCCACGACCTCCTGCGCGCCGGCGTGGAGGGTGACGTCGTCGGCTGGGAGCCGGCGGCGTGAACGACGACCACCCCTTCGTCCTCGGGCCCCTCCTCGACCGGATCAAGGACCTCGTCTACGTCCTTCGGGTCGAGGGTGAGGGCGAGTACCGCTGCATCGCGGTGAACCAGGCCTGCCTCGACATCCTCGGCGTCCCGCGAGAAGAGGTCGCCCGGCATCGGGTCGAGGACTTCATGCCCGACAGCGCGCTCGACTCCCTGCTGGATCAGGCCGCCGAGACCATCGCCAGCGGCCAGCCGACCACCCGCGAGCGCGAGCACGAGGTCCCCGCCGGGCGGTTCCTGCTGGAGATCCAGCTGACGCCCGTGCGCGACGCCACCGGCGCGAGCTTCCTGCTCGGGATCGGCCGCGACGTCACCGCCCAACGGGCGGCGGAGGAGTCGATGCGCGCCAGCGAAGCGCGCTTCGGCGCGCTGGTCGAGCACTCCTCCGACATGGTGACCGTGCTCGACGCCGAGGGGCGGGTCCTGTACGGCAGCCCCTCGGTGACCGGCGTGCTCGGCTGGCCCACAGTCGGCTTCGACGCCTCGCCCGAGGAGCGGGAGGCGGCGCCGTCGGCCTGGGAGCTCGTCCACCCCGACGACCTCGAACGGGTGGGCTCGACCTTCGCGTCGTCGGTCGCCGAGGGACGGGTCCACGATCGCATCGAGTTCCGGATGCGCCGCGCCGACGGCGAGTTCCGCTGGGTCGAGGCGGTGGCCACCAACCGACTCGACGACCCGAGCGTGCGCGGCGTCGTCGTGAACTCGCGCGACGTCACCGAGCGACGCGAGGCCGAGGAGAACCTGCGGGCGCGGCAGCGGGAGCTGAGCTCGCTGCTGGAGCGGTCGCCCGACCTGGTCGCCCGCTTCGACCGGGAGTTGCACCACGTCTACGTGAACCCGGCGGTGTGTGCCGCCACCGGCCTCACCCGCGAACAGATGGTGGGCCGCACGATGCGCGAGATCGGCGCGCCCACCAACCTCACCGAGATCTGGGACCCGAACCTGCGGAAGGCGTTCGAGGCCGGCGCCGAGGGCGAGTTCGAGTACCCGTTCGACGGTCCCCACGGACTGCGCTGGTACCACGCCCGCCTGGTGCCGGAGCCCGACCCCGAAGGCGAGATGGAGACCGTTCTCGTGGTCATCCGCGACGTCACCGACCGCAAGGAGATGGAGAACGCGCTCACGCACCAGGCGCTCCACGATCCCCTCACCGGGCTCCCGAACCGGCTGCTGCTCCTCGACCGCGTCGAGCAGGCGCTGCGCCGCCTCGACCGTCACGCGGGCCGGGTGGCGGTCCTCTTCCTCGACCTCGACCGGTTCAAGGTCGTCAACGACAGCCTCGGGCACGCCGCCGGCGACCGCATCCTGGTCGAGGTGGGTGAACGGCTGCAGGGCGCGTCCCGTCCCGGCGACACCGTGGCCCGGTTCGGCGGCGACGAGTTCGTGGTGCTGTGCGAGGAGCTGCTGTACGACGACGACGCCGTCGCCGTCACCGACCGCTTCACCGCCGAGTTGTCCCGGCCGTTCACCTACGACGCCCGCCCGATCTCGCTCACGGCCAGCGTCGGGATCGCGTCGTCGAGCGAGGCCGACGCCGACCCGGCGGCGCTGCTGCGCGACGCCGATGCCGCGATGTACCGCGCCAAGGAGCGCGGCCGCGCTCGCTACGAGTTCTTCGACACCGATCTGCGCGACCAGGCGGTCGCCCGCCTCGACCTCGAGGTCGGGCTGCGCCGGGCGCTGGAGCGCAACGAGCTCCGGCTCGAGTACCAGCCGGTGGTGGCGCTGGAGGACGAGCGCATCGTGGGCGCCGAGGCGCTGCTGCGCTGGGACCATCCCCGGCGGGGGCGGCTCGCCCCGGCCGAGTTCATTGCGGTGGCCGAGGAGACCGGCCTGATCGTGCCGATGGGCGAGTGGGCGCTGCGCGAGGCGTGCCACCAGATGGCGGCGTGGATCCGCGCCCGTCGCGACGAACCCTCGCCGCTGCTCTGCGTCAACCTCTCGGCCCGCCAACTCTCCCAGCCCAACCTCGTCGGGTTCGTGACCGCCGCGCTCGAGAGCGCCCGCATCGACCCCCGCAACCTGTGCGTCGAGATCACCGAGAGCGCCCTCATGTACGACCCCCTCGACGCCGAGACCGCCCTTACGGCGATCACAGAGTTGGGGGTGCGGGTGGCGCTCGACGACTTCGGCACCGGGTACTCGTCCCTCGGCTACCTCCGCCGTTTCCCGGTCGACATCATCAAGATCGACCGCACCTTCGTGGAGAGCATCGGCCACGATCCCGGCGACGCCGCCATCGTGGCCGCCGTCACCGCCATGGCCCGCGCGCTCGGGCTCACGACCGTCGCGGAAGGGGTCGAAACCGCCGAGCAACTCGCCGAGGTGCGGCGACTCGGCGTCGATCAGGTGCAGGGCAACTACTTCTCGGGCCCGGTCGCACCCGAGCGGCTCATCGGCATGCCCGCCGCAGGGGGCGAGCTCATCAGCGCGACCCGCTAGGGCCGGCCGCTAGGGCCGGCGGCCGAGGAAGGCGACGAGCCGGTCGGTCGGGGACGCGTCCGCGGGCACGTCGATCGCCGCGCCGAACGCGGTCCCCCGCAGCTGGTCGCTGACGAAACCCTGGGCGGCTTCGAGCGCGGCCTCGGCGAGAGCGGGATCGATCTCGGTGTCGGCGCCGATGGCCCGGCCGAGGTCCCAGCCGTGCACCAGGGCGTCGAGCGTGACGATGACGATGGCGCCGTCGGCCGGCATCCCGAAACCCATCGGCAAGAAGACCGTCCCGTCGAGGGATCCGCGCTGCTGCCAGGCGGCCAGCGTCCGCCGGGCGGTGTCGCGGTAGCCGTCGACCGGCCCGTCCTTGATCCGCTCCTCGCCCAGGGCCTGGAGATGCGGGGGCAGGTCGGTCACGGGTACCTCGGGCTCATCGCCGGAGGCCACGTCCTCGAACGCGGCGATAACCCCGACGAGGTGGGCGAGCAACGCGTGCACATCCCACTCGGCGCAGGGAGTCGGGAGGTCACGGTCCTCGGGGCGCAGGGCCTCGACCATCTGACCAGTGCGGTCGAACGCGCCTTCCAGCGACTTCAACGGGTCCATGTCAGACCTTCCTCTCCTTCTCTCTATGCGCTCTCTATGCGGCACCCCGTCGCAGCTCGAGGGGGTGGTGGCGCGCCAGCGCATCGGCGGCGCGAGCGCGCGATCGGCCACCACCGGTATACACCGCGACCCACACGGGCCCGTCCGGGACCTCCTCGAACGTGAGCGGCCAGGCGTCGGAGAGACCGATGGCCCGCTCGAAGCTCAGAAGAACTCCGAGGGTAACGCCGAGTCCGATGCCGACGATCGTGATGGCGGTGACGAGGCCCGAGCGGCTGTCGGTGGCGTCAGTGAGCGCGGCGACGAGCAACCCGATCAACAGGCCCAGCACGATGCCGGCGAACGCGCCCGCGACCGCGCCGAGCGCGACCCGGCGGACGAGGTGCAAACCCATGCGCCGGTCGGGGCCCGGGGGTGCACTCGGGTCTCGGGCCGCGTCGGCCGGTTGGCCCAGGAGCTCGATCTCGTCGCCGTCGACGCCGGCATGCTCGAGCGCCTCGATGGCGACCCGGGCGGATTCCATGCTCGGAAAGCTGGCGGCCACCGCCGCCGTCACCCCGGCCGGGCGTGGCTGAGCCTCAGCCATACCTCCGCGATGCCCGCGGCGTGGCGGGCGCAAACCCCCGGGCGGGCTAGCCGGTCTTGGCCGGGCGGTACGGCCGGCGGGCCCACTCGGCCCGGAAGGCGGCCCGGCCCGCCACCACCGCGGCGCGGCCCGCCGCCACCGCGGCGTCGAGGTCGTCGACCAGGCGCGACAACTGGTTGTCGAGGTCGTGGACGCAGGCGTCGAACCGGGCCGCCCACCCCGAAACCCGGGCCTCGAGCCGGCGCCGGCGCACGGGGAACCGGTAGACGAGAGCGGAGGTGTTGGCATCGGGTTGGGCCATCACCACGACGGTACTGCACCGGCCCCAATAGATTGGGTGTCCGTGGCCGACGCGACCATCCCCGTCACCGGCGATCCCGACGCCGACCGCCTCCTGGTCGAGGACCCGCTCGCGCTGCTCATCGGCATGCTGCTCGACCAGCAGGTCCCGATGGAGTGGGCCTTCCGCGGACCGCTCACGCTGCGCGAGCGCCTCGGGGTCAGCGGCCATCTCGATGCCAAGGCCATCGCGGCGATGCCGCCCGACGAGCTCGAGGCGCTGTTCCGGGCGAAGCCCGCGCTCCACCGGTACCCCGGGTCGATGGCCAAGCGCACGCACGATCTGTGTCGCCACCTCGTCGACGAGTACGCCGGCGACGCCGCGGCGGTGTGGCGCGACGCGAGCAGCGGCGACGAGCTCTACCAGCGATTGCGGGCGCTGCCCGGCTACGGCGAGGAGAAGGCCAAGATCTTCCTCGCCATCCTGGGCAAGCGGCTCGGCGTGGCGCCTCCCGGTTGGGAGGAGGCGGCGGCGCCGTTCTCCGACACCACCCCGCGCTCGGTGGCCGACATCGACTCGCCCGAGTCGTTGCAGCGAGTCCGCGAGTGGAAGACGACGCAGAAGCGGATGAAGAAGGGAAAGGCCGACTAGCGCGGCTGCTCCGACGACGCCGCCCGCTGCTTGCCGCGCCGTCGTAGCAGCCACCACGTCCCTGCCGCGGCGGCGACGACCAGCGCGATCACCAAGCTGGCCTTCGACACCACCTTCTCGACGTTGCGGCCCAGCAGGTAGCCGGCCGACACGACCGCGCTGGTCCAGACGACCGACGCGAGCACGTTCCAAGGAAGGAACCGCCGGTAGGGCATCGCCGACATGCCCGCCACCGCGGGGACGACGCCGCGCACCGCGCCCACGAACCGCCCGAGGAACACCGCGGCGCCGCCGCGGCGAGCGAAGTACTCCCGCGACCGCTCCACCCGCGGCTCCAGACGGCGACGTACCGGTTCCCACCTCCGGATCAGCGACATCCCCCAGCGGCGGCCGACCCAGAAGCTCACCGAGTCGCCGGCGAAGGCACCGACGGCGGCGGCGGCGATCATCGTCCCCAGCGGGACGTCGGCGCGCGACGCGGCCGCGCCGGCCACCACCATGCCCGCCTCCCCGGGGACGACGAGGTCCATGAACAGCGCGCTTTCGCCGAACGCGAGCAGGAACGCGGCCGCGTGGAGCACGAGCGGTCCCAAATCGGCGATCCAATCGAGGATTGCCTCGGCGATCGGTCACTCCTCCAGCCCGACGGCAGTGCCGGTAGCGTGCTCCAGGTGAAGGTGCTCTGCCACCTCGGCGACGACATCGCGGCCCGGATCGAGAGCGCGGTACCCGGCGTCGAGGTCGTCGTGATCCCGACCGCGGACGAGCTGCCCGACGGGGTCGAGGGCGACGTCCTCCTCACGCTCGCATGGGGAAGCGCCAACCTCGGCCAGGTCCTGGAGCGGGGGGTGAGCTGGGTTCACACCATCGGGACCGGCGTCGACGCGTTCCCCCTGCACGTGCTGAACGGCCAGACACTCACGTGCTCCCGGGGCGCCAGCGCCGTCCCGATCTCGGAGTGGGTGCTGGCGGTGATGTTGGCGTTCGAGAAGCACCTGCCCGACTCCTGGGTGCGCAGTGCCGAGGCGCGCTGGCACTACGCCGAGCTCGGTGGCCTCGCCGGCAAGACCCTCGGCATCGTCGGACTCGGCGGCATCGGCCAGGCCGTCGCCCATCGAGCGCTCGCGTTCGACATGCAGATCCGGGCGCTGCGCCGTACCAACACGCCGTCGCCGCTGTTCGGGGTCGAGATGACCGCGTGGCTGCCCGACCTGCTCCGCTCGGCCGACCACGTCGTGGTGGCGGCGCCGTCGACGGTCGACACCAATCACATGATCGATGCGGATGCGTTCGCAGCGATGAAACCGGGCGTCCACATCGTGAACATCGCCCGCGGGGCGCTGATCGACCAAGAGGCGCTGCGGGTCGCCCTCGACGAGGGGAAGGTCGCGATGGCATCGCTCGACGCGGTCGAGCCCGAGCCGCTCCCCGAAGGGCACTGGATGTACTCGCATCCCAAGGTGCGGCTGAGCCCGCACATCTCGTGGAGCATGCCGGGGGCGTTCGACGTGCTCTTCGACACGTTCCTCGACAACCTCCGCCGCCACCAGGCCGGCCAGACGCTGACCGGAGTGGTCGACGTCACCGCCGGCTACTGAGAGCCGCTGACAGGGAGGAGAACCGGCCATGGGTCGCTACGGCCACTACGTGATCGACGCCGACGGGCACGGCGGAGAGCCGACCGACTGGCGCCGCCGTCTCCCCGACCGGTTCCGACCGCAGCTGCGCGAGTACATCGGCCGGATGAAGGACCAGTACAAAGGGCTCCCCGGCGCCGGGATGCAGATGGGGTCGGACAACCCGCGTGCGGCGGCGCGGCCCGACGCCACCCCGGCCAACGACGGCCTCGACTTCGATCCGCCGGGGATGCGGGAGGGCATGGCGAGCCCGGCACCCCGTCTCGCCGACATGGACCTCGAGGGCATCGACGTGACCGTGATGTTCCCTCCCGGCTCGGGCGAGGAATGGGCGCTGCTCGACCGGGACTTCGCGGTCGCGCTCTGCCGCACGCTCAACGACGCCCGGCTCGAGTACGCCAGCCACGCGCCCGACCGGCTCAAGCTCGTCGCCAAGCTCCCGATGATCGACCCCGAGGCGGCGGGCGAGGAGCTCGACCGCTGCGTGACTGGGAGCCCCGACGTCTTCGTCGGCATGGTCACGGCCCAGCACGTGCGCGACCAGAACCTCGACGACCCGTCGTTCGACGTGGTCTGGGAGACCGCCCAGCGTCTCGACGTCGCCGTGTGCACCCACGGGGGCGGGCAGGCGCCCGACCAAATCCCGTTCGCGATCGAGCGGTTCACGACCCGGCTCGAGATCCACGCGGTGACGCATCCGTTCGGCGCCATGCTCGACGTCACCAACTTCACCGTCGGCGGCATCCTCCATCGCTTCCCCGACCTCCGCGTGGGGTTCATGGAGGCCGGCGTCGGGTGGCTCCCCTTCTGGCTCGAACGCCTCGACGAGCACTACGAGCTCATGCCCGAGCAGGCGTCCGCGATCGACCGGCCGCCGTCGGAGTACTTCCGGTCGGGGCGGTGCTTCCTCGGCTGCGAGCCCGAGGAGCGCATGCTCCCGTACGTGTCGCGGACCGTGAGCCCGGACGTGATCTGTTACGCGTCCGACTACTGCCATTGGGACTGCGCGTTTCCCAACAGCGTGAAGCTGCTCGAGGACCGCGACGACCTCACCGATGGCGAGAAGGCGAAGATCCTGGCCGGGAACCCGAGCCTTCTTTACAAGATCCCCGTCCCCGCCTAGCCCGCGAGCGCGGGCCACAGGCGCAGGGCGGTGCCGCCGAGCACTTCGCGCTGCTCCCCCTCGGTCAGACGCGCGACGGCGTCGCGCCCGAAGGCAACGAGCTCCGCATAGGGGCGGTCGTGGGTCTGGGAGAAGTCGGACCCCCACATCAGGCGGTCGGCGCCGAAGCGGTCGGCGAGCGCGGCGACGACGGCCTGCGGTTCGCGGCCGGCTTCGGCGCTCAGGTCGAGCAGCGTCGTCGTCACCTTGAGGTGGAGGTTGGGCAGGTCGGCGAGTTCGAGGACCGCCTCGGGGTCGAACGCGCAGTGGTCGAGCGTGATCGGCACGTCGGGGAACTGCTCGAGGGTGCGCCGCACTCGCGGCAGGTGATCGGACAGGCACAACACGCTGACGGGCGCGGAGAGCCGGGCCGCCCGTTCGATCACCGCCGCGCAACGGGGCTCGCCCAGCCACGTCGCCGGTGGATTGGTGATGCCGAACAACCTCACCCCGCCCATGCCCTGCTCGGTCACCCAGCGGTCGAGCTCACCGGGTGCGTCGGCCTCGACGTCGACGATGCACGCGCTCGCGAACCGGTCGGGGTGGGCCCGGGCGCTGTCGGCGGTGTAGCGGTTGTCGTAGCTGTACGCGCTCATCGGCTGCACGAGCACGGCCCGGTCGACGCCCGCGCCGTCCATGAGCGCGAGCAGCTCGTCAGCCGTGACCGGCGCGTCGCGGTACCACGTGCCCGGGAGCGCCGCGGGTTGGAGCGGGTACCGCGACTGGTCGTCGCTGATGATGTGCACGTGAGTGTCGATCAGCACCGGATGCATCCTGGCAGGTCACTACGCTCTCGTCCGTGCCCGAGGAACCGTCGCCCGACCATCTCTCTAACGACGAACTCGTCGAGCTCGCGGACGCGTCGCCCGAGGGCCTCATCGACGCGTGCGAGCTGCGGGGGTGGGGGGATGGGCTGCCCCTGGTCCCGCCGACCGAGGACCGGGTCAAGGCGATGCTGGCCGACACCGATGGCGACCCCGACGAGGTGCTGGCCACGCTCCCGCCGCGGTTGGGCGAGGCGACCCGACGTTCGGTCGCGGTCAACGCGGTCCTGGCCGGGTGCCGCCCGGAGTGGATGCCGGTCGTGGTCGCGGCGGTGCGCGCGCTCGGACAACCGGAACTCAACCTCCGGGGCGTGAACGCGACCACGCACCCGGTGGCACCGCTCGTCGTCGTGCACGGCGCCGCCGTCGACGAGCTCGGCTTCAACGCCGGCCTGGGCGCGTTCGGACCTGGGAACCGCGCGAATGCGTCCGTCGGCCGGGCGGTGCGGTTCGTGCTGCTGCATGTCGCGGGCGCGCGCCCCGGCGCGGGTGACGCATCGACGCAGGGGCAGCCGGCGAAGTACACGTACTGCATCGGCGAGAACCTCGCCGCCAGCCCGTGGGAGGGGTACGCCCGGACCGTCGGAGTCGACGCGCCCAGCGCGGTGACCGTGTTCTGCGGCGAGGGCCCGCACAACGTGCACGACATGGAGAGCGACGAGCCCGCGCGCCTGCTCGACAAGGCGGCGTCGGCGATCGCGTCGCTCGGGTCCAACAACGCCTGCATCGGCCAGGGTGAGGTGTTCGTCGTCCTCTGCCCCGAGCACGCCGCCACCATCTCCGGTTGCGGCTGGGCCCGCACCGACGTGCAGTCGTACCTGTACGAGAACGCCCGGCTCCCGGCCCGGACCTTGCGGGCCGCGTTCGACGTCGTGGCGTGGCCGCCGTGGATGGAAGCCGCTCCTGCGGACGCGCTCCTCCCGATGACCGCCCATCCCGAGAACTATCGGGTGCTCGTGGCCGGCGGCGCCGGCAAACACTCGTGTGTCATTCCGAGCTGGGGCATGACCCGCAGCGTCACCTTGCCGATCGCCGGCTGAAGCCACCAACAAGCCACCAACAAGAAGGAGAAGCGGATATGCAGATCTTCTCGCCCGAAGGCGCGGTGGGGACCGCCCCCCACGCGCCCGCGGCATCACCCGCGGTGCTCACCGGACTCCGGGTGGCGGTCCTCGACAACGGCAAGCCCAACGCCCGGCTGCTCCTCGAGCGGCTCGCCGACCGGCTGGCGGATCGGGCGGGCGCGTCCGTCTCGCTGGTGGTCGGCAAGGGCACTGCGGCCACGCCGGCCGAGCCCGAGATCCTCGACGCGCTGCGGGAGGGCGCCGACCTCGTCCTGACGGGCAGCGCCGATTGAGGATCGTGCACGTCGTGGAGTGTCCACGACCTCGTACAGCTGGAGACTTCCGGAACGCCCACCGTCGTGGTGGCGACGACGAGCTTCGTCAGCCTCGCTCGCCGCGTCGCCGACCAGTTCGCGTTCCCGAGCGCCCGCATCGCGGTGGTCGAGCACCCGCTGGGCGGGACGGCCGAGGCGGGCGTGATCGCCCGCGCCGACGGCGCGGTCGAGGACGTGCTGACGCTCTTCACCGGGCGTCCGTGAGCTCGTGATCGACGCCGACGCGCTCGCAACCGCCGTCGACGAGGCCCGTGCCATCGTGCACGCGGACGGCGCCGACTTCGAGCTCGTGAGCGTCGACGACGACCAAGGCAGGGTCGAGCTGCGCCTCGTCCTCATCGCGGCGGGCTGCGCCGAGTGCGTGATGCCGCAGCAGTTCCTCGAGGGTGTCGTCCTCGACATCCTGCGCGAGGCGGTCCCAACGGTGCGCGCCGTCCGGGTCGACGACCCGCGCGTCGACAAGTCGCCGTAAGCTGCGGACACAGGGAATCGAGGGCGAACGAGTGGCGTACGACCTGGTCATCGAAGGCGGCACAATTGTCGACGGGACCGGCGCGCCGCCGTTCCAGGGCGACGTCGCGGTGCAGGACGACCGCGTCGCGGCCGTGGGCGACGTCGACGGGGACGCCGCCCGCACGATCGACGCCGACGGGAAGTACGTGACCCCGGGTTTCGTCGACATCCACACCCACCTCGACGCCCAGATGGCGTGGGACCCGGTGGCGACGTCGTCGTGCTGGCACGGCGTCACGTCGGTCGTGCTCGGCAACTGCGGGGTCAGCTTCGCCCCCTGCAAGCCCGAAGACCGCGAGTACCTCGCCGAGATGATGGAGTCGGTCGAGGACATCCCCGCCGACAGCATCATGTCGGGGCTCTCGTGGAACTGGAAGAGCTACGGCGAGTACCTCGAGGAGCTCGACACGCTGCCCAAGGGGATCAACGTCGGCGGGATGGTCGGGCACTGCGCCGTCCGGCAATGGGCGATGGGCGAGCGCGGCCTCGAGCAGGAACCGGCCTCGGCCGACGACATCGCCGCCATGGTCCCGCTGGTCGACGAAGCGATCGCCGCCGGCGCGCTCGGCTTCTCGACGTCGCGCACGATGCTTCACCGGGTGCCCGACGGCCGGGCCGTGCCCGGGACCTACGCCCAGCCCGACGAGCTGCTCGCGATCGCAGGCGCGCTCGGACGTCACCAGCACGGGACGTTCGAGGTCGCGCCCAAACTGGGCGAGGACATCAACGACGACCTCGCCACCACCCGGGGCGAGATCGAGTGGATGGCCGAGATCAACCGCACCACCGGCCGGCCCGTCACCTTCGGGCTCGCCCAGGCCGACATGCTGCCCGAGCTCCACGCCCGCGTCCTCGAGTTCGTCGACGCCGAGGCCGCCAAGGGCGCCGAGCTCCGACCCCAGACCACTGCGCGGGGCATCGGGATCCTGTTCGGGCTCTCGCACCACACGCCCTTCGACGGCGCAAAGGAGTGGGTGGCGCTGCGCGACCTCGATCTCGCCGGCCGCCTCGCCGTCCTCGAGGACGACGCCCGCCGGGACGAGCTGGTGCGCGCCGCGGCCCAGGTGCCGACCCTGCCGCTCACCGCGGTGTATTTCGTCGGGACCGAGGAGGCCCGCTACGACTACTCCCCCGCCGACAGCCTCGCCGGGCTGGCCGAGGCGGCGGGCGAGTCGCCGGCGGAGACGTTCATCCGCCTTTCACGTGAGAGCCGAGGACGGGCGCTGTTCAGCTGGCCGTTCCTCAACCAGAGCTTCGACGCCATCGACGCCATGCTCCACCACCCGCAGATCATGCTGGGGCTGGGTGACTCGGGCGCCCATGTCGGCCAGATCATGGACGCCGGCCTCCCGACCTTCTTCCTCTCGCACTGGGTGCGCGACCGGGGAACGTTCACGGTCGAGGAGGGCGTGCGTCGTCTGACGTCGGACACCGCCGCCGTCTTCGGCATCCGGGACCGCGGCGCCATCCGCGAGGGTGCGTTCGCCGACCTCAACGTGCTCGACCTCGACGGCCTGCGCTTGCCGCTGCCGGAGTACGTGCACGACTTCCCCGGCGGCGCCGGGCGGTTCGTCCAGCGCGGCGCCGGCTACGACTGCACGGTCGTCAACGGTCGGGTCTTCATGCAAGGCGGCGAGCACACGGGCGAGCTGGCCGGGACGGTGCTGCGCAGCACCGCGTGACGTCACCGTGAGCACGACCGAGGTCACCGTGCAGCTCGACGCGGTCGAATCAATGTTCGCGGTCGACCGTCCCGACTACTTCTCCGAGACCGCCACGGTCGTCCCGGGTGTCGATCAGCTCATGGGCGAGCTGCGCCCGCGCCGCGTCGACGACGACATCGTCGTCACCGTCGAGCTCCCTCCCGCCGCCATCGAGGCCGGGCAGGACGACCGCATCGCCGCCGCCATCGGCCGCTACTGCCGGGCCCGCATCCGAACGCTCGACGACCAGCTACGGGCGCTGCGGCGCGAGGGGTTGCGGGCGCTGGTCATCGGTTTCGTCCTGCTGGCGGTGGGCCTGGCGCTCTCGCAAGCGACCAGCAACAGCGACCTACCCGAGAGCCTGCGGGTGTTCTTCGGCGACGGCGTGTTCCTCGTCGCCGCCTGGGTGGGCATCTGGTACCCGCTCGACACGCTCATCTACATCCCCGGTCCCCTACGCCGCGATCGTCAGGTGCTGCAGGCCTTGCGGCGGGCGGACGTGGTGGTGCGCGCCGCGTGACCAGGCTCAGCGACGACGGCCACGCCCTGCTGCACGAGCTCCGGCTGCGCGGCATGGTCATCGCCGGCGACGGTCCCGAGCCCGACGGGCTGTGCGCCGCCGGCCTCGCCGCCCGCAAGGGCACGTTCCTGGTGCTCACCTCCGCCGGACGCGAGGCGCACGCGGAGTGGGCCCGTCTGCGCGCCGGCTCCGACGAGGAAGGGATGGCGCGGCGCGCCTACGACCAGTTCCTGCCCCTGAACGCCGAGTTCCTCCAGGTCAGCACGGACTGGCAGGTCCGACCGGGCAACGTGCCCAACGATCACCGCGACACCGGGTACGACTGGGCCGTCCTCGACCGCCTGGCCGGGCTCGACGAGCGGACCGGCCCGATCGTCCGCCGGCTCGGGAGCGCGGTCGAGCGCTTTGCCGGCTACCGGCCGCGGTTGCGCGACGCGCTGGGCCGGGTGCAGGACGGCGAGCCCGACTGGTTCCTCTCGCCCAAGTGCGACTCGTACCACACCGTCTGGATGCAGCTCCACGAGGACCTGTTGCTCGCGCTGGGCCTGGCCCGCGCCGACGAACCCACCTGACTCAACTCTGCGGGTACAGCACCGCCTGGGTCTGGGTGACGCGGGCGACCCGCTTGCCCGCGTCATCGAAGAGGTCGGTCTCGACCACGACCGTGGTCCGGCCGACGTGGAGGGGCCGGGCGGACGCCTCCACGTAGCCGGAGCGCACCGCCCGGAAGAAGTTGGTCTTGGATTCGATGGTGGTCGTCCCGATCGCGCCCTCGGGCAGATTCGCGAACGCGCACGCGCCCCCGCAGGTGTCGGCCAGGCCCATGAGGACCCCGCCGTGCAGCACATCGCCGCTGGTGCACCGATCCGCGTCCCACGCCACCCGGGCCCGGACCTCCCCCGGCTCGCCCGGCAGCGCCTCCGCCCCGAGGACGCGCGCGAACGGCATCGCCTCGTGGAGCAGCTTGGTCTGCTGCGGGTCGGGCTCGGTCACGCGTCGGCTGTCAGGCGCGGGGTCCCGTCGTGGGTCTCGGCCATGAAGTCGCGGATCAGGCCAGCGAGCTGGGCGGGCCGGTCCTCGGGCACGAAGGTGCGGGCGCCCGCGACCACCTCGAGGCGGGCGCGCGGGAGGGCGTAGGCGAGCCGGTCGCCCAGGGAGCGGGGGAAGACCCGGTCGTCCTCACCCCACACGACCAGCGCGGGACGATCGAACTCGCTGAACCGCTCGGCCGCCGCCAGCGTGTGGCGCGGGTGCAGGGCCCGCACCACCTTGTTGGCGTCGCGCCGGATCTTGCGGTGCCGGGCCAACGGTCGCACGTACGAGTCGCCCGCCGCCCGGTCGAGCGGCGCGTGGGTTACCCAGCCGTACGTGATCGGCAGCCGCCGGACGAGACGCGACCGCAGCGACTGGGCGGCGAGGAACGTCCCGCCCGGCAGGCGCGCCGTCAGCTTCAGGTAGCCGAACAGCCGGGGCGGGAACACCTCGAACGCGTCGCACGACACGAGCACGAGCCGGCGCACCCGTTCCGGGTGGCGGGCGACGACCAGTTGGCTGATCGCCCCGCCGGTGTCGTTGCCGACCAGGGTCACCGCGGGCACGTCGAGCGCGTCGAGGAACCCGACGACCAGGTCGGCGAGCCCGGGTGGGCTGAGGTCGGCGTCGGGGTCCATCGGGACCGAGTGCGAGCCCAGCGGCCAGTCGGGGGTGATGCACCGGTAGTGCTCGGCCAGCGGCGGCACGACGTCGCGCCAGAAGTCGCCGTTGGTGAAGATCGGGTGGACGAAGACGATCGGCTCGCCGTCGCCCCGCTCCCGGTACTCGATCGGGCCGGCGTCGAGCCGGACCTGGTGGCGCGAGCCGAGCTCCTCGGAGACCGCCATCACATAGCTCCGTGGCTGCACGGCGGGTTACCCGCGGTGGGCCCATGGGGGAAGCTCGGCCGGCGGGACCGGCGCAGCCCGGAGCTGGTGGGGGTGGCGGCGAGGGCGTACGGCGC
>JBQTGU010000103.1:0-3182 GCA_052390575.1 Actinomycetota bacterium | reverse complement strand
GCTCCGGTCGCTATCCGCTCGGCCTCACCGAGCATGACGCTCGCCGGCACGTCCGCGCCTGTCGTCGGGAGCTCGGGGTTGGACGTGACGATCGACAGGGCTTGAGCGGGGTGGACGGCGAGTCGGCCGAACGCGCCGGTCGTCGGGATGCCCGGCGGCGCCGGCGCGGCGAGCGGCACCACGAGGGCGAGCGCGTTCGCGGCGACGAGGAGCACCACGGCAAGCGCGATCACGGGCCGCCAGCGCCGGCCGCGGCCGAGCGCAACGCAGATCGCGACGATGGCCGCCACTCCGATCAGCGGTGCGAAGTCGCTGGCAGCGAGGGCCCTGGCGAGCGAAGGCCGGAGGCCGTCGAGTCCGCGTGACAGAACGGGCGGCACCGCTATCGCCGTCGACATGACGAGGCCGAAGAACGCCGCCGCCACGGTGGATCGCCGGTGTCCCTTCTGGCCCGCCGCGGAGGCCACGGCGACGAGGCAGGCCGCGACGACCCAGGCGTAGCCGCCGAACGCGCTGACGACCACGGCGAAGGCGACCGATGGGAAGCGCAGGCGCCGCGTCGCCGTGGTGGAGATCGCCAGCATCAGGCCGGCGAGGCCCGCCAGGCTGCCAACGTCACCGCCGCGCGGCCAGACCCACAGTGCCGGGGCCAAAGCGGCGAGCGTCGCCGCGACGAGTGCGACGCGCAGGCCAGTGGTCCGGCGGATCAGGGCCAGGAGGGCGATAGCGCACACCGCGCCGATGAACCCCGCGAGCAGGACGAACGCGCTGGGGCCCAGGCCGGTGAGTGCCGCGGCCTTCAAGAGCGGCCAGGACGGCGACGCCAGGAATGGCCCGCCGGCGCCCCACACGTGCCACCAGGTCGAGTTGTCCGGGAACCGCTCCGCGTACGCGAGGGCCGCGCGCTCGAACGACACGCCGGCCTGGGGGACGTAGAGGTAGGCGGCGAAGGCCGCGACGTTGGCGATGAGCAGCCCCCCCAGCGCCGTCGCGGACGCCCTGAAGGCACGCTCCGGGTGGGGGACGGCGTGATCCAGGACATGGGTCCGCGAGGCGCCCGGCTTGACGCCCACCCATCCCGCGGGCACCGGGCTCACGCCGAGGGTGAGGGCCACGAGACCGGCCTGTGTCCCGATCTTCCGAGCGATGGCCCGGAGCTCGCGCGGCCCGTCGACCCCGCTTGCGACCACGAGATCGCACTCCGGGCGATCGCCGTCGAGATCGCGCGCGCTGGCCGCCGTGCGAACGATCCGGACGCGCTTGGCAGCGCGCAGCCAGGTCGCGATCGCTTCACGGAGCGCCGGCGATGACGCTATGACCACGACGTGCACGCGCCCAAGCCGCATGAGCCGGCGCGACATCGAAGCGCGCATGCCGTCCTGGGTGCGCGAACGAAGGAGCTGGATCGTCCTAGCGGTGCGTTGGCTCAAAGAGGATGTACGCGCCGACGAGCATGAGGACGACCGGCAGGATCAGGGGCTGGATCGCCGTCGGCACGAGGTCGGCCCTTCCGAGGAACCCCGCTGCGGCGATGAGCGCCAGTGGAGCGGCCGGGATCAGCGGCCAGCGCCGATCGGGAGCCAGCAGGGTCACCGACACGAGCGCCACGGCGAGCGAGACGAAGAACGCGGGGCCTGCCAGCGCGCCGAGGTCGAAGACCGCTGGGACCAGCAGGCCCACTCCGAGCCCGAGCAACGTGGCCGCGGGCACCAGGTAGGCGTACTGGCGGTTACCCCACCAATAGGAGAACGCGAAAGCCCCGCCCATCGCGAGGAACAGCAGCGGGCCGGCCAGGTTCGCGCCCAGGCCGATCGCGGGGATCAGGAACGCGAACCCGATGGCGAAGACGACGAGGCCGCCGAGGACGCCGCGACGCCGTGGAGCGGCGGGCGCCTGGAGTGGTGAGAGGCCGGAGGTAGGTGCCGGGACGGGGCGCGATGCCGGTGAAGCCTCGGTGCGCTGGTCGAGCGGACGGAGTCCCATCAGCGGCCAGACGCTATCACGCTCGGTCGCTCGCTACGACGTTCGCCGAGGCTCAGTCGTCGTCGTCGTCCCGCCGCCACCACCACCACCCGGGTTCGGTGTCCGCGTCGGGGTCGGCGTGGGCGACGGGCTCGCGGTCGGCGTGGGCGACGCGGTCGGCGTGGGCGTCGGTGTTGGCGTCACGGCCGGCGTCAGCGTCGGGGTCGGCGCGGGCGACTGTGTCTCGTCGTCCTCGTCTTCGCCGACGATCTCGACCTGCGTGCTGCCGCAGACGTTGTCGCCTTCTTCGTCCTCGACGCAGATGGTGAGCGTCTGGACGCCGGTCGGAGCGTCTTCGTCGATCTCGACCTTCACGGTGAGCGTGTCGTTCAGCAGGTAGACCTTCTTCACCTTCAGGTCGTCACCGGCGAGGCTCGCCTCGACGTCGGGTTTCTTGTCGAATCCGTTCGGGGAGCTGACGGTCGAGACGGTGTTCAGGCTGGCACCGGCGACGACGGTCTGTCCCGACTCCGGGAACTCGATGACCAGGCCGGCGGCCTGCGGAGGCGGCGTCGCGGTGGCCGAGGCGGTCGGTGTCGGTGAGGCCGTTGGCGTCGGAGACGCTGTGGCGGTCGCTGTCGGGCTCGGCGTCGGCGATGCCGTCGGTCCTGCGGTGGGCGTGGCCGTCGGGGTCGGGCTAGAGGTCGGTGCAGGCGTGGGCGATGCCGTCGGTCCTGCGGTGGGCGAGGCCGTCGGGGTAGCGGTGGGGGTCGGTGTGGGCGTGGCGGTCGGGGTCGGAGTTGGCGTCGGCGTCGGGGTCGGCGTCGGGGTCGGCCCGACAGGAACGTGGATCACCCGCAGCAGGTTCGTGTCGCAGCCGGTCACGCCGGCGGCGTCGGTGACGCAGACCGTGAGCGGTACAGCGTCCCCCTCCGGGATCGCCGTGGTGAGACCGTCGGTCTCGATGTCGAGGGTCATCCGGTTGCCGTGGGTCTCGAGCTCCGCCTCGTCGAGGCTGAGCGTCACGCCGCCGAAGGTCACCGTGACGTTCATCGTCTCCGGGTCGAACGCCGTGTCCGTGTCGATGTCGGCCTTGATGTGCAGGCCGTTGTCGTTGTCCTCGTCGTCGTCATCACCATCGCCGTCGTCGTCATCGTCGTCGTCATCGTGCTCGCCGCCGATGGGCACGGTGCGGCCGTCGGGCGGGACGCGGATGTCGA
>JBQTGU010000102.1:0-2429 GCA_052390575.1 Actinomycetota bacterium | reverse complement strand
GCGGGTGCTCCCGGTCGCAGCGGGCTCGATCCGGCGCACAGAGAGCTCGATCCGGCGCCCAGAGAGAAGGAGAAGGAAGAGGAGGAGGCGGCGTAGTGGGACTCGACAAGGTGCCCTACGGCTTCCTCACCGGCCGGCTCGAGGACCTGGTGAAGTGGGCCCGGCGCAACTCGGTGTGGCCGGCCACCTTCGGGCTCGCCTGCTGCGCGCTGGAGATGATGGCGACCGGCGCCGCCCACTACGACCTGGCGCGGTACGGGATGGAGATCTTCCGCGCCAGCCCCCGCCAGGCCGACCTGATGATCGTGGCCGGCCGGGTCAGCCAGAAGATGGCGCCGGTGCTGCGCCAGGTCTACGACCAGATGGTCGAGCCCAAGTGGGTCATCTCGATGGGCGTGTGCGCCAGCACCGGCGGGATGTTCAACAACTACGCCATCGTCCAGGGCGTCGACCAGATCGTCCCCGTCGACGTGTACGTGCCCGGGTGCCCGCCGGGGCCCGAGACCCTCATGCACGGAATCCTCACCCTCCACGACCAGATCCGATCCGGGGAGCTCATGAAGCGGCGCCAGTCGGGAGTCACCGGCGCCGGCATCCACGTCGACCAGCGCGACGGCGTCCCCGCGGACGCCCTCGCCACCCGGTAGCGAGCCGAGTCAGCCAGGACCGCCGATGCCCGACGACGACGCTCGTGAAGAAAGTCACAAGCCCGCCGACGAGATCGCGGCGGCGGTCGTCGAGAAGTTCCCCGGCACCGTGTTCCACGACTCTCACGGCCAGCCCGTCGTCCACGTCGCGCGGGAGGCGTGGCTCGACGTCGCCACCTTCCTGCGCGACGAGCAGCAATTCACGCAATGCCTCGACGTCACCGCGGTCGACCACCTGGTCGACGCGGCCCGGTTCGTGCCCGCGGGCGTGACCGCCGAGCGGTTCGAGATCGTTGCGAACTTCCTGTCCCATCCGCGCAACCGGCGCATCCGCGCCATCTGCCAGGTACCCGAAGCCGACCCGAAGGTGGCCAGCCTGGCCGAGCCCTACCCGGGCGTGAACTTCGGCGAGCGCGAGGTGTACGACCTCTTCGGCATCGTGTTCGAGGGGCACCCCGACCTGACCCGCATCCTGATGCCCGACGACTGGGAGGGGTTCCCGCTGCGCAAGGACGACGCCCCCGCGCGCGTCCCCGTGACGTTCAAGGAAGATCCGTCGCCATGAGCGCAACCGACCTCCCCGACGCCGAGCGGCTCGCGCGCCAGACCGACGAGGGCGCGCAGGAGATGCGCCCGCGCGAGCGCGACCTCGTCGTCACCGGCATGCCCTGGCCCGAATCGGAGGCCGAGGGCGACACGATGATCATCAACATGGGGCCGCAGCACCCCTCCACCCACGGCGTGCTGCGCCTCATGATGGAACTCGACGGCGAGACCGTGCTGAGGGTGCGGCCGATCATCGGCTACCTCCACACCGGCATGGAGAAGACCGCCGAGGAGCTCACCTACGTCCAGGGCGCGACCAACGTCACCCGCATGGACTACGCGTCGCCGCTCACCAACGAGCTCGTGTTCGCGATGGCGGTCGAGCGCCTCCTCGATCTCGAGATGCCGCCGCGCGCGACCTGGATCCGGATGTTGCTGGTCGAGCTCAACCGGATGTCCTCGCATCTCCTGTTCCAGGCCACCAACGGCATGGACATCGGCGCGCTCTCGATGATGGTGTACGGCTGGCGCGACCGCGAGGAGACGCTGCGGCTGCTCGAGGCGATCACCGGGCTGCGGATGAACCACAACTACATCCGCCCCGGCGGCGTCGCCGCCGACCTCCCCGACGGTTGGGAGGAGGAGACCCTGGCGGTGTGCGACACCGTCGAGCGCGGCGTGCACGAGTACGACGAGTTGCTCACCGAGAACCCGATCTGGCAGGAGCGCACGGTCGGCGTCGGCCCCATCACCACCGAGGACGCGCTCGCGCTCGGCGCCAGCGGGCCCCTCCTGCGCTCGACCGGCTTCCCCTGGGACCTACGCAAGGCCCAGCCCTATCTCGCCTACGACGAGGTGGAGTTCGACGTCATCTACACCGAGAACGGCGACTGCTTCGACCGGTACCGGATCCGCCTGTGGGAGATCCTCGAGTCGATCCGGATCGTGAAGCAGTGCATCGAGAAGATGCCGCCGGGCGACTACCGGGTGCAGGACCGCAAGGTCACGCCACCCCCGCGCGCCCGCATCGACGAGTCGATGGAGGCGCTGATCCACCACTTCAAGCTGTTCACCGAGGGCTTCAAGGTCCCGCCGGGCGAGACTTACGCCGCCGCCGAGTCACCCCGCGGCGAGATCGGCTGCTACCTCGTCGCCGACGGGACGGGCAAACCGTGCCGGCTGCACATCCGGGGCCCGTCCTTCTACAACCTCCAGTCGGCCGGGCCCATGGCGGAG
>JBQTGU010000101.1:0-29053 GCA_052390575.1 Actinomycetota bacterium | reverse complement strand
ACGACCCGTGCCGACGACGACCTCGAGCGCCTCACCGTCCGCATGCGCGGGAGATCGGTGGGGTCAATCCTCGTGACCGATCCCGACGGTCGACTCATCGGGGTCCTGTACCGAGAGGACGCTGAAGTCGCGCTGAGTTCCGTCGCGGACGAGGAGGACTGACCGCCGCGGCTCGGGTAGCGCACTCGCCCCGATTATTTCCAAGAACGGGTGGGACCGGTGAACCCGACGGCAGCAGCGGCAAGGAGGAGCAAGCCGCCCAGGAGGTAGACCGCTCGGATGCCAGCAGCGTCCGCGAGTACGCCGCCGAGCCCGAGTGACGCGAGGCGAGCGGTGTTCCACAGCACGTCGAAGAGGGCGAACGTTCGCCCCCGTCGGTCGCTCGCAACCTCGGTCTGCACCGTCGACTGGAACGCGACCATGCCGGTCGAGGTGCCCACTCCGTAGGCGCCGAGCGCTCCTCCAGCGACGAGTGCGTGGGTGGTCGAAGCAAGGCCCAAATCGACACCGCCTCGCAATACGAGGGGGCCGTAGAGCCAGCCGCGCCCACCGGGCCGGATGAACCGCCCGAGCAGGAGCGGCCCGAGGGCCGCACCGCCGCCGATGGCCGCGAGCAGAACTCCGAAGCCGGATGGGCCAAGCTCCAGCCGCTCCTCGGCCAGCACCACGAGTAGTCCGCCTGTCGCCCCCGCAGAGAGGGCCGCCAGCGGCTGCACGATGGCGAGGCGGGCGAGCAGCGGGCTCGACTTGACGACGGAGAGCGCCTCCGAGATCTCCCGCCAGCCACGCCCGCCGATCGCCGCGGCGGGCGTGCGACCGGACCGGAGGCCTACGAGCACCGCGGCCGACGCAACAAAGGACAGCGCGTTCAGGCCGAACGCGGCACCCACACCGACGCCGGCGATTAGGGCGCCCGCCAACGGTGCGAAGGCGATTTGCGTGATCACTGCGACCGTCCACAGGGCCGAGTTCGCTGCGACCAGCTCCTCGTCGTCGACGACCTCGGGAACCAGCGAGGCCGTCGCCGGGTTGAAGAGCACGGAGCCAGTCGAGAGCCCGAACGCGACTAGGTAGGCGAGCAGAACCGACGAGTGGGAGAACGCGAGCAGGGCAGCCAGTGCCGCCCGCAGGAGGTCGGCCCCCACCATGAGACTCCGCCGCGGCAGGCGGTCGGCCGCGACTCCGGCGATCGGCCCGAAGAGCAGGATCGGGGCCACCTCGAACGCAACGGTCCCGGCCACGCCCAGCCCCGATCCTGTGAGACGGAACACAAGCACGACGAGCGCAACGGTGTTGAACGCGTCGCCAGCGCGAGAGATCGCGTGCGCAATGAAGAGCCGGCGGAAGGCCGGACGGCGCAAAACCCTCACTCACCGCACCTATCGCCGTCAGCCAGCCAGCCTCCTAAACGCCGGATCTCAGTCGTCATCGCGTGTGATCACCGCGAGCGTCTGAACATGCTCCTCGAGAGAGCGCATACGACCTCCCTCGATGCACCGCCTAAAGGCGCACATGACCGGGTCCCTCTCTGTGAATAGCGCCGGCGACCGATGTGCTCTGGATCAGGTACGGCGTCGAGCTCGGGCGAAGAGGGCGTGACCGATGACGCCGCCGGCGGCGATTGCGATCACAGTCTCGGCGGCCACATTGGCGAGGAAGCCGACGGCGAGCACGGCTGCCACCCAGCCCCCCACGAATGGCCAAGAGAATGTGCCTGGCTCCCACGTGCCGCTCGCCGTTCAGCCTTGCCGGTTGATTGACGCGTGAGCTCGTCGAGGAGGGCGCGGACTCTGCGGTCGATCTCGTTGCGGCACCCGGTCAATGGCTTCGGTCACGACACGACCTCCTGGTCTGAGTGTGGATCAACCCATCGCGGCGGCGATCGCGTCGCCGGCGCCGGCCAGGGGGGCGCGTTCCATCGCGAGCAGCGGGGTCACCGCGGCGTAGCCGGCGCGGACGAGGGCGAGGTCGGTGTCGGGGTCGGGCTCGACGTCGTTGCCCTTGAACTCGAGCAGCAGGTCGCCGCTGGTGGTGTCGGCGGTGGCGGTCCACACCGTCCCGTAGGGCGCGAGGCGCGCCGCGCGCACGCCCCGCACTTCGGCCCGAGGCAGGTTGGGCACGTTGAGGTTGAGGACCCGCGGCCCCCCGATGGGATCGGTGACCCAGGCGACGGCGGCGGCGCCGAAGGTCGCGGCCGTCTCCCAGAGGTAATCGCCGTCCTCGTTCCACTGGACGCTGACCGCGAGGCCGGGCACGCCGAGCCCGGCGGCGGTGAGCGCGGCGCCGACCGTGCCCGAGTGGAGGACGAGGTGGCCGGTGTTGGCGCCCGGATTGACACCCGACGCCACCAGGTCGGGCGGATCGCCGAACCCGCCGAGGCAGGCGGCGTACACCGCGGTCGCGGGCGGTGCGTCGATCGACAGGACGCGCGCCTCGGGGAAGTCGCGCCACTCGTGCCTGGTGAACGGGATCGGGCCGCTTCGGTGCACCGCACCGATGGCGGCACTGCTGCCGCTGCGATCGCTGCTCGGCGCGACCACGACGATCTCGTGCCCGGCTCGATGCAGTGCGAGCGCCAACGCAAGGATGCCGGGCGAGTCCACGCCGTCGTCGTTGGTCACCAGGATGCGCACGTCGCTCCAGTGTTCAGGTTTCGTTCACCGCGCTGTCGGCGGTCTTCGGGTTCGCCGTCAACTCGCGTCGTTACCGTGCTCCGCGCTGGGCACGGGCCCGGTCCGGACCAGCAACAGGGGCCGCTGCCGGACCGGGCTCTGCTGGGTGTACCGCTGTCGACCGAACCTACACGGGCGCGCTCGACCCGCTGACCGATGCTGCCACCCGCTCGAGCGCGGCACGCCAGGTGTCGAGGCCGGGGACAGCCTTGCCCGGAACTTTGGCGTCGTCGTCGGCGCGGCGCAGGGTGAGGACGGCGTCGAGGTCGGGCGCGGCTTCGAGCGCGGCGCGCTCTCCCGGATCGAGGAGACCGCCTTGCGCTTCGAGCGTGATGACACTCGCCTCACTCAACCGGTCGCGGTAGTCGGGCTCGGTCGTCACCAGGTAGCGCTTGGCCTGGTCGTGCTGGCCGACGAGCCACGCCACCCGGGGTCCGAACAGCGGTTGTACCAGGGCCCCGCCGGCCCGGGCGTGGGTGGCGGGCCGACCGGGCCAGACCGTTGATGCGACGTCGTGCACCAGTCCGGCGACCTGGAGCTCGAGGTCGTCGGGCGCGCGCACCGCGAGCAACGCCGCGCATTGGAGGTGATGGGCAAGGGCATCGAGCTGTTCACCGTCATCTTCGGCGGTACCCGCCTCGAGCACGCGCAGCAGCGCGTCGACGTCGGGAAGCGTGGGGTTCAACTCGCTGGTGGCAGGTACCGCGCCGCGACGATCTCGCCGTCCTCGACGTCGAGCAACCAGGTCGAGCCCTTCTCGAGCTTCGCCACGTCCCCGAGCGGGACGCCCGTGCGGTCGAGGTGGTGCAGGAGGTCGCCGACCACATCGCCGTGGGTGCAGAGCACGGTGTTCTCGGGGGCGACCTTCTCGATCAGGAGGAGCGCCTCCCGGACGGGTATGCCCTCGGCGAGCTCGTCGGCGAGGTCGACGGGCAGGCGGCGTTGCTCGGCGAGTGGCTCGACGCTCTGTCGGCAGCGGACGTACGGGCTGGTGACGATGCGGTCGATCGGTGCATCGGCCAGTTGCTCGACGAGCTTCTCGGCCTGCTTGCGACCGCTCTTGGAGAGCGGACGGAGGTCGTCCGGCCCCTCCCACAGGCTGCGGTCGCCCGCCTTCCCGTGCCGCACGACGTAAATCGTCACCGGCCGGGCACGTTAGCGAGCGTGCGCCCTCTCCACCAGGGTCCGGTCGTGCTCGTACGTCAGCAACTGGTCAGCCTCGGCGGGGGAGACCCACCGCAGCTTGTCGACCTCGCGGTTGGGGATGAAGCCCTTGCCGTTCTCGTCGTCGGCGAGGTCCATCGTCCAGTAGCGGACCAGCTTGTCCCGGCCCTTGTTGTCGCGGTACCGGGTGCGGCCGAGACGGCGGCGGGGCCGGACGCGGAAGCCGGTCTCCTCCTCGACCTCGCGCACGGCCGCGTCGCGCCACGACTCACCCCGGTCGAGCTTGCCCTTCGGCAGCGACCAGTCGCGGTGACGGGGTCGGTGGACGATCGCGATCAAGGGCTCGCCCTGCTTGCCTTCCCGTCGCAGCACGCCACCGGCGGCACGAATCTCGGGGCGACGCCACGGCCAGCGCACGACTACTTAGATCCAGGAACGCAGGCGCTTGCGGGACGCCGCTTTCCACATATCGTTCCAGGCGGCACGATGAGCGTTGGCTTCCGCCCGCTCGAACGCGGCGAGCTGCCCGATGACGAAGGTCTGCCGGGGCGACGCCGTCGCTAGCGCGTCGCGCAACCAGCTCTCGGCCACGACCGCGTCCTGGTGTTCGCCCAGCACGTCCTGCACGTCGGCCAGCGCCGCCGCCAGCCGGCGGGCCGGCTTGCCCGCCACCGGCGCGGCCGCTTCGGCGGCGTACCGCGCCCGCTTGGCTCGCTTGCGGTTGTCGTGGCGCGCCTCGTCCGGTGGGGCGGCGCCGAGCGCGGCGACGGCCTGGTCGAGCCGGTCGAGCGGCTTGCGGACGAGGCCGGGGAGGACGTCGGCGGCCGGCTCGCCCGCCTCGGGGAGGAGTCGCGGCGCGCGGGCGGCGTCGACGAGCCGGTCGAGCAGCTCGAGGTAGCGCGAGCTGCGCATGTCCTCGAGGAGGGCGGCGCGGGCGCGCTCGCGCTCATCCCCCAACCGGGCGACCAGCGCGCCGGCGGCATCGCGGTCGGGGTCGGGCAGTTGGTTCACCCGCTCGCGCAGTCGGGCCAGGAGGACGTCGGCATCGCGCACCGCCCCGAGCCCGGTGGCGATCCACTTCAGCTCGTCGCGCAGGCTCTCGCTCCACTCCTCGTCGAGGAGGGAGTGGAACGTGCGTAGGTCGGAGCGCAGCCGGCGGGTGGCGACCCGGGCCTGGTGGACGGCTTCGGGATCGTCGCCCAGCCGGACGCCGGCGTCGTGCGCAATCAGCCGGGAGACGGAGGCGGCCAGCGCGGCCCGCACGACGTCGCCGGCGTTGGCCGCGTCACCGAGGCGTGGTGTGGGCAGCACGTCGGGCGCGTCGAGGGCGCGCGGCCCCAGCGCCCGCACCACCTTCGGGGTCGGATCGGGCTCGCCGGCACCGGCCTCGCGCAGCCGGTCGACGACGACGCGGGCGAGGTCGGGGTCGGTTTCCTCGCGCAGCTCGACCTCGAGCTCCCGGAACCGGGCGGCGACATGGCCCCGGTCGAGGATCGACACCTCGTCGTCGACCACCTCGGCAACCGGTTTGTCGTCGGGACCGCGCAACTCGATCCGCTGGCGGCGGGTGCGCATCCGGCTGACCGGCGCGACCCGGGCGGTGCGGATCAGGCCGAGGACGAGGTCGAGGGCGTCGGCGGGTGGCGCGCCGGGGGCGCCGTCGAAGCGGTGCTCGTTGCGCGCCAGCAGCCCGTCGTCGTCGCCGTCCGGCTCGGGCAGCTTCACCAACCAGCCCTCGTCGTTGCGGTAGCGCAGGCTCGCGCCCGACCGGGCGAGACGGAGGTCGGGGGTGTCGAAGTACGTGGCCTGGAGATCGAGGGTGTCGGCGGGCGCAGTGGAAACGCCCTCGGCGACGCCGCTCAGGTCGGGCAGCCGGAAACCCGGCGCGGGGGCGAGCTTCGTCTCACGCTCGCGCATCGGCGACCCGTGCACTCGGTTGGGCGCGGGCGATGGCGAGCTCCTGAAGCCGGCGGTGGGTGTTGACGCCCTCGACGGTCGGGACCTTGTGCCAGGTGCCGTCGCGCGCCAGTTCCCACGCCAGCGTGTCGTCGGCGAGGTTGATGGTGAGGATCTCGTCGAGGCGGGCCCGCAGCCGGGGCTCGGTCACGGGGACGAGCGCCTCGACGCGACCGTCGAGGTTGCGGGGCATGAGATCGGCCGACCCGGTGAGGTACTCGGCGGTGTCGGACTCGGCGCCGAAGCGGTACACGCGCGAGTGCTCGAGGAACCGGCCCACGATCGACCGGACGTGGATGTTCTCCGACATCCCCGGGACGCCGGGACGGAGGCAGCAGATGCCCCGCACCACGAGGTCGATGGGCGTGCCCCGCCCACTGGCGTCGTAGAGCGCGTCGATGAGCTCGGGATCGACCAGGCTGTTCATCTTCATCGTCAACCGGCCGCGCCCGCCCTTGTCGGCCTCGCGCTGGATGCGCTCGATGATCGCCGGCCGCAGCGTCTTCGGACCGACCAGGATCTTGCGGTACTCGGGCTGGCGGCTGTACCCGGTGAGGAAGTTGAACAGCTCCGAGAGGTCGGCGCCGAGGTCGGGGTCGGCGGACAGGATGCCGATGTCCTCGTAGAGCGCGGCGGTCTTGTAGTTGTAGTTGCCGGTGCCAACGTGGCAGTAGCGCCGGATGCCGTCGGCCTCCTGCCGCACGACCAGAAGGATCTTGGCGTGGGTCTTGAGGCCGACGAGCCCGTACACGACATGGATGCCCGCGTCCTCGAACAGCTGCGCCCGTTCGATGTTGGCCTGCTCGTCGCCTCGGGCTTTCAGCTCGACCAACGCGACGACCTGCTTGTCCTGCTCGGCCGCGTGGAGCAGCGAGCGCACGAGCGCACTGTCGGGCCCGGCGGTGCGGTACAGGGTCTGCTTGATGGCGAGCACGTCGGGGTCGTGGGCGGCCTGGGCCACGAAGGCCTCCACCGACGCTTCGAACGAGTCGTAGGGATGGTGCACGAACACGTCCTCGGCTTCGAGCACGCGGAACACGTCGGGCGGCACCTTGGCATCGCTCGGTGCGAGCGCCGGGGGGACCTGCGGGGTCCAGGGCTCGTCCTTGAGATCGGGTCGATCGAGGTCGTACAGCGCCCAGAGGCCGCCGAGGTCGAGGGGAGCGTCGATGACCAGCACCTCGGCGTCGCTGAGCTCGATCTCCCGGCACAGGGTCTCGAGCACGTCGGCCGGCATGGTGGCGTCGACCTCGAGGCGGACCACGCGACCGAACTTGGTGCGCCGCCGCAGCACCGTCTCCATCGCCTCGAGCAGGTCCTCGGCTTCGTCCGACAGCTCGAAGTCGGCGTCGCGGGTGACCCGGAACGGGTGCCGGGCCAGGATCTCCATGCCCGGGAACAGCGTGTCGAGCCGGGCCGCGATCACCTGCTCCAGCGGGACGAACCGCTCCTTGTCGGGCATGACCACGAACCGGGGGAGCAGCGGCGGAACCTTGACCCGGGCGAAGCGGCGCTCGTCGGTGGCCGGATCGCGCACTACCACCGCCAGGTTCAGCGAGAGGTGCGAGATGTAGGGGAAGGGATGGGCGGGGTCGACCGCCAGCGGGGTCAGCACCGGGAACACCCGCTCTTCGAACACCGACTCGAGATGGGCGCGGTCGTCCTCCGAGAGATCGCCCCAGTCGACGAAACGGATGCTGGCGTCCTCCAGCGCGGGGCCCACGTCCTTGGTGAAGACCGTCGCCATCCGGTTCACCAGCTCCTCGACCTGGGCGCGGATGGCCCGGAGCTGCTCCTGCGGGTCGCGCCCGTCGGGTGAGACCGTGCGCACGCCCGCGTCGACTTGCCGCGAGAGCGCGGCCACCCGCACCTGGAAGAACTCGTCCAGGTTCTGGCTGAAGATGGCGATGAACTTGACCCGTTCGAGGAGCGGCAGGGACGCGTCCTCGGCCAACGCGAGCACGCGGGCGTTGAACTCGAGCCACGAGAGCTCGCGGTTCAGGTAGCGAAGCTCGGGTTCGGTGACCGGCTCAGGCGCGCTCTCGTCCAACGCTTCCAGGCCGGCCATGTCGTCCATCGTACCGCCACCTCTTTTGGTCGGCCTCGCCTCGCCGGCCGGGATACCCGGCCGGCGCCCTTCGGGCCGCTCGGCCTCCGTGCTCGCTCGACTTCGCTCGCTCGCGCAAGAAAGACGGCGGCCCGGCGCAAAGGCCGGGCCGCCGGGGGGCCGTCGGGCCGGTGGGGGTTGCCGTCCCGGGCACTGACGACGGTACCCAGCCCCGGTTGCGGTCCGGTTTCGTGCGCGCGACCGGGGGATGAACTTGCCGCTTAGGCGTCGGAAACCCACGTGTCAGGGGGATTTGCGACGCCAAAGCGGCGGGAGACTACGGCGGTATCGTGAGCGCGGCGATGTCCACCGATCCCCGATTCGCCGGGCCGAGCCCGTTCGCGCGTCTCGCGGCCGTCCACGCGGCGGTGATGTGCGGCGACGCCTGCGTGACGGTCTCCCTGGCGGGGTCGTTGTTCTTCACCGCCCCGACCAGCGCCGCCCGCAGCAGCGTGCTCCTCTATCTCGCGCTGACCCTCGCCCCGTTCGCGGTGATCGCCCCGATCGTTGGCCCCGCGCTCGACCGCGCCGGGGGCGGGGGTCGGCGGATGATCATCTTCGGATCGTGCGTGGGCCGGGTCGTCCTCGCCTTCCTGCTCGCCCGCCACCTGAACAGCCTGCTGCTGTACCCGGAGGCGTTCGGGATCCTCGTGCTCGGCAAGGCGCACTCGATCGCCAAGAGCTCGTTGGTGCCCGCCATGGTCGAGGGGAAGAGCGAGCTCGTCGCCGCGAACTCGCGCCTCGCGCTCATCAGCGTCCTCGCCGCCATCGTGGGCGGGGTGCCGGCGGCCGGGGTCTCCAAGCTCTTCGGCGACTCCCAGTACGCCCTGTTCATGGCGGCGACCATCTTCCTCGTCGGTGCCGCGCTGGCACTCAAGCTCCCCCGACCGGCGCCCGAGCCCAAGGGCGACGCCGAGCTCGAGCGGGAGGAGCTGCACGCGCCGAGCGTCATCCTCGCCGCCAGCGCGATGGGCCTCCTGCGGGGCGCGGTCGGCTTCTACACCTTCTTCCTCGCGTTCCAGCTGAAGAACTCCGTGTTCGCGCTGGGCATGGCGCTCACGGCCAGCGCCATCGGTGGTTTCGCCGGCGTCGTCGCCGCCCCGCCGCTGAGAAAGGTGGTGAAGGAGGAGATAATCCTGGTCGGCGCGCTCCTTGCTCCCGCGCTGGTCGGCGTGTTCTCGGCCCGCTCGGGGACGAGGCTCGCGTTCGCTGCGACCGCGCTGGCGGTGGCGGTCGGCGCGGCCGCGGGCCGGCTCGGGTTCGACAGCATCCTGCAGCGCGACGCGCCCGACGCGGTGCGGGGCCGGTCCTTCGCCCGCTTCGAGACCCGCTTCCAGTTGACGTGGGTCGTGGGTGGCCTCCTGGGCCTGATCCCGGTCTCCGCCCGCGTCGGCCTGTTCGCGCTCGCGGTCACGCTCGGCTTCGCCGGACTCTCGTACATCGGAGGGATGCGCGCCGCCGGCGAGCGGGTGGCGCGCCGGCACCGCCGGGCCGAGAAGACCCGGGCGGCGGTGCGTAGCGGCCTCCGGGGCGGACTGGCGCGGGTTCGGCGCCGCCGATCCGGCGAGCCGGATTCGACGGATCCCTCCAAGGCGCGCCGGTAATTCAGCCGTGCTTGTCGATGTCGCCCGGTAGAACGGTGTGATGCCTCCGGACTTCGAGATCCGCCCGGTCACGCCCGACGAGGTCGAGGCCTTCACCCGCACGCCCATGGCCGCGTTCGGCGAGACGATCGACCCGGAGCGGTTCAAGCTCGAGTGGACCCATCACGAGCTCGACCGCACCCTCGCCGCGTTCGACGACGGCGAGATCGTGGGGACCGGCCGCCTCTATTCGATGGACCTCACCCTGCCCGGCGGCGCGGTCGTGCCGGTGGCCGCCGTGAGTTGGATCTCGGTGCTCCCCACCCACCGGCGGCGCGGCATCCTCACCGCGGTCATGGGGACCGAGCTCGACGATGCGGTCGGGCGCGGCGAGTCGATGGCGGTCCTGCACGCGTCCGAGGGCGGGATCTACCGGCGCTTCGGTTACGGCATTGCCGCCAGCTCGATCGCCTTCACCGTTCCGCGCCGCCACACGGGGTTTCTCCATCCGCCTCCCGAGGGTGGACGTGTCCGACTCGTCGACGAGGAGACGGCCCGCAAGACCTTCCCCGACATCTTCGACCGGGCCCGTCGTCACCAGCCGGGCGCGATCTCGCGGCCCGACCAGTGGTGGGGCAACGAGCTCTTCTACGTCGACAAGAAGGAGGAAGGCACCCGGTTCTACGTCACGTACGAATCGGCCGATCGCAACCTCGACGGGTACGCCGCCTACAAGGTCATTCCCCGCTGGACCGACGACGGCGTGAGCCGCCACCGCCTGGAGGTGTTCGACCTCGTGACCGTCAGCCCCGAGGCGCGCGCCGTCCTGTGGCGCTATCTCTGCGACGTCGACCTGGTCGAGACGATCTCGGCGGGGTCGTGCCCGGTCGATGAGCCGCTGCGCTGGCTGCTGGCCGAGTCGCGCCGGTTCGCGGTGAACCGCGTGTCGGACGGGCTGTGGGTACGCATCCTCGATGCCCCGGCGGCGCTGTCGGCGCGCCGTTACGACCGGGCCGATCGGCTGGTCTTCGAGGTGCACGACGAGTTCCGTCGCGACGGCGCCGCCGCCGGCCGCTTCGCCCTCGACGGCGGTCCCGGCGGCTCGGAGTGCGAGCCCTCCACCGCCGATCCCGACCTCGCCCTCGGCGTCGCCGACCTCGGCGCCGCCTACCTCGGCGGCGTCACGTTCTCCACCCTGGCCCGCGCCGGTCTCGTCGACGAGCGGACCCCGGGCGCATTGGCGCGCGCCGACGCGATGTTCCGCAGCGACCCGGCGCCCTTCGTGATGACCGAGTTCTGACTCTCTTGGTCGCGCTCGCTTCGCTCGCCGCTCCCGCACGCCTCTAATTGCTGAGGGGGCCGGGGGACCCGGCCCCCTCGTGGGCGGCTGGCAGCTTCTAACTCTCTCTCAGCCCTTCCAGCCCTCGGTCGCGCCCTTGACCATGCCGAACGGGCCGGTGGGCCAGCGGAAGCAGTCCATCATCAGCTGATCGACGTCGTCCGCGCTGGCGATGCCCTCGTCGACGACCTTCTGGGCCTCGGCGATCATCGCGAAGTAGACCCGGTTGGTCACGAAGCCCCAGGCCATCGCGGTGTCCTTGACCACCACCGGGTTCTTGTCGCAGCGGGCGGCCACGTCGCGCACGGCAGCGACGGTGTCGTCGCTCGTGTCCCGCGCGACGATGATCTCGGCCAAACGCATCACGACCGGCGGCGACGCCCAGTGCCACCCGATGACGCGGTCGGGCCGGTCGGTCGAAGCCCCGAGCGCGGCGATCGGGAAGCCCGACGTGTTCGACGCCAGGATCGTCCCGGCCGGCGCCGCCCGGTCGAGGTCGCGGAAGACGCGCACCTTGAGCTCGAGGTGCTCGGGCACCGCCTCGATGACGAGGCCGGTGGCGGCCGCCTCGTCGAACGAGCCTGTGAACGTGAGGCGCTCGAGGGTGGCGTCGGCGTCCTCGCGGGTCAGCTTGCCCCGCTCGACGCCCCGCTCCAGGCCGTAGCGGCCGGTGGTCACGTGCTCGCGGCCCCGTGCGAGCGCGTCGGCGTCGACGTCGTAGCAGACGGTCTCGTACCCGGCGGTGGCGGTGACCTGGGCGATGCCGCTGCCCATCACGCCCGCCCCCAGCACGCCGATCCGACGCACCTCTCCCACGCCGACCTCCTCATCTGCCCTTCCGCTTGTCCCCCGAAGCCCCGCTCCTTATCGTCCAGGGCACGGCCTCGATGGAAAGGGCTGTCGCGTATGCGAGTTCGTACCGCGATCTTCGCAGCCGGCGCAGCGGTGATGGCAATGGTGGCCATCGTGACTCCCGCCGCAGCCACGCCGCCGCCTGGGGTCGGGATCGACGGGGTGGATATCCCTCCGGCCCTGTTGGTCCGTGTGTACGCGGATGGAGGCGCACCGCTCCAAGACGACTTCGCCCTTGTCACGATCACCGCCCCTGGCGCCCGCGAGCACCAGCTCGGCACTGTTTCGATCCGCGCCGACGCCGGACGCGATGAGATCTTGCAAGATCTCGAGGTCGAGCCCTGCAGCATCGACGGGAAGGACCTTCCCGACGCGACCTTCACCGTTCGCGTCGTTGGGGATGTCTATAACGGGAGTCAAGAGTTGCGCCTGGGACCCGATGAAACGAAGCCCACGGTGAAGAAGATCCAGTCCCCGCCCCCGGCCGGGTCGAAGGTCGAAAAGGGCGACAAGATCCGCTTCGAAGTGGTCGGCAAGGAGGACCTACCCGGGGCCACCTGGCAGACGGGCGTGCAGGCACTCCAGGTGACGGGACCGCAGGGCGTCATCAAGGACAAGAACGCGGGGCGACTGCCGAAGGCCTGTGAAGACAAGTCCGAGAGCCTCACCATCACGGGCAAGTACAAGGTGAGGGGCGGCGATCCGGCCGTAATCGAGATCTGCGGCATCGCCGACGACTACGCCGCCAACCAGGGCTCGAGCTGCGCCAAGTACTACAAGGGCGAGGTCTGGGAAGGCACCTTCCGCCAGGGCATACCCGGTTGCACCGGTGTCGACGAGTGGACGCTCGAGGTCGTCGTAGAAAAGGACGGCTCGGTTACGGGTAACGGCACCTTGACGTCCCCCGGAGTCCTGTGCCCCGACAGTGTCGTCGCGTCTCCGGGGTTGACGCTGCAGATCAACGGGAATCGCGACCGGAATGGGTTCCACCTCAAGGTGGTCCCCTGCGACTGCCTTCCGCTCGATCTCCGTGTGGCAGGGAAGACGGCCGAGGGAAGCGCGCAAGACGCCCCGCCCGTGGGGTCAAATTATGGGGCCACACTGACGTGCAAGTCGTGCGAGAAGTAGGCGGCGGCTAGGTCGGCTCCGCGACCTTCACGACCGTCGTCAGGATGACGTCTCCTCCGGGAGCTCGATGCGGGCCAGCCAGAGGCCCGGCGCCTCGAGCTCGGCCGGCGTCGGGAGCATGCTCTCGCGCTCCCACAGCCGGTTGAGACCCTCGGGGCCGGCACGCTCGAGCACTCCGGAGCAGAACGCCTCGCCCCGCTCGTAGTGCTCGCGTTCGAGCTCGAGCCCGAGCAGACGCTGCACGAACCGCTCTGCTTCCCCGCGCTCGAGTCGGTGGCGCTTCATCGCCTCATGGATCTGCGCGAACGACGGGATGAGGCGGGCGCCGATGCGCTCGAGCACCGAGTCGGCGTAGCCCTCGAGCACCGCGGTGAGCGACTGGATCTGGGCCAACACGTCCGCCTGGCGGGGCGACTGCATCGCGCCAAGCAGCGCGTCGGGGTCCTCGGCGATCCCGCCGAGTGACGTGGGGTCGCTGGGGTCGATCTCGCCGAACTTGGACTCGAACGCGGCGGTGTCGAGCTCATACGCCGACACGTACTCCGTCGTGAGCCGCACCAGGCGCTCCTGAACCCACGGGACCGACCGCTCGGCGGCGTGCACCACCTCGTGCAGCGCGAGGTAGAAGCGCAGGTCGGGCCGGGGCAGCGACCACGCCTCCTCGAACGCCACCACGTTCGGGACGACGAAACAGAGGCTGGGCTCGTCACCGGTCGGCAGGGGCAGGTCGTAGCGACCGAGCGCGTGCTGGGCGAGGTACCCGATCATCGAGCCCGCTTGGAGCCCGAGCAGCAGCGGCGCCAGCATGCCCAGCAGCCCGCCGAACGGGTCGGTCCCGAACGGGCCCGCGCCCTCGGCCGTCTCCGGCTCGCCCTCCGCCGGCGCGGCCGTCTGCATCACCTCGCCGAGGTTGGCCGCCAACGCCTCGAGCACCGGCCGCAGCGCCTCGAGGTGGAGATCGGCCCACTCCTTGGGGCCGAGGGCGCGGAGCGGAGCGCGGAACGTCGCGGTCAGCCCGGTCTCGCCGACGACGTGGGTCTGGGCCGCCCGGGCGAGCTCGTCGAACTGCGCGTGGTCGCCCGCTTCGATCGGCTGCTCCGCCTCGCCCTCGAGCGCCACCCAGGCCGCGACCTGCCGGGCCACCTCCCAGTTGACCGGGCCCTCCGACTGGAGCATGCGCATCAGCTGACCGAGATCGAAGCTCGCGGCCGCGCCCGGTCCGAACGGCACACCCGGGAGCCCGGCCCCGGGGCCCGACGACTCGCCGCGGCGGCCTGACTCGCCTTCGTCAGGTTCGTCAGGTTGTGGGCGGTCGGTCACGCGGCAAGTCTATGGACGTGATCACGGTGGCGGTCACCGGCGCGTCCGGCCTCGTTGGTCAGCGTTTGCTGCCCCGACTCGCCAGTGACGACGCGGTGAAGCGCCTGGTCGGCCTGGACGTGCGCGACCCGCACCGGCGCGTCCGCGGCCTCGAGTTCCATCGCGTCGACATCGCCGGCGCCGAGCTCAAGCCGCTGCTCGAGGGCGTGGACGTGCTCGTGCACCTCGCGACCGTCGTCGACCCGATCTCCGACGAGACACTGATGGCGCGGGTCAACGTCGACGGCACCCGGCGGGTGCTCGACGCCGCCGCCGGTGTGGGTGTGCACAAGGTCATCCGGGTCTCGCCGTCGTCGGTGTACGGAGCGTGGCCCAACAACGCCGTCCCACTCACCGAGGACGAGCCCCTGTGCCCCAACCCCGGGTTCTCGCCCGCGGTGCAGGCGGCCGAGGTCGAGCGTCTGCTCGCCGAGTGGGGCGAGGAGCATCCCGCGGTCACGGTCACCACCCTGCGGGCCGCGCCGGTCCTCGGCGCGGGGGCGGAACGGCTGCCGTCGCGCTTGCTGCTCGGACGGCCGCCGCTCCGAGTGCGGGGGGCGACGCCTCCGGTGCAGACCGTGCACGTCGACGACCTCGTGTCCGCCCTCGCGCTGGCCGTCTCGAGCGACGTGCCCGGTGTGTACAACGTGGCCGCCGACGGCTGGCTGAGCCAGGACGACCTGCGGGCGCTGCTGCCGCGGTCGTTCGTGCCCCCGTTGCCGGCGGAGCTCCTCGAGCGCATCCTGGCGCGCCTGTGGTCGACCGGCCTGGGCGACGTGCCGCCGACGGTCGTGCCCTATCTCGTGCACCCGTGGGTCATCGCCAACGACCGGCTGGAAGCGAAAGGGTGGCGCCCGCAGCGCAGCAACGAGGAGGCGATCCTCGAAGGCCTCGACTCGCTTCCCGCCCCGCCCCCGGCGGCGCGCTACGTCGTCCTCGGCGCGCTGGCGGTCGCGTTCGGCACGCTCGCGGGCGTGCTCCTGCGCCGCCGCCGCCGTCGTTAGGCGACGTCCTCGGCGAGGTGCCGGGCGCGCCAGACGTCCCACTCGTCGGTGAAGTAGCGCACCCGCACCTTCTTGTACTCCTTCACCGACCACAGCAGCGCGTAGTCGTCGACGCCGGTCTCGGCCCGGATGGCGGCGATGGTGTCCTCGCAGTCGCGGGCGTTGTGGCCGTGCACCATCGTGAACACCGAGTACGGCCAGTCGTCGTACGTCGGCCGGCGGTAGCAGTGACTCACGTGGGCGAAGCCGGCCATCGCGGGCCCGAGCTCGTCGAGACGGTCTTCGGGGACGGCCCACACCCCCATGGCGTTCGCCTTGTAGCCCGCGCTGCGGTGGTTCATCACCGCCGCGAACCGACGCATGAGCTTGCGCTCCTTGAAGCTCGCCAAGAGGTCCAGCACTCTGGCCTCGTCGCAGCCGATGAGCTCACCCTCGGCCGCGAACGGTCGCTCCACGAGCGGAAGGTCCTCCTGCGTCACCCGGATGGCCGCGACCTCGAGGTCTGACAGATCGGGCGCGGGCATGTCGGCGCGCCGCTCGGGACGCTCGTGCTCGAGCACCTCCACCTTGGCGTCGGCGGCGGTCTTGCCGGTCATGTCGAGCTTCACGCCGATCTTGAACAACTTCAGCGTGGGCAGCTTGCGGGTGACGAGTGCACCCGACTGGCGGTGGAGCGCGTCGACGTGGTCCTCGAGGGATTCGCCGGGTGGCACCGCCACCGTGTACCAGAGGTTGTAGGCGTGGTTGCGCTTGTAGTTGTGGCTGACGCCCGGGTGGCGGCTGATAACGGCGGCGGCGTCGTCGACTCGCCCGGGGTCGATCTTGGCCGCCACCAGCGCCGAGCTGTAGCCGAGGGCGCGGGTGTCGAAGATGGCCGAGAGCTGCCGGAGCACGCCCAGCTCCTTGACCCGCGCCACCCGGTCGCGCACCTCGGGTTCGGACCCACCTAGACGGTCCGCCAGCACCGCGTACGGACGCGGATCGAGCGGAAAGTCCCACTGCACCGCGTTCAGCAGCTCGCGATCGGCATCTTGCAGGTCCTCGAGCCGCGGCGTCACGTCACCATGGTCGCGGGGACGAGGAATCGCCGCAAATCACGACTTCGGTGGCGCCGCGAGGGTCGTTGTGGTCGTGAGCACGTCGGCGTCGTCGGGGCCCGTTTTGTGGCTGAGCGCGACGGGCATGTGGCGCTTCGCGCCGTCGCGCAGGACGGTGAGCTCGAGCGAGTGGCCGGGGCGGCGGTCACGAACCTCGGCCATGAGGTCGGCCATGCTCGACACCGACGTGGTGGACTCGCCGTCGCTGACCGCGACGATCACGTCTCCCGACGCGATGCCGGCCTTCTCCGCCGGGCTCGCCGGCAGCACCTCGTCAACCCGGGCGCCTCCCCCGGCCCGTTCGGTTTCGTCGGCGCCGGTGACGCCGAGCCAGGCGTGAGCCGCTTTCCCGGTGGCCGCGAGCTGCTCGGCGACGTCGCGTGCCGTGTCGATCGGCATCGCCAAACCTGGGGACGCGCCGCGGGGAACGGTGAGGATGCCGACCAGGCGGCCGCGCTCGTCGATCACCGCCCCGCCCGAGTGCCGGCGGCCGGCGCTCGTCCCGGTGTCGATGAGTCCGACGATGACCGTTCCGGCCGCCGTGACCACGAACTCGTCGAGCCCTTCAACCGTCCCGACGCTCACCCACTGCGGCTTGGACCGGGTGCCAGTGGCCACCGCGAGCACCGCGTGGCCCTCGCGCAGGTCGTCCGACGACCCCGCCCGAGCGGCGGGCACCGCGAGCGAGTCGACTCGGAGCAGCGCGAGGTCGGTCTCGGGATCCGCGCCGGCGGCGACCGCGGGCAGGGACGTCTCGTCCTGGGCAACGACCGTGACCGCGGTCGCACCCTCCAACGCGTGCGCGCTCGTGAGCACTACCTCGTTGTCGATGCACACGCCCGACGCGGTCGTCGTGCCGTCCGCCCGCGTGACCTG
This sequence comes from Actinomycetota bacterium, assembly GCA_052390575.1. GTDB lineage: Bacteria > Actinomycetota > Acidimicrobiia > IMCC26256 > JACDBD01 > JBPCMN01. Next base: position 11,916 of record JBQTGU010000101.1, on the reverse strand, counting down.
CACGGTGACGACGCTCGCCCCCGCGATCGCGACGACGCGTGCCGCGGCCCCGCCTCCCAGGGCGTCGATACCACCCGGGAGGGCGGTGTCGTTCGCCGAGTCGAGTGCGCCGGACACCACGACGAGACCCACCGTCGCCACCAACGCGCCGGCAGCGGCCAGCCCGACCAGCGCGCTGCGCCGGTGCTGAGGAGCGCGCGTCGACCGCGTCGGGGAGCCGAGGAACGAGCGCAACTCGCTGGGATGGAACCAGAGGCGGTCGAGGGGGTCGGGCGGGGGCCCGCTCGCGCCGTCATCCTCGTCGTCGTGGTCGGGCACGTTCGTACTGTACTGACGGGGTTGTGACGGGTTGGCTCGCGCCCGCGCCGTCATGGGCCGTGCGAGCCCTCGTTTCACTACGATGATCCTCGTGCTGCCCGCCGGAGACGACTGGGTGGGGCTCACGCCGCTCCCGCTCCCCATTGACGACGCCACTGCATGGGCGACGACGCCCGCGTGCGGCGCGGTCGTGTGTTTCACCGGCGTCGTGCGAGACCACTCGGAGGGACGCGCCGATGTCACCGGTCTCACCTACGAGGCGTACGAGGAGGAGGCCACCCGGCGCCTCGGCGACGTGGCTGCGGAGGCCCGTCGCCGCTGCCCCGATGTCGTCCGGCTGGCGTTGCTCCACCGGGTCGGCGATCTCGCGCTCTCCGAAGAGTCGGTGGTCGTCGTGGCGTCGGCACCCCACCGAGCCGAGGCGTTCGAGGCCGCCCGGTTCTGCATCGACACGCTGAAGGAGACGGTCCCGATCTGGAAGCGCGAACACTGGGCGGGCGGCTCCGACTGGGCCTCCTGCTCGCACGAGGTCCGCCCGGTCAGCGAGCCCAGTGGCGCGTCCGTTCCCGGCCGCGGCGCGGCGTAGGCGCGCCGCGTGTGGTACCTGTTGATCGTCGTGGGTGTCAGCGGAGTGGGGATCGCGGCCGTGATGTTGCGCCAGCGCAGCGAGCGCGGGCCGCGCACCATGGACGCGAGCATCGACCACTTCTCCCGTACGCGGACCGCCATCTCACCCGACTCGGGCAACCGGGTCGCGCCCCCACCCCCCGATGCCGTTCGGAGCGACCAGCAGCGGCGGCAGCCGACCGACGACACCGCGCCCGAGAACGACGCGCCCGGGAACGACGAGTAGACGGGTAGAGCACTGGCCAAGGACCTCGCCATCGACCTCGGCACCGCGAACACGCTTGTGTACGCGCGCGGCCAGGGCATCATCGTCAACGAACCGACGGTGATCGCGCTCAACACGCGCACGCAGGACGTGCTGGCCATCGGCCAGGAAGCGTGGGGCATGATCGGCCGCACGCCCGGCTACATCGTCGCGGTGCGTCCCCTTCGCGGTGGTGCGATCACCGACTTCGAGATCACCCAGCGGCTCATCCGACTGTTGTTCCAGCAGGCCGGGGTGTCGCGCCTGTACCGCGCCCGGGTGCTCATCTGCGTGCCGTCGGCGATCACCCACGTCGAACAGCGCGCCGTGCTCGAAGCCGCCCGGCGCGCCGGTGCCGCCCAGACGTTCCTCATCGAGCAGCCGATGGCCGCCGCCATCGGGGCCTCGCTCCCGATCCACGAGCCGCTCGGGAACATGGTCATCGACATCGGCGGTGGAACGTCGGAGGTCGCGGTCATCTCCATGGGCGGGGTCGTCGCCCTCGAGGCGGTGCGGGTCGGCGGCTTCGACATGGACGCCGCGATCCAGGCGCACGTGCGCCGCGAGTACGGCCTCGCCATCGGCGAGCGCACCGCCGAGGAGATCAAGCTCGCCATTGGGTCCGCCTTCACCACGCCCGAGGAGTTCAAGGTCGAGGTGCGGGGTCGCGACCTCTCGACCGGCGCGGGCAAAGTGATCGTGCTCACGCCCGAGGAGGTGCGCGAGGCCCTCGACGAGCCGATCAAGGCGATCATCGGGACGATCGTCAACGCGCTCGCGCAGACGCCGCCCGAGCTCGCCCAGGACCTCCTGCTCGAGGGCGCCCACCTCGTCGGCGGCGGCGCCATGTTGCGCGGGTTCGACACTCGCATCTCCCACGAGTGCGGCATCCCGGTCCACCTCGACAAGACCCCGCTCGAGTGCGTCGTGCTCGGCGCCGGCCGGTGCCTCGAGTCGTTCGACCGGCTCAAGGAGATGTTCATGGGCAAGGTCGGGGGCGGCCGCTAGTCGCGTCCGCCGATCAGCGAATCGCGGGGCCGCCCGCCCCTCCACGCCCGGCGTAGGAAAGGGCGTGGCCACAACCGCGTGCGTCGCCCGCCGGGTGCCTCGCAAACTCGCGCGGCGCCGACCGGCCGGCGGCCTTACCCGCGTAGATCCTCGGCCGCTTGGCGCGTCTGCCAGTCCCGATCTCGCGAGGCGCGGTCTAGGGCGGCGTCTACTTCGGGGCCTTCGAAGGGCGCCAGCGCCAGCACCGCGCGGCGGCGCACGGGCGGCTTGTCGGTGCAGGCGGTGAGGATGGCGGGGAGGCCGGCGGGGTCGCCGAGGGCGCCGAGGGCGGCGACCGCGGCCTCGCGGGCGATGGGGTCGTCGTGATCGGTTGCGGCGCGCACTAGCGCGGGCACGGCTCCCGCGTCACGTGCGGGCTGGCTGAGTTCTCCCAGGGCCCAGGCCGCGGCTTCTACGACGGTGACGTCGGGGTCGTCGAGGAGCGCCACGAGTGGACGCGGGGGCGGGGCGACCGCCAGGGAAGGCGTCAGCTCGGCGGCGCGGCGGCGGACTTCGGGCGCGGGGTCGCCGCAGGCGCGCCGCCAGGCCGCGGCCGCTCGGCGGCTTCCTGCCGCCCGCACCAGCGCGGCGACGGCGGCGGCTCGCACCCGGGGGTCGGCATCCGAGGTCGCCTGCTCGAGCTCGGTGACCGCGCCCCGTGGCAGGCGGTCGCGCAGGCCGAGGGCGGCGACCCTGGCGGCACGGTCGATGGGGGCGTCGGCTCCAGCGATGAGCCGACCCTACAGTCACTCTCCGCGCGCGCCGATGGTCCGGTGGGGCACCGCAACGAGGAGGACCACCGGTGCGCGGCAAGCGGAACGGAGTGCTCGCAGTCGTCAGTGCGCTCAGTGCGGCGCTCCTGGTCTTCGGTGCGGTGCTGTTCCGCGAGGCACCCGGCAGCGCCTCCGACGATCTCCCCGTTCTGCGGGGCGAGCCGGCCCTGACATCGGCGTCGGACACGACCGCGCCCCCCGCGTCGGCGCCGCCGGCACCGGATACCGCGCCGCCGACCACGGGGGCCGCGACGCCCACCCCAGTCGTTGCAGCGCCCGCGCCGACCCCCCCGCCGCTCCCGCAGCCCCAGCCCGCTCCCGCTGATCCCTACGCCGACGTGCCCCTCGTCCCCGTCGGGCAGATCGAGATCCCGAAGATCGGCGTCAGCGAGGTCGTGAACGAAGGCGTCTGGCGCACGGTGATCGACCAGGGGCCGGGCCACTGGCCCGGTACCGCCGAGCCCGGCGGCTGGGGCAACTCGGTGTACGCCGGTCACCGCTCGACCTACACCGAACCCTTCCGGCGCATCGCCGAGCTGGTGCCCGGCGACGAGATCGTGGTGCGGACCGACCGGGGCACGTTCACGTACCAGGTGACCGGCAGCGAGATCGTCGACGACAGCGCGCTGTACATCGTCGACCAGACGCCTGGTCGCACCATCACGCTGTTCGCGTGTCATCCGGTCGGCAGCGCCGCCCAGCGCTACGTCGTGCACGGCACCCTCGTGAGCGAGGCGCCTGCTCCCTGAGGACTGCCAGCGCGCGATCTGCAGCCAGGATTGCGCGGGAGCGGCGAGCGGCCCGCAGGGCGGCGGCCGGCCAGCTCTTTGGGGATTGGCCCGGCCGCCGAGCGAGCCCGACCAGGCGAAGGTGGCAGGCTGACGTCCCTCCATGGACCCGGGCACCGACGAGACAGACCTTCCGGCCGAACAACCGCGGTCGAAACGGCATGTCTGGGGAGTCGTGGGCTCGGTCGTCGCCATCGTGGTCGGCGTCGCGGCGGTGGCGGGGGCGTTCGTACGGCTGCCCTACGTGCTCATCCGTCCCGGTTCCGCCACCCGGGTCGAGGGCGTCGTCGACATCGAGGGCGCGCCGACCTACAACGACGACGGCACAGTGCTGTTCCTCACCGTGTCGGTGTTGGACTCCCCGAACGCGTACACCGCGCTCAGCGGATGGCTCGACGACGACGTCGAGGTGCTCACCGAGGACGAGTTCTTCGGTGACCGAACACCCGAGGAAGAGGACGAGCGCAGCCGCATCGCGATGACCGAGTCGCAGATCATCGCGACCAAGGTCGGGCTCGAACGGCTCGGATACACGGTGCCGGTCCAGGAGTACGTGGTCGCCGGGATCGAGAAGGGCGCTCCGGCCGACGGGCAGCTCGAGGTGGGGGACGCCATCACGGCGCTCGACGGCGTCCCGGTGAGCATGGTCCCCGACCTCGGCGCCGCGATCCGGGCGCGCCCACCGGGCGACCCGGTGACGCTCACCCTGGTCCGGGCGACGGGCAAGAAGAAGGCGGAGCGCGAGGAGCTGACGGTCACGCTGACGACCCGGGCGACTCCCGAGGGCCCGAACGAGGGCCAGGCGCAGGTGGGGATCTTCTCGGCGCCGACATTCGACTTCCCCGTCGAAGTGGAGATCGACACCGGCAACGTGGGCGGCCCGTCGGCCGGACTCGCGTTCACCCTGACGATCCTCGACGAGCTCTCGCCCGGCGACCTCACCGGGGGCGACGAGGTGGCGGTCACCGGCACCATCGAACTCGACGGCGCCGTCGGCCCGATCGGAGGGGTGGCGCAGAAGGCGGTCACCGCGCGGAAGGCGGGCGCCGAGCTCTTCCTGGTGCCGGGACCCGAGGCGGCGGAGGCGCGCCGACACGCGGGCGGGATGAACGTCGCCGGGGTCGATGACCTCGACGATGCGCTGCGGGCCCTGCAACGAGCGGGCGGCGACCCGTTGCCGTCACCGTCGGTGACCGGCGCATGACGCCGCGCCATACAGTGGGCGCCCGTGGCTGACGACGAAGCCGAGCAGGACGACTGGCCCGACGAGGCCGACGACCAGCCGACCGAGGACGGGGACGATTCGGGCGGGCTGTCACCGGAGGACGTCGCCTTCCGCTCGTTCTCCGCCGCTCGGCGCGGCGTCTCCGAGGGCGAGGTGCGCGAGTTCCTCCAGGAGGTCGCGGCCGAGATGGCGGAGGCCGTCGGGCGGGAGCGCGACCTGCTGGCGCAGATCCACGAGCGCGAGGAGCGCATCGCCCGACTCGAGCGGCGCATTGCCCATCCGCCCCCGCCGACCGAGGAGCAGGCGCTCGACTATCTCGGAGAGGAGACGGCGCGCGTGCTCCGTTCCGCCCAGGAGGCGGCCGACGAGATCAGGAGCAAGGCCAACGCCCGCGCCCAGGCCATCGTCGAACAGGCCGAGAACGAAGCCGCCCGGGTGCGCGAGGCCGCGAACAGCACCCTGTCGGAACGGGCGCGCGAGGCCGACATCGCGTCGACGGTCACCTTGCGCGAGGCGGAGGGGCGGGCTCAGGGGTTGCTGCGTCAGGCGGCGCGCGATGGAGAAGCGGAGATCGAGGCGGCGCGCCAGCGCGGTCGCGAGATGGTTGGCGAGGCCCGCGCCGTACGTGAACGCATTCTCGCCGACCTCGGGAAACGACGGGCGGCGCTCCAGGCCGAGCTGGCCGAGCTCGAGGCAGCGCGGGAGGGGATTCACGAGTCGACGCGGGCGGTGCGCCAGCAACTCACGGACGCGGTCAAGGCGTTGACGCCGCTCCAGGAGCAAGTGGTCGGGGAGCTCGAGGACGCGCTGGACGAGCTCGCGCCCGACGAGCCGCTCGGCGAAGCCCTCGAGGACGAGACCGACGAGGACGAGGAGTCGACCGACGAGAAATCGGTCGGCGCCTGGCCCGCGCTCGAGCTCGTCGAGAAGCCCGAGGAATCAGAGGAACCCGAAGAACTGCCATCCACCGACGACGCGGAGGAATTGCGCGGGAGCGGCGAGCGCCCCGAAGGGCCGGCGACGGGTATCCCGGCGCCGGAGCGAGTGCGACCAGAAGAGGAGGAGGAGCCGGAGCCGGAGGTGCCCGAGTTCGTCGAGCCGCCGCCCGAGGTCCCGGACTTCGTCGCGCCCGCGGCCGCACGGGTCGAACCCGAGAAACCGAAGGTCGAGGAGGTCTTCGCTCGCATCCGGGCGGGTCGCGAGGACGCGGTGGGCGAGGCCCGGGCCGTGCTCGCGCCCGAACCCGTTGCAGCCGAGCCCGCACCGGCCGAGGACGTCGCCGCCGAAGTCGAGACCGAGCCGGAGCCGCCCGGGCCGGTCCCGCTCACCGGCGATGCCCGCCGGTTGTCGCACCGCGACGAGGTGCTGGCGCCGGTCAGCCAGGACCTGCTCCGTCGGTGCAAGCGGGCGCTCCAAGACGAGCAGAACGAACTGCTCGACCGGCTCCGGCGCGAGCGGGGTGGCACCGGTGCCGAGCAACTGCTCGCGCCGCTCAGTGCCCAGGTCACCGACTGGGCCGACGTCCTCGAACCCGCGGTCAACGAGGCCTACGGCGCCGGCCGCGGGTCGCAGACGGCGGACGAGGGGCAGGCCGAGTCGGCGCCCCGCCGCCTCGTCAGCGGGTTGGCCGAGGTCCTGGTCACGCCGCTGCGAGAGCGGCTGGTGTCCACGCTCGACTCGGTCGAAGGCGTCGCCGGATCGGATCTCGAAGCCGAGCTCTCGACGCGTGTCGGTGCGCGCTATCGGGAATGGCGCGCCCAGGAGCTCGAGTACCGCGTCGGTGACGTCCTCGCGGCGGCGTACGCCCGGGGCGTGTACGACGCCGCGCCTGAGGGATCACAACTGCGGTGGATCCCGGCCCAGGTCGGGCAGTGTCCCGACGCCGACGACAACGCGCTCGAACCAACGACGCGCGGTTCGAACTTCCCCACCGGCCAGCCGTTCCCGCCTGCGCACCCGGGGTGCCGCTGCCTCATCGCCGTCGCGGACACCGACTGACGGCATGAGCCACTCCCGCTCCCTCTAGGCTCCGCACGGTGCAAGGGGCACAACCAACTGACCGCCAGCGAATTTGGCGTCCGAGCGAGCGCCCGCGGCGCAGGTACCCTGCGCCGCAGCGAGCGAGGCAATAGAGACGGTGCGAGTCCCCACGACCCAAGAACGGCCCCGCCGTCCCGGTCGTTTCCGCGTCCGCGGCTGGCTGATCGCCGGCGTGGTGGCGGTGATCGTCCTGCTGTTCAGCCTGCGCGGCCTCGCCGGCTTCTACACCGACTACCTCTGGTTCGACTCGATCGGGCAGGGCGACACCTGGCGCACGCTGCTCTCGGCCCGCCTCGTGCCCGCCTTCGGCTTCACGGTCATCTTCTTCGCCCTCATGTTCGCGAACCTCCTGATCGCGGACCGCCTCGCGCCCAAGTACCGCTCGATGGGGCCCGAGGACGAACTGGTCGAGCGCTACCAGCAGGCCATCTCCAGGTACACCGGTCGCATCCGCATCGGCGTCGCGCTGTTCTTCGCCCTCGTTGCCGGGGTCGGCGTCTCGTCGCAGTGGCGCAACTGGATCCTGTTCACCAACCGGGTCGACTTCGGGGTGAAGGACCCCCAGTTCCACAAGGACATCGGCTTCTACGTCTTCCAGCTCCCGTTCCTACGGTTCGTGGCCGATTGGCTCTTCGCCGGGCTAGTCATCGTCCTCCTCGTCACCGCGGTCGCGCACTACCTCAACGGCGGCATCCGGTTCCAGAGCCCGTTCCAACGGGTGACCCCGCAGGTGAAGGCGCACCTCTCGGTGATCCTGGCCACGATGGCGCTGGTCAAGACGGCCCAGTACTACCTGGCCCAGTTCGAGCTGAACTTCTCCCACCGCGGCGTCGTCGAGGGCGCGAGCTACACCGACGTCGAGGCCCAGCTGCCGGCCTTGAAGACGTTGATGTTCATCTCGGTCGCGGCGTCGGCGCTGTTCATCTGGAACATCTGGCGGCGGGGTTGGATCCTGCCGATCATCGCGGTCGGCCTCTGGGGCTTCGTGTCCATCGTCATCGGCACGATCTACCCGGCAGGAGTGCAGCGCTTCAGCGTCGGCCCCAACGAGTTCCAGAGCGAGGAGCGCTACATCGCCCGCAACATCAACGCGACGCGCACCGCGTTCGGGCTCAACGGGGTCGACGAGACGCCGTTCGACTACCAGGAGGCGATCCAACCCGAGGAGATCAACGAGAACCGGCCCACGATCGACAACGCCCGCCTCTGGGACCCCAACGTGACCCAGGCGACGTACCAGACGCTCCAGGGCTTCCAGACGTACTACAAGATCGACGACGTCGACATCGACCGCTACCTCATCAACGGCGTGATGCGCCAAGTGGTGCTGTCGGCCCGGGAGATCAACCGCGACGAGCTCCCCAGCCAGTCGTGGGTCAACCGCCACCTCGTCTACACCCACGGCTACGGGATCGTGGCGGCGCCGACCAACGCGGCCACGACGGACGGCGACCCGGACTTCCTCGTGAGCGGGATCCCGCTGCCGCAGGAGGCGCCCATCGACGTGACCCGGCCCGAGCTCTACTTCGGCGAGGCCCTCCCGGGCTTCGCGCTCGTCGATGCCAAGCAGGACGAGTTCAACTTCCCGCGCGAGGGCAAGGCCGACGCCACCACCCGGTATGACGGCGAGGACGGGGTCACACTCTCGAACTTCGTCCGCCGCGCCGCCTTCGCCCTCCGCTTCGGCGACATCAACCCGCTCATCTCCGGTCAGGTGACGGGGGAGACGAAGATCCTCTTCCAGCGGGACATCCGTGACCGAGTCCACAAGCTGGCGCCGTTCCTGGACTTCGACGCCGACCCGTACCCGGTCGTAATCGACGGCAAGGTCGTCTGGGTCCTCGACGGGTACAGCACGACCAACCGGTACCCGTACTCGGAGTCGACCAGCGGCGCCGGCGGCCTGTCCCACGACTTCAACTACGTACGGAACTCGGTCAAGGCGACGGTCGACGCCTACGACGGGACGGTCACGTTCTACGTGATCGACGACGAGGATCCGCTCGTGCGGGCGTACAGCAAGGCGTTCCCCGACCTGTTCACCGACGGCGACGAGATGCCCGAGGAGTTGCGGGGCCACCTGCGTTATCCCGAGGACCTCTTCACGGTGCAGGCCGACCTGTTCGCCAAGTACCACGTGACCGACGAGCGGCGCTTCTATCAGGGCAACGCCCAGTGGCTGCGCTCTCCCGATCCGGGGTCGGGCACGCTCGAGGAGTCCGAGCTGATCACGGAGGACACGAGCGACGCGAGCGACGAACCCCAGGACGCGACCTCGACCAGCCGGCGCATGGACCCGTACTACCTGTACATCACCCTGCCGGGTGAGACGGAGCCGAGCTTCCTCATCCTCCAGCCCTTCGTCCCGGTGTCGGCCGAGAACCGCCAGACGCGATTGGTCTCGTTCATGGTCGCCAAATCGGATCCCGGCACCTACGGGGAGATGACCGCGTTCGAGATGCCCCAGGGCGAGTCGGTGCTCGGGCCGGTGCAGGTGAACAACGAGATCGCGAGCACGGCCGAGATCTCGCGCCAGCTTTCGCTGCTCGACCAGCGAGGCTCGACCGTCATCTCGGGGAGCCTTCAGCTCATCCCCGTCGGCGACTCGATCCTCTACATCCGTCCGCTCTACGTGCGGGGGAGCGGCGCGTCGGGGTTCCCGCAGTTCCGCTTCGTGGTGGTGTTCACGTCGGGGAAGGAGCCGGTGCTGGCGAGCTCGGTGGAGGACGGGCTGAACCGGCTGTTCGGGCTGGCGCCGGCAGAGGAGACGCCCACCCCCGAGACGCCGACCGAGGAAGAGCCGCCCAGCGAGGACGTGCAGGCGCTGCTCGACCAGGCGGTGGAGCGGTTCAACGAGGCCCAGGAGGCGCTCCAGCAGGGCGACCTGGGGCGCTACCAGGACCTCATCGAAGAGGTGGGCGAGCTCATCGAGCAGGCCCGCCAGGCCCAGGCGGGCGGCGGATCGACCACCACCACGACCACCGCGCCCGCCGCCGTCCGGCAGGCCTAGAACCCCCCGGACCGGGGATTGTTGGCGGGGGGTGGAATTGTTACTATCTACGTAGTGGAAATCCTCGGTGGACCCCCCGTCCCGCCTGGGTAAAAGGATCTCATGGCAGTCGAAGGCATCGATCTCGGCAAGTACAAGCTCGGCTGGAACGACGCCGACCAGTACGTCTACAAGCCCAAGAAGGGCGTGAACGAAGAGGTCGTCCGCGACATCTCGCACCAGAAGAGCGAGCCCGAGTGGATGACGAAGTTCAGGCTCAAGGCTCTGGCGCGCTTCGAGCGCAAGCCGATGCTCGACTGGTTCGCGAAGAACATGCCGAGCATCGACTTCGACGACATCTACTACTACATCAAGCCCACCGAGGGCGGTGAGGTCTCCGACTGGGACATGCTCCCGGAGAAGATGAAGGAGACGTACGAGAAGCTGGGCATCCCCGAGGCCGAGCGCAAGTACCTCTCGGGTGTCACGAGCCAATATGAATCTGAAGTCGTGTACCACAAGAACCGCGAGGACCTCGAGAAGCAGGGTGTCCTGTTCTCGAGCATGGACGTCGCGGTCAAGGAGTACCCCGAGCTCGTCCAGGAGCACTTCGCAACCGTCATCCCGCCCGGCGACAACAAGTTCGCCGCGCTCAACTCGGCAGTCTGGAGTGGCGGGAGTTTCATTTACGTGCCGCCCGACACGCACGTCGAAATGCCGCTCCAGGCGTACTTCCGCATCAACGCCGAGAACGCGGGCCAGTTCGAACGGACGCTGATCATCGCCGACGAGGGCGCTTCGGTGCACTACGTCGAGGGCTGCTCCGCGCCGGTCTACTCGAGTGACTCGCTGCACTCGGCGGTGGTCGAGCTGATCGCCAAGCCCGGTGCGCGCATCCGGTACACGACCATCCAGAACTGGTCGCCCAACGTCTACAACCTCGTCACCAAGCGGGCGCGGGCGGAGACCGAGGCCACGGTCGAGTGGATCGACGGCAACATCGGCTCGAAGCTCACGATGAAGTACCCCGCGGTCGTCATGACCGGGCCCAAGGCCCACGGCGAGGTGCTGTCGGTGGCGTACGCCGGCGAGGGCATGCACCAGGACGCGGGGGCGAAGATGACGCACGTCGCGCCCGAGACCACCTCGATCATCGATTCCAAGTCGATCTCGAAGGACGGCGGGCGCACGACCTACCGCGGCTTGGTGAAGGTCGAAGAGGGCGCGCACAACGTGAAGAGCCACGTCCGCTGCGACGCGCTCATCCTCGACGAGGACAGCCGCTCCGACACGTACCCCTACCAGGAGATCGCCGAGGAAGACGTGAGGGTGGAGCACGAGGCCACCGTCTCCAAGGTGGGTGAGGACCAGCTCTACTACCTCATGAGCCGGGGTCTCTCCGAGATCGAGGCGTCGTCGATGATCGTCAACGGCTTCATCGAGCCGATCACCAAGACACTGCCAATGGAGTACGCCGTCGAGCTCTCGCGGCTCATCGAGCTCGAGATGGAGGGAGCGGTCGGCTGAGCGCCGGCCTGCCCCTACCCCCCGCTTCCCTCATGGCCGCTCACGCTTTCACCCCCGGGGCCGCCGCCTCGGTCGGGGGGCCCCAGTGGCTCACGGCCCGGCGGGTGGTGGCGGCCGAGCAGCTCGCCGGCATGGCGCCGCCGACCAGCGACGAGGAGATCTGGCGCTACTCGCGCATCGACGCCTTCGACCCCGCCGACTGGGCCCCGTTGCCTGGGAGGGGCGCCGGGGCAGTGGGTGCCGGGGTTCCGGTGGCCGTCCGGTCGGTCATCGAGGAGATGGTCGAGCGTTCGGGCCTTCTCGTGACCGTGAACGGGCGGGTGGTGCACCGGGAGCTC
>JBQTGU010000100.1:0-2926 GCA_052390575.1 Actinomycetota bacterium | reverse complement strand
TCGAGCGCTTCCAGCAGACCCTCAAGCGCTGGCTCGAGCACCAGCCGGCCGCGCACTCGCTCGGCGAGCTGCAGGCGCTGCTCGACCGGTTCCGTGTCCACTACAACGAGCAGCGACCGCACCGGGCGACCGGGCGGATCACACCGGCCGAGGCCTACGCCGCACGCCCCAAGGCGCATCCGGCGGGTCGCGGCGCCCCGGGCCACTTCCGGCTGCGCTACGACACGACCGACGCCACCGGCGCCATGACCCTTCGCCGGGCGGGCAGGCTCCACCACCTCAGGGTCGGTGCCGCGCATGCCCGCCGGCGGGTCCTGGCCATCGTCGACGAGTACGACGTCACGGTCGTCGCGCTCGACACCGGCGAGGTCCTCTCGACCCATCGGATCGAGCCCGACCGGGGCTACTGGCGCAATACACAGCGAGACCCCGGCCGATGGCCGAGGTCCCGAGCGACCGAGTGACACAGGTGTCGCCGATGTCGCGACTCATGTGTCGCCGATGTCGCGACTCATGACATCGCCGCGTCGTCGCCAATCGAACCTGTGTCGGCGTAGGTCATGTCGCCAGCGGCAAACGGATCTTTCGGTCGCTTGGAATTCAGGATTGCGACGAACCCGGACGTGGTCGCATTCAGCTTCCGAAGGGTATGGTCGATAACTAGGCGATCGAATTCGCGCCGGCGGCCGAAGATGCCGAAAAGCCTCTCAAGCAGCCAGGTGATGAGCGCCACTAGTACGTTAGGGTACAGCGCGGGCGTCTAGGTCCCGACCGCATCACTCGGCTTGACTTCGCGGACGCCATGGCACGCGGTAAGGCAGCGGTCGCAGCTCACGTCCATCCCCCGCACCCAGCCTCGCGGGCCAAGCTCGGCAGTGAGGTCGGCCAGTGGTACCGTGACGCGGCTCAGGCGCGCCATAGGCTGCGCTGGCCTGGATACCAGCGACACCTCATCGAGGGTGCCGACCTCAGTGATGAGGTGGTAGCAGAACACCGGTCCAACCTCGCCATCCACGTGCTGGCAGGTGGCGAGCCCACACAAGTTGCAGCGGTCACCGATGAGCCGCCGCGGGGCATTGTAGGCCTTGCCGGTGACGTGGCGGCAGAGCCGTGGGTCGAGCCCACAGACCGAGCACTCGCGGACCAAGTTCCGCATTCCCGGGCTCAGCCCGATCCGGTTGTGGGCTAAGTCAGCTGGGCAGGTGCGTGCGTACGTCGTATCCTCACGCTCGAGCCAGCACCCGAACATCTCGCGAACCCAGCGCCCAGCCTCGTCGAGCCGGTGGTGCGCAACCTCGAACTCGGGCGTGTCCTCGAGCCAGTTCATAGCACCGGCGAAGTCAGCGAGCGCGCGACGGGCGACAGACTCCGCCTCGTGCGCGTTGCCCAGGAACAATTGCAGCCTCGCGCGGGCCATGGCCTGCTGGCCCCGACGTAGGCGGCCCTCGCCGCCGACCTCATCAGTGCCGTAGGTGGCGATGAGGCCGCCGAAGTCGGAGGGATCGCGCCGGGCCTGCTGGCGCGCGGCGGGGCGCCGCGTGCGGCTCACTTCGGCGGCTTCATCCGGGCGGCCTGGCGCAGCAGGCGCTCCGCCTCGTCAGCCGTTGCACCGTCAATCTTGGTGACATGTCGGCTCGAGCCGTCGACGCCGCGCTGCAATGCCACCTCGACCGACACGGTCCGGTGCGGCAGCTTGCCGGTGAACCAGCGGATGACCATTGTGACGCCCTCGATCGCGCCCGCAAGTGCGGCCGCGTCGCTGAATACGATGAGCAGGGGCGGCAGGATCACGTCGGCCGACTTCTGCGCGAACACGCCGGTGGCCATTGGGTCCGTCGCGTAGTCGGCCGGAACGCCGACCTCGTCGAGCAGCCCGAGCACGTCACTGGCGTGGTTGCTGTACTGCCCGTCGGCGCGGGGCAATACGAACACTTGCGCGTCGGGCCGGCGCTCGAGCGCCTTGCGCGTCAACTCGTCGAGGCGGTCCTCCCCTGTATCCACGGCACGCATGGTCTCATGTCAAGACGAGCAGGCAGTACTCCTGTCGGACGGACTCCAGGGACAGTCTCGCAGTCTCGCTATGAGGGCAGCGCCCGCGTGGCGAACCACCGGCACTGACTCCCGCCGATGCAGGCGCCGATCCGACCAGATCGTGAACGGCAGTGCGAACAGACCGGCGAGACTAGACCCGCCCACTCCGAAGCAGAGTCCCATGACAAGCAGCCCGAAAGCCCCGTACGCCACTGTCCCCAGCCAATCTGGCATCGCCTGCCTCCAACAGCTGGCGAGGATGCCCTCCGCCTGCTCGCCAGTCAACGCCAGCGGGCAGTGGTGCGCGTCCGGGTCCAATCAGTCGCTGGCGGAGAGCTCGACACAGAGCCGATAACTGGACAGATTTACGCTGGATGGTCGCTCAGAAAGTGCAACGATGGGGTAGGAGTGATCCGAAGTCAGTCGCTCTGATCCACTGAGCTACGGGCGGACGCCGCGTATGATACCGCGTCGTCCGCCCGTGTCTCGAAATCGACCGGATCGCGCTGTGGCTGTCGCCACGATGCGCGACGTGTCCTGCCGGGCTACGTCGCTCGGCGTGCGGCCTTGATCGCTCCGAAGAGGAGGATGCCCAGCATCAGCGAACCGACGAGGCCAGCTCCGAGCGGAGCAGCCCCGTCACCGGGACCACCCGAAGCCGCGGCGAGAGCCAGGGAGGCCGATCCGGGCGTCGGAGTCGGCGTCGGTGTTGGCGACGTAGGCGTCGGAGTCGGGGTTGGCGTCGGAGTCGGGGTTGGCGTCGGAGTCGGAGTCGGAGTCGGAGTCGGGGTCGGCGTCGGCGTCGGCGTCGGCGTTGGGGTCGGCGTCGCACCCGGAGTTGGCGTCGGAGTCGGAGTCGGGGTTGGGGTCGGCGTCGGCGTCGGCGTCGGCGTTG
>JBQTGU010000099.1:0-5421 GCA_052390575.1 Actinomycetota bacterium | reverse complement strand
GTAGCTGTCATACCAGCTCATGGCGCTGCGGCGCCGTCCCGGAGGGGTGAAACTGGCGGGGCCGCCCGTTGACGTCGACCGGGAATGGTGCTTTCGAGCCCGAGTCACACCATGACGCTGGAGCGTTCAGGCATCCCGGATTGTTGCTGCGAGCACGTGTCTCACCTTCTTTGCTGTCGGGCTCCTCTGGGCGGTTTCGAACCGACGAGAGGAGGACGGCATGGACGTGGTCATCGAGCGGTGCGCGGGGTTGGACATCGGCAAGAAGCTGGTGGTGGCGGCGGTGCGCACGCCGGGCGAGGGTCGAGCGCGGCGCCGCCAGGAAGTGCGTAGCTTCGGCACCTTCGCTCGTGATCTGGACGGGTTGGCGGAGTGGCTCTCGGGCGAGGGGGTCACGCAGGTGGCGATGGAAGCGACCGGGATCTATTGGAAGCCGATCTGGCATGTGCTCGAAGACCGGGGCTTCGAGTTGTTGTTGGTGAACGTGGCGCATGTCAAGAAGGTCCCGGGCCGAAAGACCGACGTGAAGGACGCCGAGTGGCTGGCCCAGCTGCTCGAGTGCGGGTTGTTGCGAGGGAGTTTCGTGCCGCCGCCGGTGATCCGGGATCTGCGGGACCTGAGCCGTTATCGCAAGCGGCTGATCCAGGACCGCACCCGGGAGTCTCAGCGGGTCCAGAAGGTGCTCGAAGACGCGGGGGTGAAGCTGGCGTCGGTGGCCAGTGACGTGTTGGGCGTCTCGGGCCGGGCGATGCTCGACGCCCTCATCGCGGGTGAACGCGACCCGCAGGTTCTCGCTGAGAAGGCGCTCGGCAAGATGCGCCGGAAGGTCCCCGAGCTGCGCGACGCGCTGGCGGCGTCGCGCTTTCGTGCCCATCACGCGGTGATGCTCGGCGAGCACCTCGCCCACGTCGACCATCTCGACGCCGCGATCGCTCGCCTCGACACCCAAGTCGACGAGGTGATGGCCCCTTTCTTGGCGCCCCGGGACCGGCTGGCGACGATCCCGGGAGTCGCCAAGCGCGCCGCTGAGGTGATCATCGCTGAGATCGGCGCGGACATGAGCCAGTTCCCCACCGCAGGCCACCTCGCCTCCTGGGCAGGAATGTGCCCCGGCAACAACGAATCTGCCGGCAAGCACCACTCGGGTCGCACCCGCAAGGGCGACCCCTGGCTCTCGGGGCTGTTGACCGAATGTGGCTGGGCGGCCAGCTACACCAAAGACACCTATCTCGCGGCGCAGTTCTGGCAGATCGCCCGGCGCCGCGGCAAGGAAAAGGCCGCGGTCGCAGTCGGCCACTCCATCCTGGTCATCGCCTGGCACATCCTCCACGACCAGACCACCTACCAGGAACTGGGCGGTGACTGGTTCGACCGTCGGCGAGACCCAATCGCCCAGCAGAAGCGGCTCGTCCGCCAACTCCAAGCCCTCGGACTACGAGTCACCGTCGAGCCCGTCGCGGCCTGAGCACCACCAGACCATCGTTACTGTCTCACCCCGGTGGGATGCTGGGCGAGTGGCGGAGAAGGGGCCAACCCTGCGGTTTGCGAGCGCGGCTCGACGCCTCGGCGCGGCCGCGCGAGCCGCAGGCCTGGTCGTACCGGCGTTCCGGTGCCCGCCCCGCGTGGCGGGTGCTCCCCGCACGATCCGCCGCTATCCCGGGGGCGCCGTCGTGTCTGTCCAGCTCCGGGAACGGCCCTTCTCCGACGTCGCGGCCGACATGGTCGAGGGCGTGCTCGTTGTCAACCAGCTCCGGGGCGAGGCGGCGACGAGGATGCGAGCCGCGCTGAAAGACGTGGTCGCCCCGATCGAGGTCGCGACGGCGGCCTGAGGCAAGTACTTCCCCCGCCGGACGCAAGAGGATGACGGCGGTGGCTCCGAAATGGCTCGTAGGCGGCGCAGTCCTACTGACGACGAGGTCGAGCGCGCGGTGTCCGAGGCGATATCCGTCGCCGACGCCTTGCGGCGCCTAGGGCTTGTGGCCGCCGGTGGAAACTACCGGACCCTTCACCGGAGAATCGCTGACCTCGGGCTGGACACCCGCCCCATGCTTGGCCAGGCATGGCGCACAGGCAAGCCCAACACCGACGTCCGTCGGCGGAGCTTGGAGGAGCTCCTGAGGGTGGGAAGCCGTGTCCGCAGCAACGAACTCAAGAAGCGGCTCATCCGCGAGGGCATCAAACGAGCTGCGTGTGAGCGGTGCTGCAGGACCACCTGGAACGGGCAGCCGATCCCTCTGGAGCTCGATCACATCAACGGTCTCGCAGAGGACAATCGCCTCGAGAACCTTCGTATCCTGTGTCCCAACTGCCACGCGCAGACACCGACCTATCGGGGTCGGAACATTGGCAACTCGAGATGAGCCCCCGTAGCCCAATCGGCAGCAGGCAGGCGGCCTAAACCCGTCACAGTGTGGGTTCGAATCCCACCGGGGGCACACTGTGATGACGCGGGACATCGGAGACGGATGTCGCGGGTCATCGTAGACATCAGGTGTTGCCGCGGGGTTGGTAGTCGCGTGTCGGGTCGATTTGGAGGTGGCGGAGGACTTCGCCGTCTTGGGTGAGGACGCGCACGTCGCGGTCGGCGACGAGGAGCAGGACGCGTTGGGCTTTGTGGGCTCGGCCGATGCCGATGTGGCGGAGTCGGCTTTGGTAGCGGAGGGTGACGCAGCCGGTCGTGTCGACGCGGTCGTGGCGGATGCGGAAGTGCGTGTCGGGGACGTCGCGGTGGGGACGGGCTTTGATTTTGGCGTCGAAGACGGCTCGGGGGGTGCGCCGGCCGAGTGATCGGTGGGGGCGGGTGTCGTTGTAGATGGCGACGAAGCGGTCGATCTGGGCCTGGAGCTCGTCGAGGTCGTGGGCTGGTCCCTGCTTGGTGAGGAACCGCTTGAGGGTCAGGTGGAAGCGTTCGACCTTGCCGCAGGTCTGGGGGTGGTAGGGGCGGGAGTGTTTGTAGGTGACGCCGAGGGCCTCGAGGAGGGTTTCCATCATGACTTTCCCGCCGCGGTGTTTGGCGGTGTAGACGCAGCCGTTGTCGGTGAGCACGGAGGCGGGGGTGCCGTGGGCCTGAGCTGCGGTGATGAAGACCTCGGCGACGTCGGTGGCCCGGGTGACCGAGACGGCGACCGAGGCGACACAGAGGCGGGAGTGGTCGTCGAGGAACTGGATGATCTCGACGCCGGTGCCGTCGGCGAGGGCCCAATGGGTCACATCCGACTGCCAGCACTCGTTGGGGAGCGCAGCCTCGAAGCGGACATAGCTCGAGCGCGGCCGCTTCTGGGGCTGGGGCGTGACAAAGCCGCGCCGTTTGAGGATCCGCCAGATCGAGCTCACCGACGGCACGACGTCGTGGCCGCGGGCGAGATGCCACTGGATGGTCACCGCCCCGGCGTCGAGGCCGTCGTCGGTGAGGGTCTTGCGCAGGGTGACGATCTCTTCTTCGAGCTCGTCGGGCACCGCCGACGGCGACCGATGCGGGCGGCGCGACCGGGGCGCTAACCCGGCGTCGCCTTCGGCTCGGTGACGGGCGAGGAGCTTGTAGATCCAGCTGCGGTGCACGCCGTGCCCGGCAGCCAGCTCGGCGACCGGTCGCCCCTCCCGTAGGTGCGCCTCGACCAGATATCGGCCCATCCCCATCGGAGAACCCCCAGCTTCGGTGTCTCCGATGTCTTGACACAGGTGTCGCCTATGTCATGGGATCTCACACCTCCCGCTCCGCGAGTTCAAGCGGGACGCGCCACCCGATTTGCAGGACCCGCGAGCCGCCTAGCCGCGACCTTCAGGCGTCCGCGGCGAGGGCGGAACGGGCGACGGCGTAGCCGTTCTTGCCCCGGTGCTTGGCCTCGTACATCGCCAGGTCGGCCTCACGCAGGAGTCCGTCGACCGTGCTGTCGGGACGGGCGAACGCGATGCCGATACTCGCGCTCAACGCCACCTGCTCGTCATCGACCTCGAACGGGGTCACGAGGCCTTGGTTGATCCGCCGCGCCACTTCGATGGCCTCGTCGCTCGACTCGAGGTCCTCCACGAGCAGGGCGAACTCGTCCCCGCCCAGGCGAGCGGCGCTGTCCTGCGCCCGCAGGCAGTTCTTGATCCGGTCGGCCGCGTCGGCCAGCAACTGGTCGCCGGCGAGGTGCCCGTAACGATCGTTTACTTCCTTGAAGCCGTCGAGGTCGACCATCAGCAGCGCGATGTCGCCGTCCTTGCGGTCCCGGCGGGCGAGGGCGTGGCCGACCCGGTCCATGAGCAGCGGCCGGTTGCCGAGCTTGGTCAGCGGGTCGAGCAGCGCCCGCTGGAGCAGCACCCGATGGACGCGCTCGATCTCCTCGGCCATGCGGTTGAAGCCGTCGGCGACCTCGCCGAGCTCGTCGTTGCGGTCCACCCGGACGCGGTGCTTCAGGTCACGCTGACGGAGGCGGCTCGCACCGTGCTTCAGCAGGTCGAGCGGCCGCAGCAGCGACCGGGCGAGGCTCAGGGCGGCGATCACGGCCGCGATCACCGCCGCGGTCAGGAGCACCACTGCCGTGCGCTGCGTCCGCGTGTCGAGGGCGCGGGCATCGCTGAGCCGCCGGGATTGCTCAGCCACCGCGGCTCGCTCGGCGGCGGCGAGGTCGCCGTCGGCGGCGCGGTAGAGGACGTCGGCGCGATCCATCTCGACGAGCCGGTCATCCTGGGGCAGCGCCCCCGCTGACTCCACGATCGTCAGCGCCTCCTGCCAGCTGCGTTCGGCCGACTGCACCAGCGCCCGCTCCTCGAGCGCTTCAGTCGCCAGCAGCTTGTCGAACTGACGGTCGACGTCGTCGGCCTCTTCCTCGAACCCCGCGCCCCCTGATCCGCCGTCGAGCACCGCGTCGTAGCCGGCCGCCCGCGCCACGAGCAGCTGGGCCTCGAGCCTTGCGAGGGGGATGGCCTCCTCGGCGGCCGTGCTGGCGGCGGTCTCGAAGCCGGCCAGGGTCGTGCGGCTCGCGACCGAGGCCGCCGCCGCGAGCAAGAGGACGGGCAGCACCACTGCGCCGATCCCGAACGCAAAGCGCATCCGCAGGGACATCGGGGCCAGCCATCCCCGACGCGATCCGTTGGTCTCCGGGGACGCGGCCTTGGCCGCCTTGGCGCTACTCACGTGCGGGGCTCCCGGGGCTCGTCCAGGACCGATACTCGGCCTGGTATGCCATCGGTCGCCCGCGTGCGCGACTTGACCGTCTTTCGTTCCCGGGCACCTACGCTCCCAGCCCGTGGCGGGGGAGCCGATTTGATGGCGGGGGATCGCAGCTGGTGGAGGGACGGCGTCCACTACCAGGTCTATCCCCGCAGCTGGGCCGATTCCGATGGCGACGGCGTCGGTGACCTGCGGGGAGTCATCGACCGGCTCGACCACCTCGCCTGGCTCGGGATCGACGGGGTGTGGCTCTCGCCGATCATGGT
>JBQTGU010000098.1:0-9827 GCA_052390575.1 Actinomycetota bacterium | reverse complement strand
GCACCTCCGCCCCGACGAAGTCGCTCACGACGTGCACGGTTGCCCCGCGATCGAGGGCGCGCCGGATCAGGCGCGGGTAGCGCAGCACGTCGGCGGTGCACATCTCGGGGTACCGGGCGAAGGTGAGGTCGTGGATGGTCATGACCACCGGCGCACGCGCCGGCGGCGCGACGAAGTTGGCGGCGTGGACGACGTCGACCGGGCCGGTCCAGCGCTCGGCCACCGGAACGTCGCCTCGGAGCCACCGGGCCCGGGCGAGGCGGGCGGGGACGCGGGCGGTGGCAGCCCGCGTGCCCGGCGGGACCAGGGCCGAGAGCCCCCGGCGGCCCCGCCAGGTCACCGCGAACGTGATCAGCTCCAGGTCGGGGCGACTTGCGAGGGCGTCGACGAGGCCGGCGGTGACGTGCCCCACTCCGGTGCGGGGCCCGAGGAGCGAGGTGCCGTCGACCGCCACCCGGAGCGGTCGCTGGTGGTTCACCGCCGCATGATCCCATGGAGGCCATAGGTGTCCATGGTCCTCAAGTCACCCCCTGTGGCGACCGAGGCTAGGGGGGTGCTACCGGTCCAATGTGGTACTAACCTGCCGCGCTCCATGCCCGCCCGCCGGCGCCGTCGGCGCTCCCTCCTGCCCGTGGGTGCTGCACTTTCCGTGGTCGCGACGGCCGCGTTCGTGGCCATGCCCGGCCAGGAGGGGGCGGCCCCTCCCGAGGTGACGACCGAGCAGGTGGACCTCACCCAGCCGGCCGAGCCCGTGCCCCCCGGCTGGACCGGCGAAGCCGAGGTCGGGCCCGAGCTCGTGGGCGTCGAGTGGCAGGGCGACCCCGCCGCAGAGTTCACGATCGAAACCCGAGACGCCGACGGCGTGTGGTCGCCCGCAGGCACGATCGGTGCGCCGCCCGCCGACGAGGGGCCCGACGACGGCTCACGCGAGGCGGGCCGGCGCGAAGGGAACGTGTCCGAGGCCCTGTGGGTCGGCAGCGACACGACCGGCGTGCGCGTCCACCTCGACGAGGGAGCGGCCGCCGACGTCGACCTCCACTCGGTCGAATCACCACCGGCCACCGCGCCCGACGGCGCCGCGGTCGCCGCCGACGGCCCCGTGCTCGTCGGTGGCGGAGCCGGCCCCGGCGACCGCCTGATGATCGCGGCGGCGGCGCTGGTCGCTGCCGGTCTCGTGGTCGTGGCGTTCCGCTGGCGGTCGACCGACCGGCGTCGCCGGCGCCGGCTGACGGCCGGTGCTCTCCTGGTGCTCGCGCTGGGCCTCACCGGTTGCATCCGGCCGCCGGCCCCACCGCCGAGGCCGGTGGTTCCTCCGGTGGGGAACATGATCACACGGGCACAGTGGGGCGCCGACGAAAACATCCGCCTCACGAACTGCCCGGACGGGCCCGAGTACATGCAGTCGGTGAAGCTGGCGGTCGTGCACCACACCGTCAACTCCAACGACTACGGGGCGTCGGAAGGGCCGCAGCTCGTGCGGGGGATCTACGCCTACCACACGCAGTCGCTGGGCTACTGCGACATCGCCTACAACTTCCTCATCGACCGCTTCGGGAACACCTACGAGGGTCGGTACGGCGGTACGGAGAACGCGGTGCTCGGCGCGCACGCGCGCGGGTTCAACCTCCTGAGCACCGGGATCTCGTTGATCGGCGACTTCCGAACGGTCTCGCCTACGCCCGAGGCGATGGAGGCGCTCGAGCAGCTCCTCGCCTGGAAGCTCGGCGTGCACAAGATCAACCCGTGGGTCGGCTTCTACTACCAGACGCCCGGTAACGAGAAGTACGCGCCGGGAACTGAGGTCGCGATCACGCCGATCACGATCCACAACTACACGGGAAACACCGAGTGTCCCGGTGCAATGCTCATCAACCGCATGGGCGAGGTGCACAACGAGGTCTCGCGCCGGATGGGGTACAGCTAAGGCCCGTCGGGCGGTCCGGCGCGTTCGCGACGCCGACGCCAACGGAGGACGGGCGGCGCCGCGACCACCGCCACGATCGCGGTCGTGGACACCACCGAGACGACGGCGCCGGCGACGACCGGCGTGGGCCGGTAGGTGAAGGTCACGTCGCTCGTCCCGGCGGGGATGCGGACGGCCCGGAAGATGAAGTCCGCCCGTTCGATGTCGGCGCCGTGCCCGTCGACGGTGGCGTGCCAGCCGGGATCCCAAGCATCGAGCAATACCAGCCAGCCTGCCTCGTCGCTCGTCACCCGCAGGCCCACGTCGTTGGGCCGGTCGCTCTTCCACTCGACGCGCGCCGTGCCGCCCGTCGAGCGAGCGCGGGACCGGTCGTCGGGATCGCCCTCGATGATCACCTGGTCGCGGACCCGGAAGTCCGGTTCGACGAAGCGACGCAGCGCCTCCTCGCTCGAATCCACCCCGACGGCCTCCGTCACGACGAACGCGCGGGGTGCGGCGTCGGTGACCTCGTACACCGTCCCGTCGGGGCCGGAGTAGGTCAACGCCAGGCCCCGTGCCGCCAGCTCCTCCGGTGCCCATCCGTCCGCCTCCCCCATGTCGGGCGGACCGAGCACCGCGGCGGTGCCCACACGGCCGAGCAGCTCGGTGCGGGTCTCGGGGTAGTACACCGTGTAGGCGGACCCGTCGAGCCGGTGGGCGAGCGCATCCTCGATGGGTTCGCCGGCGAGGACGCGCCAGAGCACCGAGTTGTCATCGGGCAGCACGGCCTCGTACCCACCGGCCACGTTGAGGCCCAACGCCATGCCGGTCGCCCCCGGCAGCGTCGACAGACGGGCATGGCGGCGTTCGAGGCTGTTGACCGCGAGGACCCGCCCGCTCCCGGGCTTCGTCCCCGTCTCGGCCCGCACCGCGTCGATCGCAGGGGTGGTCGGGAAGAGGGCGGCGTCGGCGCGGGGCTGGAATGCCGGGTTGGCATGTCGGCCGTAGCTGATGAGCTGCGCCGCGGTGACGGCGATGCACCCGGTCGCGACGATCGTGATGAGGGCCCGCCGGGTGCGCTCCGGTGCCAGCCACCGGTGGATCCACCCGCGCCCGGTCGGCCGCATTCGTCGCAGCCGGCCGAGCGCAGCATCGAGTCCGATGCCCCCGAGAATCGCGAGCGCGAAGTCCCACAGATACAGCGAGCGTCCGAAGCCGAGCAGCGAGTCGAGCCCGGGCACAACGTGGTAGCCGAGCCAGGTGACCGGTGTCCCGAGGGCGAAGAGCGCGACGACCAGCGCGAGCGTGCGGCCCAACCCGGTCCCGACGCGGCGGAGGAACAGCGCGCCCGCCGCGAAGAGGGCGGTCAGTGTGCCCACGAAGACCTGGGCGGCCAGGATGCTCTCGAGCGTCAGCGGGGTCTCGGGCGGGACCAACGTCCGCAGGAAGTACGCCGGGAGCGCGGTGAAGAACCCCCGACCCGCCGGCGAGACCAACTGGTCGTACGGCACCGGCTCCCGGCCCACCCGCCCCGAGAGCTCGAGGAAGGGCAGCACGCCGACCGCCGCCACCGCGAGCGCGGCCGCGATCAGGACGGCGGGCCCCGCGAGCACCTCCAGACGGGCGCGGCGGTCGAGCTTCTCCCGCTGGACGACGACCCGGTGGAGTGCCAACCCCGCCGCGTACCCGAACACGAACACGAAGGTCATCAGCGAGAGCTCGGCGCTCGTTCCGAGGAACAGCCCGCCGAGTGCCAGGCTGCCCAGCAGGAGCTGCGCCCACGACCGACGGGTATGCCATCGCCGGACGGATAGCACGACGAGCGGCAAGAGGGCTGCCACGGTGCCGATGAGCTCCAGCTGGGCCCACGCCATGACGTACGAGGACAACATCCAGGCGACGGCGGCGAGGAGCGCTCCCGCGAACCGGGTCCCCAGCTCCTTCATCAACGCGAACATCGCCAGCCCGGCGACGAAGAGGTGGAGCATCACGTAGACGTCGTGCGCCCACGACGGCTCGAACAGCAGGGTGACCAGGACGCGCGGCGGATACGCGAGCCCGCTGCCGCTGTTGGCGAGGTACGGGTGACCCGCGAAGGTCAACGGGTTCCACAGCGGGATCTGGTCGTCCTCCTTGATGCTCTCGTCGACGAAGACCTGAGCGGGATGGAACGCCTGGGCCTGGTCGCTCTGCACGTACAGCTCGGTCGCGGAAGGCTGGTCGACGTTCCACGGGTCGACGAACTGCATGGTGTTGCGCACCGTGGAGAACGTGGCGTCGTGCCGGACCAGTGGGCTGAAGAAGACGGCCAGCAGCCCCGCGAGCACGAGTACGGCGAGCACGTACTCGTTCGCCAGCACTCGGCGCCCGATGCGTCGGACCCGGGAACCGTCCGAGCTGGGGCGTGTGTCCGCCGGGTACGAGGGCCCCTCGAACGTCGACGCGGGCGGGGTGACGGCGCGCGTGCTCAGCTCAGATCTCGAGCGGCTCATGCTCGAGCGCCTCGACGAGCGGGCGGACGCTGTCCGGCACGCCCGCGGCGATCCGCTGCAGGAGCAGTGCGCCCATGGCGACGACCGACACCAACGACCCGGCGAGGTACCCGAGCTCGACCCGCAGGAACAGGTCGTCGCCGACCGCGGTCACGACCACGAACGCCACGATCCCCGCGACCCATGCCGCCGCTGCCTTCGCGTGGCCCATCAGCGCGATCAGGGCCTGGGCCAGAGTGAGCGCCAGGATGAACGCGCCGCTGCCGGCTGCGAGGAGGGCGAGGTCACGGTGGCCGAGGGTGAACTTCTCGCCGAAGAGGATTCCTCCCGCCCACGGTCCCGCGGTGAAGCCGGCGACGACGCCGATGACCCCGATGCCGACCACCACGACGACGAGGCGGCGGAGTCCGGTCTTGAAGTCGTCGTGGCGGCCCGCCCCCGCCAGGCTGGCGAGCTTGGGGAGGAGCGCGGCCTGGACCGCCTGGAACAGCAGGATCGGGATGCGGGCGAGGAAGAAGCCGACGATGAAGTCGGCGACTGCATCCCGCTCGCCCGCCGTCGCCAGCACCGTCGCTCCCAGCACCGCGGCGTACCCGAGCGTCTGCGCGAGCAGCGACCCGACGAACAGGTACCCGAGCGCGGTCGACAGCTCGGAGTAGGGCGCGTCGGGTCCTGGTTTGAAGAGGCCGTGCTGGCCCGAGAGGGCGATCGCGCTCGACAGCGCGGGCGGGATCGCCAGCGCGAGGCCGTAGTAGAGGGGATCGTCGATGCCGGCCAACCACAGCACGATGACCGGCGCGACCCGGACGACGCCCTCGATCGCGAGCAGCAGTCCGTAGGGACCGAAGCGGCCGTTGCCGGAGAGCGTCCCCCGGGTCAAGTGCTCGACCGCGTACGACGCCAGCGCGATCGCGAAACACACCAGCAGCGCGCTCCGGCCGTGGAACAGGTTGTCGCTGAGCGGCCCGCCCGCGGCCAGCGCGGCCACGATCAGCGCGGCGGTGAGGATGCCGCCGAGGAGCGCGGCCCGCTTGACCAGCGGCCCGCCGCCGTCGCCCCGCGCCCGTCGGTCGGCCAGCGCGCGGCCCACCTCCTGCTCGAGCGGCAGGAACATCCCCGGGGCGACCACGAACACGAGCACCCACAGGCCGTTCAGCGCGGTGTAGTCGCCCTTCGACAGGGCCCGGAACGACACGATCTGGAACGCGTAGGCCGTGATCCCGGCGACCAGCAGCCCCGCCCCGACCGCAAAGGTCCCCTCGGGGACGGCGGTGCGGGCGGTCTCGAGCGACCGTTGTGCGCGCTGTGCCATGGGTGCGATCGAGTCCTGGTCAGTAGTTCGACCGGGCGCTCAACGGCGACAGGAGCAGGCCTGATCGAAGCCCCTGAGCATAACGGGAACCCTTCCCTGCCCTCGACTTCGAGCCGCCGTCGTGGGCCGAGCATGGAAGGATGCCCGCGTGAGCACCCGGACGCTCATTGTCCTGGCGGCCGTCACCGGCGTTGCCATCCTGGCGGCGTCGGCAGTGCAGATAATGCTGGCGCGGTAAACCGCCGATAACCACGGAGAGCTGGAAGAATGGCCCCGGATCGGAGGGGGTGACCGAACTGGCCGAGCACTTCGACGTCCTCGTCCTCGGCGGCGGACCGGGTGGCTACGCGGCCGCGCTCTACGGCGCCGCCGCCGGCTTGCGCATCGGCATGGTCGAGGAGCAGCGGGTCGGGGGCACGTGCCTCCACCGGGGCTGCATCCCGGCCAAGGAGCTGCTCCAGACGGCCGAGGTGCTGCGCACGGTCGCCAACGCCAAGGAGTTCGGTGTCGACGCCGGTCAGCCCGCGCTCGACCTCGGCACGAGCCAGACGCGCAAGCAGCAGGTCGTCGACCGGCTGACGAAGGGGCTCGAGGGGCTGTTGAAGGGCCGGCAGGTCACCGTCGTCCCCGGCACCGGCCAGGTCACCGACGCCGCCGGCGGGCGGGTCTGGGTCTCTGACGGCACCGAGCTCACGGGGGACGCGTTGATCCTCGCCACCGGCTCGCTCCCGCGGGCGCTGCCGGGCCTCGACTTCGACGGCGAGCGCATCCTGTCGTCGGACCACGTGCTCACGCTCACGGAGGTGCCGCCGCGCGTCGTCATCATCGGTGGCGGCGCCATCGGCTGCGAGTTCGCGTCGCTGCTCGGTGACGTCGGCAGCGACGTCACCGTGCTCGAGGCGCTCCCGAACATCCTGCCCGGAGTCGACCCCGAGGCCGCCGACGTCGTCGTGCGGTCGTTCGGGAAGCGCGACATCCGCGTGCACACCGGAGTCAAGGTCACCGGCATCGAGGGCGCGTACGAGCTCGCAGTGACGTTCGAGACACCCGAAGGCGCCCAGCAGGTGGTGGTGGACAAGGTCGTCGTGAGCATCGGGCGCCGTCCCCGTTCCGAGGGCGCCGGGCTCGAGAACTCGGGCATCGACGTCGACGAACGAGGCTTCATCCGCGTCGACGAGTACCTGCGCACCAGCGTCGCCGGGGTCTATGCCGTGGGCGACGTCGTCGACACGCCCCAGCTCGCGCACGTCGGCTTCGCCGAGGCCATCGTCGCGATCAAGACGATCATGGGAGAGCCGGTCGAACCGATCGACTACGACAAGGTCCCGTGGGGCATCTACTGCCACCCCGAGGTCGCGTTCGCCGGGCTGACCGAGCAGCAGGCGCGTGATCGGGGCCACGACGTCGTCACGTCGGTGCATCGCTTCGCCGGCAACGGGCGGGCGTTGATCATCGGGGAGCCCGACGGCCTGGTGAAGATCGTGGCCGAACGCGACGGCCCCCTGCTCGGCGTCCACATTGCCGGCCCGTGGGCGACCGAGCTCCTCGCCGAGGGCTACCTCGCCGTGAACTGGGAGGCCACCGCCGCCGACCTCGGCACCCTCATCCACCCGCATCCCACCCTGAGCGAGCTCTTCGGCGAGTCGGCGCTGGCGCTCACGGGCCGCAGCCTGCACGGGTAGGAGGACCGCGTGGACATCACGATGCCGCAGCTCGGCGAGACCGTCACCGAGGGCACGATCACCAAGTGGCTGAAGGAGGTCGGCGAGCGCGTCGAGGCCGACGAGCCGCTGTTCGAAGTGTCCACCGACAAGGTCGATTCCGAGGTGCCCGCCCCCAGCGGCGGGTTCGTGTCCGAGATCCTCGTGCAGGAAGGCGAGACGGCCGCGGTCGGGACTCGCCTGGCGGTGCTGTCCGACTCCGCCCCCGCGGCCGGCGCGCCCGCCGAGGCCGCGCCGGCGGCGCCGGAACCGCCGCCACCCGCCCCCGAACCGCCTGCTCCCCAACCGCCGCCGGTGCCGGAGCCGGCGCGATTCGAGCCCGCGGTTCGGTTCGAGCCCGAGCCCCCCGCCGCCCCGCCGTCACCACCGGCTGAGCCTGCTCCACCGCGGCCGGAACCGGCTGCCCCGGCGCCACCTCCTCTCGCGCCACCCCCTCCCGCGCCTGCGCCACCGACGCCGGCGCCACCATCGCCGGCGCCAGTTGCCGCCGGCGCCGCGACCGTGATGTCGCCGGTCGTCCGGCGCCTCATCGCCGAGCACGGCCTCGACCCGGCCCAGATTCGCGGCACCGGCGAGGGCGGCCGCATCACCCGCAACGACGTGCTCGACGCCGCCGCCGCCCAGCGGGGCGGTGCGCCCCCGGCCGCGGCGGCTCCTCCTCCCGCACCGGCTCCGCCTCCCGCACCGGCTGCGCCGCCGCCCCGGGTCGAGCCGCCTGCCCCGCCGCCGCCCCGGGTCGAGCCGCCTCCGGCCCGGGTCGAGCCCGCCCCGCCGCCACCGTCCCGGATCGAGCCGCCGGCGCCAGTTGCGCCGGCTCCGCCGCGCGTCGAGCCGGCCGCGCCCACCGCGGCCCGGGCCGCCGGCGACGAGGTCATCCCGTTCGACAACATCCGCCGCCGGACCGCCGAGCACATGGTGCGGTCGAAGGCGATCAGCGCCCACGTGTACACGTCGGTCGAGGTCGACTTCGAACGGGTCGAGCGCGCCCGACGCGTCGGCCAGGGCGAATGGAAGACGCGTGAGGGCTTCTCGCTCACCTACCTGCCGTTCGTCATCCGGGCTTTCTGCGACGCGATCGACGACTTCCCCCACGTCAACGCGAGCGTCGACGGCGAGAGCCTCGTCGTGCACCACGACGTCCACATCGGGATCGCGGTCGACCTCGACTTCCAGGGCCTCATCGCGCCGGTGATCCGGAGCGCCGACGGCAAGCGGATCCGCCTCCTCGCCCGCGAGATCCACGATCTCGCTCGCCGTGCCCGCGACCGCAAGCTCCAACCCGACGAGGTCATGGGCGGGACGTTCACGATCACGAACCCGGGGCCGTTCGGGACGTTCATGACGCTGCCGATCATCAACCAGCCCCAGGTGGCGATCCTCTCGACCGACAGCGTGCGCAAGCGCCCGGTCGTGATCGAGGGCCCCGACGGCGATCCCACCATCGCGATCCGCCACATCGGGTTGCTCAGCTTGGCGTGGGACCACCGCGCGTTCGACGGTGCCTATGCCGCCGCGTTCCTCAACACGATGAAACAGAGCCTCGAGACCAGCAACTGGGAGGCGGAGCTCGGGTGAACCAGGTGCGCGTGCGCTGGCTCGGCCGGGTGCCCTACCGCGAGGCCGAGGACCTCCAGCGCGCCCTGCTCGAGCGCGCGCCCGACGACTACCTGCTCCTCCTCGAACATCCGCACGTCTACACGCTCGGGACCCAGGCCGACCCCGCCCATGTCCTCGTACCCCCGGCGGCGGTGGGCGCCGATCTCGTGCGCACCGACCGGGGCGGCGACGTC
This sequence comes from Actinomycetota bacterium, assembly GCA_052390575.1. Lineage (GTDB taxonomy): Bacteria > Actinomycetota > Acidimicrobiia > IMCC26256 > JACDBD01 > JBPCMN01. The sequence goes on along the minus strand of JBQTGU010000098.1, from coordinate 609 downwards.
ACCTACCACGGTCCCGGCCAGCTGGTGGGCTACCCGATCGTCACGTTGCCGGAGTGGCGCGACGGCAAGGTCGACGTGGTCGCCTACGTGCGCCGGCTCGAAGACGTGCTGATCGACGCGCTCGCCGATCTCGGAGTCACCGCGCGCCGAGCCGAGCGGTACACGGGCGTGTGGGTGGGCGAGGAGAAGATCGGCGCGATCGGGGTCAAGGTGGCCCGCGGTCGTACCCGCCACGGGTTCGCGCTCAACGTCGACCCGGACATGGCGATGTTCGAGCACATCGTCCCCTGCGGGATCTCGCACAAGGGCGTCACTTCGCTGGCGCGTTTGCTCGACCCGACTCCGGACATGCAGACAGTCGTGGACGCGGTCGTTCACCGCTTTGCCCAACGATTCGGTTACCCGGAGACAGAGCGCCAGGACGTTGCTTGGCGGTCGTCGGCCCCCTTGTCTCGCTAGCTCGCTGAGGGCCGGGCCCTCCCGAAAAGGACTGGCCGGCCCGCGGGCGCTCGCTCGCTGGCGAGCGACCACCGCTCGCCACCGCTCCCGCCCGGCGCCGCCCGGCCCCCACAAGAGCAGCCCCTTAGCCACCATTGACGACAAGCACCA
>JBQTGU010000097.1:0-4239 GCA_052390575.1 Actinomycetota bacterium | reverse complement strand
TGCGCCGCACCTCGGGTGTCTGGTCGCCCAGGCCGGCCTCGATCTTCTCCCGCACGTTGCCGAAGAGGCAGATCGGGTGGGGGTAGTCGGTCTCGAACAGGATGTTGTCGGCACCGATGGCGTCGACCAGGCGGGCGGGCGCCAGCTCCTCGAAGAAGTAGCAGCCGTACACCTGGCGCCGGAAGTAGTCGCTGGGCTTCATGTCGAAGTAGTCGCGCTCCTTGTAGACCTTGCCGGCCTCGAAGGCGTAGTCGGACGCCTCGAGCACGAACGGCAGGAAGCCGATGCCGCTCTCCACCGACACGAACTGCAGCTCGGGAAAGCGCGGCAGCACGCCCGACAGCAGCAGGTCGACGATCTGGGCGCCGTTCTCGAGGAAGAGCGTGACCGACACGGTCGCGTAGGTCGCGCCGATGCCGTGGGCCCGCACCCGACCGGGGGCGAACCCGCCGGTGAAGTCGCCGCTGCCGATGTGGAAGCTGATCGGCAGGCCGGCGTCCTGGGCGGCGGCCCACAACGGGTCCCAGTGCCAGTCGCCCAAGAACGGGAGGTCGAACTGCTGGGGCTCGCCCGTGAACAGGATCCCCTTGTGGCCGAGAGCGGCGCCGCGCTCGATCTCGGCCACGGTGGCGTCGACGTCCCAGAACGGCGTCGCCATGATCGGGATGAACCGGCGGGGGTCGACGTCGATCCAGTCGATCAGGAAGTCGTTGTACGCCTGGACGCAGGCGAGCATGAGGTCGGGGTCCCCGAGCCCGAGGAACGACTGGTTCCCGAACCCGCCCACGTTGGGGTAGAGCGCCTGGGCCCAGACCCCGATCGAGTCGAGGTACTCGATGCGGGCGGCGGCGTCGTGGGCGGCGAGCGGCACCTCGTCCATGTTGCGGGGCGCGGCGGGGAACGGATCGGGCCAGCCGGCGGTGGCGGTGTGACCGACGGGGACCATCGCGACGCCGTCGCCGATGTGCCAGACGTCGCCGCCGTCCGGTCCGCGCACGAGGCGGGGCGCCCGGTCGCGGAACTTGGCCGGCACCCGAGCCGACCACACGTCGGCGGGTTCGGTGACGTGGGCGTCGGCGTCGATCACCCACTCGCTCACGGGCCGCACAGTATCCCCGTGCGGTAGAACGTGTTCATGGCCACCGCCAAGGAAGTGCGCGAACTGGCGACCGGGCTCCTGTTCCCCGAAGGGCCGGTGGCGATGCCCGACGGCAGCGTCCTGTTGGTCGAGATCAGGCGGGGCACGCTCAGCCGGTTGACGCCCGACGCCAAGGTCGAGGTCGTCGCCGATCTCGGCGGCGGGCCCAACGGCGCCGCCATCGGGCCCGACGGCGCCGCCTACATCTGCAACAACGGCGGGTTCGCGTGGACCAAGGTCGGCGACATGGTCGTGCCCATGGACCTCGCGACTCGCAGCAGCCAGCCGCCCGACTTCGAGGGCGGCTGGATCGAGCGGGTCGACCTCGCTACCGGCGATTCGACCGTGCTGCACCGCGACTGCGACGGCAACCGGTTCACCAGCCCCAACGACATCGTGTTCGACAGCGCCGGCGGCTTCTGGTTCACCGACCTGGGCAAGACCCGCCCGCGCGAGATGGACCGAGGCGGCCTGTACTACGCCCGGCCCGACGGGTCCTCGGTCGAGGAGATCTCGTTCGGTCATCTCGGCGCCAACGGAGTGGGCCTCTCCCCCGGCGGCGACCGCGTGTACGTGGCCGAGAGCTTCACCGGCCGGCTGTGGGCGTGGGACGTCGAGGGGCCGGGGAAGGTGCGCGACCGGGGCGGCACGTGCCTGCTCGCCACGACGGGCCACTTCGACTCGCTGGCGGTCGAGGCCGACGGGACGGTCGTGATCGCAGCCATCGGCGATGGTCTGTGCTGCTACCGGTCCGACGGCAGCCACGAGTACGTGCCGATGCCCGACCCGTTCACCACCAACGTCTGCTTCGCCGGGGATGATCTGCGCACCGCGTACGTCACGCTGTCGGGCACGGGACGGTTGGTGGCGGTGGACTGGCCCCGGCCGGGCCTCGCGCTCGCGTTCTGATGGCCACGATCGCCGAGCTCGTGCGGGCGCGGGAGGGCGATCCCGCCACCGCCTACCTCTTCGAGGACGAGCGCTGGACCTACGACGAGTACGTGCGGGCCTGCGGCCAGCGCGCCCGCTATCTCCTCGACACCCGCCGGCCGGGGCCGTTTCATGTAGGCGTGCTCCTCGACAACACACCCGAGTTCGCGATGTGGCTCGGAGCAGCCGCGGTCGCGGGTGCCGTCGTCGTCGGGATCAACCCCACCCGGCGGGGGGCCGAGCTCGGCCGCGACATCACCTTCACCGACTGCCAGTGGATCGTCACCGAGTCGGGCTACGAGCCGTTGCTCGAAGGGCTCGATCTCGGCGCCGCCGACGACCGGCGGCTCGTCGTCGATTCGGGTGCGCGTTACGACGACGCGCTCGCGCCGCACGCGGCCATCGGCCTGCCCGAAGCCGACGTCGACGACTCCACTCTCTTCCTCCTCCTGTTCACGTCGGGAACGAGCGGTGCGCCCAAGGCGTGCCTGTGCACGCAGGGCCGCCTCGCCCGCATGTCCGGGGTCCTCGCCGAGATGCTCCCGCTCACCGCCGACGACGTCTGCTACCAGTCGATGCCGCTCTTCCACTCCAACGCGCTCATCACCGGGTGGACGCCGTGCCTGGCAGTGGGCGCCACCGGCGTGCTGCGGCGCAAGTTCTCCGCATCGGGCTTCTTGCCCGACTTGCGCGCCAACGGGGTCACGTACTTCAACTATGTCGGCAAGCCGCTCTCCTACATCCTCGCCACGCCTGAAGGGCCCGACGACGCCGACAACACCCTGAGGGTGGCGTTCGGCAACGAGGCCGCCGACCTCGACATCGAACGGTTCGAACAGCGCTTCGGCTGCAAGGTCATCGACGGCTACGGCTCGACCGAGGGCGGCGCCCACATCAGCCGTACTCCCGACATGCCCAAGGGCGCGTTGGGCGTCGCGCCCACCGGGGGTGTCGTCATCCTCGACTCCGCGACCGGCGAAGAATGCCCCCGGGCCCGGTTCGACGACGAGGGCCGGCTGGTCAACCCGGACGAGGCCATCGGCGAAATCGTCAACAAGCAGGGCGCGGCCGGTTTCGAGGGCTACTACAAGAACGACGAGGCCAACGCCGCCCGGGTGCGCGAGGGCCTGTACTGGACCGGCGACCTCGGCTATCGCGACGACGCCGGCTACTTCCACTTCGCCGGCCGCGACTTCGAGTGGCTGCGGGTCGACGGCGAGAACTTCGCCGCCGCGCCGGTGGAGCGGATCCTCGCCCGGCATCCCGACGTGGTACTCGCGGCCGTGTACGCGGTCCCCGATCCCGACGTCGGCGACCGGGTGATGGCCGCGCTCCAGCTCCAACCGGGCGCCTCCTTCGACCCCGCCTCGTTCGCCGCGTTCCTCGCCGAGCAGCCTGACCTGGGCACGAAGTGGGCGCCCCGGTTCGTGCGCATCACCGACGCGTTGCCGGTTACGGAGACCAGCAAGGTGCTCAAGCGGGTCCTGCGCCGGGAGCGCTGGGAGTGCACCGACCCGGTGTGGTGGCAGCCGGAGAAGGGCGGCCCCTACCGACGGCTCGAGCCCGCCGATGCCGACGCGCTGAGCGAGCAGTTCGCCGCCAGCGGCCGCGCCGGCGTGCTCGACACGGTCTGACGATGGGGATGCTCGAGGATCGGGTCGCGGTCGTCACCGGCGCCGGCCGGGGCATCGGCCGGATGGAGGCAACGCGGCTGGCGGCGTACGGCGCCAAGGTCGTCGTCAACGACCTCGGCGTCGCCATGGACGGGAGCGCAACCGGTGAGACCCCGGCCGATGAGGTTGTGGGTGAGATCGCGGGGGGCGGCGGCGAGGCGATCGCCGACGCCAGCGACATCTCCACCTACGAGGGCGGCGAGGCGCTCGTGCAGGCAGCCCTCGACAAGTGGGGCCGCATCGACATCGTCGTGAACAATGCCGGCATCGGCCGTCCCCACATGGTGTTCAACCTCGAGGACGCCGAGTGGGAGGACGTGTTACGCGTCCATCTGACGGGCACGTTCGCGGTCAGTCGGACCGCCTGTCGGTGGTGGCGCGCCGAGCACAAGGAAGGCCGAGGCGGCTACGGGCGACTGGTGAACACATCCACCGGGCTCCTGCTGTACGGCGGCGCCGGTCAGTCGAACTACGTCGCGGCCAAGGCCGGCGTGCTCG
>JBQTGU010000096.1:0-10584 GCA_052390575.1 Actinomycetota bacterium | reverse complement strand
TAACGGCCGTCACGGAGCTGATCGCAGGCCTTCGGCGACCCCCGGGGCGTGGCGACGATCAGCCGCCCATCGATGATAAAGGGGCTGACGGGGTGCAGGCGCGGCGCGCCGTCAGCACGCACCGTCGCCAGGTATGCGAGCGCGAACCCCATGCCTTCCGGTGGCTTCGGGGCGAGCGCCGCCATCTCGGGTTCCGCCGCCTCGAACTCTGCCCAGGTGGCCATGGCGGCGCCACGCTACCGGCGGTAACGTCGCGGCCGTGCGACGGGGTGCAGGCCCGGTGCTGGCAGCGGTGCTCTTGGGCGCGCTACTCGCCGAGCCGGCCGCGGCCGGTGGCGAGCCCAAGGAGATGGAGCTCGAGAGCCCGGCGTTCGAGGCCGGCACCGAGATCCCGCTCGAGTTCGCCTGCACCGAGACCGAGCTGGGCATCGACGGGCAGAACGTGTCGCCGCCGCTCGAGTGGAGCAAGGCCCCGAAGGGCACCAAGGAGCTCGTAATCCTGGTGGACGACGTCGACGTCTTCAACCCCGAGGATCCCGAGGAACGCTTCGTCCACTGGGGAGTGTGGCGACTCAAGCCGAAGCTGCGTGAGCTCGAGCTGGGCGCGGTACCCGATGGCGCCCGCCAGATCGAAGGGGGCTACTTGGGGCCCTGCCCGCCCGAGCCCCACACCTACGAGTTCCAGGTCTACGCGCTGAAGAAGAAACTGAAGGTCGACGACGGCGCGCCTCCGCCAGAGTTCGGAGCCGCGATTCGAGCCGCGATCGAGAACGGACAGGTGCTCGGCCAGGGCGCGCTCGAGGGCGTCTTCACTCCGACCGGGGTCAGCGACTGACGCTACGAGCGGCGCGCGCCCACGAGGGCGACCGCGAACACGCACGGCTCCGACGACCGGTTGTGCCAGGCGTGGCGGGTGCCGTTCTGCACCACGCAGTCACCGGTCTCGAGCTTGACCTCGGCGCCGTCGTCGAGCTCCAGCCAGATCTCGCCCGAGAGGACAACGTCGAAGTCGACGGTGTCCGTGGTGTGCATGCCCGGGTTGTCCGGCTCGATGTGCGCAATGAGTCCCGGGAGCTTGTCCTCCACCTCTTTCATGGCCTGCGCCAAGTCGTCGGGCAGGGCCGCAGGGGTGCTCTCCGGCGGGATCGTCACGAAGGCGAACCGGAAGCCCCGCTCGGGCGGGAAGTAGGCGGGCGCGTCGGTGCTCGTGCCATCGGTCGGGAGCGTCACGGTGTCGTCGGCGCCCCACGCCAACCCGAACTCGAGGCCGGGCATGAGCGACACCGTCACCGGCTCGATCTCCTCGTTGCTCGTGACGACCGCTTTCCCGTTCTGATCGGTGCCGGTCACGACTCGACGGTTCGCCATGGCACTACCCCCTGTCGTCCACAGATGCCCGACGGTAGTTTTGCCGGGGCGGTTTCGTCGCACGTTCGGGGGAACTGCGAATGGGTCATCGACTCGGTCGGTTGCTGGTGGCCCTGGTAGTCGGGTCGTTCGGGGTCGCGGCCACCGTGCCCGCAGCGGCGCACGCCGGTGACTCGCCATCGGAGGAGTTCTGCGACGCGTTCGCCGACTTCTACGCGGTGGGGTTCCTTGTTGCCCTGGCCGAGACCTTCGCCGAATTCGACGAGGAGGAGAGCGGAGGCGACGCCGAGAACGTCGTGGCCGAGCTGTACCTCGTGTTCTCACCGAAGCTGGAGCGGGCGACGGAGACGATGCTCGAGTCCGCCCCCGGGAACCTCGAGAAGGGCCTGAAGCGCCAGCTCAAGGTGTGGCGCGAGGGCGTCGCCCTCCTCGAGGACGACGTCGGCCTCGACGACGAGGCCATTGAGGCCATCGCCGACCTCGACGTTGACACGAGCAGCACTGACACCGAAGACGTCCTCGGTGACGTCAGCGACAAGAAGCTCACGGCGGCGGCGAAGAAGTTCGCCAAGTCGGTCGACTCGGTGAAGGAGGACGCGACCCGTAAGGAGGAGCAGGCGCTCAGCCAGGCCGCCACCGACTGCGGCGTCGTACCCGATCCCGACGTCGACTGCGAGACCCTGGTGACCGACGACGAGGCCACCGCGCTGCTCGGTGAGCTGAGCGACACCGAGACGGATCCGGGCTGCTCGTGGGCCGGCCCCGAGCCCGACGAGGCCGCCAGCAACTCCCTCGCGGTCGAGGTGTACGCGGGGGACGTGGCCTACGAACGGGTCACCGAGTAGCTGTCGGGCACGGCCGAGGCGGTGCCCGGCCTGGGCGAGCAGGCGTCGGTCTTCGAGGGCTACTCGTCCCAGACGCTCGGCAGCACCTGCGGCCGCACCCTCGTCGCGCTGGTCGACGGTCGGACGATCCAGGTCGCGCTGTGCCTGGGCGACACCCCCGTGACGACGGGGCAACTTGTCGCCCTCGCCACCCAGGTGGCGGGTCGCCTCTAGCTCTTCCGCGGCGTCGTCACCAGGTTCGGCGGGACCTCGCCCGCCAACACCGCGCGCGCCCCTTCGGCGGCGGTGCGCGCCATGCGGGTCCGCGTCGCGAGCGACGCGCTCCCGATGTGGGGCAGGAGCACGGTGCGGGGCGCCGCCAGCAGCCGGGGATGGACCTCGGGCTCGCGTTCGAACACGTCGAGTCCGGCCGCGAACAGCTTCCCTTCCTCGAGCGCGACCGCCAGCGCCTCCTCGTCGACGACCGGCCCGCGCGCCGTGTTCACCAGCACCGCGTCCGGCTTCATGAGCGCGAGCCGCCGGGCGTCCATCAGGTGCGTCGTCTCGTCGCGCAACGGCACGTGCACGCTGACGACATCCGCCTCCCGCAGCAGGGCGTCGAGATCGTCGACCCAACCCGGCAAGCCGGTGTCGTGGCGGGTGTGGTGGAGCACCTGCATCCCGAACCCGGCGGCGCGGCGCCCGACCGCCTGGCCGACCCGCCCGAAACCGATCAGGCCCAGGGTGGCGCCGTGTACGTCGCGGCCGAGGTACTGGTTGATGTCCCAGCCCGTCCACCGGCCGGCGCGCAGGTCGGCTTCGGCTTCCGACGTCCGCCGCGCCGCCGCCAGGATCAGCAGGAAGGCGAGGTCGGCGGTGGTCTCGTCGAGCACGCCCGGGGTGTTGCAGACCGCGACGCCGTGCTGCTCCGCCGCGGCCACCTCGATGTTGTCGTAGCCGACCGCGACGTTGGCGACCACCCGGAGACGCGGTGCGCCCGCGGCGAGCACCTCGGCGTCGATGCGATCGGTGAGCAGACACACGACCGCGTCGGCGTCAGCGACCGCGGCGACGAGCTCGTCGTGGGTGAACGGAGTGTCGGCGGCCCGCTCGACGAGCCCGTGACCGGCCGCAGCCAGCGGCTCCAGCCCACCCTTCGGCAACCGCCGGGTGACCAGAACTCTCGCCAACGAGCGGGCTAGTGACTCGTGTAGTCGACGGGCCCGGAGTCCTTCACGCCCACCGCGAAGCAGAAGCAGTGGATCGGGGCGTGGTCGCTCACCGGTCGCAGGCTGTGCACCTTGTCCGGCGGGATGTGCACGAGGTCGCCCTGGGTGATCTCGCGCTCCTCGCCGTCGATCATCATGATCCCCTTGCCCGACGTCACGTAATAGAACTCGTGGGTCGGGTGGGAGTGCGGGTCGACCAGGCCGCCGCCGGCGACCTCGAACTCGCTCACCAGCTCGAGGAACCCACCGTCGGTGATCTCCTTCATCTCGCGCGGGTTGACGAGCCACCACACCGGCACCGTGCCGTTGTGCTCGACGACCGGCGCGACTTCCTCGATGGAGCGGACATCCATGGGCGGCTTCCCCCTTACACTGACGCCGCCGTCAGCGTAGATCAGAGGTTGTCGTCATGGGAGAGCCGCGGCTGGTCACCGTGCGCGCCGAGCCGCTCGCCGCCGCCACGTGGGCGCCCTTTGGCGCGCTCCCCGTCGACGACACCGACCCGGGCGACCCGGTGCGCATCGAATTCGAGTGGGCCGATCCCCATGTGAACTACATCAGCCACGCCTACGACGAGGTCGACCACACCGAGCGGGGGGCGCGCTGCGATCGGATGTACCGCCACGACACGCACACTCAGACACTGATGCCACTCGACTGCGAATCTGTCGTCGCGGTCGCGCCCGCGAGCGTCGACTTCGCCGACCCGGGCGACCTCGAGACGATCCGGGCGTTCCGGCTGCAGCCGCTCGACTGCTTCGTGCTCGCCCGGGGCACGTGGCACTGGGGCCCGTTCCCGATCGAACCGGGCACCGTCCGGATGCTCAACCTCCAGGGCCGCCGCTACGCCGAGGACAACACCCACGTCGACCTGGCACCCGGGGCGACGGTCGAGGTCGTGCTCGATTAGAGGGCGCGCACCGCCGCCGCCGTGCCCGCGGCGGCGACCACCACGACGACGAAGCCGGCGCGGCGCCAGACCGCGATCCCGGCCGCGGCCAGACCCGCCACCCGGGCGTCGAGCACGACGGCCCGGTCGCCGCCGACCGTCGAAACGACGATGAGAGCGCCGAACAGTGCGGCCGGGAGCAGGGTGAGGACGTCGTCGACGAACGCGGGCACCCGCCGGCCCCGCAAGGCGACCAGGCCGATCGCCTTCAGCGCGTACGAGCCCACGGCCAGCGCGGCGACCGCGGGCCAGGTCACGGTTCCTCGCGGCGCCGGCGGGCGCGTTGCCGTACGAACGCCGCCGGGATCGCGCCCGCCGCCGCGAGCACGATCGGCAGCCCGGCCGCGAGCAGAGGGACCAGGATCACGCCGACGAGCGCGCCGGTCGCGGCTGCGAGCCGGCCGTCGCCGGTCTTCACCAGCGGGACGAGGAGCGCGAGGAACGCGGCCGGGAACACCGCGTCGAGCCCCAGCGTGGTGGGGTCGCCGAGCACCGAGCCGAACAGCGCGCCGACGAGGGTGCCCGCGTTCCAAAATGCGAACACCGAGAGGCCGGTGGCCCAGAACGCCCGGCGGCCGTCGTCCGGGTCGGGTTGGGCGAGTGCCATCGCGGTCGATTCGTCGATGAGGAACTGCGCCGCGAGCAGCCGCCGCCGCGGCGACCGGGGGAGGGTGCGGTCGAGCGCCAACCCGTACCCGATGTGGCGCAGCCCGAGCAGCAGGCCGCTGCCGACAGCCGAGAGCGGCGACCCGCCCGACGCGACCACGCTGACGGCGGCGAACTGCGTAGCCCCCGTGAACACGAATAGCGACATCGCGCACGCCATCAACACGGGGACGTCCGCGCTCGCCGCCAGCACACCGAACGACATCCCGAACACCCCGACGGCGGCGCCGAGTGCCAGCGACGACCGGAGGATCGAAGGGCGCTTGGCCACGGTCAGCCCCCGGCGATGAGCAGGACGCCGACCAGCGCGGCCACCAGGCCGCCGATCTGGAGCCGGTGCAGCCGCTCGTCGAGCACGACCCGCGCCAGGAGCACGGTGGTCGCCGGGTACAGCGATGCCACCGGCGACACGAGCGCGAGCAGGCCCTCGCGCACCGCCAGGATGAGCAGCGAGTTCGCAGCGACGTCGAGGAAGCCGGCCCAGGCAGCGGAACCGAGGCTCGCGCGCGCGGGGACGAGCGGCTGGCGCGCCAGAGCCAATACGACGACCAACAGCGGGATGGACGCAGCGCGCCCGCTCAGCAGCGGCCAGAAGCCCGAGCCGTCGTCGGTGTGGCTGATCACGATGCAGCACGGGCCGACGCAGGCGCCGCTGGCTACCGCCATCACGCGCGTGGACGTCGCGGCGGCATCCGGCTCGTCCGGTCCGTGCTCGGGCGGGTGGCGGGCGATGAACGCCACCGCCACCAGCGCGAGCACCACCCCGACCAGCGCGACGATCGACGGCCGCTCGCCGTGCAGCAGGCCCCACGCCACCGGGAGGACCGCGGCGCCGACCGCGGTGATGGGCGCCACCACGCCCATCGGCCCCCGGGCGAGGCCCAGATAGAGGAGGCCGACCCCCGCGGTGCCGGCGAGGCTCGCCGCCGCCCCCAACCAGAGGTCGCGCCCGGCGGGGAAAGGCGTTCCGTCGAGAGGAACGAGCACGAGGAGCACCACCAGGCCGACGACCTGCACGACGACGACCACCGCCCAGGTGGTGGTGCGCTTGGTGGCCAGACCGCCGAAGAAGTCCCCGGCGCCGTAGGTCGCGGCGACGGCGAGCCCCAGGACCACGGCCATCCGGGGTTTCTAGTCCGCGTAACTGTCACACCCCTTCCTTACGCTGAATGCATGCAGTTGTGGCAGCCGGCGCCCGACGAGCCCCAACGGCTCGACTGGTGGCGACCCCTCGACGCCGTCAGGCGGCGGGCCCAGGCCGAACGCGTTCCTTCACCGCTGCGCACCGACGAGTTCGTGTTCCGGGGCCGGGTCGACCGCGGCCGCTCCCCGGCGGTCTGGATCTACGAGCACCGCCGCAGCGGGCGCGAGATACTGGTCGACGGGCGGGGCCGCACCTACGAGTTCGTCCGGTACCGCACCGGCGACCAGCTCGGGCGCTTCAACGAGATCGGTGTCTGGCCCGCCCTCCTGCGGGCCCGCGTGCCCGCAGCGTCGGGAGCCGGCGGGTTCCCGTCGGCCGCGCCCGTCGTGCGCCGCGGTCACCTCTCGCTGGTCCCGCCTCCCCCCAACTCGAACTGACCTGATCCGGAGCGGTCCCGGAGGCGAACCCTTCGCGACGGCAGATGCACTGGAGGGTGTGATGAAGCTCGCGAAGACCGTGCTGGGGACGCTGCTGGTGGTGCTCCAGGCGCTGCTCGCGGTCGTGGTCGTCGGGGACCACTGGGCCGACAGCTGAATCCTAGGGCATTCGAGAGGCGCCCGCGTACACTGGCCCTCTCGAGCGCTCGTAGCTCAATGGATAGAGCATCTGACTACGGATCAGAAGGTTGGGGGTTCGAGTCCCTCCGAGCGCGCAGACCAAGCCTGCTGTTTCAGCGGCCAGGCGTGATCTCGATGTAGCCGACCATCTCTTCGGGGCCCCCGAGCACGCGCTCGGAGATCTTTCGCCCGGCCCCGAAGGCGGCCGCCAGGGTCTCTTCGGCGTGGGGCCACTTCTCTCTCGGCAGCACTCGGCCGGTGCCCCTGATAGCCGGTCCCGTCGGCTTGCGCGAACGGTCGACACGGCGATGAGGGCCCGGCTGTCGTTGCGAAGCCTCTTCACCTTGCCCGCGTCGTGACGAGTCTTGAGATACGCGTGTCCCGCTTCGTCGACGCCGAACCACACAGGTGATGGGATGGGGTCGCCCTGGCGGCGGAACGTAACGACCACTGCGTACTTGTGACCGCGCAACGAGTCGAAGTCGCCGTCGACCGCGGTGTCTTCGGTGAGGGCAAAGGCGCGCTTGTCGCGCAGGCGGTCGAATATGCGATCGCTAAACCGAGCCAGGCGTTCGGACGCACTCATTGGGCATCGACCCATTCAGTACGGATCCCGCGCAGCGCGGGACGCCAGTTCATGGGATGTTGGCCGGGAGGAAGCGTCACCTCAGGGCGTTTGGTGAGGATGTCGACCGAGCGCCTGCCATTGCCGCTCACCCTCTCGCATGATCGCCGGGTAGACGATCAGGTGCCGGAACGGCCTGATCGCCGCCATATAGACGGTCCCGAACAGTCCGTTCGGCTTCACCAAGACGGCCATCTGGCCGCAGTAGCCGCCCCTCCCGTCGGGGACCCAGCCGAGGTGCATGACCCCGTGCATCGTCCGGTTGGCGACCTCGGCGGCGAACTCGTCCTCGAGCAGGTACAGCGAGGTAAAGGGGAGCGCGTCGAATTGCGGGCCGGATGGAGCGTCGCGCAGATCGGCCGGCAACCGGTCGCGGAGCGTCGGGACCCGGGAGCCGAGGCCGCCGTCCGGGCCGTCCCAGCGGAGCAACTCCCCGAGCTTCCATCGGATCGCGAAGAGCGCGCGGACGGCGGGGGAGGAACTCTGCGACGGGTCGCCCGCGGCGATCCTCTGTACCAGCCGAGGGAAGTCACCGGGGCCGCCAGGCGTCGGCAGCTCCCACACGTCCTCCAGCCGGAAGTCGCGGGTGATCTCGTGGAACCGCCAGGGCCGCGACGTGTGGGCGGTGTTCGGGACCCTCACGGGAGGATCCCATCGATAGGAATGGCACGTTGCGTCGGCATCAGGGAGGTGTGAGCACGGTCAGCATGCGGCGCAGCCGCCACGGCCGCCACCCCCAGACCGTGATCTTCCCACCGAGGATTGCCCGACCGGCGCTCACGCGACGGAGCATGAGTAACAGCATCGAGACCGGGTCCGCGGACACGTGGGCGTCGATCGGCCCTGACGTGTCGTCGTCGATCGTCATGCCGTTGTCGAAAACGAACGTCAAGCGCTGGTAGCCACGAAGCCGCACGTCGAAGCGGGCGCGGAAACCCTGCGCGCGCTCCGGATCGACGAAGGCCGTCGGACCGGCCGCCTTCACGATCGGAGCTGCCGCACCCACCAGGGCAAGGGCCGCGTGTTCCGGTGCGATCGTCCACACGCTGTTCGTCGCGGTTGCCATGTCGAAGCCGTGGACGAGCAACTCCTCGAGGAGGTGGCACGCAACCGCCGACGCGGGGAGCCGGATGCCGCCCAACCACGTCACCTGCTCGCTCGCGGGAGCGTCGCTGACCGCGAGGAAGTCTGCGAGCAGCGCGTCGATCCGATCGGCCAGGATCGCAAGGTCGCGCTCGGGGTCGTCCGCGAGCATCGCGTCGGTCAGCACCGCCGCCGGCGGCAGCTCCGAGGTCGGGGGCGGCTGTCCGGCCAGGGAGGCGGTATCGGCCGTGATCACGTGGCCGACATGGCAAGCCACGTCACCGATCCCCCAGCGCCCGACCGCGGGGCCGTCGGCGGCGCTCTCACGGACGAGCCGCACGAAGCTTGGCGTGATATCGGCAATGGCGGTGCGGGCGTCAGCGAGATGACTCGGTCCCGTCGCCACCGCAGCGCTCCCACGAATCCTGCCGACCGCCAGTCGGTCGGTCACCGAACTAAAGTTCAGTATCTACGATCTGGGTGTGGCGGTCAAGCCGTTGAGAGTGAGGCAGGCGGAAGCGACGCGGGGACTCTTGATCGACACGGCCCGAGAGCTCTTCACCGACCAGGGCTACGGGTCCACCTCGATCGAAGACATCATCCGGCGGGCGGGCGTGGCCCGGGGCGCCCTCTACCACCACTTCCCCGGTAAGGAGGCTCTGTTCCGAGCGGTCTACGAGGCCGTTGAAGGCGAGGTCATTGCGCGGGTCGTGACGGCCGCGCAGGCCGAGAGCACGCCGTGGGAGGGGGTAACCGCCGGTTTACGCGCGTTCCTCGACGCATGCCTCGAGCCGGCGTTCCGGCGAATCGTGATCCTCGACAGCGTCTCCGTCCTGCAATGGCAGGCGGCCGAGAGCGGCATCGAGCGCATCGAGCGCATCGAGATGTCCATGCTCCTCACGGTCCTGACCCCGCTGGCCACGACCGGAGATCTCGAGGGTGTTCCCATCGAGCCGCTCGCCTACGTGGCGCTCGGCGGGCTGTACGGCGCCGCGCTCTACATCGCCCGCGCCGCCGAACCCGCCAAGGCGAGAGCCGAGGCCGACGCCGTCGTCGACGCCATCATCGCCGGTCTCCGGTCACCTACGTGATCGCCGGGCCTTGGGTGCGGCTGATGGGATCCGCTCTTGCTACGGATCAGAAGGTTGGAGGTTCGAGTCCCTCCGAGCGCGCTGACTCCTCGGGAGCTCGCTGGCAACCTGGTCTTACGGGCAGCGACCCACGAACGCGAGCAGCTTGGTCTGCTCGTCGGCATCGTCGGGCACCTCGACCCGGGGACCGAAATGACCCGACTGGCGTAGGGCCGCGTCGTGTGGCTCCATGCCCTCGAAGACTTCGTGCACCGCTTCGGGGTCGAGTCTCTCGTCGAGGCCGGTGGCGCGGGCCAGATCCCAGGTGTGAACGAGGATGTCGTTCGTACCGATCTGGTTGATCGCCTGCGCGAGCGTGACGTGGCCGATGGGGAGGTCGACCTCGCGAGCGGCGATCTCGGGGTCGTCGAGCACCGCCTCGAGCGCGTCGCCGAGCGCTTCCCACGCCCCGACCGGGTCCTCGTCGACCGAGGGGATGTCGGGGAGCTCCACGCCGGCGCTGCCGAAGAAGAGCCCGGACATGTACTCGACCATGTGGCGGACGACGTCCCGGGCAACCCAGCCTTCGCACGGCGCGGGGTTGTCCCAGGACCCCGGGGGAACCGCCCGCGCTCGTTCGGTGAACTGCCCGGCGATCCTCCGGAACCGCTCAGCGAGCTCGCTCATCTGCTGATCCTCCTCGCGTCTCACGGTACCGACGAACCGCATCGCCTCGAATCGACTTGGTGACGGGAGGTCACGCGAGCGGTTCGTAGTCCTCGGGTATCTCGCCCTCGCGGAAGTCGAACTCCCTGGGACCGTCGGGTGTCTCGGCAATCACTCGGTAGACGCCCTCGTGGCTGCCGAAGACCTCGGCGGTGGTGCATCCCTCGGGCCGGCGGTGTGGGGCCCGTACATCTCGCCCGGGCGCGCGGTCATGACGTCGCCCGGCCGCAGGGTCCGACCGTCGGCTTCGAGCGAGCCCTTCACGGTCACCTCGAAGCGGTGG
>JBQTGU010000095.1:0-25519 GCA_052390575.1 Actinomycetota bacterium | reverse complement strand
GAGGAGTGAGGCGAGCGGCCGCGGCGCAGGTATCCGGCGCCGCAGCCGCCGGGGCCCGAGCGGCCCGGCCCGAAGGGCCGAGAGCGGGAAAGGGTGACCGAACGCCGCGACGGATCGGCCCGCCTTTCCGACGGCCGCCGCCTTTCCTACGCCGAGTGGGGCGATCCCGCCGGCCGGCCGGTCCTCCTGCTCCACGGCTCGCCCGGTTCGCGACTGTTCCACCCTGATGCCGACGCGACCGCCACCGCCGGCGTCCGGCTGATCACGTACGACCGGCCGGGCTGCGGCGGCTCCGACCGCCGCGAGGGGCGCGAGCTGCTCGACACGCCCGCCGACGTCGCCCAGCTCGCCGACCACCTCGGGCTCGACCGCTTCGCCCTCGTCGGGGTCTCGGCGGGCGGGGCGCACGCGCTCGCCTGCGCCCACGTGCTCGGCGAGCGGCTCGCTGCCGTCGGGGTCGCCAGCATGCCCGGGCCGCTCGACGAGGTGCCGGGTGCCTGGGACGCCCTGCCCACCCACGTCCGGCCGGCGGCGGAGATGGCGCGGCGCGAGCCCGCCCGGGCCATCCGCGGGGTCGTCCGCTACATGGGGCCCGTCGTCGCCGAGCCCGCCACCTTCCTGCGGGGCGGGCCCCCCGCCGACCGCGCCGTGATCGCCGACCGCGGCTCCGGCGAGATGCTCTTGGGCGACGTGGCCGAGGCCCTCCGGCCCGGCGCCGAGGGCTTCGCCGACGACATGGTCACCCTCTGGCTCCCCTGGGGCTTTCCCCTGGCCGGGCTCCCGGAGGGCATCCGGGTCTGGCACGGGGCCCAGGACACCCGGGCCGAGCCCGACTTCGAGCACCTCGCCGCCACCCTCCCTGGGCCGGTGCCGGCGGTCTGGCCCGACGGCGGCCACTACGGCGTGCTGCGCCATTGGGCCGAACTCCTGGGCGCGCTCGAGACCTACTAGACATGATCTCCCACCGAGTCGCGTCCGGGGCCATTTTCGTTACGCTCCCGCCCGATGAACGACCCGAAGTCGACGCAATCCGGCGTCACGATCACGCTGTTGCCGGCCCAGCTGGTCGCGCTCGCAGGCGGCATCGTGATCCTCGTCGGCGCGTGGCTCGACTGGGTCCGCCCCGACCGCCAGTTCGGCCCCGCGTTCGGGCTCAACGCCTACGACGTGCCGGTGAAGTTCCTGTTCCGCGACAGCGGGTTGTTCGCGAGTCGCAGCGGCCCGGCCATCGGTTGGCTGATCGCATTGCTGGGTCTGGCGTGCATTGTCGCTGCCCTCGTTCGCCCCATCTCCTTCCTCGCGCTGCCCGGCGGGCTGGGCGCGCTCGGCCTCGCGGCCTGGTACGCGCTGCGGCTGCGCAACTTCGTCGAGCCCTTCGGAAACTTCGGTCCCGGGTTCGGCGATGCGCTCGGGCTCGGCGCCGTCGTCGTTGCGCTGGGCGGCGTTGCGGCCGCCGTCGGCGGGATCCTCAGCATTACGAGCCGCCCGGCGGTAGCGTCCACTCCGAGCTGAGGAGGCACCGATGGCGAAGTCCGGCGCGTACCCCGTAAGCCTGACGGTCGACTACCCCGAGGAGCTCAACCGCCTCACGACCGCGTTCCGGCTGATCCTCGCGATTCCGATCATCATCGTGTCGGCGTTGATCTCCAACTCGGTCGGCATACTGTTCCTGCCGCCGCTGCTCCTGATCCTGTTCCGCCAGAAGTACCCCCGCTGGTGGTTCGACTGGAACCTGACGATCCTGCGTTTCCTCACCCGAATCGAGGTGTACACGTTCCTGCTGCGCGACGAGTACCCGTCGACCGACGAGGAGCAGGCGGTGCACCTCGACATCGCCTACCCGGACGCCAAGCGGGATCTGAACCGGTGGCTTCCCCTGGTGAAGTGGTTCCTGGCGATCCCGCACATCATCGTGCTGGTCTTCCTGCACGTCGCGGTGCTGGTGGTCACAATCATCGCCTGGTTCGCGATTCTCTTCACCGGCCGCTACCCGCGGGGACTGTTCGATTTCGTGGTGGGCGTGTACCGGTGGACCGTGCGCGTCACGGCGTACGCGTTCATGCTGACCACCGATCGCTACCCCCCGTTCAGCCTCCAGCCCTGATAGGCCATAGCCCGCCGAGTCGCTGACTCGCTCATCCAGGAGGACGCAATGACCGATCCCGGTTCCGCTCCGCCGCCCGCTCCCGCGCCATCGGCCTCGACAACGAGCTTCGGCCCGGGGCAGATCATCGCCCTCGTCGGCGCGGCCGCGATCGCGATCTCCTCGTGGCTCGACTGGGTCAAAAGCGTCGGGGGGTCCGAGTCGGAGAGCGCGCACCAGGGCCCGGCCAAGTTCCTGATCGACTACAACTCACAACCCGAAGGGCTCAGCATCGGCACGCTCCTCATCATCGTCGCCATCGCGGGCGTCGTCGGAGCCGTCGTCGCGCAGGCGCGCATCCTCACGCTGGTCGCGGGCGGCGCGGCGATCGTCATCGGCGTGCTCTTCATGTACCAGATCAAGAGCATCGTGGATGACTTTGGTGACGCCTCGGGCGTGAGCTTCGGCGACATTGCCGGGATCGGCGGCTACATCACGATCCTCGGCGGCGTGGTCGCGCTCGTCGGCGGGATCGTGTCCCTGCGGAGTACCTGACGTGGCCGAGTCTCCGTCCGAGGTTGACGCTCCCGCGGAGCCGCTGAACCTCGCGCCCATCGCGGCGATCCTCGTCATCGCCGGGCCGGTGCTGGTCGCTCTCTCGAGCTTCCTCGAGTGGGCGGGACGCAACTTCAAACCCGCCGGCGAGGCCCAGACCTTCGGCGGGTTCGAGGTCCCGGCGAAGTTCCTGATCGACAGCGAGGCGAACCTCGACGGGTCCGGGCTGCCGCTGGGGATCGTCGTGCTGGTCGTGGCGGCGGTCGCGCTGGTCGGCGTCCTCGCTCCCGTTCCGCGGGCCCGGCTCTGGATCTGGGTCGGGGGTGCGCTGGCGGTGCTCATCCCGGTGGCGTACATGGTGCAGCTCAACGACTTCATGGAGCGGGTGAACATGGCGTTCCCACCCGGCGGCTTCGGCGCCCGCAACACCGTCGGCTTCGGCGCAGTGCTGTGCGGCGTCGGTGGCGCGGTCACGCTCGCGGGCGCGGCCCTCGGCTGGTTCGCCGGCCGCCGATCCTGAGAGGAGAAGTGTCATGAGCACCACTCCGCCGCCGGCGGCACCGCCGCCCGCGGCTGTGCCCGGTGGTTCGTCCGGCATCGCTCTGGGACCGGGTCAGATCATCACCCTCGTCGGCGCGGTGGTCGTGGCACTCACGACCTTGCTGAACTGGGTGGACGTCACCGACGAAGGCGGCGACACCTCCAGCGCCCACAACGTCCCCGCAAGCTTTCTGCTCAACACCGACAACGCGGGCGACGGTGGCCTCGGCGTCGGATGGCTGTTGATCGTGCTCATGGCCGTCGCGGTGGTCGGTGTGTTCGCGGCTCAGGTCCCCTGGCTCACGATCCTCGGCGGCGCGCTCGCGGCGATCGTCGTTCTGCTCTTCGTGATTCGGCTGAACAGCCTGGTCAGTGACTTCGATCTCGACTTGTTCGACGCCATCACCTTGTTCCCGTTCCTGACGCTGATCGCTTCCGGCGCGGTCGTGGTCGGCGGGGTCATGGCGCTCCAGCGGAAGTGACGCGTGGATAGCGAGCAGTGGGGCGCGGGCCGGATCGTCACGCTGATCGGCGCGGTCGTGCTCGTCGTGTCGGGCTCGATGAAGTGGCTCGACGGGGATCCCGGCGTCACCGGCTACAACGTGCCGGCGAAGTTCCTCGTCGACGTCGAAGTCCAGCAGGAGGGCATGAGCATCGGCGCGCTGCTCCTCTTGCTGGCGATCGCGGGCGCGATCGGCGTGCTCGCGCCGCGGCTGCGGCCCCTGACCCTGGTGGCGGGCACGGCGGTGCTCGTCGTGGTGATCACCTATGTGGTGCAACTCGGGGAGTTCGCCGACTTCATCCGTGAGAACGACCCGTTCGCCGAGGACGACCTCGGTCGCGGCGACCTCATCGGCGTCGGCGTCTGGGTCGGCGCGGTCGCCGGTGCCGCGCTCGTGGTCGGCGGACTGCTCTCGGGGCGTCGTGACCGGGGGGCACTACCCTCGACTCCTGATGGCAGTTGAGGAAAACGAGATCCACGGCGAAGGCGAGGGCGGCGCACCCGTCGCTCCGGTCCCCCACCCGATCGAGGAGCGGCTGGAGCAGCTCGACAAGCTGCGCGAGGAGGCGCTGAACGCCGCCGCCCCCGCTGCGGTCGAGCGCCAGCACCAGCGGGGCAAGCTCACCGTCCGCGAGCGACTCGACCTGCTCCTCGACCCGGGGTCGTTCGTCGAGCTCGACATGCTCGCCCGCCACCGGGCCCACGGCTTCGGGATCGAGAACAACCGGCCTCTGACCGACGGCGTCGTCACCGGATGGGGCACGGTCGACGGTCGCAAGATCTTCGTCTTCGCCCAGGACTTCACCCTCTTCGGCGGCGCGCTGGGCGAGGTCTACGCCGAGAAGATCCACAAGGTCATGGACCTGGCCGAGTCGGTCGGCGCGCCCGTCGTCGGCCTCAACGACGGTGGCGGCGCCCGCATCCAGGAGGGCGTGGTGTCGCTCGCCTCCTACGGCGGCATCTTCCACCGCAACGTGAAGTCCTCGGGCGTCATCCCCCAGATCAGCGTCGTGCTCGGCCCCTGCGCCGGCGGCGCCGTCTACTCGCCCGCGATGACCGACTTCATCTTCATGGTCAAGGGCATCTCCAACATGTTCATCACCGGGCCCGACGTCGTAAAGACCGTGACCGGCGAGGACGTGACCCAGGAGGAGCTCGGCGGCGCGATGACGCACGCGTCCAAGTCGGGGGTGGCGCAGTTCGTCACCGACGACGAGCAGAGCTGCATCGAGCAGGTGCGCTACCTGCTGTCGTTCCTCCCGTCGAACAACCTCGAGGACCCGCCCTACTTCGAGCCCGAGGACGACGCCGACCGGCGCTGCGAGTCGATCGTCGAGCTCATCCCCGACGCCCCCAACAAGCCCTACGACATGAAGAAGGTCATCGCCGAGATCGTCGACGACGGCGAGTTCTTCGAGGTCAACCAGTACTGGGCGATGAACATCGTGTGCGGCTTCGCCCGGGTCGACGGCCACGTCGTCGGCATCGTCGGCAACCAGCCCCAGGTGCTGGCGGGCACCCTCGACATCGACGCGTCGGAGAAGGCGGGCCGGTTCGTGCGCACCTGCGACGCGTTCAACGTGCCGCTGGTGACGTTCGTCGACGTGCCCGGCTTCCTGCCCGGCACCGACCAGGAGTACGGCGGGATCATCCGCCACGGGGCCAAGCTGCTCTACGCCTACTGCGAGTCGACCGTGCCCCGGGTGCAGATCATCACCCGCAAGGGCTACGGCGGCGCCTACGTGGTCATGAACTCGAAGTCGATCGGCGCCGACCTCGCGTTCGCGTGGCCGTCGGCCGAGATCGCGGTCATGGGCCCGCAGGGGGCCGTCGGCATCATCTTCCGCAAGGAGATCGAGGCCGCCCCCGACGCCGACGCCCGGCGGGCCGAGCTCATCGAGGAGTACACCGAGCGCTTCGCCAACCCGTACAGCGCGGCTGAGCGCGGCTACGTCGACGACGTCATCGACCCCCGCGACACGCGCCGGGTGCTGGTGCGGTCGCTCGAGATGCTCCGCACCAAGAAGGAGAAGCTCCCGCAGCGCAAGCACGGCAACGTGCCGCTGTAATGCCCGACTCTCCGCCGCTCCAGGTGATCTCGGGGGACGCGACCCCCGACGAGGTCGCCGCGATCACTGCCGCCCTCGCCGCCGTGTTCGCCGAGCGCGAGGCCGCGGCGCGGGCCGCGACGACGGGCGACGGACTCGACGCCTGGGTGCGGGCGTCACGGCTCACTGCCCGGCGCTCCGGATTGATGCGGGGCCCGTGGCGACTCTCGGGTCGGATCGGCCGGAGGGCCCGCGCGTAGTCGTGCCCGAGGTCCGCAACGCCGAGCTGATGACCGTCGGGCCCGACGAGGTCGTCGTCACGTTCGCGACCGACGACTCCAAGGGCGTCGTCACCCGCGTCGGCGACACTGAGGTCACGACCACCGGCCCGCACCACGTGGCCCGGGCGACCGGCCTCGAGCCGGCGACGAGCTACCGGCTGGCGGTGGACGGGGTCGAGCCCGACGAGTACCTGCCCGCCGACGTGCGCACGCTCGAGCGCCCCGACGGCCGGCTGCTGGCCACGATCGCCACCGCCAACGACGTGCACTTCGGCGAGACCGAGTGCGGCCGCCTCGGCAACGCGCTCGAGGAGGAGCTGGGACCGGTGTTCTCGAGCGAGCCGGGGGAGCCGCCCTACCCCGAGACGATGAACCGGGCCGTTATCGCGGAGATGGCCGCGCTCGACCCCGACGTCGTCGTCGTCAAGGGTGACCTCACCGACATCGGCACCGCCGATCAGTACCAGGCCTTCCTCGACGCCTACGGCGCGCTCGGCGAGCGCATGTACCACGTGCGGGGCAACCACGACGCCATGACCGACCCGACCATCGCGGCCGACGACGCGCCGTTCGCGATCGAGCTCGCCGGCGTGACCCTGGCGGTGCTCGACACGGTGCTCCCGACGCTCGAGCGGGGCCAGGTGACGCACCACCAGCTCGACTGGCTCGACGAGCTCACGGGCGAGACCACCGGGCCGGTGCTGGTGTTCGGCCACCACCATCTGTGGAACCTCGACGCCGACCACCGCTCCGACACCTACTTCGGGATCAATCCCGACGACAGCGAGGCGCTCGCCGCTGTCATCGCCCGGCGGGAGAACATCGCCGGCTACTTCGCCGGTCACACCCACCGCAACCGGATCCGCCGGTTCGCCCAGGCGCGCGACGTCCCGTTCTGCGAGATCGCCTGCACGAAGGACTACCCGGGTGCGTGGGCCGAGTACCGGGTCTACGAGGGCGGGTACACGCAGGTCGTCCGGCGCACGGCCGCGCCCGACGCGCTGGCCTGGAGCGACAAGACCCGCGCCATGTTCGCCGGCCTGTACCGCGAGTACGCCCTCGGTCCGCTCGACCACCGCTGCTTCACCGAGAGGTTCTGAGCTCAGGCGCCGGCAGTCGAAACTCGCGCGGCCGACGGCTGCGGTCCACGCGACACTGTCACGATGCTCATCGCCCGCAACCTTGCCGTCGAGATCGGCGCGCAGACGATCGTCGACGGGGTCGATCTCCACGTCGGGGCGGGGGAGAAGGTCGGGCTCGTCGGGCGCAACGGTGCCGGGAAGACCACGCTCTTGCGCGCCCTGGGTGGCGCCGAGCCGCCCAAGGCCGGACTGGTGCGACGCCCCGCCGCGACCGGGTACCTCGCGCAGGACCCGCGCACCGACGTCGTCGCTGACGACGTCACCTGTCTCGCCCACGTGCTCGAAGGGCATGGTCTCGCCCGCCTCCAGGACCAGCTCGAGAAGGCGCGCGTCGGGCTCGAGGAGGACGCGTCGACCGCCAACGTCAACCGCTACTCCCACCTCCACGAGCGCTTCGACGCCGCCGGCGGCTACTCGGCGGAGTCGGAGGTGCGACGGCTCGCGGCCGGTGTCGGCCTGGGCGCCGATCGCCTCGACCTCCGGCTCGGCGCGCTCTCGGGCGGGGAGCGCCGGCGCCTCGAGCTCGTGCGCATCCTCTTCACCGGCAGCGAACTGCTGCTCCTCGACGAGCCGACCAACCACCTCGACGCCGACGCCCGCGACTGGCTCCTCAAGCTCCTGCGCTCCTACCGCGGCGCGCTCGTGGTGGTCAGCCACGACCTCGACCTGCTCGACGACGCCATCACCCGCGTGATCCACATCGACCGCGAGATCGAGGACGGCCCCGGCACTCTCTTCGAGTACAAGGGCACCTACTCGCAGTACCTGACTGCCCGCGACCAGGACGAGGTGCGTCTCCGCAAGCTGCGCGCCCGCCAGGACGCCGACATTGCCCGCCTCACGACGCTCGCCAACACGATGCGGGGCCAGACCGTCAAGCGGGCACGCCAGGCCAAGAGCCTCGACACCCGCGTGCAGCGCATGACGAGGCAGCGGGTCGACGCGCCCAAGCGCCGGCGCTCGCTCCGGCTCCGCTTCCCGACACCGCCCCGCTCGGGCCGCACCGCGCTGGCGGCCACCGAGCTCTGGAAGACGTTCGGCCCGCTCGACGTGTTCTCCGACGTCAGCTTCGACGTCGAGCGCGGCGAACGCCTCCTTGTGATGGGCCTCAACGGCGCGGGCAAGACCACCCTGCTCAGAGTGCTCGCCGGGCGGGTGGTGCCCGACCTCGGCGAGGTCGAGCTCGGCACCAACGTGTCCGTCGGCTACTACGCCCAGGAGCACGAGGGCATCCAGGCGGGCCGCACGCTCCTCGAGCACGTGCGCGACTCGTCCAACGGCACCGAGCGTGACCTGCGAGCGTTGCTCGGCATGTTCGGGCTCAGCGGCGAGAAGGCGTTCCAGGACGCGGCCACCCTGTCGGGCGGCGAGAAGACGAAGCTCGCGCTCGCGCAGCTCGTCGCCGGGCGCCACAACCTGTTGCTCCTCGACGAGCCGACGAACAACCTCGATCCGCCGGCGCGCACCGCCACCGGTGAAGCGCTCTCGGCGTGGCCGGGCACGATGATCGTGGTGAGCCACGACGTGGAGTTCGTGCGGGCCCTCGCCCCCGACCGGGCCCTGCTCATGCCCGAGGGCACCGTCGACTACTTCGACGACGAGATGCTCCCGCTCGTCGAGCTGGCTTAGAGCGACGCGAGCGCGTCGGTGGCGGTGGCGAAAAAGGCGGCTTCACCCAGCAGCTCGGTGAACCCAGAGCGGTCCATCACCGCTCGCACCTCCTCCTTCACCTCCGCCAGGACGAGGCCGGTGCCTCGAGCTTGGTACCTCGCGGCAATCTTGCGCAGGGCGTGGTCGGCAGTGGCGTCGAGGTCGTCGATGCCGCTGGCGTCGAGGACGACGGCTCGGGGCGCGGGGGACTCGTCGAGCAGCGAGCGGAGATGCTGCTGGAGGCGCTCGGCGTTGGCGTAGAAGAGCGGCCCGTCGAACCGGACGACCGCGACGTCGCCGTGCCGCTGCGTGACGACGCGTGGCCTCGTGACCCGGTACATCAAGAGCACCAGCGAGACGCCTACCGCCACCAGCACGCCCGGCTCGAGCCCGAGGGCGAGCACAGCCACGAACGCGAGCGCCATCACCCAGAAGTCGGACCGCTGCACCCGCCAGAGCCGGCGGGCCTCGCCGATCTTGATCAGCGGGATGACCGCCGCGATCACGACAGCCGCCAGCGCCGGCAGCGGGATGTTGCGGAACGACACCGTCCCGAACATCAGCAGCGGCGCGACGATCACCGCGCACAACGCCCCCGAGAGCTGGGTGCGGGCCCCGGCCTCGTCGATGATCGTCGACCGTGAGACCGCGCTCGTGACCACCATGCCCTGGAAGAAGCCGGCGGCGACGTTGCTGGCGCCCAGGGCGGCGATCTCGCGGTTGGTGTCGAACTCACGGTCGTGCTCCTCGGCGAACTCGCGCCCGAGGGCCACGGCTTCGAGCACGCTCACCAACGTGATCGCGAATGCGGTCGGCAACAAGACCCGGATCTCGTCCCAGTTCCAGCGGGGGACCTCGGGCAGCGCCAGCCCCTCGGGCACGTCGCCGACGATCGCGACGCCGTGATCGTCGAGGTGGAGCACCGCCACCAGCACCGAACCTGCCGCCACCACCAGGAGCGTCGTGGGGACCAGCCGCCACCTTCGAGTGGCCAGGATGAGCGCGACCGCGCCGACGCCGATGGCGGCGCTGAGGATGTCGGCGGTCTCGGCGTGCTCGATCCAGTCCCGAATCACCTCGAGGGCCCGGCCGTCGGTGCCGGAGAGCGACACACCCGTGAACGAGCCCAGCTGGGTGGCGATCAGGAGGATGGCGAGGCCGCCGAGGAACCCGGTCATGACCGGCTCGGAGAGGAACCGCACCAGGAACCCGAGCCGGCCGATGCCGACCGCCAGGTGCACGATCCCGGCCAGCACCGCCAGGGTGGCCGACAGCGCGATGAAGTCCGCGCTCCCTTCGGGTTGGAGCTTGGCGACACCGAGCGCGGAGAGGATCGAGATCGAGGCCAGCGGGCCGACGCCGAGCTGGGGCGTACGCCCGAGCAGCGAGTAGACGAGCAGCGGGACGACCGACGCGTAGAGACCGACGACCGGCGGCAGCTGAGCGATCTGCGCGTACGCCATCGACTGCGGGACGAGGATGGCGGCGCCGGTGAGCGCGGCGAGCAGGTCTCCCGGCAGGTCCTCGCGGCGGTAGCGCGGCAGTCGCCCCGGCATCGGGTGATCATGCCAGCGGCCCGTAGGCTCTCCCGGGCATGCAGGCGTTAGAGGGGTTGCGCGTCATCGACATGTCGACCGTGCTCGCCGCGCCGGGTGCCGCCCGTTACCTGGCCGACTTCGGCGCCGACGTGATCAAGGTCGAGGCGCCCGCCGGCGACGGAGTCCGCAACCTGGGATGGCGCGACCCCCGTGACGGCGAGACCCTCATGGGGAAGGTCATCAACCGCAACAAGCGCGCCGTCGTGCTCGACCTGAAGACCGACGACGGTGTCGCCGCGATGCGACGCCTCGTCGCCACCGCCGACGTCCTCATCGAGAACCACCGGCCGGGCACGCTCGAGCGGCTGGGCCTCGACCCCGTCGACCTGCTCGCCGACCACCCCGGTCTGGTCGTGCTGCGTCTGACCGGCTTCGGCCAGGACGGTCCCTACGCCCCCCGACCCGGCTTCGCCACCCTGGCCGAGGCCATGAGCGGCTTCGCCGCCATCAACGGCGAGCCCGACGGCGCGCCGCTCCTGCCGCCGATTGCGCTCACCGACGAGATCGCCGCGCTCGTCGGCGCGTTCGCGGTCCTCGTCGCCGTCCGCCACCGCGACCAGACCGGCGAGGGTCAGGTCGTCGACGTCAGCCTGCTCGAGTCGATGCTCCAGTGCATGGGCGCGCTCCCCAGCGCATGGGCGAACCTGGGCTGGCTTCAGCCCCGCCTGCGCAGCGGCATCCCCTACACGGTGCCGCGCGGCACCTACCAGTGCGCCGACGACGTGTGGGTGGCGGTGTCGACGTCGACCGAGTCGGTCGCTCAGCGGGTGTTGGCGCTGCTCGGCCTCGCCGGCGACGCCCGGTTCGCTACCTTCGCCGATCGCATCGAGCACCGGGCCGAGCTCGACGCCCTGGTCGAAGAGTGGATCGCCGCCCGGCCTTCGGCCGAGGTGCTCGGGGCGTTCGAGGCGGCCGAGGCCGCGATCGCGCCGGTGTACACGATGGCCGATCTCGCCGCCGACCCCCACGTGCAGGCTCGGGACGCCCTGGTCGAAGTCGACGGAGTGACTATGCAGGGGGTGGTGGCCAAGTTCTCCCGCACCCCCGGCCGGGTCGTCCACGCCGGCCGGCCGCTGGGGGCGGACACCGAGGAAGTGCTGGCTGAGCTGGAGAAACGGCCGAAACGCAGTACGCCCCGAGGAGGGTTGGAGTAGAGAACCGCTGACGCGGGCCCCAACGATCTCCTCGGGACGGACTAGCCCACAGTATCTATCACTCTGCACAGGTTTTCCAGAGGCACCTGTGGAAAACGCGATTCGGCGGAACCCGTGGCCGTGCATGGCCAACCGGCCTGCGCTACAAGTTGGGCTGGGCAGTCATCCACAGAGGGGGACCGGCGATGGCGGTGACGAGCGACGAGCTGGCGAAGGTCGTCGAGGGCCAGACCGTGACCTCGCGGTTCCTGGACACGGTGCGGGCCCGTCCCGACGGGGTCGCGCTGCGCTGGAAGGACGGCGACGGCTGGGCCGAGTGGACCTACGCCGACTACGCCGAGCGCGCCTGCCGCCTCGCCACCGCGCTCGAGGGGCTCGGCGTCGGCCACGGCGACCGGGTCGTGATCATGATGCGCAACCGGCCCGAGTTCAACGTCGCCGACATGGCGGTGCTGCTGCGCGGCGCGACGCCGATCTCGATCTACAACTCGTCCGCGCCCGAGCAGGTGCAGTACCTGGCCGGGCACTGCAAGGCCAAGGTCGCGCTGCTCGAGAACGTCGGGTTCCTCGAGCGGGTGCTCAAGGTCCGCTCCGAGCTGCCCGAGCTCTCCGAGATCGCGCTGATGGAGGACCCCGATGGCCTCGCGCCCGACGAGGTCCACTCCTGGGACTCGCTGCTCGCGGCTGACCCGGTCGACTTCGACCAGGCTGCCGCGATCGTCGCGCCCGACGACCTCGCCACCGTCATCTACACGTCGGGTACGACCGGGCCGCCCAAGGGGGTGATGCTCGACCACGCCAACATCGTGTGGACGGTCGAGAGCCTGCGCCGCACGCTCGCGCACGTCGCGACCGAGGGGCGGCGGATGGTTTCGTACCTGCCGATGGCGCACATCGCCGAGCGGATGACGTCGCACTACCAGGGCGCCGCGCTCGGGTACGAGGTGACGACGTGTCCGGAGGCGAGTCAGGTCTCCGCCTACCTGCCGCAGGTGAAGCCGGAGATCTTCTTCGCGGTGCCGCGGATCTGGGAGAAGGTGTACGCGGGTGTGCAGGCGGTGATGTCGGGCGACGCCAAGCAGAAGGCGGTATTCGACGCCGCGCTCGAGTCCGGTGACGAGCGGATGCTGCGTCCGGTGCGCGAGCTGCTCGGGCTCGACCAGTGCATCTCGGCGATCACCGGCGCCGCGCCCATCCCGATGGAGGTGTTCAACTTCTTCCGCCGGCTCGGCGTGCCCCTGGCCGAGATCTACGGGATGTCGGAGTCGTCGGGCCCGATGACCTTCGACGCCATCGACGTGCGCCCGGGCACGGTCGGTCGGGCGATCCCCGGCTGCGAGGTCGAGCTGGCCGAGGACGGCGAGGTGATCTGCCGGGGCGGCAACGTGTTCCGGGGCTATCTCGACGACCCGGCCAAGACTGCCGACGCGCTCGATTCTGAGGGCTGGCTCCACTCCGGCGACATCGGGGTCTTCGACGACGACGGCTACCTCAAGATCGTCGACCGCAAGAAGGAGCTGATCATCACGGCCGGCGGCAAGAACATCTCGCCCGCCAACCTCGAGGCCGCGCTGAAGTCGTTCCCGCTGATCGGCCAGGCGTGCGTCATCGGCGACCAGCGCCCGTTCATCTCGGCCCTGCTCGTCCTCGACCCCGAGGTCGCGCCGGCGTGGGCCAAGCAGCAGGGCATCGACGCCGCGTCGCTGGCGGAGCTGGCCGAGCTCGCCGACGTCGTGGCCGAGATCGAGCGCTGCGTCGCCGAGGCCAACAAGCACTTCTCGCAGGTGGAGAAGGTGAAGAAGTTCAAGTTGCTGGGCGAGGAGTGGCTGCCCGACTCGGAGGAGATGACGCCGACGATGAAACTCAAGCGCCGCGGCGTCCACGTCAAGTACGAGGTCGAGATCGAGGCGCTCTACGCGCGGTAGCTCATTCTCGAGGCTGTCGGGTGCGGATTCCGCTCCCTACGGCCTCGAGAATGCTCGTTTGCGGCGGTGCTCGATGGCCAGGTCGGCGACGTCGGCCATGATCTGCGACAGGCGGAAGTCCTTGGGCGTGTAGACGCGGGCGACGCCGGCGTCGGCCAGCTTTGGTTGGTCGGCGTCGGGGATGATCCCGCCCACGACGACGGGCGCGTCGACATCCAGCTCCTGGAGCAACCGGACGGTCTCGGGCACGAGCTCGAGGTGCGAGCCCGACAGGATCGACAGCCCGACGACGTCGACGTCCTCGTCGCGGGCCGCCGCCGCGATCTGCTCGGGTGTCAGCCGGATGCCCTGGTAGACGACCTCCATCCCCGCGTCGCGCGCCGCCACCGCGATCTGCTCGGCGCCGTTGGAGTGGCCGTCGAGGCCGGGCTTGCCCACCAGGATGCGCACCGGGCCGCCCAGCTCCTTGGCCGCCGCCTGCACCCGTTCCCGCACCGCCAGCATGTCGTCGACCGGCGCGGTCGCCACGCCGCCCACCCCCGTGGGCGCTCGGTATTCGCCGAAGACCTGGCGTAGCGCGCCGGCCCACTCGCCGACCGTTCCGCCCGCCCGCACCAGCTCGATCGTCGCCGGCATGAGGTTCTCGTCGGTGGCCGCGACCTTGCGTACCTCGTCGAGCGCGGCGGCCCACGCCTTCTCGTCGCGCTCGGCCCGCCAGTGCTGCACCGACTCGATCTGCTCGGTCTCGGCCGCGGGGTCGAGCTCGAGAATGTGCGACGCGCCACCCTCCTCGTACCCCGAGACCAGGGGTGACGGAGCGGTCTCGGTGAAGATGTTCACGCCCACCACCGGGATCTCGCCCGACTCGATCTTGCGCACCCGCTGGGCGTGGCTCTGCACCAGCCGGCCCTTCATCGCGTCGATCATCTCGAAGGAGCCGCCGCCGTTGAGCACCCATTGGAGCTCGGCGTCGGCCGCTTCCTCCAGCTCGGTGGTCTTGGCTTCGATCACCTTCGAGCCCTCGAACAGGTCGTCGTACTCGAGCAGGTCGCTCTCGTACGCCAGCACCTGCTGCATGCGCAGCGACCACTGCTGGTCCCACGGACGGGGGAGGCCGAGCGCCTCGTTCCAGCACGGCAGCTGGATCGACCGGGCGCGGGCGTCCTTGGACAACGTGACCCCGAGCATCTCGAGCACGATGCGCTGCACGTTGTTCTCGGGCTGGGCCTCGGTCAGCCCGAGCGAGTTGACCTGCACGCCGTAGCGGAACCGGCGCAGCTTCTCGTCGTCGACGCCGTAGCGCTCCCGACAGATCCGATCCCAGATGCGGGTGAACGCCCGCATCTTGCAGACCTCCTCGACGAAGCGGATCCCGACGTCGATGAAGAAGGAGATGCGGCCGACGACCGCGGGCAGCTCGTCCTCGCCCACGCCCGAGTCGCGCGCCGCGTCGAGCACCGCCACCGCGGTGGCGAGCCCGTAGGCGATCTCCTGCACCGGAGTCGCGCCCGCTTCCTGGAGGTGGTACGGGCAGACGTTGATCGGGTTCCACTTCGGGATGTTCCGCACCGCGTGCACGATCAGGTCGACCGTGAGCCGGCGCGACGCCTCCGGCGGGAAGATGTAGGTGCCCCGGGACAGGTACTCCTTCACGATGTCGTTCTGCGTGGTGCCGGCGAGCAACACCTCCTCGACGCCCTGCTCCTCGCCCAGCACGACGTACATCGCCAGCAGCCACATGGCGGTGGCGTTGATCGTCATCGAGGTGTTCATCCCGTCGAGGGGGATGCCCTCGAAGAGATGGCGCATCTCGCCCAGGTGGGGGACGGGCACGCCCACCTTGCCGACTTCACCCCGGGCGAGCTCGTCGTCGGGGTCGTAGCCGGTCTGCGTAGGGAGGTCGAAGGCGATCGACAGCCCGGTCTGACCCCGGGCCAGGTTGGTGCGGTACAGCTCGTTCGACGCCCGAGCCGACGTGTGGCCCGAGTACGTGCGCATGAGCCAGGGGCGATCCCGCTGGGTCATGCGACCAGTATCGCTACTTCTTCGAGTAGTCGTAGAACCCGGCGCCGGTCTTGCGGCCCAGCTTCCCGTCCTTCACGAGGTCGCGCAGCATCGGCGCAGGCTCGTAGTTCGGGTCTTCGAACTCGGCGTGGAGCGCCTCGATGATCGCCAGGCTGGTGTCGAGGCCGACGAGGTCGAGCAGCTCGAGCGGGCCCATGGGGAAGTTGCAGCCACCTTTCATGGCGGCGTCGATGTCGTCGCGGCTGGCGACGCCGTCGGCGAGCAGCTTGACCGCGTTGTTGAGGTAGGGGAACAGCAGCGCGTTCACGACGAACCCGGCCTGGTCGCGCACGTCCACGACGGTCTTGCCGCACGACTCGGCGAACGCCCGGGCCGCCGCGATCGTCTCGTCCGAGGTCTGCTCAGCCCGCACCAGCTCCACCAGCGGCAGCACCGTGGCCGGGTTGAAGAAGTGGACGCCGCAGACCTTGTCCGGCCGCTTCGTCGCGTCGGCGATCGCCTTGACCGACAGCGTCGACGTGTTCGTGGCGAGGATGGCGCCGTCGCCACAGATGCGGTCGAGCTCGGCGAAGAGCTCCTTCTTGGTGGGGAGGTCCTCGACGATCGACTCGAGCACGAGGTCGCAGTCGGCCAGCTCGCCCAGGTCGGTGACGGTCCGGACCCGCCCTTGCACCGCGCCCCGTTCGGCGTCGTCGAGCTTGCCCTTCTCCACCTGCTTCGCCAGCGACTTCTCCAGCCCCGCGACCATCGACTTGGCGCCTTCGTCGGACCGGCTGCGAAGGGTCACCTCGAAGCCGGCCTTGGACGCGACCTCGGCGACGCCCGCGCCCATGATCCCGGAGCCCACGATTCCGACGCGCTTGATCTCCACGGACGTTCCCCCTGTCAGGCGGTGGCGCGAGGCGGTGAACCTACCGCCCAGTAGCGAACTCGCTCCAACAGGGGCGCCGGTAGGCTCCCGCGCCGATGAACAAGAAGCAGGCGACGGGGACGCTGGCGCTGGTCGGCGGGGGCGAATGGACCGAGGCGTGCCGCGGTTTCGACGCCGCGCTCCTCGAGGCGGCCAAGACGGACGAGGTGTTCGTGCTGCCCACCGCGGCGGCGTTCGAACACCCCGACCGCGCCGTGGAACGGGCCCGGGCCCACTTCGAGGGCATCGGCGCGACGGTGAAGCCGCTCAGCGTGATCCACCGGGCCGAGGCCGAGGACGCCGAGGTCGTCGCCAAGCTGGCCAAGGCCCGCTTCGTGTACCTCTCGGACGGCTCGCCCCTCCACCTGCGCTCGGTGCTGAAGGACTCGCCGCTGTTCGAGGCGATGCTCGCGATCTACGAGAGCGGCGGCGTCGTGGCGGCCTCGGGCGCGGGCGCGACCGTCGTGTGCGACCCGATGGTCGACCCGCGCGGCGGCGCGTACACCGTCGGCCTCGGTGTCGTCGTCGGCCTCGCGGTGTTCCCGTACCACGGCACCGCCGCCGACCACCTTCGGGAGCGGTCGATCGACCTGCTGCCCGATGGCGCGTCGCTGGTCGGCATCGACGAGGCCACTGCGCTCGTACGCGACCCGGCCGGAGGGTGGCGGACCGAGGGTGCGGGGCAGGTGTCGGTCTACGAGGACGGGAAGGCGGCGGCGGCGTTCACCGCCGGCCAGCCGGTCGACCGACTGAAAGTCTGACTAGGAGGCGGGCGGCGCGGTCGCGACCGTCACCGGTGCCGTCGTCTCCGGCGCGGCCGTCTCCGGCGCGGCCGGCGTCTCCTTGATCGTTACCTTCTTCAGGAGGACGGTCGTCTTCGGCGGACCGTCGCCACCCTTGGGCGCGAACGACTCGATCTTCTGCGCCACCTTCAATCCCTTCGACACCTGCCCGAGGATGGCGTACTGGTACGGCTCGGTGTTGAGGGTGGTGAGCCCCTCTCCTTCACTCGTGAGGATGAAGAACTGCGAGCCGGTGGTCCCGGCGGCGGCGTCGCCCGACTTCGCCATCGCCACCGAGCCGACCGAATAGCCGGTCCCCGGCGCCGGCACCTCCCCCACGAACTCGTAGCCGGGGCCGCCGCTGCCGTCGCCGGCGGGGTCGCCGCCCTGGATCACGAAGTCCTTGGCGGCGCGGTGGAACGACGTGTTGTCGTAGAAGCCCTGGCGCGCCAGGACCACGAAGTTGTTGACGACCGTCGGGCCGCGGGCGGTGTCGAGGAGGATCGTGATCTTCCCGCACGACGTGTCGAGCACCGCGGTGTACAGCGTCGTCGGCACGATCTCCGTGGCGGGCGCGGCCGCGGGCTCGACCGTCTTGGGCGCCGGCGCCTCGACCTCGTCGCATTCGATCGCGGCGGCCTCGTCGTCCCGGGTGATCTGCAGGAAGAGGAAGAGCCCGACGAGGGGAACGAGGAGCAACGCGACGTTGCGCGTCGTCTTCAGCATGCGGCGCCGGCGGGCCGCGGCCAGCTCGGCCTCGCGGCGTGCTTCGCGGTTGAGGCGCTGGCGCTCGCGCTTGGCGGCTTTGGACACGGCGGGTCAGTCTAGAGGGAAGGCAAATGGCCAGGGGGTTCGCGACCCCACTGGTACCGTGCGCAAGCGTGAGCCTGCTGGTGCAGAAGTTCGGCGGCACGTCGGTCGTCGACGCCGATCGCATCAAGGCGGTGGCCGACCACATCGTCCGCACCCGCAGCGAGGGCGACGACGTGGTCGTCGTCGTCTCGGCCATGGGCCGCACCACTGACGAGCTCGAGCGCCTCGCCCACGAGGTGTCGCCCGCCCCCGCGCCCCGCGAGATGGACATGCTCCTCACCGCGGGGGAGCGCATCTCCATCTCTCTCCTGTGTATGGCGCTCATCGACCGGGACCAGCGGGCGGTGTCGTTCACCGGCTCTCAGGCCGGGATCGTCACCGACACCAGCCACGGCAAGGCCAAGATCGTCGAGGTCCGGGCTGATCGCATCCGCGACGCGGTCGCGGCCGGCGACGTCGCGGTGGTGGCCGGGTTCCAGGGCGTCTCCACCGCCCGCGACGTCACCACCCTCGGCCGGGGCGGCTCCGACACGACCGCGGTCGCCCTGGCGGCGGTGCTCGGCGCCCGGGCGTGCGAGATCTACACCGACGTGGCCGGCGTCTACACCGCCGACCCCCGCATCGTCCCCGAGGCCCGGATCCTGCCCCGCCTCTCCTACGAGGAGATGCTCGACATGTCGGCCACCGGGGGGAGGGTGCTCGCCCTGCGCTCGGTGGAGTTCGCGCGCAACCATGGTGTGCCCGTCCACGTCCGTTCGAGCTTCACCTGGCAGCCTGGGACCTGGGTCGAGGAGGAAGATCCCAGCATGGAGCAGGCGATCATCTCCGGCGTCACCCACGACTCGTCGGAGGCGAAGATCACGATCCAGCAGGTGCCCGACCGCCCCGGGGTCGCGGCCACGATCTTCCGCGCCCTCGCCGACGAGCTCGTCAATGTCGACATGATCGTGCAGAACGTGTCCGACGTCTCCCAGCACACCGACGTGTCGTTCACGGTGCCGAAGGAGGATCTCCCCCGCTCGTTACGGGTCATGGAGAAGGTGCAGGCCGAGATCGACGCCGCCGGCCTGAGCCACGACCCCGCCATCGGCCGGGTGTCGCTGGTGGGCGCGGGCATGAAGTCCCACCCGGGGGTGGCGGCGCAGATGTTCGAGGTGCTGGCGGCCGAGGGCATCAACATCGAGATGATCAGCACGTCCGCCATCCGCATCTCCTGCGTCGTGTCCGAGACCGACGTCGAGAACGCGGTGCGGGCGCTGCACGCCGCCTTCCAACTCGAAGACGTCGGCGGGGAGGCCTGACGTGCCCCGGGTCGGGGTGATCGGGGCCACCGGCCTGGTCGGCACCGAGATGCTGCGCGTCCTCGAGGAGCGCGCCTTCCCGGTCGACGAGCTGCGGGTGTTCGCGTCGCCGCGCTCGGAGGGGCGCAAGCTCCCGTTCGCCGAGGGCGAGGTCGTGTGCGAGGTTGTCGGCGAGGGCTCCTTCGACGGGCTCGACTTCGTCATCGTCGACGTCGACGACCCGCTCGCGCTGGAGTTCGCCCCCGCGGCGGCGGCCGCCGGCGCCAAGGTCGTCGACAACTCGGCCGCGTTCCGGATGGATCCCGACGTGCCCCTCGTCGTCACCGAGATCAACCCCGAGGATCTCAGCTCGATGCCGAAGGGAATCGCGTCTTGCCCCAATTGCACGACGATGGTGCTGGTGACCGGGCTCGCGCCGCTACACCGCGCCGCCGGCCTCGAGCGCATGGTCGTGTCGACGTACCAGTCGGTCTCGGGTCACGGCGTCGCCGGGATGCGCGAGCTCGACGAGCAGTGGACGAAGGGCGCGGGCCAGTCGGAGCGGCTGCGCCGCGCCGGCGCGATCGAGGGCGGCGTCGAGCCGGGCGAGGTGTGGGACCGACCGATCGCCGGCAACGTCATCCCGCTGGCGGGGTCGGTGCGTGAGGCGGGCCACACCTCGGAGGAGGTCAAGCTCGTCGACGAGAGCCGCAAGATCCTCCACGCGCCTGAACTGGCGGTGAGCGTCACCTGTGTGCGCGTACCCGTGTACGTCGGGCACGCCATGACCGCCAACCTCCGCTTCTCCCGGCCGATGGCGCCCGAGGAGGCGTCGGAGTTGCTGGCCGACGCGCCCGGCGTCCGCCTCGTCGACGGTGGCGCCGGCCATCCCACCCCGCTGGAGTCGGCCGGCATCGACCCGGTGCTGGTCGGGCGGATCCGGGAGGACCCGTCCGAGTCCGGCAGCCTCAACCTCTGGGTCACCGGCGACAACCTGCGCAAGGGCGCCGCCCTCAACGCGGTGCAGATGGCGGAGCTGCTCCTCGACGGCTGAGAGCCCGGCCACCCGGGCCGAAGGGACGAAAGCCGCTTATTTCTCCGCCCCTTCCGGTCGATAGCCCGCTGGTGGAACGCTCCTCGATCTTCGACGCCATGCTTCTCGGGCGGGCCGGCGACGACGAAGCCGCCCGCGCCGCCCGGGTCGGGTCGGCGATGTACGTCGGCGCGGCCCTGGTCGTGCTCCTGAGCCTGCCTCTCTTGCCCGTCGGTATCCCCCGAGGCGGCATCGCGGTCATGGGAAGCGTCGCCTTTGGTGCCGGTCTATTCATCCCGCGCATGCCGTGGACGCGCTGGGGAGTGGCCTACCTCGCGGTGCTGCCCGTGATCGGCTACGGAATGCTCGCGGTCACCGGGCTGCTGGCCCCGGGCGTCCTCATCATCTACCTCCCGCTCTACAGCTTGACCTTCGTGTACTTCGGGCTGGTCTCGCGTCCAGGCGTCCCGATGGCGATGGTCCCGGTGGCGGTCGCGTCTTACCTCGCCGGCAACACCCATGACCTGTCAGCGGCGATCGTCCCGATCGCGATCGCGGCTCCGGTGTGGTGCCTGCTCGGCGAGCTGCTAGCGCGCGCGCTGACGCACCGCACCTCGGAGCTCCAGCGGATGGCCGACACCGATCCGCTGACGCTGCTCCAGAACCGGCGCGGCTGCGACCGCGCGCTCGTGGCCATGGAGCCCGGGGACGCGGTGGTGCTGATCGACCTCGACCACTTCAAGGCGGTCAACGACCGCTACGGCCACAAAGGCGGGGACGAGGCGCTGCGCCGGGTCGCCGACGCGATGCGCTCGGTCAGCCGCAACATCGACTGCGTCTCCCGCTACGGCGGCGAGGAGTTCGCGATGGTGCTGGTGCGCGCGGGTGTCAAGGGTGCCCAGGACGTCCTGCGGCGCCTTCAGCGCGCCTGGCGGCCCAACGAGGTCTGCAGCTTCTCGGCCGGCATCGCGGTGCACCGAGACGGCGAGACGCCCGAGGCCACGGTCGAGCGCGCCGACGGCGCCCTCTACGAGGCCAAGGCCAACGGCCGCAACCGGGTCGAGGTCGCCCGCAGCGAGCTCGCGAGCGTCGCGACACTTCCCCGAGCGGTCGGCTAGCGCGCCCGCGTCGGGTCCATGATCAGCTCCACCGCCGCCCAGGTCGAAGCGGCGAACGGGTAGAAGACGAGCGGACCGCCGAGGGCCACCACCAGCCCCGCCGCGAACGCCGGCAGCAACGGCACGCCGCCGCCGGTCGCGGCCATCGCGAAGATGTACGCGACCAGGGTCAGGAACAGCAGACCCTTGCTCACGGCGAAGTTGAGGACCCACACGCCGAGGAAGAAGCCCTCCTCGGCGGCAAACTCGTACTCGCACGAGGGGCAGCGGTCGCGCAGCTGGAGATAGCTCCGGAAGATGCCGCGAGCCCCGCAGCGAGGGCAGCGCCGGACCAGCGCGCGTGTGATTCGTCGCAGCGGTGTCGCCGACGTCCGCGCTGCGTCTGACTGCACGGGCGGAACGTACCGTCACTTCCAGGTGCCCAAACGGCGGCGGCGGCCGCTAGCCTGCCCGCGGTGGCCGAGTGGCGTCGCTTGGGGCTCGCG
This sequence comes from Actinomycetota bacterium, assembly GCA_052390575.1. GTDB lineage: Bacteria > Actinomycetota > Acidimicrobiia > IMCC26256 > JACDBD01 > JBPCMN01. The sequence goes on along the minus strand of JBQTGU010000095.1, from coordinate 3,595 downwards.
ATCGTTGCCCTCGTCGTCGTCACGGCGGCCGGCACGGTCGGGTACGTCGTGCTCGGGTTCACGCCGCTCGACGCGATCTACCAAACCGTCACCACGGTCACGACGGTCGGGTTCCGGGAAGTCGAGCCGCTCTCATCGGCGGGCAAGGTCTTCACGATCGTGGTCATCGTCGTCGGGGTCGGGACGGCGCTGTACACGTTCGGTGTCGTCATCGAGACCCTGCTCGAGGACCGGCTGCCAGAGGTGTTCGGGAGGCGTCGCATGGAACGCAGGATCGCATCGATGAGCGACCACGTCATCGTGTGTGGCTGGGGCAGGGTCGGGCGAGCGATCGCCCGTGAGCTCGGCGCCGAAGGCGCCGAAGCCGTCGTGATCGACAACGACGCTGGACGGCTCGAGGCGGTGCCCCATCCCGTTCTGCTCGGCGACGCCACCGAGGACGACGTACTCGAGCGGGCGGGAGTGCGGCGGGCCCGCGCCCTCGTCGCGGCCTTGAGCACCGATGCCGGCAACCTGTTCGTGACGATCAGCGCCCGGGCGCTGAAATCGGACCTGTTCATCGTGGCCCGGGTCCGGGTGGAGGACAACGAGCCCAAGCTGCGCAGGGCCGGCGCCGACCGGGTGGTGAACCCGCAGAGCATCGGCGGCGCCCGCATGGCCGCCTTCGTCCTCCAGCCCCACGTCACCGAGTTCCTCGACGTCGTGATGCACGACCGCGACATCGAGTTCCGGCTCGAAGAGGTGTCGGTGCCGGAGGAGTCGCCGATCGAGGGCTCCAGCATCCGCGAAGCCCACGTCCGGGATCGCACGGGGGCACTCGTGCTCGCGCTCCGGGACCGTGACGGGAGCTTCACGACGAACCCTGCGCCCGAGACGGTGATCCGGGCCGGCCAGGTCGTGATCGCGATCGGCACGCCCGACGACCTGGAGGCTCTGGAGCGGCTCGTCGCCGGTGACGCGCCGCACGTGGTGCGGTGATCGCCGCTCCTCAGGCCGGATGCTTCTCCTCAAAGACGACGCAGCACTGCGCGGGCCTGGGATCGAGACGGGGCCGAAGAGCCCCGTCGTCGATCGCCCCAGCCGCGCCTTTCATCATCTCGAGGTTCATGTTGCAGACCAGGTCCCGGTGCTCGGTGGCGAGAGCGTCGAACGGGCAATTGCGCATTCGAATCGCGCCTTCGTCGACGTAGGGCTCGTAGCCGTGCTCCTCGAGGACTTCGAGGAGGCAGCGCCGAATGTCCCCCACCGATGCGTCGGAGCATCGGCGCTGCACCTCCGCCGCAATCTCCTTGCCGAACGTGCGAGCGACGCGAGCTACCGCGTTGCGGGCACGCTCGTCGCCCTCCACTGACGTTGCCAGGAGACGAGCTGCGAGCTCGTAGTCGCGCGCTGGAACCGTGACCTGAAACCGGCTCGGGGAGCGGGTGTACAGCTTCGACGGCCGTCCCGCGCCCGGCCCACGGCGTCCCCCCAGGCGTTCGTAGCGAGCGTCGAGCAGACCGGCTTCGACCAGGCGGTCGAGGTGGTAGGCGGCGAGTGAACGGCTGATGCCGACGGCTCCGGCGGCGGCGTCCCGCCCGACCGGCTGGCCGGCGCCCACCACGTGGCGGTAGAGGGCGCGGCGTACCGGGTCGGCCAAGTCGCTCAGGCCATCGAGGTCATCGAGGTTGCTCATTTCTCGATTCTAACACCAATGGAGTTTGACAAAACCCGGGCGGGTCTCTATCGTGAAAACACTGCTTGGTGTTAGAGCCTTTCACGAAGGAGACCAACCAATGGCAACCATGACCGAGGCCCGCCCCCGAGTGGAAGCGGGCCCGACCCGAGTCCGGCGAGTCGAACTGCGCGATCCCGCCTACCAGGCGTTCCTGGTGCTCTGGGTCGGGTTCGTCGTCGCGCCGATCCTGTTCGGCCTGGACAAGTTCTTCGACGTCCTCGTCGACTGGAGGATCTATCTCGCGCCCGAGTTGAACGACCTGATTCCCGGCACGGCCCACCAGGCCATGCTGACGGTCGGCGTTATCGAGATCGTCGCCGGGGTGCTCGTGTTCCTCGTGCCTCGGATCGCTCCGTACGTCGTGGCGGCGTGGCTCGGCGGGATCATCGTGAACCTCCTGCTCCAGGCCGACTACTACGACGTCGCGCTGCGCGACTTCGGGCTGCTGCTCGCCGCGCTCGCGCTGGCACGACTCGCGACCACCTTCCCGCACCCGGTTCGGGGGCGGTCGTGAGCGGCGGTTCGCCGATGGTGGTGGTGGGCGCCGGCTTGGCCGGCGCCCGCGCCGTCGAGACGCTGCGCGACGAAGGCTTCGACGGCCCGACCGTCCTCGTGGGCGAAGAGCCGGTACGCCCGTACGAGCGACCGCCGCTGTCGAAGAGCTTCCTTCAGGGGTCGACCGGTGCCGACGAGGCTTTCGTCCACTCGGAGGATTGGTACGACGCGTCCGGTGTGGAGCTCAGGACCGGGACCGGGGTCGTCGCGCTCAACGTCAACGACCGCGAGGTCGAGTTCGACGACGGCACGCGCCTCCACTACGACCGCGTCCTGCTTGCCACCGGCTCGAAGGCGCGGCCGTTGACCGTTCCGGGTGGGCACCTCCCCGGTGTGCACACGCTGCGAACGCTCACCGACGCGCGGGAGCTCCGCTCTGCCCTGCGAGGCGCGTCGCGCGTGGTCGTGGCCGGGTCGGGATGGATCGGAACCGAGGTCGCGGCATCGGCCCGCAGTATCGGGCTCGAGGTCACCATCGTCGGGCGCGAGACGGTTCCCTTGGAGCGTGTACTCGGCCGCGAGGTCGGCACCGTCTACGGCGAGCTGCACCGTGACAATGGTGTGCACCTGGTGATGGGGACGGAGATCGAGTCCGTGCGGGGCGGCGAGCGGGTGGAGGAGGTTCGCACCGCCGATGGCCGTACCCTTCCCTGCGATCTCGTCGTTGCCGGCGTCGGTGCAGTTCCCCGGCTCGAGCTCGCCGAAGCTGCGGGCCTGGCGGTCAACGGCGGCATCACCACCGACGACCGGCTGCACACCAGCGGGAACTGGGTATACGCCGCCGGCGACGTCGCCGCCGCGTGGCATCCGGTGTTCCAGTCGCGGCTCCGCGTCGAGCACTGGGCGAACGCCGGCAATCAGGGAAAGGTGGCGGCCCGCAACATGCTGGGCCAGAACATCGCGTACGACCGGGTCCCGTACTTCTATTCCGACCAGTTCGATCTGGGCATGGAGTACTCGGGCTACGCGCCCCGCTGGGACCGGGTCGTCTTCCGGGGAGACCCCGCCCGCCGGGAGTTCGTCGCGTTCTGGCTCCACGACGGCCGCGTCGTCGCGGGGATGAACGCCAACGTCTGGGACGTCGTCGAGCCGATCCAGGAGCTTGTGCGCTCCGGGCGGGTGGCGGATCTGGGCCGGCTGGCCGACCCGGGCGTCCCGCTGGCGGACACGGACCGGTTGGCGGCATGACCGGCACCGGCTGAGTCGGGACGGCGGGATTTGAACCCGCGACCTCAGCGTCCCGAACGCTGCGCGCTGTGCTTATCCACAGCTCGGGCCGAAGCCAGAACCGCAGGTCAGGAGCGGTTTTCAGCGTTCGTCTCG
>JBQTGU010000094.1:0-6419 GCA_052390575.1 Actinomycetota bacterium | reverse complement strand
TAGGGCTATGCAGACTGCTCTCAGGCTGTGGGGTGTCGCTGGCTTCTGAGTGGTTCCTGCTGCATCGCCTTCCGGCTCAGCATCCGGCCGACGCGGTGTGACTTGAAGGGTGCTTCGGCCGAGAGTTACTCGACCAGCGGCGTGGGTCGCGCCGTGAACAGCGGAGCGACGAGCGCCTCGGGTTGCGCCGCGCCGCTCCAGTGATAGGCAGCCATCTGGTCGACGCTGCGCCTGCCCGTCATCGCTCGGAAGAGCTCGAAGCGTTCGGCTCGTACAGTCCCGAGGGACCCACCGTCGTGCGAGGTGAAGGTGCCCGCATCCGTCTCAACAGTCAAGGCAACCGCGATCCCATGGGTGACCCACAACTCGAACGAAATGGCCAGCGCGTCGCTATCGCGGGCGTCGGGTGCGTCGAGCGCGCCGCGAATGTCGTGCTCGTGGGTGGCCGCGTCGCTGAGGAGTGTGGCCCACGCGGGATCCGGTGATTCGCGGGCCATGGCCTCGACCGCGGGCCCGCGCTCGTCCCACTCTGCGAGCATCTCGTCGAGCGGTGCGTCTCGTCGCTGCCCGACCTGCCGAGTGGTCCATCGATCGCTCGGCGCGCCGTCGAGGTTCCCGGTCACGATGTCAGCGGACACACCCACGAGATGAGCGAGCACGTCGCGCACTCGCCACTCGGGCGTCGCCGGCGCCAGTATTGCCAGAAGATCATCATCAACGCCGCGGACCAGCGCAGCAACCCGCTGGCGTGTGTCTCGATATGCCGTCGCGTAATCGGCCATCGCCAAGCCCACTTCCCATCGGCCGCCGCGCCTGTAGACAGTACGTCGCTGGCACCATCTGCTGTTGCGACCGCTGGCTTACCCTCGAAGACGTCGCCTATCGGCGCGGCCAGGTGCAGAACCCGTCACGACCGACCTCGCGCAGCTGCTCATGTCAAGAGTTGCAAGAGCGCCCAGAACACCCGACAGAACAGCGCTCATCATTACGAGTGGCCGCGCACATATCGGCACGACTGTGCGCTCCCGGGCCCCTTACCTCGCCCCGCTCCGCCACGCCCTCGCCTAGGTCGACGCCGCCGCCATCCTCGACGCCGACGGCGTGCGGTTGGTGCCGAGCAATGCTGCCGAAGAGACCGTCGAGGCGTTCGGAGGCACTCGCCACACGTCCGGCCGCCGCTACAGCTACGACGACCCACTCGCCACAGTGATCACGGTGAGCGAGGACGGTCTCCGTGCTCCGCAACGGCGCAGTGCTCGGCCGCTCGCACAACGGCGACGAACCTCGGGCGCGACAGCCTCGCGCCATCTCGTCTCCGTGTGGGCTGTCCGTTCAGCGCCACCTCGGCTCGGTCTGAACCGGCGGTCTGGAAGCGCACGTTTGCGGTGATCGGTGGGCGGTCGCGACGATCAGCGTGTGCCGTCGGCCCTAGCCGCGAAGATGCGCGTCGAGTTGGATGTCGACCCCGGCTAGGGCCTGCGAGACCGGGCAGTTGTTCTTTGCGGCCTCCGCCTGGTCGCGGAACGCGGCCTCGTCGATGCCGGGAACGGTGGCAGTGCAGTTGAGGTCGATGCGGGAGATGCGAAACCCGCTCTCCGCCTTTTCGAGGTGCACGCGTGCGGACGTCTCGACCGAGGTGGGGGCGTGGCCGGCGCGCTCGAGGCCGGCGGACAGCGCCATCGAGAAGCAGCCGGCGTGGGCGGCGCCGATCAGCTCCTCGGGGTTCGTGCCCGTGCCCTCCTCGAAGCGCGACGAGAACGAGTACTGGCCCTCGAAGGCGCCGCTCCCGAGGCGCACGGTTCCCTTCCCCTGTTGGAGGCCGCCCTCCCATCGTGCAGTCGCAGTGCGTTCAGGCATTCGAATTCCCTCGTGAACCGGTTGACAGGCGCTTGCTGAGGTTGTCCATCGCGTGGCGGAAGACGTCGCCGATGACCGACTCGGCGACCTCGATCGCGTCGGCAAGTTGCGGCCCGGGATCGACGGCGAACGTCCACCGCACGAAGGAGCGGTCGCCATGGTCCTCGATGCTCCAGTCCTCGACCAGCGCGTGCGCGACCGGGTCGGTGCTCTCGTCGACCCGGTAGGCCCACCGCGACGGCTCGTCCCACGCCAGCATCGTTTCCCGGTAGCGCGAGGCGCCCATGCGGATCTGGCGGAGGGTTCCGACCCCCGGCGGCCCGTCGCCCTCGTAGCCGCCCTCGTCGAGGCCCGGGAACCACTCCACCCACGTCGACGGGTCGGCGCTGATCGCGGCCCAGACGTCCTTGCGGGGCGCGTCGACCTCGGCCTCGAACACGAACCTGTGTGGCGCCGATTCGAGGAACTCGAGCCCGACCTCTCGGAGAGCGTTCATGCGCCGCATCCTAGGATCACCTGATGCTCCGCGACGTCGGCTACGACGTCTTCGACGTCCATCACCACGTTGGCCGGGCGTTCGATGCCCTCGGCGGCGACCTGGCGGACGGCTCGGCCGACGCCGAGCAGTTCGCCAAGATCGAGCTCGAGTCGCGGCTGCGGATCATGGACGAGGGCGGCGTCCGTCAGGCGATGGTCATCCCCGGCCACGGCTACCTCCGCCCCGAGGGACTCGCCGACACCCGCCGCGTGAACGACGAGATCGCCGCCTACCGCGACCGCACACCCGACCGCTTCCCCGTCGCCTGCGGCATCGTGGAGCCGCGCGACGGTCCCCACGCGCTCGACGAGATCGACCGGATCGCCGGCGACCTGGGTCTGATCGCGATTAGCCTCCACACCCGGTTCCAGGGCGTGTCGATGGACAGCCAGTGGGTCCTGCGGTACCTCGAGCGCATGGGCGAGGTCGGTCTCGTGCCCGTGATCCACGCGGTGGACGACACGCCCGAGGAGTCGCTCTGGAAGCTCGCGTCCGTCGCCCGTCGGCTCCCGGATCTCGCCGTCCTTGCGCTCGACGCCTTCGGGTCTTACGAGGCAACGCGCCAGTGCTTCCATGTCGCCGACGTCGCGCCCAACGTCGTCTTCGACACCAGCCTCAGCTACAACTTCGATTTCATCGAGGAGTTCGCGGTCCGTTTCGGCGCCGAGCGGGTCGTGTTCGGGACCGACCTGTACTCGCATCCGGTCGGGAAGCGCATCAGCCATCTGCTTCCGCAGATCGTGGAGTCGGAGCTGAGCGACGACGACAAGGCCGCCATCCTAGGTGGCACCGCCCGGCGCCTGCTTCGCGTGGCCGAGCGTTAGTTGGCTAGGGCGGAGCCAGCGCCCTCCCGTCGGGAACCGCGAAGATCACCTTGTAGAGCTCCGGATTGGCGCGTACCGCGAGCAAGTGCTGGTGGTTCACGCTCCAGAGCGCGATGGGGCTCGGGAGGCCGGGCAGGGTGAGCACCACCCGGCCGCCGTAGGCGTAGCGGCCGCTCCCGCCTTGCGTGTAGTCGGGGACGTCGACCGCGATCTGGGCGTCGACCGTCCACGGCCCCGAAGGGTCGTCGCCGGGATCGTGCCAGGTCTCGAGGTCGGCCGGGATGACGTCGAAGTGCAGCGCCGAGCCGAGGTAGGCGCCGTTCCACGGGGCGACCGGGAAGCCGGCGACCGGACCGTCGCTGGCTTCGAACATCGGGTCGGCGTCCGAGCCCTCGAACGCCATCGGGTCGCGATCGGCGGCGTTCGACGACCAGCCTTCGCTTGCGTCGCCCGGCGTTGCGATGTCGTCGTCCTTCCAGTACTGCCAGGCGGTACCGGTGAACAGGCTCGCGACCGGGGCGCGCGCGACGAAGTGGTGGTCGTCGAGAAAGCCCTGGCGGATCCGGCCGTAGGCGTACACGTCCGTGCCATCCGAGAAGACGGTCTCCCCGTAGTTGGGGGAGGTGGGGACGGGCAGGGCCCGGATCGGTCCCTGCATGGTCAGGCTCGGCAGCGAGAACGTCACCACGTCCACGCGCACGAACTCGAACGGGAACGGCCCGGGCGCGGGCTTCATGTGCAGCCCGAACACCAGCAGCTCGCTGCCCTGCACGACCGACCCGGTGGGCCAGATCCACTCGCTGCCGGGCAGATCGGGAATGGGCTCGATGATCGGCCGGAAGCAGCGCCCGTCTTGCACGACGAAGGCGTTGTTGGCGAGCCCCAGGTAGGGGCTTACCGGACCGCCCGGTGTCCAGCGGCCGAGAACGGTGTCGCCGAAGAACCACAGAATCCGCCCGTCGGGCAGCGGATTCGGGACCCCGCCGTCGCTCGCCACGAAGTAGCCGGCGTTGGCGGCCCGCACCCCGTCGAAGGCCGCCTGGTACCGCGCCGCGGTCGTCGGCGCCGCCGGCGCGCAATAGGTCTCCACGGGCGGTGGTGGTGGCGGTGGCGGCGGCTTGACCGGTGTCTTGGCCGGACGGCACGCGACGCCCGGCCCAACCAGCGCTGCAAGTGCCAGGATACCGACGAGTCGCGTTCGCCCGCGGCACGACCACGCGAACGAGCGGACACCGCGCACTAGCGGTTGATTGCCTGCCAGTCGGCGAGCTGGAGGACGCGCTCGCCGCCTTCGAGCACGATCCGCCGGTCGCTGCCGTCGGTGCGCATGGTCACCAGCCCGATGGTGGGCTTCGGGTCGATGACGCTGGCGGCGATGCGGGTCCCGTCGGGCGAGAACGCCGGTTGGGCGAGCCGATCACCGGCGCCACCGGCCACGAACCGGGGTTCGGAGCCGTCGGCGTTGACGATCCAGATCTCCCCCGAGGCGGCGTACTGATCGGCGCGCACCTCGTACACGACCTGGTTCCCGTCCGGAGACCAGCCGGGCTGTGCGCTGATGCCCCCGGCGACGATCGTCTCGTCCACGCCGGTGTCGAGGTCGAGCACGTGGATCTCGCGCAGATCGGGGGCGACCTCCTGGTCGTAGAGCAGCTTGTCGGCGGTCGGCGACCACGAGACTCGACCGACCCCATCGAGGTCGGCGACCTCGTGCTCGTTGCCGCCGTCGGCGTCCATGACCCAGATGTCCGTGCCGTCGCAGGGCAGAACGCGGCAGTCGCGCTTGATGTACACCACCTGCGAGCCGTCGCGCGACCACGAGCTGAGCCATTCGCCGACCTGGGGGTCGGGCTCGAGGGAGATGTCGTGCTGACCCGATCCGTCGGCGTTCATGACCCAGACGCGTCCGTACGGGTTGTCGATGCGGGCGTCGATGGTGCTGTAGGTGAGGAGAGCGCCGTCAGGTGACCACGACGGCGCGCCCGCGGCGCCTTCCTCGGCGACGGTGAGCTCCTGCTCGTCGGTGCCGTCGGGGGCGACGGTGTGGACCTCGAGCAGGAAGCAGAAGAAGCCGCAGTACTGCAGCTCGGTGAAGGCGATGCGGCCGTTCTCCCCCGGGAACGTCGACGGGGACGCCCCCGCCTGCAGGGCAGGTCCGGCGGCGAGGATGAGGGCGGCCGCGGCGAGGACGGCGCGCCCGAGGCGCGTGTTCATGACGAGAGAACCTACGGACGCCCACCTGAAGTTGGGATGAAGGTCGGGTGCCCCGTCCGGTCAACCCGCCATCTGGCTCATGAACTGCTGCATGTCGAAGTAGTCGCGCCAGGCGGCGATCTTGCCGTCCTTCACCTCGAACGTCCCCATGACCGGCAGCTCGATCGTCCTGCCCGGTAGATGGAACACGTCGACCCGCTCCGTCATCACGACATTGCCGTCGGCGGCGATGTTGTCCACCCGGAACTCGATCTTCTCGACGCCCTGGGTGAAGCCGGCGATCGTGCTCCGGATGGCGTCGACGCCGTTGACCGGGTCCACCGGGATGTTGTGGTACACCGCGTCGTCGGTGAAGAACGCCATCAGCGCGTCGAGGTCGTTGTCGGGCCAGGCGGCGCAGAACTTCCTGACGATCTCGATCGGCGAGCTCATGCCTCGCTTCATCTCGGTCCTCCCTGTGTCCGCTGACGGTACTGGTCCTGCCATTCCTTCGGCGGCGGGTCGGAGGGCTTCGGGCCCGCTCCGAAGAAGCGAGGCATCTCGGCGGCGAGCTCATCGGCGGTCCACCCGTTGTCGTGGCGCTCGAGCGTGTCGGCGACCTCCCACGCCCGGACGTGCTCGACCAGGCCGCCCCGCACCTGGAAGCACTGACCCGAGATCCAGCCCGCGGCCGGCGACGCCAGGTAGCTCACCATCTCCGCCACGTGGATGGGATCGGTCGGGTCGAACGCCTCTTCCTCGGCGCGGGCGCGGTCGATGCGCCACCCAACCGCGGCCATGCGGGTCTGGGCCGACGGCATGATCGTGTTGCAGGTCACGCCGTACGGCGCCATCTCCGTCGCGAGCGCGTCGGTGAACGCGAGCACGCCGGCCTTGGCCGCGACGTAGTTCGACTGACCGGCGCCGCCGTACAGCAGGAGCCCGGTGGATGTGTTCACCAGTCGCCCGTAGCCGCCTCGGCCTTCCTTGTGCTCGGCGCGCCACCA
>JBQTGU010000093.1:0-6025 GCA_052390575.1 Actinomycetota bacterium | reverse complement strand
GCGTAGCGGTAGACCCGTTCGAAGCCGAGACGTTCGAGTCGCCACGCGGCTCGGGCGTTCATGTCTCAGAGATAGTCGTGGCAGTAGGTGATCACCGGCCGACGGCCGTCGAGACGGGACGCGGTCGTGGCGTTCAACTCCTTGAGCGGGATGTTGAGCGCGCCCGCCAGGTGCTCCTGCTCGTACTCGTCGCGAGGTAGCACCTCGACCAGCTGGGCGCGTTCCTCGGCGATCAGCCGGCGAACCTCGTCTCGGTCGATGACTAGCGGCATCTTGCGTCGTCGGCGTCGACGGGGAGGCCGGCATCGAGCCAGTCCTGTTTGCCGGCGGTGTAGCGCAAGACGTTGCGGTAGCCGCGTCCTTCGAGCAGCTTGGCCGCGAGCTCGGAGCCGGTGCAGGCGGCGTTGTAGCAGTACACGACGATCTCGGCGTCGAGATCGTCACCGAGCTGCGCGAGGGTGCCGTCGGCGTCGTCGATCCGGCCCCGGATCGCTCCGGGGAGATGCTCGCGCTCGAACCAGCCCGGGCCCTGGACGTCGAGCAGCCGCACTTCCGGGTCCTGCAGCTTGGTCAACACCTCGTCGCGGTCGATCTCGCGCGGCATCAGTGCGCCCTCGCCCCGAAGTGCTCGGCGTCTTCCACGACCGTGTAGGTCTCCCACGGGACGCCGTCGGGGTCCTGGGTCCACACCTTGTCCTGGGTCGCGTAGCAGCAGGTGTGGGTGTCGTCGACCTTGAACGGCAATCCGAGCTCGGCGAGCCGGTGGGTGGCGGCGACCACTGCGTCGGTGTCGTCGACTTCGATTCCGACGTGGTTGATCGTGCCGGGCGCGCCCTCGCCCTCGATCACGATGAGCTTGAGGGGCGGGTCGGCGACGACGAAGTTGGCGTACCCCGGCCGCTGTTTCGCCGGCTCGACGCCGAACAGCTTCGAGTAGAAGCCGACGGCGGCGTCGGCGTCGGCGACGTTGATGGAGATCTGGAACCGGGACATTCGTCCTCCTGGGGGAGCGATGATCTTCGTCTTGACTGACACTAATACACGAGATAGTGTGATCGTGTCAAGAGGAGGTTCCGCCGATGGCGACCAAGACGCAGGCCCGCGAGCAGCGGATGTCCGCCGAGCGCTGGCACGACCTGCAAAGGCTGTTCAAGGTGCTGGCCAACGAGACGCGGCTGCGGATGCTCCACGAGCTCGACACAGCGGGCGAGTTGTGCGTGGGCGACCTTGCCGACGCGATCGGCATGGCCCCCCAGGCGGTGTCGAACCAGCTGCAACGCCTGGTCGACCGGCGCATCGTCGAGGCGCGCCGCGACGGCAACTTCGTCTACTACCGGATCGTCGATCCGTGCGTGCCCGGGCTGCTCGAGCTCGGCACCTGCCTCGTCAACGAAACCACCCCATCCGCACGCTGAGCGGTGAGCGTCACGACACCGAACCCCGCTAGTAGCGCGACGGCGACCGGGCTGGTCGCCCAGCTGTCGGTGCTCGACCGCTTCTTGGCGGCCTGGATCGGCCTGGCGATGGCGGGCGGGCTCGTCCTCGGCCGGGTCTGGCCGGGGATCGCGGACGTGCTCGACGAGGTCAAGATCGACACGGTCTCGCTGCCCATCGCGATCTGCCTGTTTGCGATGATGTACCCGGTCCTGGCCAAGGTCCGGTACCGCGCCGTTGGGACAGTGGTCGCCGACCGTCGCGCGCTGGCGCTGTCGCTCGCGCTCAACTGGGTCGTCGGCCCCGCGCTGATGTTCACCCTCGCCTGGGTGTTGCTGCCGGACCTTCCCGAGTACCGCACCGGACTCATCATCGTCGGGCTCGCCCGCTGCATCGCCATGGTCCTGATCTGGAACGACCTCGCTCGCGGCAACCGCGAGCTGGCCGCGGTGCTGGTGGCGATCAACTCGCTGTTCCAGATCGTGGCCTACTCGCTCCTCGGCTACTTCTACCTCGAGCTCCTCCCGGGCTGGCTCGGTCTCGACACCAGCACGCTGGACGTGTCGCTGTGGGAGATCGCCCGCTCCGTGCTGATCTTCCTCGGCGTGCCGCTCGCCGCGGCCTTCCTCACCCGCGCCATTGGTGAGCGCCGGCGCGGCACCGAGTGGTACGAACAGCAGTTCCTGCCCCGCAGCGCGCCGGTCGCCCTGTGGGGACTGCTGGCCATCGTCGTGGTGCTGTTCGCGCTCCAGGGCGACCAGATCACCTCCGAGCCCGTCGACGTGGCCCGTATCGCCGTCCCCCTGCTCGGGTACTTCGCCGTCATGTGGTTCGGCGCGTTCCTCGTCGGATGGCGCATGGGGCTTCCGTACGACCGCAATGCCAGCATCGCCTTCACTGCCGCGGGCAACAACTTCGACCTCGCTATCGCGGTTGCCATCGGCGTGTTCGGCGTCGCGTCCGGCCAGGCCCTCGCCGCCACCGTCGGACCCCTTATCGAGGTCCCGGTGCTGATCGGACTCGTCTACGTCAGCCTCCGTCTGCGCGACCGCCTCTACCGCACCGCACCACGAAGCAACAGGTCGGAGCGCCGAATCTGACCACGCGGCCCACCCGTCGGCGGGGTACGCGCTCGGCAGATCGTCTCGGCCCGGCGGCCGTGAACGGGTAACGTGCGCAGCCGAGGGGGAAGCGGGGACGAGCTGTGGCTGACGACGATTCTGCGAGCACGGAAGGCGACGCTTCCGTCACGCCCGAGCCGGCCGCCGAGGCCACCGAGGCGCTGACGATCGCGATTCAGGCGCTGCGAGGCGCCCGGTTCAAGGGCAAGCTGCGGGGCTACGCGCGGGCCGACGTCGACCTCTTCGTCGAGCGTGTCGCCAACGCGCTCGAGACGACCCGTGAGCAGGCGCAGCGCGAGCTGGCCGAGGCGCGCGACGAGGCGCAGCGCCAGAAGGACGAGGTGCGGGAAGTCGCAGAGTTCGCTCGGGGTGCGCTCGAGGCTGAAGTCGACCGGGGTCGGGAAGAGGCGGAACGCGTCATCGCCGAGGCTGAGGAGCGCCGCCGCGACGCGGAAGTGGAGCGGGACGCGCTGGCCGCCGAGCGGGAGCGGCTGAGCGCCGACACCGAGCGAGCCCAGGAGGAGCTGAAGGCGGAGCTGGAACGCACGCGGCTCGCGACGCTCGCGACGGAGCAAGGCCGCGACGACGTGGAGGCGGAGCGCAGCCGTCTCGAGGACACCCGGCAGGCCCTGGAGGCCGAGCGTCAGGAGCTGGCGGTCCTGCGCGAGGAGGTGCGGGCGGCCGAGTCACGCGCCCATGACCTGCGACGCAAGCTCTTGGCGGAGACCGAGCGGGCGATCGCCCAACGGTGGACCGAGCTGGGCGAGCACGTCACCACGGTGAGCAAGCAACAGGCGGCGCGGCTGCTCGAGCTCGTCAGCGACTTCGTGGCGCAGCTGGATCCGATGCTGATCGGTGGCGCGATCCCACCGCCGCTCAGCTCACCCGAAGCCCGGCCGGGGCATCTGTCGTCCATCCCGTACCGCGAGCCCGAGGCGCCGTGACGGTCAAGCCCATCCCCGACGGGTACCACTCGGTCATCCCCTACCTGGCGATCCGGGACGCGGGCAAGGCGCTCGACTTCTACCGGCAGGCCTTCGGTGCCGAGGAGACCGTGCGCATGGCGGGCCCCGACGGCAAGATCGGTCACGCCGAGAAGGTCTTCGACCGGGCGGTGGCGGCGGGAGCGACGTCGGAGCAGGCGGTCGAGGACAAGTTCTTCGGCGATCGCGCCGGCTCGCTACGCGACCCGTTCGGGCACCGGTGGTTCATCCATACCCACGTCGAAGATGTCCCGCCCGACGAGATGGCGAAGCGGGCGCAGGCGGCGATGGAAGCGGGGATGACCTAGGTCGTCAGCTCGGCCACCCGCTGCCGGACGCACACGAAGTGGGCGCGTGCGGAGCGTTTCGGTTCCACGATCGGCCCATGCCGGCATGGGTTCCCGCGTGCCGGCTCGTTCAACCTCGTTCTTCGCGGAAAGAGCCGTGGGGTCTCCAGGAGACGGCAGTGGGGGTATCCGAAGCCGACGCGCCGGTGGGGAGATGTAGACCGTGCGAGGGGAAATCTTCGTCCCGGCGTCGCTCACGCTGGGTGCGGCGCGTCCCGCGGCCGGACTTCGCCCGATTAACGACGCATCCGATCACGGGGGCCCGCACCTGGTGGAGGCGCTCGGCCGCATCGGCGACGCTCCGCCGCCGGCTGCGCCGGGCGTCGACCACCAACACGACCGCGTCGCACTGGATCGCGACCGTCGCGGCGCCCCTTCCGTCGGTTATCGCCGGCGCATCGACGACGATCAGATCGGTGTCGGAGATCTGCGCGAGCACCTTGGCCAACACCCCGCTCCCCAGTTGCCACGCCGGCCCGATCCGTGCGCCGGCACCGACAAGCCGGAGCGTGGACGGGCCGGTCCGTGCCGGCTGCAGCATCGACAGGTCGAACGACCCGGTACGGGCCGCGTCACCGAGTCCCGGCTCGGTGGCGATCCCGAGACGCTCTGCCACCGAAGGATCGCTGAGGTTCGCATCGACGAGCACGACCGACTGACCAAAGGCGGCAGCGGCCCCAGCGAAGCCGCGGGCGACGTAGCTTGCTCCCGAGCCCCGCGTCGCCCCGACGACCGCGACACTGCGGACGTCGGCGTCGGCACAGGCGATATCGATCCGGCCCCGCAACTCGTGGAACGCGTCGACGGCCGTGTGCCGTCGACGTAGCGGCACGACACCCAGCACTGGGGCCGCCGCCATGCGCTCCACCTCTCGCCGGTCGCGGACGGTCGAGAACCGGCCTGAGAATGCCCCGACGAGCACGGAGAGCTCGGCCGTCGCCACCAGCGTGAGCAAGAACGCGAACAGGGCATCGCGCCAGGGCTGGGGTGACACCGGCTCCCGTCGGGCGCTCGCTCCGGCGACGACGCGAACGACGTTGTCGTCGTCCGCGGCGGCCGAGATCAACCCGTGAACGAGACCCGCGACCAGCGCTTTGGCCTCTGGGGGGCTTGAAGCGGTGGCGCGGATCTCGAGAAACCCGGGGCTGTCGGTCTCGCGGGTCGAGACCCGCTCCTTCAACGTCCCGACGCCGACGTCGACTCCTGCCCGCTCGGCCCCGTCGCGCAGCACGGCGTTGGTCTCGACGAAGGCGGCGTAGCGCCGCGTGAGGATGTCTACCTCCTCCTGCGTGATCGTCGCGCCCGATCGAGTGGCGTCGGGAATGACGTCGACCCGCGCGTCGGCCGCGTACACGGGGTCGCGGGAGCGGCTGATGGCGAACACGACCGCTGCGCCTGTCGACGCGACCAGCAGGATCACGACGGCGCGGCTCTGAATAAGGCGGAAGTGGTCGGCGAGATCCACGCGGGCGGCGAGGGTACCGCGGGTCCACGCGCGCCGAACTTCGCGTTCCTCAACGATCGGATCGAAAGTGGTCGGGAACGCGCGGGCCATCTCGCGCCGCGCAAACCTCTTTTGCAACCTCGCAAGGTCGGCCGACCGGAGGTCGCGCGGAGGTCGCGCGTGGTCGTCCGCGGGCTGGTTTGACCGCCCTACGTCACAGCAGGACACCGGTGAGTGGCACCGCGGGCGGCGAGGACCTCGCCGGCGGCACACCGAACCAGTGCTCGGCGATCGTGGCGTAGTACTCGTCAACTTGGCGAGGAGACCGCCAGCCGGAGCAGCGTCGCGGTCGCGGCGGCGGGGTCTTCCGCTGGACGAGGGTGGTTGCGGCCTGCTGGAGCGTGGCGAGCGTGGTGGGGGTCACCCGCAACGGCTCGGGCATCAGCCTTGCCATCGTCCGGTCGATCCTGGAGACGCACGGCGGGCGCGCCAAGGCCGTCCACCGGCCCGAGGGCAGCGCCGTCATCCGATGGCCCTTGCCGCGGGCAAAGTCCTGATCGGCGCCTAATGGGGATCCACCGAGGGTTCCTGTGCTGCGGGAAGCCTGGTGGCCGAGCCGCTGGCTGGTGAGCACTGTCGTCGCCTGGAGCGTCGATTCCTAGGGTTAGATCGTGCCCCGGCCGGTTGGTGAGGGCT
>JBQTGU010000092.1:0-12659 GCA_052390575.1 Actinomycetota bacterium | reverse complement strand
GTGCGCCGGTCCATGGGGCTCGCGCTGGTCGTCGTCACGACGCTGGCGCTGCTGGCAGGGGCAATCTCGAGCCGTCGGCCGGTGACGCGCGTCTCGACGCCGGCGTCGCCATGGCGAGACGCGGCGGCATCGGTCCGGACCGACGCGACCCCGGCGCTCGTCCCCGAGGGTGCGCGGCCCGCCCCCGCGGCTCCCAAGCCGGAGCGGATCCTGCTCGTGGGCGACTCGGTGGCCTTCAGCATCAAGGACCAGCTCACGATCGCGGCCTGGGCCAACGGGATCGCCCTCTACAACGCCTCCGTCTCGGGGTGCAGCGTGATCGGCGGCATCACCACGGACACCGCCGGGGCGCCGTTCCCCTGGTCGGCGGGCTGCGCCGACGGGATCCCCAAGTACCACGAGCAGATGGTCGCGATGTTCCAGCCGCAGCTGGTGGTCTGGCTCAGCGCGTGGGAGAGCGTCGACCGCATCCTCGACGACGGCACCTGGGCGCGGTTCGGGACCTTCGAAGGGAACCAGCGGATCATGGCCGAGATCGACGCGGCGGCCCAGCGGCTCACCGCCGGCGGCGCCCGGCTCGTCATCGTGACGTTGGCGCCGCCACCGCCCGACGCGCCCGACAAGCACGAAGCCGCGGTGAACCTGCCGCGGCTCAACACGCTGCTCCGGGAGTACGCCCACGACCACCCCGACAAGGTGTTCATCACCGAGATGGCCGAGCTCCTCTGCTCCACCGATACGTGCCCGTCGACGGTCGACGGGTACGTGCCTCGCCCCGACGGCGTGCACTTCGACGACAGCCACTCCGGGCGCTGGGTCGCCGACCAGCTGATCCCCATGCTCCTCGCGCCGGTGATCCCGGCCGAACCGGACACGCGCGCGACACGGGCGCCCGCGGCTCGTAGCGACCGCTAGCGACTCGCCTTCGCCGCGCCGCCCGTCATCGCCCGCCAGGCGGCGACGTCGGTCTCGTCGGCCCGCCGACCCACGTGGGTGACGGTGTCGACGTCGGCGGCTTCGGTCCTCAGCGCGGCCACCGTGCACTGCTCGGGGGCCCGGGTCGCGAAGGGGTCGAAGCGGAAGTGGCGCATGGCGTTCTCGTGGGTGATCTTGGCGACCGCGTCGGCGTCGGTGTCCGCCAGCAGCTCGGCGAGCCGCTCGGGCGCCTCGGGCCACATGCTGTCGGAGTGCGGGTAGTCGGACTCCCAGCACACGTTGTCGAGGTTGAAGTACCCGAGGAGCTGGATCCCGACGGCGTCGTTGATGAAGCAGCACACGATCCGCTCCCGGAACAGCTCGGTGGGCCGCATTCCCTGAGGTGAGCGGTGGCCCATCCAGGCGTTGTGCCGGTCAAGGGTGTGCTCGCCCCGCTGGAGGAAGTACGGGATCCAGCCGATGTCACCCTCGCTGAGGGCGAACCGCAGCGCGGGGAACCGGTGCCAGAAGTCGGCCCACAGCAAGTCGCCGAGCGTGTAGATCGACATCGCCGACGACAGGTTCATCGGGACGGGCGGGGGCGCGTCGGGAGCGGTCGAGGCCGCCTTCGACGAGGACCCGACGTGGCAGCACAGCACCGTGCCGGTTTCGCAGCATGCGGCGAAGAGAGGATCCCAGGCGTCGGTGTGGATGCTGGGCATCCCGAGGCCGGCGGGGTTCTCCGAGAAGGTGACCGCGTGGCACTCCTTCTCCGCCAACCGGCGTACCTCCTTGCCTGCCTCCTCGGCGTCGAAGAGCGGCAGGATCCCGCAGGGGATGAAGCGGTCGGGGTGGGCGCCGCACCACTCGTCGACGTGCCAGTCGTTGTAGGCCCGGATCATCACCAGGTTCACGGCGCGGTCGGGGCCGAGGTTCAGCACCTGACCGGCGAACCCGGTCCAGTTCGGGAAGTTGAGCCCGGCCAGTTGGCCGCCGGCGGACATGTCGCGCACGCGCTCGTCCACGTCGTAGCAGCCGGGGCGCATGTCCTCGTAGCGCGACGGGTTGACGTTGAACATCTCCGGCGGTTTGCCGGCAACCGCGTTGAGACCGAGGTTCCGCCCCCGGACGTCGCCGTAGTACCACTGCTGCGATCCGTCGGGCTCGTCGACCACCCGGGGCATCTGCGCCCGGTACTTGTCGGGCACGTGGGCGTCGAACATGTCGGCGGGTTCGCAGATGTGGTCGTCGACCGAGACCAGGATCAGGTCGTCGGCGCGCACCATCACATGGCTCCCTCGCTCGGCGGCAGGGTACCTGCCGCCGCCCTTCGGGACGCTCGTCCGCACCGGGGCATGCCTCGAACGCTAGCGAGCGGTGGTCGCCGCAGCCCGCTGGGGAGGAGGCCGCTGCCGGGTGCGCGGCTCGAGCAGCAGGGCGGCGCCGTTGCTCCCCTTGGCCATCCGCACCTCGTTCGGCTCCGGCGCGGGGTCGGCGGCCGGGTCGATCACCATCTCCCAGGTGAGTCGGGAACCACCGACGGCCTCGACCGGCCGGCAGCGGGCCCGGGGGTTGCCGACGCGGGCGATGGCGTCGAGCGCGGGGTGGGGCGCCCGGTCGAGCTGGGCGAACCACGAGTACGCGTCGCCCTCCTCGAGCGCGGGGCACTCGCCGAACGAGATGACCGCCCGCTGGTCGTCAAGCACCTCGACCTGCAGGTCGACGTACGTGCGGGGCTGGAAGCAGGGGTGCAGCTGGAACAGCTTGGCGACGGCAGCGGCGTCGTAGCTGTCGACGCCCAGCGCCGCCCGCAGTCGCTCGGCGGTCAGGCCGGCCGCCCCGACGAACTGCATGGTCGCGATCTCGCGGGCCTGGTCGTCGTCACCGAGTCGTTGCGCGACCGCGAGTAGGAACGACCGGCACAGCAGTTGGGACTGGACCGCGAACTCCTGGTTGGCGAGCACGAGTGCCCGGTGCGAGAAGTCTTCGAGGGCGAACTCGGGGTCGAAGGCGCCGGCGTAGTCGGGCATCCCGCCCGGCTCGCGGTCGGTCCCCGGGTCGACAATGGGAACGTCGGCGAGACGGGAGCGCCGCATCTGCTCGACGTTCGGGTGCTCGGCGAACGGCGTCGCGTTCGGTGCATCGTCGAAGAAGACCCGCCAGCGGCAGTGCGGTTGTTGGTCGGCCGGGACCCGCGGCGGCCGGTGCACGGGACGGATCCGGATCAACGGGTTCGTCGCCGCCGCGGTGGCATCGAAGGTCGGGTCCTCGATGTCGTGGCACATGCCGTGCACCATCTCCTCGCCGAACGGCTCGACGTCGAGGAGCGCGCCACAGGTGGCGAGCCAGAACTCGCCCGAGCGCTCGTCGTGCAGCTCGTAGCGGACGTCCATGTACTGGTGCGAGAACCCGATGTCGAGCTGGAGGTTCTTGAACAGCGTGCGAACGTCGTCGCCGGTGAAGTCGAGGGCGCGCTGCATGCGCTTGGAGTAGATCGGGCTCGCGCTCATCCACTCGTCGATGGCGAGGCCGACCCGGGCGTCGATCCCGACCTTCCCGATCACCGGCGCCATGACACCCCGGTCCTGGAGCTGGCCGTGGAGCAGGTACTCGCGGCCGAGCACCGCCAGGGCGGAGCGCGAGAGGTCGGCGATCTCGAAGTCGGGGTCGAAGGAGCCCGAGTAGTCGTCGCGTCGCGCCGTCGTCGTCATCGTTCCTCCGGAAGCTCGGACGGCCCCACATTCTTGTCGAGCCAGGCGTTGAGGGGACCGGCGGCGCGGAGGAACTCGACGACTCGGTCCTTCGCCTTGGCCGTGCCCATCCACCCCGCCACCGGCCACTGCTTCCACGCGATGAGGCCCTTGTGCCGAAGGAGCTCGATGCGGGGGTGGTCCTTCGGGTAGCCGCGGGGCGCGGTCTTGAGCACGTCGTGCGCGGTCACTTCGATGCCCGCGCCGCGGAGTCCGTCGACGATCCCCGCCAACTTCTTGCCGGTGCGGTCGTCGGCGATCGCCCGGCGGAACCGCTCGAGTTGGTCGCGGGCGGGCATGTACATCCCCGACCCGGCGCCGAGCCCCTCGGCGGAGAGCGAGATGTAGCCGCCCTCGGCGAGGGTGGCGGCGATCGAGGTCTTGTACGGCGACTTGTCCTTGCTGAAGCGGACGTCGCGGTAGGGGCGGAAGACCTTGCCCTCGCCGAAGTTGGGTTCGAGCTCGGCGAGCAGCTCGTCCATGGGTGCCCGCACCTGCTTCTCGTAGACCGGCTTGTGGTCCTGCCAGTAGGTCTTCGAGTTGTCGGCCTCCAACCCCTCGAAGAACTCGATCGCCTCGGCGGGCCAGCCGCGGAACGTCATTGCTCGTAAGGCTACCGCTCGGTGTCGACGCGCAAGCGGGTGAGCGTGATCCTCGTGGTCACCGATCTGCAATCGGTCACCCGTGCGTGGCGACGCGCGTCACGCCGGTGGTGGACGCCGGGCACCGCACCGGTAACGTCGCCGGACGTCGGCGCGAGCAGAGCGAGCGCCGGCGGTGGGTGGGCGGGGTCCGGCGACGGCATCCCGGCCGGCACCAACAACCGCTCCCTCGCGCGCCGCGTCCCTAGCGGCAACTGATCGTCACGCCCTCGCCTCCATGTACTCGCCGAACCAGGCGAACATCGTCTGCCACCCGTACTTCCGCTTCTGGGCGGCAACCTCCGGCGGCAACAGGTCGAGCCCGCGATGCTCGAGCGTGACCCGGGTCCCGCCCGGAGCGGCCTCGAACCGCACCTCGACCTCGGTGACCGGGTCGGGCGGCGCGCTCGACGTCAGGTCGGTGTACACCAGCCGCGCGCCCGGTTCCCACACGGTGATCCGGCCGAACTCGAAGCCTTCGCCGGTCGCCTCGTCGTGGAGCTCGAGCAGGCGGCCGCCGACGCCGGGCTCACAGCGGATGCCGACGGCGCGGTCGGGGTAGCGCCAGCTGTGCGGGCCCCGCTGGTACCAGGCGTCGATCTCCTCGGTGAAGACCGCGAACGCGGTCGCGGGATCGACCGCCACGTCGATGGCGGCGGTGACGCTCGCCCCCGTCGTCACGTCCGTCGGCGCGTGCGCTCGGCGTGCTGCTTGAACGCGCCCAGCTGCTCGCCCCAGAATGCCTGGACCTGGTCGAGCCACGCCTGGAGCGCGACGAACCGTTCGGGCCGCAAGCGGTAGAGCCGCAGGCGGGCGTCGTCGTCGCCCGACTCGGCCTCGACCAACCCGCTCGCCCGCAGGACTCGCAGGTGGCGGCTCATCGCCGGCGCGCTCATCGCCGCCTCGGCGGCCAGCTCGCCCGCGGGTCGGGGCCCGGCCCGCAGCAGGTCGACCACCTGCCGCCGGGTGGGGTCGGCCAGCGCCGCCAGGGTCGCGTCGAGATCGTTCACGCGTCTCGGTCGACCGACTGCATGAACATCCAGCGGTGGCCCTCGAGGTCCTCGGCGCGGTACATGCGGCCGTACGGCTGGCTCTCGGGCTCCGAGAGGATCGTCGCGCCCGCGCCCTTGGCCTGCGCGTAGTGCTCGTCGACGTCGTCGACGTGCACGCAGACGCCGTTGATCACCCACGGCACCTTCGACCACGCGCGCGCGGCAGCGCAGCCCGTCCGGTGACGACGCGGTCCCTCGTACCCGGGCGGGCCGGAGGCAAGGACGACGACCCCACCGTCGTCCAGCACCAGCTCGGCGTGGCCGATGGTCCCGTCGGGCTCCTCCATCCGGGTCCGCTCCTCGAACCCGAACGCCTTCACCAGCCATCCGAGAGCCTCGGGCGCGTCTCGGTACGCGAGCATCGGCACCACCTGGGGCCAGGGCGTGGCTTCATCGCTCATCGTCGCTCCCTTCTGTACGCGGGTCGTCGGCCGTCGACATCTCGCTCGGGCCGGGCGTGAGGTACAGCTCCTTCAGCTTCTCGGGGACACGGTGGCGGTGCCACAGCCCCCGGGGCACGACGAAGCACGCGCCGGCCCGGACATTCGTGACGACCGGGCCATCGTCGGTGAGTACCTCGATGTCGACCTCGCCTTCGATGACCTGCAAGAGCTCCTCGTCCTCGGGATGGAGCTCCCACGGCGAGATGCCGGCGGTGCACCAGAACACGCCGACGTGCCCCCGGTTGAACGGCGCGAGCTGCCGGAACTCCATCTCGGGCAGCGCGTCGAGCGTTCCGCGGATGTCGTGGGCTTCCATGACCGCGCGCTACGCCGGCCGGTGTTGGGTGCCGTCACCCCGCGTGATGTGGAGCACGTCGCCGGGGCTGTGCACCACTCCCCGGTGCCAGACCCCGCGCGGCACCACACACCCCGACCGGCCCCGCAGCTCCACGACGCGCTCCCCGCCCTCCTCGTCGAGAATCAGGTCGACTGCGCCGTCGAGGGCGTAGACGAACTCGTCGCCGGCCGGGTGCATCTCCCAGCTGTCCCAATCGGCCGTGTAGCGCATCATCATCACCAGCCGGCCGCCGTGGAGCTCGGGCCGGTCCGCGATCTGCTCCCAGAAGTGCTCGTCGACTGCCACCCGGTGCGCCGCGGGGCCGTCGTCGAGCTGGAGGTAGGTCTCGGTGAGGTCGAAGGTGTCATCAGCCATGCGGATAATCATTAACTCTCTCGTTAAGCACAGTCAAGCGCATGATCGGGGGCGTGGCGATCCCTCCCGACGACCCCCTCGTCCCTCCCGTCACCGGCCCACTCACGGGCCGGCTGCTGGTCGCGGTCCCGGGGATGTACGACGCCAACTTCGACCAGGCGGTGGTGCTGGTGCTCGAGCACGGCGAGGACGGCGCGGTCGGCCTCGTGCTCAACCGGCCCAGCGACACCGAGACCGGCGTCGCGGTACCGGGTTGGGGCGCGGTGGCGGCGCCGCCGGCCGTCGTGTTCGTCGGCGGGCCG
This sequence comes from Actinomycetota bacterium, assembly GCA_052390575.1. Lineage (GTDB taxonomy): Bacteria > Actinomycetota > Acidimicrobiia > IMCC26256 > JACDBD01 > JBPCMN01. The sequence goes on along the minus strand of JBQTGU010000092.1, from coordinate 5,844 downwards.
GTCATTCCCCAGGGCGCACTCGCGCTCGGGCAGGTCTCCGACCCGGCGGCGGCCGAGGGCTGGACCGCGGTGCTGGGGCCGATCGGGCTGGTCGACCTCGGCCGGGCGGTCGACGGCGCGCCCCCCGCCGTGGAACGGGCCCGGCTCTTCGCGGGGCACGCGGGATGGTCGCCCGGCCAGCTCGACGGCGAGATCGCCGGCGGCGGATGGCTGGTGGTCGATGCCGAGCCCGAGGACGCGTTCGCGTCGCGGCCGGCCGAGCTCTGGCGCGCGGTCCTGGCTCGTCAGCGCGGCCGGCTGGCGTGGTTCGCCAACTGCCCGCCCGACCCGTCGACCAACTGACCTCGCCGATCGGGCGGGAACGTCTACCGAAAATGCGGCCGCCCATCCCTCTGGGTGAAATGACCCGGTTCATCGTCGACGGGATGAACGTCATCGGGTCGCGGCCCGACGGGTGGTGGCGCGACCGCGATGGCGCCGCTCGCCGGCTGCTCGCGCGGCTGCAGCAGCTGGCGGCGGAGGCGGGCGACGAGATCACGCTCGTGCTCGACGGCCGCCCCCTCGACGACGTCCCCGAGGGCACCCACGACGGCGTCGAGTTGCTCTACGCCCGCCGGCCGGGTCGGAATGCGGGCGACGACCGGATCATCGAGGTGCTGTCCGCCGCGACCGACCCCGGCGCGGCCTGCGTAGTCACGTCCGATCGCGCGCTGGCCGACCGCGCCCGCGCGCTCGGCGCGGACGTGGTCGGCGCGCGCTCGTTCCTCGCCCGGCTCGACGACCTCAGGAAGCGCTGACGGGCGTCACGCGCTGATCGCCGAGCACTCCTCCTCGCCGGAGAAGAAGCCCAACCGGAAGTTCTGGACCCGCGTGTACCCGGTCTGCTCGTCGGGGTCGCCGGTCGCGGGCTCGGAGAAGACGAGGAACCCCCGGACCACCTCGTCGAGGTCACCCGGCGAGAGCAGGATCGACGCCAGGCCGGCGTCGGGGTCGCGCACGAGCGGGCCGCCGTTGGCGGCAAAGTCGGCGATGCCGTCACCGTCGATCTCGATGGGGATGCTGCCGGCCCACGAACCGCCGAAGCAGTCGACCTGGGCCTGCCCACCTTCGAGCTCGAGGTCCTCCTGCATGCCCGCGGCCCAGGCGTTGCCGATCAGCTGCATGGCGGCGAAGTCGCCGATGGTCCCGTGGGCCTCCTCGACGATGTTCTCGTCGTAGGCGATGAACTCCTCATCCGGGCAGTAGAAGACGGCGCCCTGATAGTCCTTGGCCCGGCGGGGGCTGAGGTCGAGGCCCTCGCATTCGGGCAAGGTGCTCTTGCGGCGGGGGTCGAAGCTCTCGACGCCCTCCTCGATGCCGTCGTAGGTCAGACCGCTCACCTCGAAGACGGTGGCCCAGTAGAGGTCGAGGTCCTCGATGCCGAACTCGATGGCCTCGTCGATCGGCAGGTTGCCCTCGTTGGTGAGGTCCTCCTCGGTCGTGAACGGGATCTCGGTGATCGGCGGGAGGAGGGCGAAGTCGTGGTACTCGACGCACCGCGTCGGGCCCTGCTCGAAGCCCTCCGAGAACGCGTTCGTCCGGTCGAAGCCGTTGCCGTGCGCGCCGTCCTCCTCCGGGGCGAAGCCGACGGGGTCGGCGACCTCGAGCATGCCGGCCAGGCCGGTCTCGAGGTCGCCGGGCTCGGTCTCGAAATTCTCGCTCTCGCCCGCGTCGATCCAGGCGAGGTAGGCGCCGGCCCAGCAGTCGGCTTGGAGCTCGACCTGGATGCTGGGCAAGGTCACGTACGTGTCGAAGTCGATGACCTGCTGCTGGGAGACGTGGCCCCACTCGTGCGCCAGCACCTCGACCAGCGCGAGCGGCCCGAAGTTGCTGAACAGATCGGGCATGAGTATCTCGTCGTCGTAGACGACGATCTGCTCGCCGTCGGGGCAAACGGCGGCGAAGGCGTTCCCGGTGGCGTCCTCGTAGGCGATCGTCTCGCCACAGAACTCGGGTAGGTCGTCGGGGTCGGTGTCTTCGGTCAGGCCGACGATGGGGACTTCGGTGTACTCGATGTCGTAGATCTCGGGCATGGTCTCGGCCCAGAACGTCTGGATGTCGTCGTAAGCGAAGTCGAGCGTGTCCTGGTAGTCGAGCTCTCCGCCGCCACCGCGGTTCTCGACGTCGTCACTGCCGCCTTCCCCGGCGGGAGCGGCGAACGCCGCGCCCGTACCTGCGGCCACGAAAATGGCAACACCCAACAGCCCTGACAGCCAGCGACGCACGTCATGTCCTCCCATGTGGAACCCGACCCGGGTCACGAAGGTCGCCAGTCTAGGACGGGCCGCCACCGGCGGGACGTCGCGGCGGACCTGGTGGACTGGACCCATGCGCCCGGACGTCGCCGCCGCGATCGACGAGGGGGACCTCGACGAGCTGATCCGCCTGGTCGACCGGTTGTGCGCGGCCCGCGACTGGGACGGGCTCGTCGAGCTGCGGGAGCGCTGCCACGCCGCCCACGAGCAGTCCGGCCGTCAGCTCTGGCCCGCCGCCGCCCACGCCGAGTACCGGCTGGCCCTCGAGTCGCCGGGCTCGTGGGCGGCGAGGGTGCTCGTCGAGGGGGCGGGCCGGTTCGCGCCCGGGCCGCTGTCGGAGGTGGCGGCGTCGACCCACGAGTGGGGTGACCTCGCCCCACACGCCTCGCCCGGCCCTCCCGCCGTGCTCACCGCGCACGAGCGGGTCCTCCGGGGTGAGGACCTCACCGCGGCGGCGGTCCCGGGCCCGCAGGTGCTCGACCTGCCGCGGCGACTCGAAGCGTGGGAGCCGGCGTACTGCCTAGCGGAGTACCGCGCCCACGAAGCCGACTTCCCCGCGCCGGCGCTGCCGCGCCTCGAGTCGGTGACGCTCCCCCCGCCACCGCGGCGCGGCTCCGACCCCGACGGCGTCGACGCGCTACTCGGCGTCGTCTCCGCCTGGGTCACCGACAGTGCCGGCCGCGCCGACGCCGCGGTCGTGGACGGGGACGCCGCTGGTGCGATCGCCGCGCTGGGAACGACCCGGGCGCGGCTCGGGCGCTTCGGGGGCACCGACGCGCTCGCGGCCCTTGGCTGGGCCGGCGCGGCCGGTGGCGCCCACGGCCGTCGTCGGGGCGCGGCGGCCGGCCGGCTGGCGGCGTGGTGGGCGGCGGCGGCCCTGGGCGGGCTGCTCGATCGGTGGCCACCCGATCCCGACGCCCTCGGCGCCGCCGTCACCCGACTGCGCTGGTACGCGTGGGATGCGGGCGAGGCGCCGACGGGATGGGTCCTTCGGGTCGCGGTCGAGGACCCAGGCGCCGGCCGGGCGTGGGCGCTCGACGCGCTCGACCCGGGCTGATCCACGCGGGCTCCCGGAGTCCGCCCCCCTAAAGTCCGCCCCGTGGACGCCACCGACTTCTTCGGGCTGGAGCGCACCGAAGACCCGCGCGCGTGGCGCATGAAGGTGGTCCCGGAGCTGTGCTCGGGGATGGGCGCGCTGTTCGGCGGGTGCGGCCTCGGCGCTGCCATCGAGGCCCTCGAGGTCACCACCGGCCGGCCCCTCGTCTGGGCGACCGCGCAGTACCTTTCGTTCGCGCGGCCCCCGGCGGTCATCGACCTCGGCATCACCGAGTCCGTGCGCGGGCACCAGGTCTCGCAGGGGCGTGCCGTCGCCTGTGTCGACCGCGAGGAGATCCTCACCGTGAACGCGGCCCTGGGTGGCCGCCAGCTGCGGTGGTCGGGCGCCTGGGCGGTGCGGCCGGATGTGCCGCCGCCGGACGAGTGCCGGCCCCGGGTACTCCAGGAACGCCACCAGGGGTCGATCATGGACCGCCTCGACATGCGCCTGGCCCGCGCGCGCGACTTCGAGGACCTCGACGGGGAGCCGGGCGACGGCCGCAGCGCGCTGTGGGTGCGGCTCCCCGACCTCGACGTGTCGGCGGCGGCGCTGGCCATCGTCGGCGACTACGTGCCGTTCGGGATCGGGCAGGCGCTGGGCGGTCACACCGGCAGCAACAGCCTCGACAACACCCTGCGGGTCGCCAACCGGGCACCGACGGAATGGATCCTCGCCGACGTGCGGGTGCACGCCGTCGCCGACGGCTTCGGGCACGGGCTCGTGCACCTCTGGGCGGAGGACGGCACGCTGTTGGGGACGGCCAGCCAGTCGGCGATCGTGCGCGAACGGGGAGACTGACCTCTATGGAACAGCGCTACGGGATCACGGTTCCGTTCGAGGGGGTGCCGCTCCACGCGCACCGAGAGTGGTTCGAGGAGGCGGAGGCGCTCGGGTACACCGACCTGTGGTCGGCCGAGGCCGGGGGCGCCGACGCGTTCACACCCCTCGCGCTGGCGGCGGCGTGGGCGCCGAAGCTGCGCCTCGGCACCGCGATCGTCCCCGCGTACACCCGCGGCGCGGCGACGCTCGCGCAGACCGTCGCGAGCATGGCCCAGGCAGCGCCCGGGCGGTTCGCGCTCGGCATCGGCACCTCGTCGAACGTGATCGTCGAGAACTGGAACGGCATCCCGTTCGAGAAGCCGTACCAGCGCGTGCGCGACACGATCCGGTTCCTGCGGGCGGCGCTGGCGGGCGAGAAGGTGACCGAGGAGTACGAGACGTTCTCGGTGAAAGGTTTCCGGCTCGGCCTTCGCGTCGACGAGGTGCCGCCCATCCTGATTGCGGCGCTGCGCCCGGGAATGCTGAGGCTCGCCGGCACCGAGGGCGACGGCGCCATCATCAACTGGCTCTCCGCCGACGACGTCAAGACGGTCGTTCCGCACGTCGGCGAGAGCAAGGAGGTCGCGGCGCGGATCTTCGTGATGCCGTCGGAGGACACCGACACCGTTCGCTTCGTCGGTAAGCGGGCGATCGCGGCGTACCTGAACGTGCCCGTGTACGCCAAGTTCCACGAGTGGCTCGGCCGGGGCGAGGTGCTGGCGCCGATGTGGGACGCCTGGAAGGCGGGTGACCGCGATGCCGCCACCGCCGCCATCCCCGATTCGCTCGTCGACGAGCTCGTCGTGCACGGATCGGCCGCCGACTGCCGTGCGCACCTGGCCCGCTATGCCGCGAACGGCGTCACCACGCCCGCACCCGCGATCCTCGCCGGGCCCGACGACGCCCGCCAGGCGATGCGGGATCTCGCGCCCACGGCAGGAAGGGCGTAGCCTGGTGTCTGCGGGCCGCGTTCCCTCTCCCTCCTTTGGAGGCAGCGCTCTCCCTCCGGGAAAGACGATGGCCGCTACTGCTACCGCGCCGGGCACCAAGGCCGTGATCGTCGAGGTCGCCCTGCGCCGCTTCGCCGACCACGGCTACGCCGGCACCAGCCTCAACGACATCGCCGACGAGGTCGGGATCCGCCGCCAGAGCCTGCTGCACCACTTCTCGTCCAAGGACGCCCTCTACCGTGAGGTCGTCCTCGAGTCGTTCGCCGACTGGCTCGCCCTGGTCGAGGGGGCCATCCAGAAGCAGGACCGCACGGGCTGGCCCCAGGTCGAGCGGGTGCTGCGGGCTGCGTTCCAGTTCTTCGAGGAGCACCCCGAGTTCGTGCGCCTGGCCCGCTGGGAGGCGCTCGTCGGGGGGCCGGTCCTCACCGAGGAGCTCGGGGCGCTGCTGCGACCGCTGTTCGATCGGGGCGTCGGCTTCCTCGAACGGGAGATGGACGCCGGCCGCCTCAACCGCTACGACGCCCGCCAGCTGTTGCTCACGGGCTACGGGGCGATCCTCTCCTACCTCTCCGACGCGCCGTTGATCAGCTCGTTGGTCGACGACGACCCGCTCAGCCCGGTCGCGCTCAAGGAGCGGCGCGAGCACGTGATCGACGTGCTCCGCAACGCGCTGGAGCCCCGCTAG
>JBQTGU010000091.1:0-5417 GCA_052390575.1 Actinomycetota bacterium | reverse complement strand
ACGCCATCGACCAATGGGCGTTCTGCTCGCTGTCAGCCAGCCCCGGATGCCGGGCGTTCTACGACCAACGACGAGCCGCCGGCGACTTGCACCACCAAGCGCTGCGAGCTCTGGGCAACCGACTCGTCGGCATCCTCCACGGATGCCTCGACCACCACACCCGCTACAACGAGCACACCGCCTGGGCACATCGTCACCCCGGAGCACACGACGTCGCTGCTTGACGAGCTACGACCCAGGGGTCGTCTAACCGCGGCCCACAAGTGCGGCTCGTGTCGCACGTTCAGCAGTTGAACCCCACCTCGACCGTGACGGTCCGCCCGCGAATATCGACCGACGCAAAGCCATATCCCCACGAGAAGCGCTTTCGGAAATCTGGTTGGACATCGCCTTCATAGCTCGGTGGTGTTTCGATCCATCCACGGTCGAAAACGCGCTCACGATAGAAGCTCAATGCTTCCTCCTTGGTACCCGAGAAGCGAAGCGTCCTCCCGGTGCCGAACGACTGCGATGAACAGTCGTCCGTCTGAAACTCGTCGAGTCGCTCCGCTCCAGGAAGGCGAAGCTCGAGAACCTCCGACTCGAGCTGGTCGAGCCGCTCAGCATTTCGCTCGTCCTCAGTCGTGATGAACTGGTCGAGGAGCCAGATCAGGCCGAAATACGCGAGCAAAAGCCCCGCCACCACGCCGGCCGGCCACACGATCCAGTCGACCCACCAAGCTCGGGTTACTTGCGCCTCAAGCGGGGGCTCATCCGGCGCGGCGGGTTCATCGCTCATCGGCTTTCGACGGTAGCTCGACGTCAGCTCAGCCAAGGCTCACGAACACGGCCGGCCCTTGAATTCTTCAACGCACCCCGGCTCCCCCCCAGGCATCGACGACCGCAACAGCGCAGATCCGACGCGCGCTCACCCTCCGACACGACCGAAGCGCGCCACGCCCAGACGACGCACACGAAATCGAAATAGACACAGTTGCAGGTCCTGCGGACCCGCTACCGGTAGGCGTCGCGGTAAGTACTCCAACGGTTGGAGTGCCTACCGTTTTCGAAACGACGAGAAGCGTTGCGAAACGCCGGGAAGTCTGCGCGACGTCATTGCTTTCCAACTCGCGCGCGATGTGTCATGAATCGATGCATGGCACACGTCGAGCGCCGGCGCCGGCGCGGGCGCAACGTCTGGCGGGCGCGCTACCGCGGCCCCGATGGTCGCGAGCGCTCGCGCAGCTTCGCTCGGCGCGTCGATGCCGAAGCATTCCTCACCAAGGTCGAGGACTCAAAGCTGCGCGGCGAATGGGTCGACCCCGCGCTCGGCAAGACACGCGTCGCCGAGTACGCCGCGCAGTGGCTCGCAACGAAGGCCGACGTCGCCCAGCGGACGTTCGTGAACATCGAAGCCCGGCTGCGCATTCACGTCGAGCCCTACTTCGGGGCCATGGCGCTCAATCGGGTTCGGCCGTCGCACGTGCGGGGGTTCGTGGCCGAGCTGGTGCGGGCCGGGTACGCACCGAGCACGGTGAAGGCGATCTACCAGATCGTCGCTCAGATCTTCGCTCAAGCCGCTGTGGACGGCCTGGTGGCCCGTTCGCCGTGCGTCGGCATCGAGACACCCCCGGAGCGCCAACGCGAAGAGATGCACTTCCTCGAGGCCGAGCAGGTGAACGCGCTCGCGGAAGCCGTCGACGCCCGCTACCGGGTCCTGATCTACACCGCCGCCTACGCCGGCCTGCGCGCCGGCGAGCTCGGGGCGCTCACCACCCGGCGCCTCGACCTGCTCAAGCGCACCCTGCACGTCGCCGAGTCCGCCGGCGAGGTGCGCGGCCGCCGCATCGTCGGGCCCACCAAGACCGGACGCGTGCGCACGCTCACGCTGCCGCCCTTCCTCACCCAGCTGCTCGGCGAGCAACTCGGCAAGTACCCGGCCGCGGACGGGTGGGTCTTCACCGCCGGCGAAGGCGGGCCGCTACGCCACCGGAACTTCTACGCCCGCCACTTCCGCCCCGCGGTCACCCGCGCCGGGCTCCCCGACGGCCTGCGCTTCCACGACCTGCGCCACACCTGCGCCGCGTTCCTCATCGCCGAGGGACGCCACATCGAGGAGCTCAAGGACTACCTCGGGCACTCGTCTATCCGCGTCACCTCCGATCGCTACGGGCACCTGTTCCCCAAGGCGCGCCGCGAGCTCGCCGACGCCCTCGACAAGCGCTTCCGGCGCGCGGCGGCCGAATCTCCCGCGGCCCAGCCGCGGCCCAGCGCGCTCGTGTTGCCGTTTCGAGACGCGAACAGCGGCCCCGAAGGGCCGCTGACCAGGGAAGCTGTTGGAGCGGACGACGGGATTCGAACCCGCGACCCTCACCTTGGCAAGGTGATGCCGGTTTCCGCTGGGAGACCGCTCCAACCGCTGGAGCCGAGAAAGACGCGCCCCGTCTTCCGCTGGAGACCGCTGGAGCCGCTGGAGTCCGCTGCGCTGGAGTAGCGAGCGGAGTAGCAAGCGACATGGAGGGTGCCATCGCACGCTCCGTGGGAGGTGTGCTTGGTCGGACCTGCTCAGGCGACGTCGAGGTACTTCCGCAGCGCCCGGCGGATGAGCTCGCTCGCCGAGAGGTCCTCCGCCTCGGCGCGTTCGTCGACAGCGCGCTTGAGCTCCGGTTCGAGGCGCACGGGAACGACCTCGGCCGGAGCAGATCCCATGAGGGGCCGTCCGCGCCGTCGGGTCCTGAGCTTCTCGACGTCGTAGTCCTTGTGCTCGACCTCCTCGGCGATGGCATCGAGGTCCGCGTCCGTGAGCGTTCGGCCGCCGGGAGTCCGATAGGTCTTCGGCTTGCTCATGATTCGCCCTCCCGGCCTGGGAGCAGGTCGTAGAACTTGGATCGCAGCGGCATCGCATGGATCACAACGGGTGCTCGCTCGGTGAACTCGAGCCAGATGATCTCGAGCAGGTTCCCCGCCGGGTCCGGACCGACGGCCAACACCCGGGGCGGATCAGCCTCGGGCTCCAGGTCGACAACCACGAGAGCGTGCTCGATCGCGTGGGCAATCACCTCGTCGAGGATGCCGTGCCGTCTCGCGGATCGATGAATCTCCACACGCCATTATCGTAATACGAAGAAAAGCCGGGGTTGAGCCTTGCGGCTGAGTCGAGGGCAGCACCCCAGACCCGCCGAAGAGCACCATCGCGATCGATCACACCACCCTGTCCGGAGAAGCGGGGGAAGCTCACAACCGCTGGCAGACAAGAGCCAATGCGTGGAATGCGCCACGTCTTCTACCCCGTCGACCCCAACACCGCAGACGATGGAGTCCCCCTGGGCATCCGGCGAAGGAAAGCCCTACGGCATCCGCAACCGAAAAACCAGCACCGACGCCCCAAAGTGACCAGGAGCGAAGCAACAGCGGGCTCGCTACCAGTGCCACAACCGATGAGATTGGTGCGGTGGTCCAGTCGTAACGAACGACGACTGACCTTCGAGAAGGGAACTGCGACCATGAAACTGACGAAGACACCCGACGAGGTCATCGACCGCTTCAACCGGGCGTTCCAGGAGCGGGACGCCACCCTCCTCGAGGACATCATCGCCCCCGACTGCGTCATGGAGAGCGTCCAGCCAGCCCCCGACGGCACCCGCTACGAGGGCTATGACGCGTCGTTCAGCTCGTGGAAGGCGCTCATCGACGACACCACCAGCCACTTCGAGGTCGAGGACGTCCACACCGGCGACGAGTGGGCGCTCATCCGCTGGCGCTACGTCTGGGGCCCCGGCCCCGACGACTCGGTCCGTGGCGTCAACGTCATGCGGGTCGTCGACGGCAAGATCGTCGAGGCCGCCGGCTACTCGAAGACCGCGCCGACAGTCGCCGCCCTGGAGAGCTGACCGACCGGCTCGCTAGCGTGCGCCGCCATGGCCGACGACCCGGGGGCGTGCGGCCCTCGTTCGAGGAAGGCACAGCATGAACCTGCAGCACGGACCGTGCCACGACCGATGAGATTGGTGCGACCCGGTCGTCCGACCGAACGACGACCAAACCACCGAGAAGGGAGCGTGGACCATGGAGCTGACGACCACCACGTTCGTCTCGTGATCCGATGACCACCGTCGACGCCAATGGGGTCGCCCTGGGCATCGAGTCCTTCGGTGACGACGACGCACCGCTCGTCCTGCTGGCGGGCGGGACGACGATGCTCTCCTGGCCCGACGCGCTCTGCGAGCGCCTCGCCGCCGGCGGGCGCCGTGTGGTGCGCTACGACCTGCGCGATAGCGGCGAGTCGACGACGGCGGACCCGGAGGCGCCCGCCTACACCCTGCGCGACCTCGCCGCCGACGCCGCGGCCCTTGCTGACGTGCTGGGCGGCGGGCCCGCGCACGTCGCGGGGATCGGCGTCGGCGGGATGGTCGCCCAGGTGGCCGCGCTCGACCATCCCGGCGCGTTCTCGGCGCTCACCCTGGCCGGCACCCGCGCGGTCGCGCCCGGCCCGCCCGACGATGACCTCCCCGACCATGACCGGGCGACGATGAGCCGGCTGTTCGCGCATCCGATGCCCGACTGGACCGACCGCGAGGCGGTGGCGGAGTTCGCCGCCGCCGGCGCGGAGATCCTCGGCGACGACCCCGTCGCCGCGCGCTCGACCGCCGCGCGCGTCTGGGACCGCACGCCCGGCACCGCCCCCCCGGTCCAGATGGCCAACCAGATGGGCATGGTGTTCTCCAAGCTCGACTGCAAACCCCGCTGGCGCGAGCGCCTGCCCGAGATCGAGGTCCCCACGCTCGTCGTCCACGGCCGTCGCGACCCGTTCTTCCCTGTCGGCAACGGTGAGGCGATCGCGCGCGAGATCCCAGGGGCGCGGCTGCTCGTCCTCGAGGATGCCGCCACCGCGATCCCCAATGCCGCGGCCGGCGAGGTCGCCGAGGCGATGCTCGCGCTCGGGTAGAGGACGGCGCGTGCCACGCGTGTATGGCATCCGCGCAGCAGTGGGCGTCGGAGGCTCTGCCGAGCAGGCGGCCTGTCCCCGATGGAGGCCTGCCGACGCAAAGGCTTGGAGCGGACGACGGGATTCGAACCCGCGACCCTCACCTTGGCAAGGTGATGCTCTACCAACTGAGCCACGTCCGCGCGAGCCATCGAGAATAGCGCCGGACCGGCACCGGTCCTAGCCTCGCCTGCCATGCGCATCGGGATCTTCGGCGGGGACGTTTCGAGCGGCGGAACCATCGACGACGTCGTGGAGTCGGCCCGGACCGCGGCCGACCAGGGCTTCGCCACCTACTGGCTCCCCCAGATCTTCGGCTTCGACGCGCTCACCGCCCTGGCCGTCGTCGGCCGGGAGGTTCCCGGCATCGAGCTCGGTACGTCGGTGATCCCGACCTACCCCCGCCACCCGATGATGCTCGCCGCTCAGGCGCTCACGACCCAGGCGATCTCCG
>JBQTGU010000090.1:0-4717 GCA_052390575.1 Actinomycetota bacterium | reverse complement strand
AGTTCTTCGAGCGCCACGGCAAGAAGACGATCGTCATCGCCCGCTTCGTGCCCGTGGTGCGGACGTTCGCGCCGATCCTCGCCGGAGTGGGCGAGATGCAATACCGGAGCTTCCTTACGTTCAACGTTCTCGGCGGGCTGCTCTGGGCGGTGGGCGTGACCACTGCCGGCTACGTGCTCGGCGACACGATCCCGAGCATCGACCGGTACCTGCTCCCGATCATCGCCCTGATCGTCCTGCTCTCGGTCCTCCCACCGGCGATCGAGGTGCTCCGCCACCGACGCCGGGCCCGGGCGCTCTCGGCCACCGAAGCCGAAGCTGCGGCCGACGAGCTCGAGCACATCGTCAACGACGACTAGGTACTGGCTGCTTCCTCGACCCCGGGCGGCTGCTGCTCCTTCTCCCCTACGGCGCTGGCCGAGCGCTTGGAGAAGGCGATCGCGCCGAGCAGCACCACGAGCGCGGCGCCGGCGACGGCATAGCGGGCGCCGTTGTTGTCGCGCAGGCTGATGATCGCGGGCAGGATCAGCAGCGACACGAGGTTCATCACCTTGATCAACGGGTTGAGGGCGGGCCCGGCGGTGTCCTTGAACGGGTCGCCCACGGTGTCGCCGATCACGGCCGCCTTGTGGGCCTCGGAGCCCTTGCCGCCCTCGTGGCCGTCCTCGATGTACTTCTTTGCGTTGTCCCACGCCCCGCCCGAGTTGCTGAGGAACACCGCCATGAGCTGGCCGGTGAGGATGACGGCAGCGAGGAACGCGCCCAGTGCGAGGTAGTTGATCCCGAACCCGATGATCACCGGGGTGAGCACCGCCAGCAGCGCCGGCGTCGCCAGCTCGCGCAGCGACGCCGCGGTGCAGATGTCGATGACCGGGGCGTGGTCGGGCTTCTTCGTGCCCGCCATGATCTTGCCGTCGGCGAACTGGTCGCGCACCTCCTGGACCACCCTCTCGGCGGTGCGGCCCACGGCGCGGATGGCCAGCGCACTGAACAGGAAGGCGATGGACCCGCCGATCAGCAGTCCGATGAACGTCTTGGGGTCGGCCACGTTGATCGATGTCCGAACGTCGCTGAACAGCTCCGCGCCCTCGAGGTTGAGGTCGAGCTCGCTGGAGATCGTCTCGACGTAGGACGCGAACAGCGCGACCGCGGCGATCACCGCCGATCCGATCGCGAACCCCTTGGTGACCGCCTTCGTCGTGTTGCCGACGGCGTCGAGGCTCACCATGATCCGCTCGGGCTCGCCCTCGAACTCGCCCGACATCTCGGCGATGCCGGCGGCATTGTCGGCCACGGGGCCGAAGGTGTCCTCGGACACGACGACGCCGGTGGTGGCGAGCATCCCCATGCCGGTGAGGGCGACCAGATAGAGGGAGAACTGGACGTTGCCGTCGCCGAGCGCGACGCCGGCTCCGATGGCGAACGCGATGGCGACGATCGACCAGACCGAGCTCTCCAAGCCCGAGCTCACACCGCTGAGGATCGTGGTCGCGGGCCCGGTGCGGGTGGCCACCGCGATCTCGCGCACCGGCCGGGTCTCGGTGGAGGTGAAGTACTCGGTGAGCCGGCTCACGACCTGGGCGAGCACGAGGCCGGCCACCTCCGCGCCGAACACCTTCCATCCGGCGTTGGCGTGGTCGTTGCCGACGTAGAACATCGCCACCAGGAAGGTGCCGATCACCGTGAGGATCCCGGCGCTGAGGAAGCCCCGGTTGATGGGGGCCATCGCGCTCTTGTCCTTTTCGGTGGCGCGTACCGCGAAGACGCCGACGATCGAGGCGAGCACGCCGATGGCCCGGGCGATCACCGGGAACACGAGCCCGAGGGCGGGATTGGCGCCGATCGAGTTGAACGCGGCAACGCCCAGGATGATCGAGGCGACCAGGGTGACCTCGTAGCTCTCGAACAGGTCGGCGGCCATGCCGGCGCAGTCGCCCACGTTGTCGCCCACGTTGTCGGCGATGGTGGCGGGGTTGCGGGGATCGTCCTCGGGGATGCCCTGCTCGACCTTGCCGACGAGGTCGGCGCCGACGTCGGCCGCCTTGGTGAAGATGCCCCCGCCGACCCGCATGAACAGCGCGAGCAGCGAGCCGCCGAACCCGAAGCCGATGAGGATCGCCGACGACGTGTTCTGGAAGATCATGATGATGATGGTGGCGCCGAGCAGGCCGAGGCCGACGGTGAACATGCCGGCGATGCCGCCGGTGCGGAACGCGACCTTGAGCGCGGCCGGGAGCGAGCCCGCCCGCGCCGCCGCGGCCGTGCGGACGTTGCCCCGCACGGCCAGGCTCATGCCGATGAACCCGGTGAGCCCGGACATGACGCAGCCGGCGACGAACGCGAGGGTGCGGAACAGGCCCGACTCCGCGAACGACAGCGCCTCCTCGCCGCCAGGCTTGAGGACCTCGGTGGAGGTGACGAACACGATGATCGCCACCGGCACGAGGATCACCGCGATCGTGCGGAACTGGCGCCGGAGGTAGGCCATCGCCCCGTCCTGGATCGACTTGGCGATGTCGATCATGGTGGGGGTGCCCTGGTCGGCGGCCAGCACGCCCCGCACGAGCCCGAACCCGACCGCGATCGCGAGCAGGGCGGTCCCGGCGGAGAAGAGCAGCCAGAACCACTCGCCGCCGTGCAGGACGAAGTCCTGGTAGCCGCCCTCGGCCGCGAAGATGCTGGTCATCGACTCTGTGGCTCCTTGGTGACCGCGCGCCCGGACCCCCCGGCACGGCGCGGGAACGCTAGGAGGCGTCCGGCCGGCGCCGCAATTCGTGCGCTCATTCCAGGTGGTACGGCACCGACGTCACCACCGTCCCCTTCCGGAACAGCAGCCGGCCCTTGAGCATCAGCGCGCTCTGGTTGTGGAGCAGGTGTGCCCACCAGTGCTTCACGACGAACTCGGGGATGAGCACGGTGACGACGTCGTTCTCCCACCGAGCGTCGACCTCGTCGACGTAGCGCAGGACGGTGTCGGAGAGCTCCCGGTAGGGGTCGTAGACGATCTCGAGCGGGACGTCGATGTTGCGCTCGGCCCACGCCCTCTCGATGCGTCCCTGCTCCTCCTCGTCGGAGACGACCGTCACCGCCGCCAGGTGGCTCGGGGCGAGCGAGCGAGCGTAGGCGAGCGCCTCCAGCACGCCCCGGTGCACCGAGCCCACCAGCACGATCACGGTGTGGTTCATCTTTCGGGGCCGGAAGTCGGGCGGGACGCTGAGCCCCGCGCTCACCGTGCGGTAGTGGCGGCCGATTCCCTTGAACAGCAGGACGATGAGCGGGATGACCACGAGTGGGACCCAGGCGCCGCTGGTGAACTTGGTCGTGGCCACGATCACCAGCACCACTGCGGTCGCGGACGCGCCGACGGCGTTGATGACGATGTTGCGCCGCCAGCCGGGCTCGTGTTCCTTCTGGTGGTGGCGCACCATGCCGGCCTGGGACAGCGTGAACGACAGGAACACACCGACGGCGTAGAGGGGGATCAGAGCGTTGGTGATGCCGCCGAACGCGATGATGAGCGCGCCGGACGTGAGCGCGAGCACCAGGATGCCGTTGGAGAACACGAGGCGGTCGCCCCGGTTGGCGAGCTGCCGGGGAAGGAAGCCGTCGCGGGCGATGATCGACGACAGCCGGGGGAAGTCGGCGTAGGCGGTGTTGGCGGCGAGGGTGAGGATCGCCGCGGTCGAGAACTGGAGCAGGACATACAACGGGCCCTCGCCGAAGACGGCCCGGCCCATCTGGGAGAAGACGGTCTCGTCCTCGCTTGGGTAGGGCGCGAGCCGGTTGGCAAGCACCGACACGCCGAAGAACAGCGTGCCGAGGATGAACGCCATCCACGTCAGGGTGGCGGCGGCGTTCTTCGACTCCGGACGGCGGAACGCGGGCACGCCGTTGGAGATCGCCTCGACCCCGGTGAGCGCGACCGCGCCCGACGAGAAGCCCTTCAGGATCAGGAACAGGCCGAGGGTGCCACCCGCCTCGCGCGAGCCCTCGAACTGCTCGGGATCGAACGCCACCGGGTCGATGTCGCCGAAGTAGCTCCGCCACAGGCCGTAACCGATCAGCCCGGCGAGAGTGAAGATGTAGATGTAGGTCGGGATCGCGAACAGGCGGCCCGACTCCTTGACGCCGCGCAGGTTGGCCAGGCTGATGAAGGCGATGAGGACGAGCCCCAGCTCGACCCGGTGGTCCTGAATGCCGTCGAACGCGGGGATCGACACGATGGCCGCGACGCCGGCCGAGATCGACACCGCAACCGTGAGGATGTAGTCCACGAGCAGTGACGCGCCCGCCACCAGCGACGGGTTCTCACCGAGGTTCTCGCGGCTGACGACGTAGCTGCCGCCCCCGTTCGGGTAGGCGTAGATCGTCTGGCGGTACGACGTGACCACGATCGCGAGCAGGACCGCGACCGCGATGGCGATGGGGACGAGCACGTCGAGGCCGAGGACAAGGCTCGAGGCGCCGAGGGCGGTGACGAACAGGATCTCCTCGGAGGCGTACGCGGTCGACGAGATCGCGTCCGAGGAGAAGACGGCCAACCCGATCCTCTTCGGGATGCGCTGGTGCTCCTGCTCGGCGGTGGCCAGCGGCCGGCCGAGGAGGAAGCGCTTCACGATCGCCATCGGGCCTCTCCCCACCGTTACCATCGGGGCGGAACAACGGGAGGCAGACTTGCACGTCGTCGTGGTCGGGTGCGGCAGGGTGGGCAGCGAGC
>JBQTGU010000089.1:0-26072 GCA_052390575.1 Actinomycetota bacterium | reverse complement strand
GCTCGTGCGCCACGGGTGGATCAGGTGCTCCCAGTCGGTGACGGCCATGCCGTGGCACTCGTTGGCGGCGTCACCGCACGGGAGTGGGTAGTTGTCCGGGTACGACGACTGGCAGAACTCGACCATCCCGGTCGTGGCGGCGAAGCCGGCGTCGATGGCCGCCTCCACCCACTCGCTGGGCGAGCAGATCCCGGAGACATGCACGACGTCGACGCCATGGGCCTCGATGTCGTCGCGCATGGCGATCAGCTGGTTGGTGAATTCGGTGCGGTCGAGGTACCCCTGGCCGCCGATGTCGGCGTGGACGCCGATGCCGTGGCCGCGACCGTCCATGTCGGCGATGAAGGTGCTGCCCCACATCTCGGTGGCGGCGACGAAGCTCGGGGTCAGCTCGAAAGTGATCTTGGCGTCGCCGGGGTCGACGCCGTCACCGCCGTCGGCATCGTCGGCCAGTCCCGTCAAGAACGCAACGTGGATGTCGAAGATGGGCCGGCCGCCGTCGGGGTCGTCGGCGGTGATCGGGTCGTCCTCCTCGGTGTAGCCATCGGTATGGATCGAGATGTTGAGCATGAGCGGGTCGGAGCCGGGCTCCCCGGTCCCCGGGTCGGTCGGGACAGTGGTCGTTGGAGGGGTTGTCGTGGGGGGCGCGGTCGTCGGCGGCGTACCTCCGCCACCTCCCCCGCTGCCGGGGGCGAAGCAACCGGCGAGGCCGACCGTCGTCAACAGGATCACGATGGTGC
This sequence comes from Actinomycetota bacterium, assembly GCA_052390575.1. Lineage (GTDB taxonomy): Bacteria > Actinomycetota > Acidimicrobiia > IMCC26256 > JACDBD01 > JBPCMN01. Next base: position 25,332 of record JBQTGU010000089.1, on the reverse strand, counting down.
GCTTCACAGCAGCGCCCTCCCTCAGAGGAGATCGTCCAGGTAGCCGACGAACACCTCGGCGGTGCGCCGGTCGTACGAATCGGGCAGGAGCACGCCGGCGGGAATCGCGCCGAGCTCCTCGGTGAGCACGAAGTCGTTCAGCTGCACGAGAGGGGCGCCGCCGGTGAAGGCGGCGTTCACCATCTTCAGAGCGTGCTCGTTGTCGGCCTGGGCGTGGTCGGTCTCCGACTGCACCCGCACGTAGGGCACGGCGAGCGCGGCCGCGAACGTGACCGCCTCCCGCTGGCCCCAATAGGCCTCGTCGCAGCGGTCGCTGTGACAGCCGAGGTCGCTGCGGTCGGCGGGACCCTCGTAGTCGATGAGCAGGTCCACGGGCAGGTCGGGGTGGTTGACCAGCGCGCCGGAGCCCATCGCGATGCCGTACGAGCTCGTGACGATCGCGGCCCGGTCGGCGTCGACGCCGTCGAGGGTGAGCCCGAACTCGAACACGGCGGCGAGGCCGTCCTGTTGGATGGTGCCGCCCTCGTCCTCGGTGCCGGTCGAGTTGCCCCGACCATCGGGGTCGAACGCGACCACGACGTACCCGGCGTCGGCGATCTGCTGAGCGACGTTGTCGCGACAGGTGAACACGGTCGAGTCGCCCACCCCGCCCGGCACCAGGAGGACCACCGGGAGGTCGCCGGCCGCGCCCGCCGTCGGCCGGGACACGTCGACGTAGAGCTGGGCGCCGCCGTTGGGGTTGGTGACGGTGTAGGTCTCGGTCGCCGCCGCGCACGACGAGGTCGACGGCGTCGTCGTTGTGGTTGTCGGTGCCGGTTCGCCGCCGCCTCCGCCGCCGGGGGCGAAGCAACCGGCGAGGCCGACCGTCGCCAGCAGAATGACGCCGGCGCGCTTCACAGCAGAGCCTCGAGGTGGCCGACGAACACCTCAGCGGTCCGCCGGTCGTAGGAGTCGGGCAGCAGCACGCCGTCCGGGATCGCGGCGAGCTCCTCGGTCAGGACGAAGTCGTTGAGCTGGACCAGCGGGACGCCGCCGGTGAACGCGGCGTTCACCATCGTGAGCGCATGGTCGTTGTCGGTCTGCACGTGGTCGGTCTCGGACTGCACCCGCACGTAGGGCACGTCGAGCTGGGCCACGAACGTGCTCGCCTCCCGCTGACTCCAGTACGACTCGTCGCTGCAGTCGTGGCCCCGCAGGTGTCCGTCGGGAGCGGTGCCGTCGCAGCCGCCGGTGTCGTTGCGGTCGGCCGGGCCCTCCCAGTCGATCAGGAGGTCGACCGGCAGGTCGGGGTGGTTCGCGATCGCGCCCGACGCGAAGGTCACGCCGTACGAGTTGCTGACCAGCGCGACGCGGTCGGCGTCGACGCCGTCGAGGGTGAGGGCGTGCTCGACCACCGCCGCGAGCCCGTCCTGCTGGACGGTCCCGCCGTCATCCTCGGTTCCGGTCGAGTTGCCCCGGCCGTCGGGGTCGAACGCCACCACGACGTAGCCGGCGTCGGCGATCTGCTGGGCGACGTCGGCGCCGCAGGTGAACAGGGTCGAGTCGCCCCGACCGCCGGGCACGAGCACGACCACAGGGAGGTCGGTGGTCGCACCCGTGCTCGGCCGGGAGACGTCGACGTAGAGCTCGGCGCCGCCGTTGGGGTTGGTGACGGTGGCGGTCTCGGTCGGCGTCGGGCACGACTCCGACGGCGTCGACGGCGCCGGGAGCGTCCCGCCGCCACCACCACTGTCCTCGCCGCCGCCGGGGGCGAAGCAGCCCGTGAGCACGATCGCAAGGGCGCCCGCGCCTACGGCCGTGCGGGTCCGCGTTGCTCCGGTCACGTCCATGCGCGCATTGGAACCCGGCGTCGTTCGAGCCGTGTGGGCCGACTGTGATGTCGGGCACAGGGGGCGCTGAGGCGACTCTCAGGATCGGCGCATCTCGTAGGGTGGCCGTCGGCCCTCCAGCCCGCCCCCCCTGCGAGGAGGCAACGCCGTGTCGGTGCTCGCCCAGCCCCAACCCGCCGCCGAGACCGGCGTCGCCGCCCGCGCCCTGTCGGTGTCGAAGGTCTACGGCACCGGCGACGCGGCCGTGCGCGCCCTGGACGACGTCGACGTCGCCTTCGAGACCAGCCGCTTCACCGCCATCATGGGGCCGTCGGGCTCGGGCAAGTCGACGCTGCTGCATTGCCTCGCCGGGCTCGACCGCGTCACCGCGGGACGCGTCTTCCTCGGTGACGTCGAGGTGAGCGCGTGCTCCGAGAAGGAGCTGACGCTCGTCCGCCGCGACAAGATCGGGTTCGTCTTCCAGGCCTACAACCTGATCCCCACCCTTAACGCGATCGAGAACATCGTCCTGCCGATGGCACTGGCGGGCCGTCGCCCCGACGACGAGTGGCTCGACACCGTCATCGACACGGTGAAGCTGCGCGACCGCCTCCGCCACCGCCCCAGCGAGCTCTCCGGCGGCCAGCAGCAGCGGGTCGCGGTAGCGCGGGCGCTCGCGAGCAAGCCCGAGATCATCTTCGCCGACGAGCCCACCGGCAACGTCGACTCGCGCGCCGGGGCCGAGATCCTCGAATTCATGCAGCAGGCGGTGCGCGACTTCGGCCAGACGATCGTCATGGTCACCCACGACCCCGTCGCGGCGGGTTACGCCGACCGGGTCGTCTTCCTCGGTGACGGACGCATCGTCGGCGAGATGGCCGAGCCGACCGCGGAGACGGTCATCGACGAGATGAAGCAGCTCGGCGGTTAGCGCCGTGTGGCGGGTCACGCTCCGAGGACTGCGGGCGCGCAAGCTGCGCCTCGCGCTGACGGCACTGGCGGTGCTGTTGGGCGTGGCGTTCATGGCCGGCACGCTCATACTCACCGACACGATCGGAAAGACCTTCGACGACGTCTTCGCCGACGTCTACGAGGGCACGGACGCCTACGTGCGCTCGAAGGACGCGGTCGAGGCCGACTTCGGCCCGACGCAACGGGCCAACGTGCCCGCCGAGCTCGTCGCCGACATCGAAGCGGTGGACGGCGTCGAGACCGCCGCCGGCGGGATCGAGATCTTCAGTGCTCCAATCTCGACCAAGGACGGCAAGGACGTCCTCGGCAACCCCGGCATGGTGCCCACGTTCGGCCGGAACTGGGTCGGCGTCGACGACCTGAACCCGTGGGAGCTCGAGGACGGCAGCCGGCCGCCGCGCGGTCCCGACGAGGTGGTGATCGACCGCGGGTCCGCCGACGAAGGCAACTTCGAGGTCGGAGACCGGGTCACGGTCCAGACTCCGGCAGGCGGGCCCAAGGAGTACGAGCTCGTGGGCGTGGTCAAGTTCGGCGACGCCGACCGGCCCGGCCTCGCCACCCACGCCCTGTTCGAGACCGCCGAGGCCCAGCGGATTGCTGGGGCGGAGGCGGAGTTCGATTTCATCTCGGTTGTCGGCGAAGGCAGCCTGTCGCAGGAGGAGCTACGCGACCACATTCGCGACGCGCTGCGCGGGCAAGGCGTGGAGGTGCTGACCGGCGCCGAGATCACCGAGGAGGAACAGAGCGACATCCAGGAGGCACTCTCGTTCATCCGCATCCCGCTGTTCGTGTTCGCCGGCGTCGCGCTGCTGGTGGGCGCGTTCATGATCTTCAACACGTTCTCGATCGTCGTTGCCCAGCGCACCCGTGAGATGGCGCTGCTGCGCGCCGTTGGCGCCGGCCAGCGGCAGGTGCTGGGCTCCGTCGTCGGCGAGGCGCTGGTGCTGGGGCTGGTTGCGTCGCTGGTCGGCCTGCTCGCCGGCATCGGGTTGTCGGTCGGGCTGAAGGCGGCGATGGCCGGGTTCGGGTTCGAGGTGCCCAGCGCCGGCGTGGTGCTGAAGTCGCGCTCGACGATCGTGGCGCTCGTTGTCGGTACCGGGATCACGGTGATCGCGGCGTTGATCCCGGCGTGGAAGGCGTCGCGCGTGCCGCCGGTGGCGGCCATCCGCGACGTCGCCATCGAGACCGGGCGCGGGCTGCGCGCCCGACTGATCGCCGGCGGCGCCCTGACCGTCGTCGGCGCGACCGGCCTCGCCGTGGGTCTCTTCACCGACGTCGACCGGCGCATCTACGTGCTCGCGCTGGGCGCACTCCTCCTCTTCATCGGCATCACCGCCCTCGGTCCTGCGTTTGCCCGCCCGCTCAGCCGGGTCATCGGGGCGCCGCTGCCCAAGCTGCGCGGGCTCACCGGACAGCTCGCCCGCGAGAACGCGATGCGCAACCCCCGCCGGACGTCGGCGACCGCGGCCGCGCTAATGATCGGCGTGGCCATCGTGGGTTTCTTCATGGTCTTCGCGGCGTCGGCCAAGGCGACCATCGACCTCCAGGTAGACCGCGCGTTCACCGCCGACTACATCATCGGCACCGGCACCGGCTTCGGCGGGTTCACCGGTTTCAGCCCCGACCTCGCCGAGCAGGTCGCCGAGCTCCCCGAGGTCGACGCGTCGAGCCCGCTGCGGTTCCACGAAGCTGAGGTCGAAGGGAGCAGCGAGTTCCTGGTCGCGCTCGACCCCGCCACCGGTGACGAACTGTTCGAACTCGACGTGAAGAAGGGAGGAGTGCCCGACATCGGGGAGGGCGCGTTGGCGGTGTCGGACACCGCCGCCGACAAGCACGAGTGGAAGATCGGGACCAAGGTGCCGGTGCGCTTCCCCAACGGCGAGCAGGAGCTCACGGTCCGGACCATCTTCGGCACCGGCCTCGACAAGGGGCTGACAGATTACGCGATCTCGCTCGCGACCTCCGACGTCGGCTACCCCGAGCGGCTCGACAACCAGATCTACGTGAAGCTCGCCGACGGCGTGAGCGAGACCGAGGGCCGCAAGGCGCTCGAAGAGGTGGCTGAGCCCTACCCGACCGCCGAGGTGGAGGACCGCACCGAGTTCAAGGAGTCGTTCGCGGGCCAGGTCAACCAGATCCTCGGGCTCGTCTACGTGCTCATCGCGCTGGCGCTCGGGATCGCGCTGCTGGGCATCGCCAACACGCTGGCGTTGTCGGTGTACGAGCGCACCCGGGAGATCGGCCTGTTGCGGGCCGTCGGCATGACCCGCCGCCAGCTGCGTTCGTCCGTGCGCTGGGAGGCGGTGATCATCGCGGTGCTGGGCACGATCCTCGGGCTCGTCATCGGCGTGCTGTTCGGGTGGGCGGTCATCACGGCGCTGAAGGAAGAAGGCTTCGAGAAGTTCGCCGCCGCGCCCGGTCAGCTCGTGATCGTCGTCATCCTCGCCGGCTTCGCCGGCGTGGTCGCGGCGCTGTTCCCCGCACGACGCGCCGCCAAGCTCGACGTGTTGCGCGCAATCAGCACCGAGTAGCGCGCGCTACTCGAACTGTTTGCGGACGCTCTCGTCCTTCTCGGCCACGGTCTCGGCCAGGCCTTCCTGGAAGCGCTCCATCCGGGCCCGCAGCTGGGGATCGTCGAGGATCCGGACGGCGAGGAGCCCGGCGTTGCGCGCCTTCCCGACCCCGACCGTCGCCACCGGCACGCCCTCGGGCATCTCGACGATCGACAGCAGCGAGTCGAGCCCGTTGTGGTGCTCCTGCGGCACGGGCACACCGATCACGGGCAACGGCGTCAGCGCCGCCACCATCCCCGGCAGATGGGCCGCGCCGCCCGCCCCCGCGATGATGACTTCGAGCCCGCGTCCCGCGGCGCTCTTCGCGTACTCGGTCATCGCCTCGGGCGTGCGGTGCGCCGACACCACCCGCACCTCGTGGGGCACCTCGAACTCGACCAGCACGTCGACCGCGGGCCGCATGACCGTCAGGTCGGAGTCGCTGCCCATGATCACGCCGACGAGGGGGGTGTCCACGAACCGAGGGTACCGCCCCGGGCTAGCTTCACTCCGTGACCTTGCGTACCCGACTCACCGATGTCCTCCAGATCGACCACCCCGTGATGCTCGCGGGCATGGGCGGCGTTTCGTACAACCAGCTGGTCGCGGCGGTCTCCGAGGCCGGCGGCTTCGGCTGCCTCGGCGCCTCGGCCATGGCGCAGGACGAGATGATCGACGAGATCCGCGCCGTGAAGAAGCAGACCGACAAGCCGTTCGGCGTCGACCTCCTCACCGCGCTGCCCGAGCAGATGATGGCCAACGTCGAGCACGTCATCCGGGAGGGCGCGCAGGTGTTCGTGGCCGGGCTGGGCGTGCCCCGCGACGCAGTCAAGCTCTGCCACGACAACAACGTCCTGGTCGCCAACATGTGCGGGAAGGTGCGCCACGCGGTGGCGGCGGTCGAGGCCGGGTGCGACCTCGTCGTGGCCCAGGGCACCGAAGCCGGCGGCCACACCGGGACGGTCGCGACCATGCCGCTCGTCCCCCAGATGGTCGACGCGGTCGGCGACCGCGTCCCGGTGGTCGCGGCGGGCGGAATCTTCGACGGCCGCGGCCTCGCCGCCTCGCTCGCGCTCGGCGCCGACGGCGTGTGGATCGGCACCCGGTTCATCGCCACGCCCGAGGCGCGCGCCACCCCCGGCTACAAGGACGCACTCGTGCGGACGGCCGAGGACGGCACCGTCGTCAGCCGGGCGTTCACTGGCAAGACGCTCCGGGCGGTGCGCAACAAGACCACCCAGTACTACGAGGACCACCCCGAGAACCTCAAGCCGTTCCCCGACCAGATGTTCCAGGCCCTCCAGGAGGGCACGCTCCACCTCTCGGGCGGCGACGAGGCCGCCGGCGTCGACCCCGACCGCGAGTGCTATCCCGCAGGGCAGGGCACCGGCGCGATCGAGGAGCTGGTGCCGGCGGGCGAGCTGGTGCGCCGGTTCGTGGCCGAGGCCGAGGCCGCGCTCGAGAGCATGGCGGGCTTCCGGGCGGCCACCCGGGCGTGACCGACCGGCTCGTCGTCGTCGGCGGCGACGCCGGCGGCATGACCGCGGCGTCCCAGGCGCGGCGGCGCGTGCCTGACACCGGCCAGCTCGAGATCGTGGCGTTCGAGCGGGGCGAGTTCACGTCGTACTCCGCTTGCGGCATCCCGTACCTCGTCGGCGACGTCGTGCACGAGTTCGGCGATCTGGTGGCGCGCTCGCCCGAGGAGCATCGCGAGCGCGGCATCGACGTCCGCACCCGGCACGAGGTCGTCGGGGTCGACCTCGGCCGGAGGGTCGTGCACGTGCGCGACATCAACGGCGGCGACGAGGCCGACCACGGCTTCGACGAGCTCGTGCTCGGGACGGGCGCGGTGCCGGTGCGCCCCCGCCTCGAAGGGATCGACACCAATGGCGTGTACGGAGTCCAGACCCTCGCCGACGGCATCGCGGTGCGCCGCGCCGTAGACGACGCGAAGCCAGAAAAAGCCGTCGTCGTCGGGAGCGGCTACGTCGGGCTGGAGATGGCCGAGGCGATGGTGCAGCGGGGGATCGACGTCGCGCTGGTCGAGATGTACGAGCAGCCGATGCACACGCTCGACCCCGACATGGGGGCGCTGGTGGCCGACGCGCTCCGCGCCGTCGGCGTGGAGCTGTACCTGGGCGAGCCGGCCACCGGATTCGAGACCGCCGCCGGCCGGGTCACCGCGGTCGTCACCGAGCAGCGCACCCTGCCCTGCGACCTCGTCGTCCTCGGGCTGGGCGTGAAGCCCAACAGCTCACTCGCCGCCGCCGCCGGCATCGGGATCGGCGACACCGGCGGCATCTGGACCGACGAGCAGATGCGGACCACCGCGGACGGCGTGTGGGCCGAGGGCGACTGCGTCGAGACCTGGCACCGCATCTCGCACCGACCCGTTGCGATCGCACTCGGCACCCACGCCAACAAGCAGGGCCGAGTCGTCGGCATCAACGTCACCGGCGGCGAGGCGACGTTCCCGGGCGTGATCGGGACCGCGGTGACGAAGGTGTGTGCGTACGAGGTGGGTCGCACGGGACTGACCGAACGCGAGACGGCGGACGTCGGGATCGACTCAGTGGCGGCCACGATCGAAGCGACCACCCGGGCCGGGTACTTCCCGGGTGCCGAGACGATCAAGGTGAAGCTGGTGGCCGAGCGCGAAACGGGCAGCGTCGTCGGCGGTCAGATCGTGGGCAAGGAGGGGGCGGCCAAACGTGTCGACGTCCTCGCCGCCGCGATCTGGAACGGCATGACCGCCGAGGAGCTGGTGGGTCTGGACGTCGGCTACGCGCCGCCGTTCTCGCCGCTGTGGGACCCGGTCCTGGTCGCGGCGCGCAAGCTCACCGACCTGGTTGACGCCTAGCCCCCACCCGCGGCCCACGCCTCGGTGAGTCGCATGCGGGGGCCACGCCGCACGATGCCACCGCGGAACACGCGCCCGGCGGCGCGCAGCACGAGCACGACCAAGGCGGTGGTCAACGCGACCGACACGACCACCTCCCACAGCGCGGCATCGCCCGCAGCCATGCGGGGCAGCATCGCGAACGGCGCAGTGACCGGGAGGAACGAGAGGACGCGCACGAGAGCCGAGTCGGGGGTGGCGAAGCTGGTGGTGAAGTAGACGACCAGGATCATGACGGTCACCGGGAACGACGCGCTCTGGGCGTCCTCGAGTCGGGAGATCAGCGCGCCGGCGGTGGCGTAGAGCGACCCGTAGAGCGCGAAGCCGAGCGCGAACCACAGCAGCGTGGCCGGGATGGTGACGGCGGCGCCGTCGGGGAGGGAACCGCCGACGGCTACCGCCGCCAGCGCGGCCGCTCCGCCCACCGCGGAGAGCTGGACGAGCCCGGCCGCGCCGATCCCGGCCACCTTCCCGGCGAGCAGCTGGGACGGCCGAATCGTCGAGACCAGCAGCTCGACCACTCGGGTCACCTTCTCCTCGACGATCGCGCCGGTGATGAGGCCGCCGTATGTGAGGACGCCCATGAGGAGGACGACGAGCGCGCCGACGGCGATACCGCGCCGGCTCTCGTCCGGGTCGGCGCGCTCGAGCGCGCGCACGGGAAGTGGGTCGCCTACGACGCGCTCCTCGTCGCCGAGGGCGCGCGCGGTACCGTCGGCCAGACGATTCAGGGTGCCGTCGTCGTCGGCGGGCCGTTCGGTGACGACCGCGTTGCCCTCCACTAGCAGCGAGAGCTCACCGCGCCGCAGTGCCACTTCGGCCGCGTCGGCGTCGTCGAACGGCTGCAGCACCACGTCGACGCCGACGATGTCGGCGACGTCGCTGACGACCGTGCCGGCACCCTCGGGCGCGTCGACCAGACCGACCTGGAGCTTGGCCCGCTGGTCGCCGGCGGCCACGCTGGCCGCGGCCGCGCCTGCTACGAGCACCGCGAACAGCAGGGTGGCGATCACGAACGGCCGCGACACCACCCGGAGGCGGATCTCGCGTCCCGCCACCAACCGTGCCGGGCCCAAACCGCTCATCGCCCGACCGCCTCGCGGAACAGCTGCGACAGGTGCACACGCTCGAAGGCGAAGTGCGTGACCGGGCCGGCGGCGAGGGCCGCGGTCAGCACGAGCTGGTGGTCGGCGCCGGGCTCGAGCGCGAGCAGCGTGCCGGCGCCGTTGTCGTCGGCGAGCACGTCTACGCCGATGAGCCCGTCGGCCCATGCCGCGCCGGTGCCCGCGACCGTGACCCGCAAGCGGCGCGGCCCGCGCGTGGCCAGTTCGTCGACCGGGCCCGCGAGCACGACCCGGCCCCGGTCGAGGATGACCACCCGCTCGCAGAACTGCTCGACCAGGTCGAGTTGGTGGCTCGAGAACACGACGGCCGCGCCCCGACGGGCCTGTTCCACCATCAGCTCGCCCAGGGCGTCGACCCACAGCGGGTCGAGTCCCGAGAACGGTTCGTCCAGCACGAGGAGGCGAGGCTCGTGGACGAGCGCCACCGCGAGTTGGGCCCGTTGCAGGTTGCCGTGCGAGAGCTCGTCGGTGCGGCTCCGCGCCCGATCGTCGAGCGCGAGCGTCTCGAGCCAGCGGTGGGATGCGGTGGCCGCGGGGCGTCGGGTGAGCCCGTGCAGGCGGGCGAAGTAGACGAGCTGGTCGTGCAGCCGCATCTTCGGGTACAGCCCCCGCTCCTCGGGCATGTACCCGAACGTGCGCCGGTCGTCCTCGCCGATCGGATGGCCGTCCCAGGTCGCGCTGCCGGCGTCGAGGCCGGTGACGCCCATGACCGCGCGCATCAGGGTGGTCTTGCCGGCGCCGTTGGGCCCGAGCAGGCCCAGCACCTCGCCCGGCGCCACCGTGAGGGAGACGTCGTCGAGGGCGGTGACCTCGCCGAAGCGGCGAGTCAGGTGGGAGAGGTCGAGACCTTGGGTATTGCTCAGCGCCGCTTGGTATCGGCCTTCGCCTGCTCCTCCTTGAGATCGTGCTCGTACATGAGCTCGACGAGCTCGTCGAAGCTCACCTTGGGCTGCCAACCGAGCTTCTCGCGCGCCTTGCTCGCGTCGCCGGTGAGGATGTCGACCTCGGCCGGGCGCTCGAAGCGCTCGTCCTGGTTGACGAGCGGGCTCCAGTCGTCGAAGCCGGCTAGCCCCGCGGCGGCATCCAGGAACTCACGGATCGTGTGTGTCTTCCCGGTCGCGACCACGTAGTCGCCGGGCTCGGGCTGCTGAAGCATCAACCACATCGCCTCGACGTAGTCGCCGGCATAACCCCAGTCACGCGCCGACTCGAGGTTGCCGAGCGTGAGGGTGTTCTGGAGCCCGAGCTTGATTCGCGCCAGCGAGTTCGTGATCTTCCGCGTTACGAACTCGAGCCCACGCCGTGGCGAGTTGTGGACCACAACGAGTCCCACGCCCGCGGCGAAGCGTCCCGACTCGGTCTCGAGATCGTATGTCCATCCCCTATACGGCGAACGCTCGGTCTTACGCACCTCGCGTTGTGGCTTCCTGAGATGGGCACCGCTACCGCCGACCGTAAGCCCGGAGCTGAGATTGATCAGGTAGCTAAACCCGCCCCCAAGCGCACCCGGCTGGCGGTAGAGCGCGACTCGTCGGCCGAGCGTCCTGCGCGCCAGCCACACCAGGCCCGCGGCGAGCGTGGGAGAAGTTGTGTGAAAGGACTTGAACTCGTCGATGCCATGCCCGGCGCGCAAGCCGTCGCCGAGGTTGTAAGCGGTAAGAAACGCCAATTGCAACTCTGGATCAGCATTCAGGATCCGCTTCGGGACCCGTTTATGGCTCTCCGCGGTGTACAGCTCGTGGCGGAGCAGTCGTCGGTAGGGCGCGCTGCCATTCAAGTTGAGAACCGGCGTGTAGCGGTCGCCGAATCCGGAGCGAACCTCACCCTTGGACGTCGTTCCCGCAGTGATCCGCTCCCACCGCGCCGCGGCCTCGGCGAGCACCGCCTCGTCTCCGCAAGTGATCCGTGCCCGATCGCTTCGCAGGACGGACCCTTCCGCCGCCAGGATCCCGAGCAGCCAAGCCTCGTCCTCGGTGAGTGATGTGTTGAAGGCGGACCAGGGTTGGAGTGCCAGTCGGATGGCGTCACCGGCTAAGACGTCCCGTGCCGGCTTCCGTCCCTCGCCAACAAAGATCTCATGGTCCGGCGTCGTCTCGATCACGCCGCCACGACCCTGGATCGAGATCATCTCGCCTTCACACCAATTCGCGCTGCGCGCGGTGCAGCGGGCAAAGAATTCGCCGTCCCAGACCTGGAGGTCCTCGCCTTGCCGGGTGTGTGAAGTGGCTATCGACGGGTCAGGGTCATGTGGCACGAGCTCGGCGATGGGAAGGATGTCGATGTACCCGTTCTCGCGCACGACAACAGGGGTGTCGCCCGGCACTGATTCGTGGTTGAACAGAATCCCGGACGAGGCATGTAAGCCGTAGGCCTCGCGGTGGTTCACCGTCGTGTAGTGGCCGAACACCTTCGCCACTCCGTAGGGCGAGCGGGGATGGAACGGCGTGTTCTCGTTCTGCGGTGTCTCGCGCACCTTGCCGAACATCTCCGACGACGACGCCTGGTAGAACCGGATCGGGTTGTTCTGGGTGCCGCCGACGACGCGAATCGCCTCGAGCATGCGCAGCACGCCGAGGCCGGTGATGTCGGCGGTGAGCTCGGGCTGGTTGAACGACAGCTGCACGAAGCTGATCGCGCCGAGGTTGTAGACCTCGTCCGGCTGCACCTGCTCGATCGCGGCGATCAGCGACGACAGGTCCTGGAGGTCACCGTCGATGACCTCCAGCGCCGGGTTCTCGTCCTGCACCATCTGGGCCTTGGGGTTGTTCTGCCCGCGGACCAGGCCGAACACCTGGTACCCCTTGCCCACCAGGAACTCGGCGAGGTGCCGGCCGTCCTGGCCGGTGATCCCCGTGACCAGGGCGCGCTTCATGCGGCTCTCCCTCTCGTGATCACGTCCACGCTACCGGTCGCGGCGTTCCCAGTCCGGTTCGAGCTGGTGCAGGAACTCGGCGCAGCGCTGCTCCTCGTCGGCCTCGCCGATCGCGGCTGCGCTCGTCCGCAATCCGTCGAGCGCGCGCAGGAACCCCCGGTTCGTCTCGTGCGCCCAGCGGACGTACCCGGAGCCGCGCCAGCCCGACTGGCGGAGCCGGTCGAGGCCGCGGTGATAGCCGACACGGAAGCACGCGTACGCCTCCACGTCGTCGCGGGCGAGCTCGCCCAGGCGGGCCCAGGCGTCCAGGAACCGGGGCCAGCGGGCCACGACGGCCGCGACCGCGTCGCGACGCGCTTCGTCCGGCGCGGCCAGGGCGGCGTCGAGCGCAGTGAGCGCGTCGGCGGGCTCGGGCTCGAGCACGGTCTCGGGAACGCCGCCGGTCAGGCTCACGGGGTGCTGGCTGCTCATGGCGCGAATGTAGGTCTCGCGGGAAGGCGTGCGATCCGACCCCGGTACGATCACCGCAGTGGTCACGAAGAAGGTCACGAAGAAGGCCAAGAGGAAGCCGAAGCCGAAGCCGCCCCCCGCGACCAAGCTGGTGCTGGTGCGCCACGCGGTGACGGAGCAGACCGGTCCGATGCTGACCGGCCGCGCCCCCGGCGTCGATCTCTCGGACGACGGGCGCCGCCAGGCGAAGGCGCTGGGCGAGCGCCTGGCCGAGATCCCGGTGGCGGCGGTGTACGCCAGCCCGATCGAGCGCACCGCCCAGACCGCCGAGGCGATCGCGTCCCACCACGGCGTCGACGTCCGCGAGCTGGCGGGCGTGATCGAGGCCGACTACGGCGAATGGACCGGCGGCAAGCTCGCCGACCTGGCCAACACCGAGCTGTGGAAGACCGTGCAGCGGGCTCCGTCGCGCGCCCGCTTCCCCGGGGGCGAGTCGCTGGCCGAGATGCAAGGGCGCATGGTGACCGCGCTCGAGGCGGTGGTCGCCGACCATGCCGGCGAGATCGTCGTGGTCGTGTCGCACGCCGACCCCATCAAGGCTGCCATCGCCCACTTCACCGGCCTCCACCTCGACCTGTTCCAGCGGCTGGTCGTGTCGCCGGCGTCGGTGACGATCTTCGATCTGTCGCCCTACGGGGCCGCCCTGGTCAAGTGCAACGACACCGGCGACCTCGACGAGTTGCGCCCGAAGCCGGCGTCGGAAGGAGACAAGACCGATGGCTGAAGAACTCGAACTCGATGAGATCGACGCTCTCGCCGCCGGCGCGGTGGGCGAGCCGGGCGAGCGGGAGTTCTTCATCCAGGCGCGCACCGAATCGACCCAGCTCACGGTGCTGGTAGAGAAGGAGCAGGTGGCCCTGCTCGCCGCCGAGGCGGTCACCTTCCTCGACCGCATCGCCGACGACTTCCCCGAGGACGAAGAGGAGGCGCCGAAGCAGGATCTGCGGGAGCCGACCGTCCCGCTGTTCCGGGCGCGACTCATCGGATTGGGCTTCGACCCGGAGCGCGAGCGGGTGCTGATCGAGTTGCGCGAGCGCGCCAGCGAGGAGGAAGAAGACTTGGAGGAGGGCGAGCGGCCCGCCGGGGAGCGAGCGTCCGCGGGCGGGGTAACCCCGCCCGCAGCGAGCGAGCCCACGGAGATGGAGGAGGCCGAAGAGGGGTTCGTGGCGCGGATCTACGCCACCCGCTCGCAGGTCCGGGCGATGGCGGCGCGCGGCGCGGCCGCGGTCGCCGCCGGCCGGCCGCCGTGCCCGCTGTGCGACATGCCGATGGACCCCGCCGGCCACCGGTGCCCCCGCTGGAACTGAGCGACTCCGCCGCCGCCGAGAAGCTCGCCGCCGGCGAGCTCGAGGTGCTCGGACGCATGCACTACGCGTCCAATGCGACCTTCCTGGCGCGCGTCCGCAACAACGGTGCCGAGATCGCGGCGGTGTACAAGCCCCGCCGGGGCGAGCGGCCGTTGTGGGACTTCCCCAACGGCACGCTGTGCCAGCGCGAGGTCGCGACCTACGAGCTGTCGGCCGCCCTTGGGTGGGGCCTGATCCCCCCGACCGTGCTGCGCGACGGTCCCCTGGGCGAGGGGATGGTGCAGCGCTTCGTCGACCACGATCCCGAGGAGCATTACTTCACCCTGCTCGAAGAGCATGCCGACCGCTTCCGCCGCTTCGCGGTGTTCGACGTGCTGGTGAACAACGCCGACCGCAAGGGCGGTCACTGCCTCCGCAGCTTGCCCTCTGGCGCCATCCTGGGTATCGACCACGGGCTGACGTTCCACCCCGCGTGGAAGCTCCGCACCGTGATCTGGGACTTCGCCGGCGAGCGCATCGACCCGGTGCTCGCCGACGACGTGTGCCGGGTCGCCCAGCTCGACGCCACCGTCGTCGACCCGCTCACGCCGCTGCTGTCGCCGCTCGAGCTCGAGGCCATGCAGCAGCGCGCCGCCGAGCTGGTCACAACCGGAACGCTCCCCGACCCCGAGCCCGGCTACCACTCCGTCCCTTGGCCCCTCGTCTAGGTCGCACTCGCCCTTCGGGACGCTCGCCGCTCCCGCACAATCCTGGCGGCGAGCCGGTGGATGGCACCTCTGACTGCTACCAGATTGCGGTGCGGAACGGTGGGTCGTCGACGCGCTCGTAGATCGTGATGCCGTCGATGAACTCGACGTAGCGGTACTCACGGAACACGATCGCGGCGAAGCTCGGGTAGGCCGAGATCGGGTAGTGCTCCGACTCGCGAATTCCGGACGGGGACGCGTCGAGGATGTAGCGGGGCGGGTGGCTGGCGAAGTCCTCGAAGAACAGCTCCCACGCACCCGGCGTCGCCGTGTTCTCCGAGACCGCCTCCTGCGACCGCCCGCTCCACGAACCGGTGAGGAACCGGTTGGTCAGGAAGCGGGTGGCGGGGCGCGTCCCCGATGCCCAGTAGAGCTCGGGCACGTGTCCCCACACCAGGATCCGGTCCTCGGGCCCCGCGTGGGTCGCGGTGAACTCGGCTGCGTTCTCGTACTCCGGGTGCTCGACGGGTTGCTCGGGGAACGCCAGCAGCACCAGCAGCACGGCCACCGACGCCGACGCCACCACGAGGCGCTTCGTGAGGTGGCGGGAGGCGCGCGCCAACACGCCCGCGCTCAACAGAGCCAGCGGAGGAAGCAGCTGCAGGTAGTAGTGGCCGAAGAATCGGAAGCCGACCATCACCGACAGAAGCGCCGACGCCAACCAGAGCCAGAGGTCGGTGTCACCCGCACCCTGCGTGCGCCGCTCCTGCCACGCCTGCGGCAACGCCCAGATGATCGGCAGGTTGAGCGCGGCGAAGAAGATCGTCATTCCCACGCACAGGATCACGACCCGCAGCGATGCCGACCCGACGCTCAGGTAGCTGCCGTTGCCGAGCACCGCCCAGAACAGGAGCTGGCCCGGTCCGACGAGCAGGGCGACGAGCGCGATCGGCAGCGCGAAGCCGGCCAGCGCGTCACCGGCGGCGCGGCGGCCCCTGCCCTTCCAGAGGAGATAGAGGACGGGAAGCAGTGTCGCCGCACCCGTCTGCTTCGCGAGCGTGGCGACCGCCACCGCCACCCCCGATGCGAACCCGCGCCCGCGCCGCGCCAGCAGGACCGCCGCCGTCATCGGAGGGAGCATGAAGATCTCGAAGTTGGCCGCCTGCCCGTCCTGGGGGACGAACGCCCCCGTGGCCAGCACGAGCAGGATCCCGGCGAGCCAGCCCGCCCGCCGCCCGTAACGGGCGCGCGCCTCGGCCGCGACCAACAGGCCGGTCAGCGCGACGGCCACCGCCGCCATCACCCGGACCGACCACAGCGCGGTGGTACCGAATGCCCGGAATGTGCCCGCGTAGATGTACGGGACCAGCGGCGGCTTGCGGTCGACCGCCTCCTGGTAGATCTGGCCGCCGTCGTTGATGACCTCGGCCTGGGTGGCCAGGAACGTCTCGTCGGTGTTGAAGACGTCGACGACGTAGCCCGGCACCCGCAACGCCAGCGCCAGCAGCAGCAACAGGAGGAACACCTGCAGCATCTGGGCACGGGTCCAGGGCGCGCCGGCTCGCGGCGTCGCAGGAGCGGCAACCGCCGCTGGAGACTCGAGCTGTCTATTCATCACCAAGCCGAACCGGCCAGATGGAAGGAGGTTCTTCCGCGGGAGGGGAGCCATTCTGACACGCATCACAACGAATCCGCCTCTTGGAGCGTTCCCGATCCCGCCCCCGTGACACCTACCCCGGCCGGCCCCGCGAGCCGCGCTCGGTCGCGACGGCGACGGCGCGCCGGTCCACGTGCAATCGCGTCAGCACGACCACCAACACCGAAGTGAGCGTCCCCAGCATCAGGCCCGGGATGGCGATGCCCGAGTCGTTGAGCGTGAAGCCCAACCCGGCAAGAACCAGCACGCCGATGATCGCCGCCCGCAGCTCGGGAACCCGCGCGGTGAGGTCGCGCAGGCTGACCGGCGACCGCAGGGCGAGATAGGCGAGGAACGCCAATGCGACCGGGACGATCACGCCCCATACCGACGTCGTGAGGGTGCCGATGCTCGAATCGAGCTTGCGCCCGACGACCGTGGCGACCCCCGCCGAGCCCTCGTCTCCGAACAGCACCACGAGGCGCCCGAGGTGGGTGCGCCGGTCGACCGGTCTCGCCAGGTCGATGAGCGCGAACCCGCCCAGCGTGAGCGCAGTGCCGACCGCGACGAGCGCGACGACGCGCAGCCGCACCTGCCGGCCGAGCAGCAGGATGCCGGTGATCGCGAACGCCGGCGCCATCGACAGTACGCCACCGACGTCGGAGCCCCAGAACGGCATCCCGTCGACCACGAGCACGAACGCCAACACGCCCACCCCCGCCCACGCTCCCCGACGCTCACCGATGCGGTGGGCCAGGAGCGCCGCGAGCAACAGCGCACAGACCGCGAGCGCCGCGTAGGCGAGGTTGCCGAATCCGGCGAAGCGACCGGCGACCGTCGGCGAGTAGCCGAACGCGCTGTTGATCTGGAGCGGCGCGCCCACCCACACGTCGACGACCAGCAACCCCACCGTGACCGCCAGCGCCGCCAGGACGGAATCGAGGGGATCGTGGCGCCCCGCGACCTCGTACGCGGCCGCGAGCGCGAGCGCGACCGACACCAGGAACGCCCAGTACCAGGTGGTCCCGAGGTCGTGGAACGGCAGGATGCGGGCGAGGTACACGGCCGGCGCGAACGCGAGCAACGCGAGCGCCGCCACCCGAAGCGCGCCCGCCACCCCTCGCCCGCGCAGCCGTCCCGTAAGCCACAGCGCGGCGGCACCGGTCAACACGAGCTGGGCCACGACGAACGCCGACGTCACCTGGCTCCCGTGCCCGTCCCGGAACCGGGCGGCGGCGTCGGCGTCGACGAGGAAGTCGCGCCGATCCGACGCGCTTCCTCCCTCGCGACCCACTTCGAACGAGCGGCCCTCCATCGACGTCGGCCGGTCGATGTCGAGCAGGTCGAGGATCGTGGGCGCGACGTCGACGAGCTGGACGAAACCCGACCGGCGAGTGGTGGCGGAACGGAGCAGCCCGGGCTCGACGCCGGGGGCGCGCACCGCCGCCACCGTGAGCGTGATCTCCCGCCGCGGGTGTGCCGGCCCGACCACCAGCACCGCGTCGCGCTCGGGATCGACGCGGTCGAGGAGCTCGCCGACGAGCTCGTCCGACCGCCGCAACGCGTCGGCGGTGAGCCGGCCGCGTCGGGCGGCGGTGGCGGAGCCGCGGTAGGCGTCGGCTCGGGCCAGGTCGGACGCCTCGACCAGGACGACCGACTCCCGCTCCCACGCCGCGTCGAACGCGGCGAGGACCGCCTCGTTGTCGTAGCGCAGCCCGAACACCGCCCGCCGGTCCTCGACCAGGAGCTCGGGGCCGACGGCCCCGCCCGGAACCACCCCCTGCTCGTCCATGAGCGCGCTGACCGCCTGGCGCCGGTACACCGGCGGGACGTCGCTCGGTTCGGTGCCGTCGGCGTTGGCGATCACCGCGCGCGCGTAGCCCGCGTCGGCAAGCGCCGCGCCGAGCGCGCCCGGTTCGGCGTCGAATGGCAGCGCCTCGTTGCGGTCGACGATGTCGGCGATCCCCATCTGGACGACACCGCCGCTCACGCTTCGCCCCGTCCGACGCTCGAACACGACGCCGGCGGTGTCGAGGCCGAAGGGCTCGTCGACGCCGAGCCCGAGCCCGTCCATCGTGCCGTCGTCGCCGATCGCTCGCGTCCCGGCGCCGAGCGTGATGTAGCCGTCGCCCAGGCGGGTGGCGCGCCGGTCCAAGCTGGCGCGGGTCGTGAGGTCGCCGATGGCTGCCTCGCGGAAGAGGCGGTCGAGGTGGGGCAGTTCGATACGCTCGAGGTCGGCCCACGACACGTTCGGCAAGCTCACGATCAGCACCCGCTCGACCCGCCCGGAGGGGGAGCTCGGCGTTGCGGTCGGTGCGTGCGACAGGACCGCGCCGGCGATCGCCGCGACCGCGAAGACCGGCCTCATTGCCATCCGGGCGACACTACGCGGCGGAGTCGATCAGAAGCGGCCGGTAGCATCGCCGGTCCCGTGACCGACGCCACGGAGAGACCTGTCACCGAAGGACCCTTGGCGCGCCGCTTCCGCGGCGGCTGGATCGTGGAGATCATCGCGATCCGCGCGATCTACCAGGTGTACACGTGGATCCGGAACGGTCCCTTGCAGGGCTCGACTCAGGAAGCGTTCCGGCACGCCAAGCAGGTGCTCCGGCTCGAGCAGCTGCTGGGGCTCGACCACGAGCGCACGATCCAGCGGTGGGCACTTCCGCATGAGTGGTTCGTCGGGTTCGCGAACGTGTACCACGGCCCTCCGCACATGGTGGTCACGATCGTGTGCTTCGTCTGGCTGTACCGGGCGGCGCCGAAGCGCTACGTGCGGTGGCGCAACGCGTTCGTGCTCATGCTTCCGCTCGCCCTGCTCGGCTTCTGGCTCTATCCGCTCATGCCCCCGGCGAACATGCCGCCGCGCTACGGGATCGTCGACACCAAGGCCGAGTACTTCAACTTCGGGGGCGCGCAGCGCATCGAGTACGAACCCGACGGCGAGCCGACCGACGAGTACCTAGGCAGCCACGGCAACCCCTACGCGGGGATGCCGAGCCTCCACGTGGGTTGGGCGGTGTGGTCGGTACTGGCGGTCTGGCCACTGGCGCGCCGCCGCTGGCAACGGGGTGCGCTGATCGCACACCTGGTTTTCTCGTTCATCGCGGTCTCGGTGACCGGGCAGCACCGGCTCATCGACATCGCCGCCGGCTGTGCGCTCCTTGCCGCCGCCTACAGCCTCGCGGTCGTGCTCGAACGGCTGCTCGCCGCGTGGAGGTCCCGCCGAGGCGCGCCGAAGAGGACTACCGCGATCGATGCCATCACGACGCCGACCGCGGCGCCGCCCACCACGTCGAGCGGGTAGTGGACGCCGACGTATACGCGCGCGATCGCCACCATCCCCGCCAACGCCCACGCCGCCGGCTGCCAGCGACGCGGGAGCCACCACACCACCACGCCCGCCAGCGCGAAGGCCACCGCGGCGTGGGTCGACGGGAAGCCGAGCCCGTCGGCGGTGTCGCGCGGCACGACGTCCGTCACCGAGACCAGCGGTCGGGGCCGATCGAACACGTCCTTGAGGCCGTCGGACGCGAAGCGCGCCGCGATGCCCGCGACGATGACCGCGCCCGCCGTCTGCCACCGTCGGCGCGGCGCGAACGCGAAGAGCACGCCCGCCACGATCCCGACCGCGGGGAGCGTCCCCAGTTGCATGACGCCCCGGATCGGGAGAGCCAACACATCGGGCAGGCAAGCGACGAGGCGGAACCCGTCGACCTCGGCGTTCGAGACGTCACCACCGGCCACGGGCACGGCCGCGACCGTGAACACGACGACGGCGATGCCGGCTCGACGCCCGAGGGCGCGCAGTGGACGCACGCGCGGACGCTATCCGGCGGTCGCGCGCCCGCGCGCGAAACTCCCGGGGTGCTGCCCCTGATCCTCGCCCACCGCGCCGGTGCCCATGGCGGGGCCGAGAACAGCCTGGCGGCCATCCGCCTGGCACCCGACCTCGGCGCCGACGGGGTCGAGATCGACGTGCGTTGCACACGCGACGGGGTCGCCATCGTCATGCACGACCTGATCCCGGTGCGGACGGCGCGCTGGCCGATCCCGATCCGATGGATGACCGCCCGATGCGTCGCCCGGCTCCGCCTGACCAACGGTGAGCGGGTCCCGACCCTGGCCGACGCGTTCGACGCCGCCCGTCCCGGCCTCGTGTTCGCGGTCGAGCTCAAGGAGGAAGGCGCGTCCCGGGCGGTGCTCGACACCGTGCGGTCGGCCGGCGCCGGGCCCACGGTTCAGATCTGGACCAACGACGAACCGGTCGTGCGTTTCTTCGCGCGCGAAGCACCGGATCTCGAGACGGTGTTGATGCGGGGCGAGCAGCCCTTCGACGATGTTCCCGGCCTCCTCGCCGACGCGCGCGAGTGGGGGGCTGACAGCGTGGCCGTGAACCCGCGGCTGGTGGGCCCGAAGGTCTTCGAGGGGGCCCGAGACGCCGGCCTGCGCGTCTACACCGGCTTCCACGACCTCGAGGAGCAGGAGCGCATCCTCGCCGACGCGTCGCCGCTCGCCGGGTTCACGACGGAGTGGCCGGGCGAGGCCCGTACCCAACTGGCCCGCTGGTAAGGTCCGCAACCGATGTGCCTCAACTGCGTCAGCAACACCGAGTTCCTCGTCGCGAACGGCGCGATCGTGGCCGGCGCGGCCACGCACGGCATCCGCCAGATCGGTGCCTCGCTCGGGATCATTCAGATGTCGAGCCGGGCCGAGCGTAAGGCCAGTGCCCACATGGAGGACGTCGCGTTCATCGCCAGCCTCGGCCTCGATCCCGACACTGTCCTCGGCCCCGGCCCGAATGAGCCGTCACCGCCCGTGATGGCCCCCAGCCTGGTCGAGTGAGTTCCCGGGTGCCCGCCGCAGGCGAGGCGCCGCCCGACCTGCACGAAGGCGGCGACCAGCGCGGGTGGTTTCCGCGTCGTCTCTGGCGCGACCACGAAGAGGGCGTGTTGTACGCGGTCGCGGTGGTCGTGTACATCGCGCTCGGCTACCAGTTCAAGACCATCTTCCTGAACTGGATCGTCGGTCCACTCTTCCCGCTCCTGGTCGTGTACCTCATCCCAACGTGGCTCCGCCGGCTCCGGGCGAGGTGGGCCCGGTGAGCTGGGCGACGCACGAGCTCGAGAACTACTTCATCCAGAAGCACGTCGGCCTACGGATGTCGTTCCTCGCCTGCGCCCTGGGCGCGTTCCTCCCCGATCTGCTGACCAAGGGGTTCGTCTACGGCTTCACCGTCGGGAGCTACAAGATCGGCGGGTCCGACCCGATCCAGTTCCACCGCGGCTGGCCCGGCGCCGGGTTCACGCACTCGATCCTGTGGGGCGTCCTGGTCTCGGTGCTGGTGCTGGCGATCTTCCGGAGCCGCAACTGGGCTCTGGGCCTGCTCATCGGGCACGTCGCCCACGTGGTCACCGACATCAACGACACCGCCGGAACGATGCTGTTCTTCCCGTTCTCGACCGACACCATCACGACCGGCATGTGGCGGCACGCCGCCATCCTCGGCCGTTACGGCGATGCCGCCGCCTACTACTCCAGCCCCGGCGGCGTCTGGGACATGTTCTGGCTCGTCGTCGTGCTGGTCTTCGCCCGCCAGACGCTGACGAAGGAGTACTTCCGGACCGTGATCGTGCCCGCCGACCCGCGGGTGTGGGCGTGGATCCACCGCAAGTTCAAGCTTCCCGAGCGAGGCCTCGTGGCGCTGTACCGCGGCCTGCTCTTCTACGGGGGCTGTCGCATCTTCGCCTGGACGCTGTACGCGCGGTTCCAGGCGCACACCCGCTGGGATGTCAGCTGGGGCGGCCCCGACTACGTCGAACGGGTCGACCTGACCCCCGGGCCGTGGACCGACGCGTTCTGGAGCGCCCTCATCGGCGCCGCTTGCCTCGCGGTGTTCCTCATCGCCTGCTGGAAGCTGTTCATCCAGCGGCTCTGGAACCGCGGCTACGACCCACCCGCGCTCACGGCCAAGAAGCAGGGGATCGAGACGACCGCCGCCACCTGATCGTTCGGGTCGGTCGGGGCTAACCCGCGGGCTCGAGGACCTCGTCGTGGTAGCGGTCCCGGCACAGCGAGCGCTGGAGCTTGCCCGACGAGGTCTTCGGCAGCGTGCCCGGGCGGACCAGGACCACGTCCTCGGGCGGGACGCCAACCGCGTCAGTGACCTTCGACGCCACCGCCGCCCGCACCGGCGTCGACTCCTCCGCCTTGGTCTCGGCCACGACCACTAGCGCCTCGCGGCCGCGGCGGCCCTCGGTGCCGAAGGCGATGACATTGCCGGCTCGCACGCCCTCGACCCCGCCCACCGCCCGCTCGATGTCCTCGGGGAAGACGTTGCGGCCACCCACGATGATCACGTCCTTGATCCGACCGCAGACCACGAGCTCGCCGTCGACGAGGTAGCCGAGGTCGCCGGTGCGGAGCCACCCGTCGTGGAACGCATCGAGTGTCGCGGTCTCGCGCCGGAAGTAGCCCGGGGTCACCGACGCGCCCCGTATCTCCAGCTCACCGACCTCGCGGTCGTGCATCGTGGCGCCGGTGGTCGGCTCGCAGATCCGCACGTCGAGCCGGCCGAGCGGCCGGCCGAGGAAGGGGAGTCGGCGGACGCCCTCGGGCCCGGCGGCGCCGGGCTCCACCGGTGCGGCGTAGTCGTCGGTCTCGAGCACCCGACGGTCGATCGCGTCGACGGTCATGCCCGAGTCCGGCTCCGGGAACGTCACCGCCAGCGTGGCCTCGGCCATGCCGAAGACGCAGAAGGCGGAGCGGGGGTCGAGACGATGGGCCGCGCCGGCGGCGCAGAACGCCTCGACCGCGCCCGGGTCGATCGGCTCGGCGCCGTTGAGTGC
Organism: Actinomycetota bacterium; assembly: GCA_052390575.1. Taxonomy (GTDB): domain Bacteria; phylum Actinomycetota; class Acidimicrobiia; order IMCC26256; family JACDBD01; genus JBPCMN01. Next base: position 2,118 of record JBQTGU010000089.1, on the reverse strand, counting down.
GAGCCGCCAGCGCGACAGGTCGAGGCCGTCGAGGCGTCGGAGGGCGCGGGCGGCCAGCGCGTAGGCGAAGTTGGGGCCCGCGGTCATGGTGCCGCCGAACTCCGACAGCCACTCCATCCAGCGGGCCGGTCCGGCGAGGAAGTCCTGAGGGGCGGCGAGGAGGAGGTCGAACCCGACCGTCATCGGAGTGGTGAGGCAGCCGATGAGCCCCATGTCGTGGTACAGCGGCAGCCACGAGACGGCGCGGTCGGTGGCGGCGTCGATGCGGGCGGCCTCGACGATCGCGTCGAGGTTGGCGGTGATGCACCGGTGGGGCAGCATCACGCCCTTCGGCTCGGCCGTCGAACCGCTCGTGTACTGGAGGATGGCGAGCGCGTCGGGATCGTCGGGCGGACGGTCGTAGGCGGTGGCCTTCCCGGTGAGCTCGTCGAGGCGGGCCACCGGCGGATCGCCGCGTTGCGAGTCGAGGAACTCGGCCAGGGCGGGGTCGATGACCACGAGATCGGTCTCGGCGTGGAGGATCCGCCGCCGGGTCTGGTCGACGAACTCCTTGATCGACCCCAGCCGCATCGGCAACGGCAGCGCGACGACCGTCGCGCCCGCCAGCCACCCTGCCTCGATCGCGGTCACGAGCGGGCGCGACGTCGGGCCGAGCAGGGCGACGTGGGCGCCGGGGCCGACCCCTCGGGCCTGGAGCGCGGCCGCCATCGCCCGGGCGTCGTCGTGAAGACGGGCCCACGAGACCGTTTCCCGGGTGCCGTTGGTGGCGGCGGAGCCGACGAAAGTGACGGCGCCGTCGCCCTCGGCGGCGTGCTCGAGGCGCGGCAGGAGAGAGGTCACGAAGCCTTGGACCCCACGATTGTCAGGGGGTTACGGACGCTCCAGGGTCGCGGAAGAACCGGGACCGGGGCAAGGCCGCGTCGGCGCCGTCCTCGCGGGCCCGGGCGAGCGCCTCGGGGTTGTCGTGGCGGCCGAACGCCACGATCCGGGCGCCCGGCACCACCCGTCGCACCTCGGCGACGTCGCGCGGGTGGCTACCGAGGTCGACCACGACGAGCTCGGCGTCGACGCAGCCGTCGGGCCCGGCGGCGAACGCGACGTCGGTGAGGGCGGCGCCGATCTTGGACCGGTCCATGAGGTCATCGACGAGCGCGACGGTCTTCACGGGCTCACCGTACGCCGCGGCCGGCGGAGCAGAAGCAGGATGCCGACCAGTGCGCTGGTGAGCGAGGCGATCAGGATCGCCAGCTTCGCGCGGGCCAGGTAGGGCGTGCCTTCGAACGACAGGTCGGCGATGAACAGCGACACGGTGAATCCGATACCGGCGAGCGCCGCCGCCCCGAGGAGCTGACGCGCCCCCACACCGGCCGGAAGCCGCCCGAGGCGGAGCACCAACGCCGCGAGCACGGCCAATCCGATTCCGATCGGCTTTCCCGCTACCAGCCCGATCACCACGCCGAGCCCGACTCGGCTCGAGACCGCGTCGCTGATCGAGTCCGCTCCGAGCGCGACCCCGGCATTGGCGAGCGCGAAGACCGGCACGACCAGGAAGCTGGTCCACGGGTGGAGGAGACGCTCGACCCGGTCGATCACCTTTTCGCCGCGCCACTCCTGGTTCGGCGCGAGGAGCCCGAGCAGCACCCCGGCGATCGTGGCGTGCACACCCGACTCGAACGTGCACACCCACAGCACGACCGCCGGGAGCACGTACGCCAACGGGTGCCGGATGCCGATCATCTGGAGCAGGAGGAACACGAGCAGAGCGGCGACCGCGCCACCGAGCCACCGGCCCGACAGTCCGCTCGAGTAGAAGACCGCGATGATGAGGATGGCACCGACGTCGTCGACGATTGCCAGTGTGAGCAGGAACAGCTTGAGGCCCTTCGGGACGCGCGATCCGAGGAGCGAGAGCACGCCGACCGCGAACGCGATATCGGTCGCGACCGGGATGCCCCATCCGTCGCTTCCAGGTGCCGACGGGTTCAGCGCGAGGAAGAGCGCGGCTGGCACCACCATTCCCCCGAGCGCGGCCAGCGCCGGCAGCGCGGCGGTCTTGGGATCGCGGAGATCGCCCTCGATGAGCTCGCGCTTGATCTCGAGGCCGACGACGAAGAAGAA
>JBQTGU010000088.1:0-81991 GCA_052390575.1 Actinomycetota bacterium | reverse complement strand
ACGAGTCGGTTGCCCAGAGCTCGCAGCGCTTGGTGGTGCAAGTCGCCGGCGGCTCGTCGTTGGTCGTAGAACGCCCGGCATCCGGGGCTGGCTGACAGCGAGCAGAACGCCCATTGGTCGATGGCGTCGTAGAGACGCCGGTTGCGGACGTGGCGGGCGAGGACTGCTCGTTTCTTGCCGGACGCGACCGTGAGGGGTGACGTGCCGGCGTAGTTCTTGCGAGACTTGGCGGTGGCGTAGCGATCGGGGTCGTCCCCGAACTCGCCGAGCACCCGGGCGCCGAGCACATCACCGAGTCCTGGCAGGGAGAGGTAGATGTCGGCGTCCGGGTGCTGTTCAAAACGGTCTTCGAGCGCAGCCTCGAGATCGGCGATCTGGCGGTTCAGCTCGCTGATGATCCCGACCGCGGCCTTGGTGGTCGCCGCGAACGCTTGGGCCAACACCGACGCGGCGGTGAGCTGCTCGCTGCGCAACGCGGCCTGGATCTCCATGGCCCGTTGATCCAGGTTGCGTTGTCGCCCAGCTCGCTTCAGCGTTGCGCGGACCTGGCTGAGCGAGAGCGCTGCCCCTGCATCGGGCGTTGGGGCCCTCCCCAGCATGGCCAGCGCATCGCGATCAGCCAGGTCCGCGAACGCCTCCAGCGCGGCGGGGTAGTACTCACGCAAAGCGTTGCGTAACTGGTTCGTGTGCCGGGTCCGAGCCCAGATCAGGCTCTGGTGCCCTCGGGCGAGCACCTTGATCGCTTCCGCGTCGGGACTGTCACCGGCAATCGGACGATGGTTGTGACGGTCAGTCCGGACCAGGTCGGCCAGCACCTTGGCATCACCAGCATCGGACTTGGCGCCCGCGACGTTGTGACGATCCCGGTAGCGGGACACCGCCAACGGATTGACCGCATAGACCTGGTAACCGGCCGCAGCCAGCCCGTGCACCCACAGCCCCCGATCGGTTTCGATCCCGACCACGACCTCGCCAGGATCATCGACGAACCCGGCGACGAGCTCGTGGAAGCGGCCGATCCCTTCCAGGCCCTCGGGAAGTCGTCGGCTCCCGAGCCGCTCACCCGTCTCGTTCATCACGTGCACATCGTGGTGGGCCTCAGCCCAGTCATCGCCGACGAAGATCATCGTGTCGTATCCTCCTCTGGTTGCTGGTTCTCCCACGAGCCCGAGGACACCCGGCGGCGACCTAATGGATCAGTGCTCAACGGCACGACACCCCATCAGCGCTATGGGCAGCCCTCACCAACCGGCCGGGGCACGATCTAACCCTAGGAATCGACGCTCCAGGCGACGACAGTGCTCACCAGCCAGCGGCTCGGCCACCAGGCTTCCCGCAGCACAGGAACCCTCGGTGGATCCCATTAGGTGATGCCGCTACAGGACGGCTCGGCCTCGAAGGCGTCGTCGAGCTCGGGCACGTCGTACTTCTCGTCGGCTTCGTCGAACGTCGCGTTGATGTCCTCGGCACCGGCGCGGATCGCGTCCTGGAGGTCGAGGACGTCCTCCTCGAACTGCGACCTGTCCTCGGTGTCGAGGTTCTCGGCGTCGTCGGCCGCGTCCGCAAACGTGTCGCGCGCCTGCGTGAAGCCCTTGCGGAACGCGCCGGCGACGCCCTTGCCGTCCTCGACGTCCGGGGTTCCCGCCTTCTTCAGCCGCCTCAGGAGCGCATCGGTGGCGTCGGTGACCCCATCGAGGTAGGCGACCAGGTCGTCCTTCGTCCGGTCCAGGTCGGTCTCGCTCCGATCCACGCCCTCCTGGGCCGCCGCCAGGTCCTCGGCCCAGTCGCCGAGCGACGTGCACACCGACTTCACCCACTTCTCGGCCGACACCTCCTTGGCCGGGAAGGCCGCGCCGACCAGCATGAGGGCCGCCGTCGCGACCGACACGCCGCGAGCGACCACCGTGCTCCGCTTCGGGTCGCGGGTCATGTGGCGTCGCCCACGGCCTCGCGAAGCTCCTCACAGGCCGCCGCGTCCGCCAAGGCCTCCCGGTACTCGCGGCTCGCGTCCTCCTCGGTCTCGGTGACCGCGAGCCCCGCTTCATCGAGGCCCTCGTCGATCGAGGTCCCGAGCTCGTCGAGGCGCTCGGCGAACTCCTCGTCGTCGTCCGTCGGGAGGTCCTCGGCTTCCTTGGCCGCCTTCACGAGCACCTTTCTGGTGTCCCGCGCGCCCTTCCGGTACCCCTTGGCGATCGATCTCCCATCGTCGACGTCGGGTGTCCCCGCATCCCTGATCTCCTCGAGCCACGTGTCCGTGGCATCGATGGCAGCCTCGAGGAACTCGAGGGCCACGTCCTGCTGCTCGTCGGCGTCGGAGGCTTCCGAGAGGCCGTCGCCGAGCTCGCCGCTGAGATCGACGATCTCGTCGAACCAGTCGGCGGTGCTCCCGCAGACGCTCTCGGCGTACTCGTCGGGAGGGACGACTCGAGCAAGGGAGGCGTTGGCCGGGAAGCCGGCGCCCAGGAACGCCGCCGTCCCGGCCAGGACGCCGACGGTCAGAAGACGGTGACGATGTCCTCGCACGAGCTCTCCCCGTCGAAGGCTTCGAGCAGATCCTGGTTCGTGACCTCGGAGAATGGATCGCCCGCGGTCGTGCTCAGCAGGTTGACCGCGACCTCGAGCGCGGCCACGTCGGCTGCGAACGCCACCCCGTTCGCGTCGGCAGCGGCGAACGTGTCGACCGCGGCCTGCAACTCAGTCGCCTGCCCGGCGAGGTACTCGTTGAAGACTCTCGCAACCTTCTTGCCCCCGTCGACGTCGGGCTTGAGCTTCTTGAGCTTCGCCTCGGCCGCCTCGAGCTCGGCGACGAAGCCGTTGACGAGGTCGACGGTCTGGGTCTGGAAGGTTGCGGGATCGTCGACCGGCAACGTGTTGTAGGTGTCGACGAGCTCGTTCTGGGCCTCGACCAGGTCGCCGAGCGTGGTGCACAGCGTCTTGGCGTACTTCTTGGGCGACACCGTCTTCGCCGCCGCCGGGCCTGCCAACCCGAGAACAAGCACCGCCACCGTGCCGAGCACCACTGCGATTCGGACGTGCCTCACGGTTCCAGTCTCCTTGAGTCGTGGGCGAGGGTACTCGCCGCTGGAGGCAGTATCGGGGGCACGGGCTCGGCGGACATGAGTAACGACTACTCAATTCCCGCCGGTGAAACCGGGACGAATCAGCCCGCGAGCAGTGCCTCGAGGTCGTCGCCCCGGAGGCGGCGGAACGCGCGCCCGGCGGGCGCCCGTTCGAGCATCGCCACCTCGAGTTGGTTCGCGGGAAGGGGCTGCTGGTCGGCGCCCGAGAGCACGTCGGCGCCGAGCTTGACCGCGTCGGCGGTCGCCAAGCCGGCCTGGAAGCGGTTCTCGAGCACGTCGGCGATCGACTCGGCCTGCCCGCCGAGCACGGTGTAGCCCTCTTCGTCCATGACGGTGCCGTCGTAGAGGATGTGGAACAGCTCGTCGCTCTCGGGCTGGTCGCCGACCTGGGCCACGAGGATCTCGACCTCGTAGGGCTTCATCTCGTGCGTGAACACCTGGCCCAGCGTCTGCGCGTAGGCGTTGGCGAGCGACCGGGCGGTCACGTCCTCGCGCGAGTAGTTGAAGCCCTTGAGGTCGGCGTGGCGGACTCCGGCGATCTTGAGCATCTGGAACTCGTTGTACTTGCCGACGCCCGCGAACGCGATGCGGTCGTAGATCTCGCTGATCTTGAACAACGTGCGCGACGGGTTCTCGGCCACGATCACGATGCCGTCGGCCGATTCCAGCGCGACCAGGCTGCGGCCCCGGGCGATGCCCTTGCGGGCGTAGTCGGCCCGGTCCTTCATCACCTGCTCGGGCGAGACGTAGAAGGGCATCGTCATGTGCCGGCGCCCTCCTCCCGCCCGCCGAGCAGGGTGTCGGCGAGCTGCTCGATCTGGTCGTCGGCCAGCGCCTGGAAGCCGGTGGCCTCGATCCGGGCAACCGTGGGGAAGATGCGGCGCACGAGATCGGGGCCGCCGGTGGCGGCGTCCTCGTCGGCGGCCGCGAACAGCGCCCGCAGCGCGAGCGTGGTGGCCTCCTCGCCGGTGAGGCCTTCGGTCCACGACGCCTTGATCCAGTTGCGGGCGTGGACACCGCCCGAGCCGTGGGCCTGGAAGTCGGTCTCCTCGTACTTCCCGCCGGTGACATCGAAGCTGAACACGCGGCCGCGGCCGCGACGCTCGTCGTAGCCGGCGAAGAGCGGCACGACGACGAACCCCTGCAGCGCGGCGGGCAGGTTGGCCTTGACGAGCTGGCTGAGCTGGTTGGCCTTGCCCTCGAGCGAGAGGCCCTCGCCCTCGATCTTCTCGTAGTGCTCGAGCTGGACCTGGAACAGCCGCACCATGTCGACCGCCGGCCCCGCCGCGCCCGCGATGGCGACGCCGGAGTGGTCGTCGGCCGGGAACACCTTCTCGATGCGCCGACTCGCGATGGTCATGCCCGCCACCGCGCGCCGGTCGCCCGCCATCACCACGCCCTCGGCGTAGCGGATCGCGAGGACAGTGGTGCCGTGGGTCACGTCGACCGGAGCAACGCCACCGGCGCTCGCTTCGCCCGGCACCGAGTGGGGCGCCACCTTGCGCAGCAGGTCGACGAACGACGAACCCGGGTCGAGGTTGGGCCCGAACGAAGGCAACGCCGCGTCGTTCATCGACCGGCGAGCCTACTAGCGAGGTCTGTCAGCGAACGCGGCGGAACAGACGCCAGAAACTCAGGCGGCGCCGAAGCTTCCGCCTCAACTTCTCGTCGTCGAGCCCGCGCAGCACCTCGGGTGACGGGACGTGGTGCTCGGCCGCGGCACCCTGCGCCTGGGCACGGCCGTACTCCCCCAGCACGTTCCCCGGCATCGGTCCCGGCCCCGCACCCAGTCCCCCATATCCCATGCGCCCAGCCTACGCCGCCTGGTCCTTCAACGCGAGGGCTCGCTTCCGGGCTACGTCGATGAGAGCCCGCTCACCGTTTCGCGGCAGCGACTCAGTTTCGAGATATTCGGCTGCTCGTCGAAGCCGTTCGGGATCCGTCACCGAACTGTCCGAGCCCACCGTTGCAGTTGAAACACGTCACGCCACGAACCTCTTTGGTCTCGTGGTCATGATCGACGTGCTCGGGTCTGGAGCTATCGCAGATCGGACACACACCGCCCTGCTTGCGAATCAGCTCTTCGACATCCGCGGCACCAATCCCGTATCTGCGCACCAAGTGGTAGTGACGACTGCCTCCGTAGAGTCGCTTGACCGAGGCCTTGCTGCGCGCGTTGTGACACGGCTTGCAGTAGGTGTTCCGACCATCACGCGTACGTCGGTTTCTCGGAAACTGTTCCGCCGGCTTCCACTCGCCACAGTCGGGGCAACGCTTCATGTTGTCATCGTATGAACCGGGTGTGACAACCAACAGTGCCCGCCTTCAGGGCGGGCACGCAGGTCAGACATAGCGAGGAGCGAAACTAGAACACGTTTCACTCCCCCCCTTTTTGAACATAATTCCGAACAAAATCCTCCGCGTTCTCTTCCAAGACACTGTCGATCTCGTCGAGGAGATCGTCGAGCTCTTCCTTGAGCTCCTCGCCCTGCTTGGTGGGCGCGTCGACCTGCACGTCCTCTTCGACGCGCTCCTTGGGCGCCTGCTTCTGCTTGCGTTCCCGCTCTGCCATGACGCAATAACTCCCGTAGGCCTGCCTACGACGCTAGCCGGGCAACGAGCTCGGCTGGCGACGTGCACTCCTCGAACAACGACTCGACGTGCTCACGCGTTCCCCGTAGCGGCTCCATCATCGGGATCCGCCGCAACGGGTCGCTCCCCACATCGAGGATCAGGCTGTCCCAGTTGGCGGCGACGACCGCGTCGGCCCACTTCGACAGGCACGTGCCCCGGAAGTACGCCCGGGTGCTGTCGGGGGGTTCGGTCATTGCCGTCGTCACGTCAGCCTCCTCGACGAGGCGCTCGACTTTACCGGCCCGGACGAGCTTCTCGTACAAGGATCTATCGGGACGAACGTCGTGGTACTGGAGGTCGAGGAGCGCCAGCTTCGGGTCGTCCCACCCGATGGAGTCGCGCTCGCGGTACGCGTCGAGTAGCTGGAGCTTGGTGACCCAGTCGAGCTGGCCGTCGAGCGCGACCGGGTCGCGCTCGAGCGCGGTCAGCGTCGCCTCCCACCGCTCGAGAACCGCCTGGCCGACCTCCTCGCCGCCGCACAGCTCCAGCCCGGTGTCGTCGGCGTACTTCTGCGCCAACCGCAGGAACTCCCACTGGAGCTCCACCGCGCTCGTGCGGCCACCGTCGACGAGCTCGACCGTCGCCCGGCACGTCGGGTCGTGCGACACCGTGCGCATCGCCGGCACCGGCGCCACGATCGAATAGTCCTTGTCGATGAAGTCGTCCTCGATCATCGCGAGGACGATCGCGGTCGTGCCCACCTTCAGGAACGTCGCGACCTCACACAGGTTGGCGTCGCCCACGATCACGTGGAGGCGCCGGTACTTCTGCGGGTCGGCGTGGGGCTCGTCCCGGGTGTTCACGATCGGTCGCTTGAGCGTGGTCTCGAGCCCGACCTCCTCCTCGAAGAAGTCGGCCCGCTGGCTCAGCTGGTAGCCCGTCACGCCGGTGCCGTTCTCGCCGCCGACCTTGCCCGCCCCGGTGAAGACCTGCCGGGTCACGAACCACGGCAGCAGGTGGCGCACCAGGGTCGCGAACGGGACCGCCCGGTCCACGAGGTAGTTCTCGTGGCACCCGTAGGAGTTGCCCTTGCCATCGGAGTTGTTCTTGTAGACGACCACCTGCTGGTCGCCGCCGAGGAGCCGCCGGGCCGCCTGCATCGACCGGGCCAGGATCCGCTCCCCCGCCTTGTCGGCGCAGACCAGCTCGAGCGCGTCGGCGCATTCGGGGGTGGAGTACTCGGGATGGGCGTGGTCGACGTAGTACCGCGCCCCGTTGGTCAGGACGGTGTTGACCAGGTGGGTCTCGATCTCGGGCGGCGCCGCGCCCTCACGGGCGAAGCCCCGGGCGTCGCGGCCGGGCGACTCGTCCTCGAAGTCCCAGCCCACCTTGCGGTGCTCGACGTACCCGTTGATGAGCATGGAGGAAGCCAGCACCGGGTTGGCGTCGGCCGCGCCCCGCAGCGCGACGCCGTACTCGGTCTCGATTCCGCAGACCTTGGGCACCGCCACGCGTTCAGCCTACCCCCGCGCTCCACGCGTTCAGGTGCTGGCAAAACCCCAGGTCGCGCCGTGATTACAGATATTGACCGGTGGTCACGCGCTCGATCGAGCGGCCGCCGGTGGCGTCGTCGCCGTCGCCCAGCAGCGTGCGCACGAACACGATGCGCTCGCCCTTCTTGCCGGAGATCTTGGCCCAGTCGTCGGGGTTGGTGGTGTTGGGCAGGTCCTCGTGCTCGCGGAACTCCTGCCGGATCGACGCCAGCAGGTCGTCGGTGCCGATGCCGCGCTGCCCACCCGAGATCTGGCGCTTGATCGAGAGCTTCTTCGCCCGCCGCACGATGTTCTCGATCATGGCCCCCGACGCGAAGTCCTTGAAGTACAGGACCTCCTTGTCGCCGTTCTGGTAGGTCACCTCGAGGAACCGGTTGGCGTCGTCGGTCTCGTACATGCGCGCCACCGCGCCGTCGATCATCGCCTTCACCGCGCCGGCCGCGCTCCCCTGCCGCTGGGTCTCGCCTTCGTCGATGGGCAGCTCGGTCGTGAGGTAGCGGGCGAAGATCTGGCGGGCGCTGTCGACGTCGGGCCGCTCGATCTTGATCTTCACGTCGAGACGGCCGGGTCGCAGGATCGCGGGGTCGATGAGGTCCTCGCGGTTGGACGCGCCGATGACGATCACGTTCTTGAGGCTCTCGACGCCGTCGATCTCGGCCAGGAGCTGGGGCACGATCGTGCTCTCGATGTCGGACGAGATGCCCGACCCGCGGGTGCGGAACAGCGAGTCCATCTCGTCGAAGAAGACGATCACGGGCACGCCCTCCTCCGACTTCTCCCGGGCCCGCTGGAAGATGAGGCGGATCTGACGCTCGGTCTCCCCGACGTACTTGTTGAGCAGCTCGGGGCCCTTGATGTTGAGGAAGTACGAGCGGGTCGTGTCGCTGCCGGTCTTCTCGGCCACCCGCTTCGCCAGCGAGTTCGCCACCGCCTTCGCGATGAGCGTCTTGCCGCAGCCGGGCGGCCCGTACAACAGGATCCCCTTGGGCGGCTGGAGCTGGTGCTCGTGGAAGAGGTCAGCGTGCAGGTACGGGAGCTCCACCGCGTCCTGGATCTGGTCGATCTGTTCGTCGAGCCCACCTACGTCGCTGTACGTGACGTCGGGGACCTCCTCGAGCACGAGCTCCTCGACCTCGGGCCGGGGCAGGCGCTCGACCAGCAGGCCGGAGCGCCCGTCCAACAACAGGTGGTCGCCGGCGCGGAGCCGCTCGCCGATGAGCTGGGTCGCGAGCTCACACACCCGCTCCTCGTCGGCGCGGCCGACCACGAGGGCGCGCGTCCCGTCGGAGAGGAGCTCCTTGATGGTGACGACCTCACCCGAGGCCTCGGGCCCGCGGGCGAGCACGACGTTGAGCGACTCGTTGAGGACGACCTCCTGCCCCCGCTCGAGCGTGTCGAGCTCGAGCTCGGGATGCAGCGCGACGCGCATCTTGCGCCCGGCGGTGAAGACGTCGACGGTGCCGTCGTCGTTGGCCGACAGGAACGTGCCGTAGGCCGACGGCGGCATCGTAAGCTTCTCGACCTCCTCGCGCAGGGCGCCGATGTGCTCGCGTGCCTCGCGCAGGGTCGCCGACAGCTTCTCGTTCTGCGAGACCGCCTGGGCGAGTTGGCCCTTGGTCTCGAGGAGGCGCTCTTCGAGCGTGCGGACCCGCTTCGGGGCGTCCTGGAGCCGGCGGCGGAGGACCACGACTTCTTCTTCGAGCGCCTTGACCTGCTGTTGCAGCTCACCTACCTGGCGCTCGTACTCGCCGAGCCTGCGCTCGTGCTCCGCAGCCACGGGGCCACCTCCCGTCGACCGGATCGTTTCGGACACTACACCCGGCCCCTGATTGAACCGTGCCAGTAATGGGTACCAGATTTACCCTATGGCGGCTTGAGAAATTGACTCGCGGTGGCCCCAGCCTTAGTCTGGTGTTCCCAGTGTGAGCGGAAGCGAGGACGACACGATGAAGGTCTGGATCGACCAGGACCTCTGCACCGGTGACGGTCTCTGCGAGGAGATCGCGCCCGACGTGTTCACGCTGCTCGACGACGGCCTGGCCTACGTGAAGGAAGGCAGCAAGGTCTTCGAGAAGCCCGGCGGCGCCGAGGGCCTCGCCAACGTCCCCGCGGGCCAGGAAGAGGCCGTGATCGAGTCGGCCGAGGAGTGCCCCGGGGAGTGCATCTTCATCGAAGTCGACTGAGCGCGCCCCGCCCGCTCGTCCTTCTCCTCCCCCTTCTCGTCCTCCCGGCCTGCACCGGCTCCGATCAACTCAGTGCGCGTGAGTTTCGCCGCCGCGCCGCCACGATCTGCTCCAACGCGGCGGATGGGATCGCAGCCGTCCCGTTGCCGGCGACGCTGAACGAGCTGAGCGCGGGGTTCGACATCTTCCCGGTGCTCGATGACGCGAGCGAACGCTTCGACGACCTCCACGCCCCCGACGCGCTCGCTGAGCCGTCACAGGAGCTCGAAGACCAGCTCGAAGACATCCGCTTCGAGTTCTCCGAGGTGCGGACCACCGCCGAGCTGAGGGAGCTCGGAACCGACTTGAGCGCGCAGGCGGTCGCGCTCGGCCCCACCTGCTGACTCAGCCCACCAGGCAGGGGCCGGTGTCGACCGGGGCCGCAGCCGCATCGGACAGCACCGGATCCAGTTCCTCGCGGGTCAACGCATAGGCGGTGCCGGCGTGGCCGGGGTCGACCGCGAACGCAACCCCCACCATCCGGCCCCGTTGGTCCACCAGCGGACCACCGGAGTCTCCCGGCGCGAGCCCGGCGGCGAGGACGAACACGCTGCGGTCGATCCGCCCGGTGCGGTAGATGTCGGTGCCGCGCGCGGTGACCACCTCGGCGATCCGCGCCGGCGCCGCCCGCAGCTCGCCGCCCCCGGGATGCCCGTACACCGCGCCGGTGTCGCCCTCCCCCGCCGACGCCTGCTCCAGCGGCGGCAGATCGAGGCCCCGCACCCGCAACACGGCCAGGTCGCGGTCGGGATCGAACGCGACCACGGCGGCGTCGAGCCGGCGGCCGTCCTCGGTCTCGATCGCGGTGTCACGCTCGCCCGCGACCACGTGGGCGTTCGTGACGACAGTGTCGTCGCTCGCCACGAACCCGCTGCCGCTCTGGATCCGATCGCACGCTTGACCCTCGACCTTCACCACCGATGGCTCCACCCGGGCCGAGACCTCGGGCGCGAGCCCGCCGGTGGGCGCGGGGCCGACATCCTCGGGCCCGCTGAAGGGGTCGTCGAACACGTCGGGGAACTGCGCGTCGGCAACCTGGCGGGCCAGGTCGCGCGCCGCTGCCGGCGGCGCCGGCCCGACGCGGTCGACGAAGCGAACGATCTCCGACCCGCGTGCGGCTCGGGCGGTCCATCCCGGCGCGCTTGTCAGCGCCGGGATGAGGAGCCAGAGCCCGATCAGCACGCCGAGCGCGCCGGTCACCGCGCCGGCGATGCGGTCGCCCCGGCTCGAGCTGATCCGTCCCGGCAGTCGCGCCCTGATGGCGGTGCCGGCGACGAGCCCCGCCACCTGACCCAGCGTCCCGAGGACGAACACCAGGGCCAGTGACGCCACGAGGCGGCTGCGCTCTGGCTCGTCACGCAAGGCGTTGGCGAGGTCGTCGACGAACACGAGCGCCACTGCGACGCCCACCGCGAGGCCGGCCCACGACAGCGCCCGGGTGACGAAGCCGAGCCGGTAACCCCCGTACGCCGCCGCGCCCATGGCGACGACGAGGATGCCGTCGAGCAGGTTCACTCGCCCGTCGCGAGCAGCCGGGCGTGGGTGAGGAACCCCGTGTGCGCGACCATTCGGTGGTCGGGCCGCACCGACTGACCGTCGACGTGCCAGGCGCGCTGGAGGACCTCGACGGTCTCCGCCATTCCGAAGGGTGAGGCCACCAACTCCTCCCGCAGCCGACTGACCTGCCCGATCGTGGGCAGGTACGCGAGGAGGATCCCCCCGGGACGCAGCGCGGCCTCGGCGTGCTTCACCGCCCGCCACGGCTCGGGCAGGTCGAGCAGCACGCGGTCGAGGTCGACCGCGTCGATGCCCGCGTACACGTCGCGCACTTCCAGCGCGAGTGGCTGTCCCGGGCCCAGGAACCCTTCGATGTTGCGCCGGGCCCGCTCGGCGAACTCCTCCCGGAGCTCGTAGCCGGTCACGTGACCCTCAGGGCCGACGGCCCGCAACAGCGTTGTGGTCAACGCACCCGAGCCGACGCCCGACTCGAGCACGCGCGCCCCCGGGAAGACGTCGGCCAGCATGAGGATGGGCCCGAGGTCCTTCGGATAGATCACCTGCGCCCCTCGGGGCATCTTCAGGATGTACTCCGCCAGGGTCGGGCGTACCGCCACCAGCCGGGCGCCGAGTGAGGTGCGGACGGTGATGCCCTCCTCCTGTCCGACCAGCGCGTCGTGGTCGACCACGCCCGCATGCGAATGGAACTGGCCGCCTTCGGCCAGCGTCACCAGGTGACGGCGCCGCTTGGCGTCGACCAGGAGCACGCGGTCACCGGCGGTGAACGGCCTGCCCACGTTGGCCTATTTCCCGCCGGCGCGTTCGCGGAGGCGACAGAAGGCGCAGACGTCGCCGGTGGTCGGCGATCCGCACACCGAGCACTCGACCAGGTCGGCGCGTTCGGCGCCGGCGTCGCCGGCGAAGCGCTCGTGGACCCGATCGAGAAAGCCGAAGACGAAGGACGCCTTCGTGCCCGGCGACCGGTCCTCCAGCGCGTTCAGCACCTCCTTGTAGCCGAGGTGGCGGTTGCCCTCGGCCATCGGGCACTCCTCGACGATGTAGTCGATCCCGCGCAGCACGCAGTAGGCGGCCATCTCGCGCTCGCCCAGGCGGATCAGCGGCTTCACCTTGCGAACGAAACCGGGTGCGTCGGGGAGGACCGGATGCTGGCGGCCGAGGTAGCCCGTCTCCCACCGCATGACGTTGCCGAGGAGCACCGCAGCTTCGTCGTCGAGGTTGTGGCCGGTGGCGACCACGTCGTAGCCCCGCTCGATCGCGACGGTGTTGAAGAGGTGGCGCTTCGACAAGCCGCACGCGCCGCACGGTGCACGGTGCGTCGTCGCCGCCGCGCTCGGGATGTCGTAGCCATAGTCGGTGGCGAGGTCGACCTCGTGGAGCTTGTGTCCCCGCTCGTCGGCGTAGGCCCGGGCCGCGCCGGTCGAGCGGTCGGAGTACTCACCGATCCCGAGCCCGAGGTACAGCCCGTCGGCGTCGTAGCCGAGCTCGACGAGGAGGTCCCAGAGCGCGAGCGAGTCCTTCCCGCCCGAGACCGCCACCAGGACCCGGTCGCCGTCGTGGAGCATCTGGTGGTCCTTCACCGCCCGGCGCACCTGCTCGCGGCAGTGGTGCAGGAAGTGCTGGTCGCAGAACGCGGCGTTGTGGCGCCGGATGTCGATGACCGCGGGGCCGCGGCAGACGCGGCACTTCACGCCGCGCCTCCCGACATCACCGGACGGATCTCGACGGTGTCACGGTCGGCGAGCCGCTCGTCGCGCGTCACCAACGTGTCGCCGCAGATGACCAGGACCGATTCGGGGTTGAGCTCGAGCCGAGCGAGCAGGGCCGCAACCGTAAGCGGTCCCGGGACCTCGACCTCGCGCCGCGGGTTCCGCAGGAGAACCTTCACATGGCTCCCTCGCTCGAGCCCGGGCCATCCTCGATGGGATTGGCCGGGCTCGCCCCTGCGGGGTCGCTCGTCCGCACGGTCACAGTCCAACCACGTTACCGGCCGGCATCGCCGGCTCTCCGGCCGCTTCGGTCAGCGCGTGTCCGGCGGGACGACCCGGATCTCGAGCCGCTGCCCCGCCTTCAGCTCGCCCGAGAAGACCGTCTGGTCCTTCTCGCGGAAGCGCGCCAGGATCCGCAGCCCGACCGCGGCCATGCCGGTGTAGAGCCACGGACGCGAGCCCTCGAAGACGCCCTTGCGCAGGCCGGTGCGAGCCAGCCGGCCGACGACGGTCATCGGACCCGCTTCACCTCGACGATCGTGCGGCGCTTGCGGCCGCGGCGGTTCCCGAAGAAGTAGGCGACCGCGACGACGCCGACGACGACCGCGACGCCCACCGCGAGCCCGACGCCCTTGGCGCTCCCGCCTCCGGACTCGGTGGCGTCACGGATCTGCCCGAACTTCGCCTCGAGATCGTCCCGGGTGATCGGTCGTTCCCTCGGCCCGGTCGCAGTGCTCATCGCTCGTCCCTCCGCCGTCGTACCGCGCCCCTCGCCCGCCAGGTGATGTACCCGGCCACGAGCAGCACGACCACCATGATGGCGTACGGCGCCCACGACCAGTTCCCGGTCAGGGCGGTGTCGGTCTCGGTCTGCAACGCCCGGAGCCCGGCGAGCCCGAGGAACACCGCCCCCAGACCGAGCAGGAGCGCGCCGAGCAGGCCGAAGACCACGTAGCGCCGCAGTTGCGTCAGCGGGACGACGGTCTCCTGCTTGAAGTACTCGACGATCAGCTCGCGCAGCTCGACCACCAGCTGGCCGAGCGGTGGCGTGCGGCCGGCCGCGGCAGCCTCGGGACGGGCGTGGCCGTCGGTTCCGTTCACAGGGAGGAGACGCTACCCGCTGCTCGGCGGCGCGGGAGGGGGCACGAGCGCGTCGGCGGGCGGGGCGCTCGGGAACTCGGCGATGATCGCGGCCACCCGCTCGCGCAACGCGATCCCCTCACCCTCGGTGAATCCCCCCGAAGCGAGGAACGCAAACCGCAAGGGCCGGCCGACGTCGAGCAGGCCGGTGAGCGCGGTCACGCCCATGAGCGATCCGGTCTTGGCCCGCAACCGCCCTTGGAGGGGGGTGCCGACGAAGCGCTCGTGCAAGGTCCCCGTCTCCCCCGCGACCGCGAGGCCGTCCCACAGCAGCGCCAGCCCGGGCTGCTCGCCGAGGTCGAGCGTCGTGATCAGCTGGTTGCAGGTGGCTTGATCGCCGCGGTCGAGGCCGGACCCGTCGACGAGCGTCAAACCCTCGGTCGGGACGCCGAGCTCCCCGAGCGTGGCGACGATCGCTTGCGTGCCGGCAGTGGTGGAGCCCTCGTTGCTCGCGCGCAGACCGATCTCGCGCGTGAGCAGCTCGCCGGTCAGGTTGTCGCTCGAACGCAACAAGCCGCCGACGATGTCGCCGAGCGGCCGCGACTGGACCGACCCGACCACCGCGGCTTCGGCGGGGGGCTCCGAGTGCCCGGGGGTGCCACCGACCTCGACGCCGCGCGCGACGAGCAGCCGGGTCAGCTCCAGCGCCGCGAACAGGGCCGGGTCCTCGACCGGGACCGGCTCGGGGTTGAGGGTGCTGAACCCGTCGTTGACGGTCAGCGCACCCAGCGGGCCGATCTGGCCGTCGGTTCGGTACGTGTCTCGCCACGTCGGGAGGTAGCGCACGGCTTCGTAGCGCGAGTCGTCGCCGTGGATCCCGCCCGGGATGCGGCGGATGCCCGCGGCGACGATCGCGTCGGCGAGGTCCGCCATCGGCGTCAACACGACGTCGGTCCCCTCGTAGAACGGCTCGGTCGCGAGCTCGGCCGCGAACTCCGGCGTCGCCAGCACCGGGTCGCCCGACCCGACCAGCCACAGCTGCGCGACGGTGCCGTCGCTCGGCGGCGCCGGCGCCACTGCCGTCGTCTCGAAGCGGTGGTCCGGTCCCAGCACGGTAAGCGCGGCCACCGCGGTGAAGAGCTTCTGACTCGACGCCGGCAGCAGCGGCGCGTCGGGATTGCGCGTCGCCAGGAACGTGTCCCCGTCGCCGCTCGTGACCACCAGGCAGGCGTCGACCCCGCCGACCTCGGCGTCGAGCCGGCTCTGGAGGCGCTGGGCACCAACTCCGTCGACCAGCGGTTGCGGCACCCGCCGCGGGGACCACACCGGCGTCGCCAGCGCGACTGCAGTCGGGTCGCGTGACGGGTCGGCGCCCGCGCCGACGGCGAGGACGGCGCACGCGCCCGCCGCCAACGCCAGCACGAAGACGACCGCCCGCCGGGGCCCGTGGCCGCTCACGTGCCGGCCCGGCGCGCCCGATGGCGGGCGTAGCGCCAGAGGTGCTCGAGCGCGACGACCGCCCGGTTCGACGACGGGTAGCAGAGGCGGCCGGTGGCGCGCACGGTGCGGGGCCCGGCGTTGTCGGGATCGGCGACCGCGAGCTCGGTCGCGGTCAGGACCGGCTTGCCGGTGGCGGCGGACACGTCGGCGGCGGCCCGGGCGAAGCGCTCGTCCTGGCGCTCGTGGTAGCCGACGATCCGCTCGAGCCCGTGGTCGGGGAAGAACGGGCCGGTGCGCATCAGGCGGGCCTGGTTCGACTGGATGCCCAGCCCGAGGTACACGACCGCGTCGATGTCGCCGTGACCGGCCACCAGCTCGAGTACCTCCGGGATCGTGTCACGCGTCTCCGCGCCCGCCAGGTCGATCGGGTTGTTACGGCTCCAGCGGGGAGGGAGCTTGGCATCGATCGCCGCTCGGAGGTCGTCAGGCAGGGGCGCGAGCTCGAGGTCGGAGCGCACGACGGCATCGGCGGTGACGACACCCCAGCCGCCCGCGGTCGTCAGCACCGCCACCCGGGGCCCGCGCGGCAGCGGTTGGGTCGCGAACGTCGCCGCCGCCTCGTACGCCTCCTCGACCGAGCCCGCCAGCGTGATCCCCGCCTGCCGGCACATCCCCTCGAACACGCGCTCGTCGCTGGCGAGCGCCCCCGTATGCGACGCGGCGGCGCGCTTGCCGCCGCCGGTGACGCCTCCCTTGAGGAGGACGAGCGGCTTGTGCGCTGCGACTCGCCGCACCTGCTCGTAGAACGCGCGGCCGTCGACGACACCCTCGACGTAGGCGAGCGCGACCGACGTCTCGGGGTCGGCGGCGTAGTAGTCGAGAAAGTCGGGGACGGTGAGCGCGGCGGCGTTCCCGGCCGAGACGGCGCGGCTGACGCCGATGCCGGTCTGCACCGCGTAGTTCTGGAACGAGGACACGAAGTTCCCCGACTGGCTCACGATCGCGATCCCGCCCCGCGGCGGGTACGGAGCCACGATCTGCGCGCACAGCGACGCCGGCGTGGACACCACTCCCTGCCCGTTCGGACCGACCAGCAGCATCCCCAGCTCGTCGGCCAAATCGACGAGCTCGCGCTCGGCCCGCCGGCCGTCCTCGCCGGCTTCGCCGTAACCCGCCGACGTGACGAACGCCGCCCGGACACCCTTCTTCGCGCACGCCCGCATCAGGTCGAGGTTGGCCGCCGCCGGTGTGCACACGAACACGAGGTCGGCGGCGGATTCGGGAAGCTCATCGATCGACGTGCACGCGGTCACGCCCAGGATCTCGCCCCCTTCGCGGTTGGTCGCGAACACCGACCCCCGGTAGCCATGGCGCAGGATGTTGTGCAGGGCGACGAACCCGAACTTCCCCGGGTGGGACGACACCCCGGCCACAATCACGCCTCGGGGCTCGAACAGCGCGTCGAACCGCTCGGCCGCGACCGCCGTCACTGCGCTACCTCGACCAGCGCGTCGACCGCCACGGGCCGGCCGTCCACCACGACGAGCGGGTTGACGTCCACCGAGAGGACGGTCGGATCGGTTTCGGCGAGGCGGGAGAGGCCGAGCAGCACGTCGCCGAGTGCGGCTCGATCGACGGGAGGCTCGCCGCGGAACTCGCCTAGGATCGCCTGGGCGCCGAGGTCGTCGAGCATCTCGTCGACGTCGACGGGCTCGATCGGCACGAGCCGGAACGCTACGTCGCCGACCGCTTCCGCCAGGATCCCCCCGAGACCCACCATGACGCACCGGCCGAACTGCGGGTCGTCGTGGAGCCCGGCGATGAGCTCGCGGCTCCCCCGCACCATCGGTGCGACCAGCAACTCCACCGCGCCGTCGGACACGTCGACGGCGGCGAGCACATCGGCGGCCGCGTCACGCACTGCCGTGCTGTCCGCGAGACCCAATCGCACCAGGCCCCGCTCGGTCTTGTGCGCGAGACCGGCGGCGCACGCCTTGACGACGACCGGGTACCCGAGCTCGTTCGCCGCCGCCACCGCGTCGTCGGGCGTCGCAACCTGACGCTCGTCGAGCACAGGCACACCGTGGGCGGCGAGGACGCGTTTCGACTCGGCCTCCGACAGCGTCCGGGTCATCGGTGATCAGACCGCGGTGGTGCGGTCGCGCCAGAACTCGTCCCGCAGCACCCGCTTCAAGAGCTTGCCGGCGTCGGTGCGGGGGAGCTCGTCGCGGAGCTCGTAGCCGCGCGGTCGCTTGTATCCGGCCAGACGCGCGTCCACGAAGCCGCGCAGCTCCTCGAGGTCGATCGACTCACCCGGCTTGGGCTGCACGATCGCATACACCCGCTCGCCCCACTCCTCGTCGGGGATGCCGAAGACGGCCGCATCGAGCACCTGCGGATGGGCGTGGAGCACCGCTTCGATCTCGGCCGGGTAGATGTTCACGCCACCGGAGATGATCATGTCCTTCTTGCGATCGCAGATATAGAGGTAGCCCTCGTCGTCGGCGTAGGCGACGTCCCCGACCGACTTCCAGCCGCCGTCCTCGAGCTCGTCGAGCTGCTCGGACGTGTGGTGGTACCCGTCCATGGCGAGCCCGGTGCGGATGTAGAGCTCGCCCGGCTCGCCCGTCTCGCCGTCGGTGCCGTCCTCCTTCACCAAACGGACCTCGACCCCGCCGTAGGTCTTGCCGCACGAGCCCGGCTTGCGCAGCTGGTCCTCGGGCTTGAGCACCGTGACGATCCCGAGCTCGGTGGATCCGTACACCTCGTAGAGGAACCCGTCGCCCAGCTTCTCGACGACCTCCTGCTTGAGCGCGTACGGCACCGGGGCGGCGTTGGCGATCAGGCACCGCATCGACGACAGGTCGGCTCGCTCGAGCTCGTCGGCGGGCAAGTTCACGATCCGCTTGAGCTGGGTGGGGGCCGAGAACGTGTTGGTCACCCGGTACTCCTCCACCAGCCGCAACCAGGCGCTGGCGTCGAACTTCCGGAGCAGCACGATCGGGTTGCCCAGGGTGTGACTCAGCGAGGCGAACGCCAGCGGCCCCGAGTGGTACAGGGGCCCAGTCGTCACGTGGACGTCGCCGCCGGGCATCAACCCCAGCTCGCCCAGCAACGCGAACACGATGACCGGATCGGTCGTCGTGCGCAGTGCGCCCTTGGGCTTCCCCGTCGTGCCCGACGTGTACAGCATCTGGGCGCCGACCGCAGACGCGTCGTCCTCGATCGTCAGCTCGTCGTCGGGCTGACCCGCGACCACCTCGTGCCACGACTCGCAGCCCTCCGGCACGTCGCCGCCGAAGACCACCACCGCCCGCACCTTGGGCAAACGCGCACGGATCTCGGCCACGAGCGGAACCTGCTCGGCGTCGACGACGACCAAGGTGGCGTCGGAGTTGTCGATCACGTACTGCATCTCGTCGGCGTTGAACCGGTACGAGAGCGGGACCGCCACGAGGCCGGCCTTGCGCGCCGCGTGGATCGTCACCACGACCTCGACCGAGTTGGGTCCACACCACACGAGCCGCTCGCCCGTGCGCATTCCGAACGCGCGCAGGGCGTGGGCCATGCGGTTGACCTCGGCGTCGAGTTCGGCGAACGTCAACGTGCGGGGCCGGTCTCCGCTCGCGCGGTCGACGATGATCGCGGGTCGCTCCGGGCTGGCCTCGGCGTGGAGGTGGAGCGGGTCGGGCGCGGGTGCCATCGCAGAGTTCCCCTCTGAGCAGCCGAAACGCGCCGTAGCCTACCGTCGTGCCTCGCCCGCTCCCGGTCCGTGGCGTCATCGAAGGCTTCTACGGACCACCGTGGACACCCGACGCGCGTCTCGCGCTGATCGATTTCATCGCCGAACGCGGCATGAACGCCTACGTGTACGCACCCAAGAGCGACCCGAAGCACCGCAACCGATGGCGCGCGCCGTACGACGAGCACGAAGCCGGCCACTTCCACCGCCTGGCTGAGCGCGCCACCGGCGGCGGTGTGCGGCTCGGCTTCGCCATCTCACCCGGGCTCGACATCGACTACACGAGCGCCGCCGATCGCACCGCGCTCCTGACCAAGCTGGTCCCGCTGCTCGACGCGGGCGTGGACTGGTTCGTCCTCGCGCTCGACGACATCCCGCCCCGCCCCGGGCTCGCGGCCGACCAGGCCGGCCTGGCGACCTGGCTCCTCGACGCGCTCCGGTCGCGGTCGGGTGGCGCCGGCCTCGCGCTCGTGCCGACCGAGTACGTCGGTGTGCAGCCGACCCCGTACCTGCGGGCGCTCGCGGAACGCCTCCCGTCCGAGATCGACGACGTGATGTGGACCGGCCCCACCGTCTGCTCCCCCACTATCGACGCCGACCAGGCGCAGCGTTGGGCTGACGCCCTGGGCGGACGGCGCCCACTGCTGTGGGACAACTACCCCGTGAACGACGGCACGATGGAGAAGGCGCTCCACCTGGGCCCCTACCGCGGGCGTCCACCCGAGCTCTCCGACGAGCTCGCGGGCGTGCTGTGCAACCCGATGATCCAGCCCTACGCCTCGCGCGTCGCGCTCGCCACCGCCGCCGACTACCTCGCCGATCCCGCG
The DNA here is from genome assembly GCA_052390575.1 of Actinomycetota bacterium. GTDB lineage: Bacteria > Actinomycetota > Acidimicrobiia > IMCC26256 > JACDBD01 > JBPCMN01. Next base: position 62,249 of record JBQTGU010000088.1, on the reverse strand, counting down.
GGCTACGACCCGGCGGAGTCGTGGTCACGCGCAATCGCCGACGTCGGTGGCTCCCGCGCCGCCGCGCTCGGAGCGGTCGCGGCCGCCTGCGAGGACAGTCCCCTCCGCCCGCCCGAGAAGCTGCTGGCCCACCGCCTGGTCGACGCCCTCGCGGCGGGCGCGGGCGACGCCGATGCCGTCGCGGCGGCAGGCGACCACTTCACCGCGGTGAAGAAGTCGGCGAAGGCCTGGGCTGACTCGCCCGATGACCCGCTCGCCGGGGAGCTCGAACCGTGGCTGATGCAAGGTCGGGCCGAGTCCGCCGCCGCCCTCGCCGCCGTCGGTTTGCTCGAGCACCTGGCGTCGGCCGAACCCGACGCCGACGCGGCGTTGCTCCATGCGTTCGCGATCGTGTTCGCGTGGAACGCGGCGCGGGCCGGCGACAAGACCGTTTTCGGTCCCCGCTTCGCCGTCTACCCGGCAGTGGTCCAGCTCGCGGACGGACGCGCCGTTCTCGACGTGGACCTCGCGGTGAGCGAAGATCGCAACGCGGTCGATCGCCTGTGCCGCCTCGCGCTCGACGCCTACCGGCGCTGGGCCGAGCGTCCCAGGACCGAGAGTCCCGGGTAGCGCGTGCTGTCGATCGTGATGCCCGCGCACAACGAGACCGAGATGCTGCAGTCGTCGGTACGCGAGGTAACGAGCGGGCTGCGGTCGGCGGGACGACCGTTCGAGCTCCTCGTGGTGGAGAACGGCTCCGCCGACACGACTCTGGCGATCGCGCGGCAGCTCGCCGACGAGCTTCCCGAGGTCGCGGTCCACACCCTGCCCCGCGCCGACTACGGGAAAGCGCTGCGCACCGGCCTGCTGGCGGCGAACGGTGCCGTCGTCGTCACGTTCGACGTCGACTACTACGACCTCGGCTTCCTCGACCACGCCCTCGCCCGGATCGAAAGCGACGCCGATCCCGCCGACATCGTGGTCGCGTCGAAGCGGGCTGCGGGCGCGCACGACCGGCGCCCCTGGCTCCGGCGGCTGGTGACGGCCGCGTTCAGCCGGTTGCTCCGGCTCGGATTCGGGCTGCGCGTCTCCGACACGCACGGGATGAAGGCGCTGCGCCGGGCTGCGGTCGAGCCGCTGGCGCGCCGCTGCCGCTTCGACGCCGACCTCTTCGACACGGAGTTGGTCCTACGCGCCGAGCGCGCCGGCCTGGTGACCGTGGAGCTTCCGGTCGCGGTCGAGGAGCGGCGACCGCCGCGCACCGCGATCTGGCGGCGGGTCCCCCGAACGCTCGTCGGACTCGTGCGGCGGCGGGGCGCACAGTGGGGCGACCGCCCGCCGCGGGGACGGCGCCCAACGCCGCAACCCTCTGCCCGCCGGGCCCGCCCGCACCCGGGTGGCTCGTGGTCGCCGACGGCGTCGTGGTCGACGTCGGATCGGGTGCCGGCGACGCGCCGGCGGGCGTCCTCGACCTCGGCGACGCGTTGCTCGTCCCGGGCTTCCTCGACCTCCAGGTGAACGGCGTGGGGGAGGTCGACTTCGCCCGTGCCGACGGCGCGGGCTGGGAGCGAGCGCGCTCCGATCTCTTGCGGGGCGGCACGACCGGCTTCTGCCCGACGCTCGTGAGCGCGCCGCTGGACTCGTACGAGCCGGTGCTGACGCGGGTGGACACCCTGCGCGCCACCGATGGCGACGGCGCCGCGATCCTCGGGGTCCACCTCGAGGGACCGTTCCTGGGGGACGCGCCCGGCGCCCACCCCGTCGGCCTGCTGCGCCCCGCCGACACCGCCTGGCTCACTCGACTACTCGACGCCCATCCCGGGCTCGTGACCGTCGTGACCCTCGCACCGGAGGCCGATCCCGAGCTCGCGGCCACCCGGCTCCTCTCGCGCCGCGGCGTCGTCGTCGCCCTCGGGCACTCGACCGCGTCGTACGAGGACGCGATCGCCGCAGCCGATGCAGGGGCATCGGTCGTGACCCACCTCTTCAACGGGATGGGTCCGTTCCACCACCGTGAGCCGGGCCTGGTCGGCGCGGCGCTGAGCGATCCTCGGCTGACCGCCACGGTGATCGCCGACCTCGTCCACGTGCACCCGGCGGCCCTGCGCCTGGCGATCGCCGCCAAGCGCTCACTCGCCCTCGTCACCGACGCGGTCGCGGTGGGCGCGGGCGCCGCCGACACCGCGATCTCCGACCGGGACGGCGTCCCCCGGCTCCCCGACGGCACCCTGGTGGGGTCGACGCTGACCCTGGACCGGGCCGTTCGCAACGTGGTCAGCCTGGGCGTACCGGTGCAGCGCGCGGTGGAGATGGCGACGACGGTCCCCGCCGACCTCCTGGGACTGGCAGACCGGGGGCGACTCGCCCCCGGCGCCCGCGCCGACCTCGTCGCGCTCGATCCGACGACGCTGACCGTGCGCGCCGTGTGGCTGGAGGGCGAGCAGGTCGTCGGTTAAGCCAACTCGACGTCGGCGCGGACGCGGTTGCCGGACAGCACCCGGAACGGGAAGGGCAGCAGGCGGTGGTGGTCGCGGTCCCAGAACTTGTGGGGATGCGACTCGGGCAGCTTGCAGAGGACGTGGACCGACACCCCGTCGACGTCGCCGGGGTTCCGCACCCGGTGGTGCATCTCGTCCGGTGGGAGCAACCGCGAGATCGTGCCGGGCTCGTGCACCGTGCGCTCGACCTCCTCGAGGACGACGTCGTCGTCGCCGGTGCCGCCGTCCACCCGGCGGAAGCGGGTCTCCTCGTCGAGGCCGGCGACGTACCCGATGATCCCCCAGCAACCGTGCTCGTGGATGCCGCTGCTCGTGCCGGGCGGGAACACCACCGACAGGATATGAAACCGCTCGCGCGGATCGGCATGGAGGAGGTGACCGATCGCGCCCCCGTCGGTGTCGGGGGCGCGGACGTCGTCGGCCAGCTCGTCCGCCCGCTCGAGGAACCGTTCCATCGCCGGCCACAGCTCCGCGATCGCAGCCGCCTCGTCAATCTCGGCCTCGTCGGCCTGATCGTCGAGCACCGCTTCGACCGACCGGGCGAGGTCGCCGACCGCGTCGTCCACAGCCGCGGAGCCTACGCGGCGGTGCCAACGACGGCCGCGAGCCGGTCGAGCGACTTCTCGAGGTGGCCGGCGACCTCGCGGCCACCGAACGCGCGCATCAGCACCCCCCGCACGGGCCCGGCCGGCACCTGGGACGACCGCAGCGTGACCTCGGTGCCGGTACCGGCGGGAGCCAGGTCGATGGTGAAGACGGTCTCGGCCGCGAACCGCGGCGCGGGCTTGCCGTCGAGGCGCTCCGCTTCGTGCCGCCACGCGAGTCGTCGCGGTGGCCGGTGCTCGACGATCACCTGGTCGACCTCCGAGCGCTTCTTGCCCCAGTGGCCGTGGATGCGCTGTCGGCGGCCCATCCCTTCCCCCTCCAGCAGCTCGGCCGATTCCGCGAACGTGAACCACTCCGGCAGCCGCCCGACGTCGTCGACCAGCGGCCACACCTTCTCGGGCGGCGCCTCCACCTGCCCCCGCCGCTCCACCACCATCGCCTTCATCCCCACTCCTCTCGACGCCGACCGGTAGGATTGTACAGAACATGAACGGTTCAGCAAATGAACGATTTGAAGCCGCCTACCGGCGGTGTTGGGGGGCCCTGCATCGACCCGACGATCCCGACCTGTCGCAGCACGAACTCGAGGTTCTCCACCACGTCGGAGCAGGGGGCGTGGCCCTCACTTGGCTCGCCGGCCACCTCGCCCTCCCCAAGAGCACGACGTCGGTGCTCGTGAAGGACCTCGAGCGGCGGGGCTTCCTCCGCCGCCGTCGCGATCGTCACGACGAGCGCCGCCTCGCCATCGAGCTCACGTCCGAGGGCCGGCGGCGGGTCGACGCCGATCGGGTGCTGGACCCCGGGCGGCTGCGGGCGGCGCTGCGCGCGCTACCCGCCTCCGAGCGCACCGCGCTGGTGACGTCCCTCGAACGCGTCGCCGCCGCCGCCGAGAAGACCGAGCGGGCCCGGCCAGCGTAGCCACGGCCCGTGGGTAAGGTCGGCTCATGGACATCGTCGCGGCCCTCTTCGTCGAGCAGTTCGACATGCGCCAGGTCCCGGGCCCGTCGACCCGCTTCGACATCGGCGGCGCCTACTTCTCGTTTCCGGTCGCCAAGTTCCCGGCCCAGCTGAACCCCCATCTCCTCGTCTTCGTGCACGCCCCCGCCGACGACCCCGGAACCGCCACGTTCGTGGCCGAGTTCACCCGCGACGGCGAGCAGATCGCCCGCAACGTGCAGCCCTGCCCGGTGGAACCGGGGAAGTTCGCGTTCCGGCTGGTGAAGCCCGAGTTCGAGTTCACCGAGCCGGGCACGGTCGAAGCCCGCTGCACGATCACCGAGTCGGGCTCGACCGTCATGGTCCCGCTCACGGTCATTCAAGGTCCCCCGGCGTGAAGTTCGCGTCCGCGCTTTCGCAACACCCCCTGGCGACGCAGGCGGTGGGTGACGCCGCCGGCGAGGTGCTCGAGCGCCTGGGCGGTGAGGGCGCCGACCTGGTGGTGTGCTTCGTCTCGCCCCACCACGTCGGAGTGCTCGAGGACGTCGCCGGCGCGCTGCGCGGCGTGCTCGCGCCCCGCGTCCTCCTCGGCGGCACCGCCGCCTCGATCATCGGCAGCGGCCGCGAGGTGGAGGAGGAGCCGGCGCTGTCGCTGTTCGCCGCCCGCCTCCCCGACAGCGAGCTCACACCGGTCGCACTCCGGGTCGAAGAGACGCCCGACGGCGCCGCTCTGGTGGGCTGGCCCGAACCCGGCGACCGCCCGCCGACGACCCTCCTGCTGTTCGCCGACCCGTTCACGTTCCCGGTCGACCGGTTCCTCGAGCGCTGCAACGCCGACGCGCCCGGTCTCCGCGTCATCGGCGGGCTGGCGTCGGCGGCGGTCCGCCCCGGGGGGAACCGCCTGGTGCTCGACGACCGCATCCTGGCCGAAGGGGCGGTGGGCGTGCTGGTCCAAAACGGGATCGAGGTGCGCACGCTCGTGTCGCAGGGCTGCCGCCCCGTCGGCCGTCCCTACGTCGTCACCCGGGCCCAACGGAACTTCGTGGAGGAGCTGGGAGGTCAGCCCGCACTCGGGCGCCTCCAGGAGCTCGCCGCCGGAGCCAGTGAAGAGGAGCGGGAGCTGTTGCGAGGCGGGTTGCACGTCGGCCTGGTGGTCGACGAGCACAAGGCGGAGTTCGGGCGGGGCGACTTCCTCGTCCGCAACCTGCTGGGCGCCGATCGGGAGTCGGGCGCGCTCGCCGTCGGCGACACCGTGACGGTGGGCCAGACCGTCCAGTTCCACGTCCGCGACGCCGACGCCGCCGACGAGGACCTGCGCGAGCTGCTCGCCGGTGTCGACGCCGACGCCGCCCTGTTGTTCACCTGCAACGGCCGCGGCAAGCACCTGTTCGGGACGCCCGACCACGACGCCGGGCTGGTCGAGCAGTTGCTGGGACCGATCCCACTCGCCGGCTGCTTCTGCGCCGGGGAGATCGGACCCGTCGGCGGCCGCAACTTCCTCCACGGCTTCACCGCCAGCCTGGCCTTGTTCGGCGACTAGACGACCGCCACGCGAATTCCGTGAGCGCGGAGGCGGGTAGGAATACGCTGCCAACGGCGGAGAGGGGCACGTTGACGTGACGGCCGAGACAGCCGCGACCCGGACGGCAGCTTCCGAGGAGCTCGAGCGCCGGGCAATCGACGTCATCCGCGGCCTGGCGATGGACGCGGTCCAGAAGGCCAACTCCGGCCACCCGGGCACGCCCATGGCGCTCGCGCCGCTGGCGCACGTCCTCTACACCCGGATCATGCGCTACGACGCCGGCGCGCCGGAGTGGCCGAACCGCGACCGCTTCGTTCTGTCGGCCGGGCACGCGTCGATGCTCCTGTACGCCATGCTCTACCTGACCGGCTTCGGGCTCGAGCTCGACGACCTGAAGCAGTTCCGGCAGTTCGGGTCGCGCACACCCGGGCACCCCGAGCACCGTCACACTCCCGGCGTCGAGGTGACGACCGGGCCGCTCGGTCAGGGGTTCGCCAACGGCGTCGGCATGGCCATCGTCGAGCGGAACCTGCGGGCCCGCTTCGGCGCCGACGTCGCCGACCACCACATCTTCGCGATCTGCTCCGACGGCGACCTCGAGGAGGGTGTGAGCCACGAGGCGGCATCGCTGGCCGGTCACCTCGGGCTCGGCCGGCTCGTGTACGTCTACGACGACAACCACATCTCGATCGACGGCCCGACCGAGCTCGCGTACTCCGACGACGTTCCGAGTCGGTTCGCGGGCTACCACTGGCACGTCGTGCAACTGGGTGAGGCGGCCGAGGACCTCGACGCGCTCGAGCGCGGGCTACGCGAGGGGATGGCCGCCGACGACCGGCCCACGCTCGTGATCCTCCGCAGCCACATCGGCTACCCGTCACCCGAGTACACCGACACCGCCGCCGCCCACGGCAACCCGCTCGGCGAGGACGAGGTCGCCAAGGTCAAGGAGATCCTGGGGATGCCGCCGGAGACGTTCTGGGCCCCCGACGACGTCCTCACGTACTACCGCGACGCCGGCGGGCGCGGGAGCGAGGACCGCTCGGCGTGGGAGCAGCGCGTCGCGGGCTGGCGCGACCGGGAGCCGGCGCTCGCCGCCGACTACGACCTCTGCCTTGCCGGCCGCGGCCGGGACGGCTGGGAGTCGAAGCTCCCGGCGTGGAAGCCGGGTGACGAGGTCGCAACCCGGTCGGCGTGCTCGAAGGTCCTCGACGCGATCCTCGACGACGTCCCCGGTCTCCTCGGGGGTGGTGCCGACCTGACCGGCAACACCGGCACCGAGCTCGCCGGCGTCGCCGTCATCGACCGCGACGACTTCAGCGGCCGCCAGCTCCACTTCGGAGTGCGCGAGCACGGCATGGGATCGATCATGAACGGCATGGCGCTCACCGGCGGTGCGCTCCCCTTCGGCGGCACGTTCTTCGTCTTCAGCGACTACATGCGCCCCGCCCCCCGCCTCGCCGCCTTGTCGCGCGCCAGGGTCGCGTTCGTGTGGTCGCACGACTCCGTCGGCCTGGGTGAGGACGGCCCCACCCACCAGCCGGTCGAGCAGCTCATGGCGGTACGCGCGATCCCCGAGCTGCGGCTGATCCGACCGGCCGACGCCAACGAGGTCCCGCCGGCGTGGCGGGTGCACATCGACGGCGACGGGCCGACCGCGTTGATCCTCACCCGCCAGAAGCTGCCCGTCCTCGAGGGCACCGCCGAGCGCGCCCCTACGGGCGTGCCCAAGGGCGCGTACCCGCTCGTCGACGAGGCCGGCGACCGCCTCGACCTGGTGCTCATCGGCACCGGCTCCGAGGTCCAGCTGTGCGTGACCGCGCGCGAGCGCCTCACCGCCGACGGGCTCTCGGTCCGGGTCGTGTCGATGCCGTCGTGGGAGCTGTTCGCGGCGCAGCCGGACGACTACCGCGACTCGGTGCTCCCGCCCGGTGCCCCCACGCTCGCGGTCGAGGCCGGTGTCAGCCTGGGCTGGGACCGCTACGCCGACGACGTGGTCGCGCTCGACCACTTCGGCGCGTCGGCGCCCGGCAGCGTCGCCCTCGAGCGTTTCGGGTACAACCCCGACTACGTCACGGCGCGGGCTCGGGCACTGCTCGGCCTCGCGCCTCCGCCCGCGCCACCCGAGGGGGAAGCATGACCAGCCCGATCGCCCGCCTCAACGAGTACGGCCAGAGCCCCTGGTACGACAACCTCACCCGGCAGCTGGTCCAGGGCGGAACCCTGGCGCAGCTGATCGACGAGGACGGGATTCGCGGCGTCACCTCGAACCCGACGATCTTCGCGAAGGCCATGGCCGGCGGCGAGGGCTACGACGACCAGCTCCGCGACCTCCGACGCCAGGACCTCGCGATCGACGCCGTCTACTGGGAGCTGGTCCTCGCCGACATCCGCGCCGCCGCCGACGTCCTCCGCCCGACCCACGACCGTCTCGACGGCCACGACGGGTTCGTGTCGGTCGAGGTCGCGCCCGACCGCGCCTTCGACACGAGCGCCACCATCACCCAGGTCCACTGGTTGCGCGAGCGCGCCGACCGGCCCAACGTGCTCGTGAAGATCCCCGCCACCGCCGCCGGCATCCCCGCGATCGAGGACTCCACCGCCGACGGCATCTCGGTGAACATCACCCTGATCTTCTCGCTCGCCCGCTACCGCGAGGTCGTCGAGGCCTACCTGCGAGGGTTGGAGCGCCACGCCGAGGCCGGCGGCGACGTGAGCCGGGTGGCGTCGGTCGCCTCCTTCTTCGTCAGCCGGGTCGACACCGAGGCCGACAAGCGCCTCCCCGCCGGACACCGGCTGCGCGGTCGGGTGGCGGTCGCCAACGCCAAGCTCGCGTACCGGCTCTTCCGGCAGCGCTTCGCGGGCGAACGGTGGGAGGCGCTCGCGAGCAAGGGCGCACGCGTGCAACGGCCGCTGTGGGCATCCACCTCGACCAAGAACCCCGACTACTCAGACACGCTCTACGTCGACGAGCTTGTCGGACGCGACACCGTGAACACGCTGGCGCAGCCGTCCATCGACGCTCTGCGCGACCACGGCGACCCGAAGCCTGACACGGTCGAGCAGGATGTCGACGAGGCGGACCAGGTGATGGCCGAGCTCCCGGACGCAGGTGTCGACTACGACGACCTCACCGCCACCATCGAGCGCGAAGGCGTCGCCAGCTTCGAGCAGTCGTACGTCGACTGCCTCAAGTCGCTCGAGCAGCGCGCCACCGAGCTCGCGGCCTGACCCATCTTTCTGGTCGCGCTCGCGTCGCTCGCCGCTCCGCACGCAGCTGACTACCAGGGGGCCGGGGAACCCGGCCCCCTGTGAGCCGATGGCAGCTCCGAGCCTCTCTGGTCGCGCGCGCTTCGCTCGCCGCTCCGCACGCAGCGGACTGCCCGGGGGCCGGGGCACCCGGCCCCCGGTGAGCCGATGGCAGCTCCGCGCCTCAGCCGCGCGCCAATGCGTCGGCGGCGCGGAGGTGCTTCACCAGCTCGCCCATCGTGGTTCGGGCGTTCGCGCCACTCGTCGACGGCATCACGTAGGCGGGGATGCCGGCGAAGCCGCCCGGTTGCACGCCCGGCCTGGCCTTCGGGTTCAGCGCCGCCCGCCAGCCGGCGAGGCCCACGAAACACACCGTCCCCGGCGCCAGCCACGCGACCAGCCGCTCGACCCGGGCGACGCCCTCGCGGTACTCGCCCGTCGTCAGCTCGGTCGCGCCGTGGGTCGCCCGCTTCACCAGGTCGGTCATCCCGATGCCGTGCTCGGTCAGCGCGTGCAGCGGATCGCGGTCACGCGTCACGAGTGCGGTCGCCAGGGCCATCGGCCAGAAGCGGTTGTTGGGCCGGGCGAAGCCGACCCCGTGATCAGCCGCGTAGACGCTCGGGTTGAGACCGCACACCAGGAGGCGCATGCCCAACCCCACGGTGTCGGGCAGCGTGCGGCCTCGCCGGGCGCGGGCGACGAGGAACTCCGCGGTGTGACCGCGGTCCTCGGTGATGTCGTCGACGGTGAACCCGGCGCCGACGAGCACGTCCTCGAGCGGGCCCGCCCGCCACTCGGCGAAGAAGCGGCCGGGGAAGTCGCCGTCCTCGCTCAGTGCGACACCCTCGCCGTCCCCGAGGCGTACGAACAGCGCGAGCGGCGCGCCCGGGCGCATCGCCCAATGGAGGCGAGCCAACGCCAGCGGGAGCCGGGTGCGGGGCACGTGCAGGTAGCTCGCCCGCGCCCACGCGCCGCCAAGGCTGCGATCCCGGAACGGCAGCGCCTCGAGGTCGGCCTGCACCAGCAGCGCGGACGGAGCCTCGGCCCGGGTGAGGTCGAGCATGGCGCGGGCGGCGTCGATCGCCACCAGCGGCTTGCCGAGGTACGGGACGTGGAAGCCCGGACCGCAGCCCAGGTCGATCCGCAGCGCGCCCGGTGCAACCGCCGACGCGAACCGACCGGCCTCGGAGATGTGCCCCCGCGACCGGCGTCCCTTCCATTCGCCTGCCTGTTGCTCGTACACCTCGACGGTGTCGCGCTCCACGGCCGTATCATCCCGCGGACAGGGCGGTTCATCCGTACCCGTTCGGGAGACGAATGCCCCGTATGAGCCCGGATCCGGCGCCGGCCCCGGGCGACCGCGTCGCCGTCTCGGCCACGCTGGTCGTCTTCGGCGCCACCGGCGACCTCGCCCACCGCAAGCTCTACCCCGCGCTGGCATCGCTCGCGAAGAGCGGCCAGCTGCCGGGCCGACTGACCGTGGTGGGTAACGCCCGCCGACCGATCAGCGACCAGGAGTTCGCCGAGGACGTGCGGGCCGCGGTCGAGAAGGCTGGCGACGGCGATTCTCCCGGGCGACGCGACGCCCTCGACCGAGCCGGGGTGCAGTTCCGGTTCGTTGCGGGATCCGTGGACGACCCCGAGACATTCAACCAGCTGCGCGCCGTCCTCGAAGAGGTGGACAAGGACGGGGTCGGGAGCGTTCTCTACTACCTCTCCACCGTCCCGTCGGGGTTCGGCACGATCGCCTCGGGTCTCGGGAAGGCCGGTCTCGCCGACGAACCACCGGGCACGTTCCGGCGCATCGTGGTCGAGAAGCCGTTCGGGCGGGATGTGGAGAGCGCCCGCCAACTCGACGATCAGCTCCACCAGTACTTCCGCGAGCACCAGATCTACCGGATCGACCACTACCTGGCGAAGGAGACGGTCCAGAACATCCTTGCCCTGCGCTTCACCAACACGGTGTTCGAGCCACTCTGGAACCGGCGCTACGTCGACCGGGTCGAGATCACCGTGGCGGAGCAGCTCGGCGTCGAGCATCGCGGCGCGTTCTACGAGCAGTCCGGGGTACTGCGCGACATCGTGCAGAACCATCTGCTCCAGGTGCTCGCCGTCACCGCGATGGAGCCGCCGGCGTCGTTCGCGGCCGACGCCATCCGGGACGAGAAGGTCAAGCTGCTGCGCTCGATCCGCCCGCTCGAGCCGTCCGAGCTCCCGGACCGTGTCGTCCGGGGGCAGTACCAGGCGGGCACCGTCGACGGCGTCGACGTCCCGGCGTACCGGGACGAGGACGGCGTCGCACCCGACAGCACCGTCGAGACCTACCTCGCGCTCCGACTCGACGTCGACAACTGGCGGTGGGCGGGCGTGCCGTTCTGCGTGCGCGCCGGTAAGCGCTTGGCACGGCGGGTGACGGAGGTCGCGCTGCGCTACAAGCGGGTGCCGTTCCTCCCCCTTCCGGCGAGCGCGGTCGACTCGCTCGAGCCCAACACCATGACCCTGCACATCCAGCCCGACGAGGGCATCACGCTGTCGTTCGCAGCCAAGGTCCCGGGCCAGACGTTCCGGGTGCGGACGGTGCCGCTCGACTTCAGCTACGGCGAGACGTTCGCCGAGCGCACCCCCGAGGCCTACGAGCGCGTGCTTGCCGACGCGTTCGTCGGCGACCCCACGCTGTTCATCCGCGGTGACGAGGTGCAGACCGCCTGGGAGATCGTGCAACCCATCATCGACGCGTCCGAGCGCGGCGAGCTCCCACCCGCGTTCTATCCCGCGGGCAGTTGGGGACCGGGCGAGGCCGAGCGGTTGCTCGGCACCGAGCAACGGTGGTGCGCGTCGTGAGCATCACCGGCGAGCTTCGTGTGGTCCGCCACGTCCCCCAGGCGTTCCAGGAGCTGGTGACGGCGGAGGCGCTGGGGTCGATCGCGCTCTCGGGCGGGGGCACCGCCCGCCCGTGCTACGAGCTCCTGGCCGTCGCCGACGTCGACTGGCCCCGGGTCGAGATCTTCTTCGGCGACGAGCGCTGGGTCCCGGTCGGCGATCCCGACTCGAACGAGGGCATGGCCCGCTTCGCGTTCGTCGACCAGGTCATGCCCCGCGCCGTCCACTCGATGCGCCACGTCGGCGACACCATCGAGGAGGCCGCCACCGCCTACGACCAGCTCCTGCGGCAGCACGGGCCGATCGACCTCGTCCACCTCGGCCTCGGTCCCGACGGCCACACCGCCTCGTTGCTCCCGGGCTCCCCCGCGCTGGACGAGAAAGAGCGCCTCGTCGTCGCCACCGGCGACGACCTCCACCGGCACCCCCGACTCACGTTCACGTTCCCTGCCATCGCGATGGCCAAGCTCGTCGTGTTCACCGTCGCCGGCGAAGAGAAGAAGGAGGCATTCGCGCGCGTGAAGGCAGGCGAAGACCTCCCCGCCGCGCGCGTACAGGCCGAACGTGTCCTCTGGCTCGTCGACGAAGCGGCGAACGGGTAGGGCGACCGCCGACCGTGGGGAGGCGGGAGTACACCGGTGACCCGCCGGGCATTGAGGCCCGCCAGGCCGAGACCCGGCACGAAGTGCCGAGCAGCCCCGCAGGGGCTGCGAGCAGGGGCTCGGCCGGTGAAGCGGGCCGAGCCCGGCGGCGTTACCGGTGTGCTCCCGCCAAGAGTTGAACGGTGAAGCACCAGTCGCGCTCGCGCCTAGGCTCACGCACGTGCTGAGCCGGGCAGAGGCCTACGAGCTCGTCGACACTCCCCTGCCCGACCTCGTGCGCGAGGCGGCGCGCGTTCGTGACGCCGGTCACGGTGACCGGGTCACGTTCTCGCCCAAGGTCTTCATCCCGCTAACCATGCTGTGCCGCGACCGGTGCGGCTATTGCACGTTCGCCAAGCCGCCGGCGCGGCTCGAGTCGCCGTTCCTGTCCCTCGACGAGGTGCTGGCGATCGCGCGCCGCGGCGCCGAGCTCGGCTGCCACGAGGCGTTGTTCACACTCGGGGAGGAGCCCGAGGCGCGCTACCCGGCGGCGGGCGAGTGGCTGGAGAAGCACGGGTACTCGTCCACGCTCGACTACCTCGTCGCCGCGTGTGGCGCGGTGCTCGAGGAGACCGGGCTCCTCCCCCACGCCAACGCCGGCGCACTCGACCAGGCGGCGCTCGAGCGTCTGCGGACGGTCAGCCCCTCGCAGGGGATGATGATCGAGACCGTGGCCGAGCGGCTGGGTGAGCCGGGCGGGCCGCATCACGGCTGCGTCACGAAGACGCCGGCCCGCCGCCTCGCCACCCTCGAGGCCGCCGGCCGGGCCCGGGTGCCGTTCACCACCGGGATCCTGGTGGGCATCGGCGAGACCCGCGCCGAGCGGCTCGACGCGCTCCTGGCGATCCGGGACGCGCACGACCGTCATGGCCACGTCCAGGAGGTGATCGTCCAGAACTTCCTGCCCAAGCCGGGCACGGCCATGCACCGCGACCCTGCGTGCGATCGCGACGAGTTCCTCTGGACGGTGGCGGCGGCGAGGCTGGTGCTCGGGCCCCGTATGCACGTGCAGGCCCCGCCCAACCTCAGCGACGAGGCCGACCTCGGCACCCTGGTGGACACGGGGATCGACGACTGGGGTGGGGTGTCGCCGGTGACACCCGACCACGTGAACCCGGAGCGGCCGTGGCCCGGCCTCGAGCGCCTGCGCGCCGCGACGGAGGCGGCGGACAAGACCCTCGCTCCGCGGCTGACGGTGTACCCCGAGTACGTCCGCGAGCCCGACGTGTGGCTCGACGAGGCGGTGCGCTTCCCGGTCATGCTGCGCTCCGACGGCGAAGGCCTCGGGCGCGACGACCGCTGGGCCGCCGGCGGGAACGAACCGCCGCCGTCGATCCTGCCGCTGCCCATTCCGGCGCGCGCCGGCGGCCCGGTCGGCGAGGTGCTCGACGGCGTCGCCGCGGGCGAAGAGGCCGGCATCGACGAACTCGTCACATTGCTCGGGTCCCGGGGCCCCGATCTCGCCCGCGTCGCCGCGTTCGCCGATTCGCTCCGTCGCGACGCGGTCGGCGACGCCGTCACCTTCGTCCGCAACCGGAACATCAATTACACGAACGTGTGCACGTTCAAGTGCCGGTTCTGCGCCTTCTCCAAGGGCCCGCTCTCCCTGAACCTGCGGGGCGACCCCTACCTGCTCGATCTCGAGGAGATCCAGCGGCGCGTGGTCGAGGCGGTCGACTGCGGCGCGACCGAGGTGTGTCTCCAGGGTGGGATCCACCCCGACTTCGACGGTGACTACTACCTCGCCGTCGCCCGGGCGGTGAAGGACGCGGCGCCGCAGATCCACATTCACGCGTTCACCGCCCTCGAAGTCACCGAGGGGGCGCGGCGCCTCGGGATCCCGTTGCGCGACTACCTCGTCGCCGCCCGCGACGCCGGCCTCTCGACGCTGCCCGGGACCGCGGCCGAGATCCTCGACGACGAGGTCCGCGCCGTGATCTGTCCCGACAAGGTCGACACCGAGGAGTGGCTCGACGCCCACCGCATCGCCCACTCGGTGGGGCTGCGCTCGAACATCACGATCATGTTCGGCCACGTCGAGCGGCCGCTGCACGTGGCCCGCCACATGGTGCGCACGCGCGCGCTGCAGATGGAGACGGGGGGCTTCACCGAGTTCGTGCCGCTGCCGTTCGTGCACATGGCCACGCCGATCTTCCTGCAGCGCCGAGCGCGACCGGGACCGACGTTCCGCGAGGCGTTGTTGATCCACGCGGTCGCCCGCATCGCCTATCGGGGCTGGATCGACAACATCCAGGTGTCCTGGGTGAAGATGGGCGTGGTCGGGGCGCAGCAGGCGCTGCGGGCCGGCGCCAACGACCTCGGCGGCACGTTGATGGACGAGAACATCTCCCGCGCCGCGGGCGCGTCGCACGGGCAGGAGCTCGACGAAACCGAGTTCCGCCAGATCGTCGAGCCGCTCGGCCGGACGCTCGAGCAGCGCACCACCCTCTACGGGCGGGTGCAGACCGTCGGCCGGCGCCTTCGGCCCCCGACCGACGAGCACATCCCGGTCCAGCTGCTCGCGCCCACTTCTTCCGGATCGTGAGCGGCCGGCGTCTCGACGTCCTCGCGATCGGCAATGCCCTGGTCGACGTCCTGAGCCAGGAGTCGGACGAGTTCGTGAGCGAGCACGGTCTCGAACGCGGTGCCATGACGCTGGTCGACGAGGCACGCGCCGAGGCGCTCTACGCCGCCATGGGCCCGGCGACCGAGGTGTCGGGAGGAACGGCGGCGAACACGGCTGCCGGCCTCGCCTCCTTCGGCGCGTCGGTCGGCTTCGTCGGGCGCGTGCGCGACGACCAGCTCGGAGCGGTCTTCGCCCATGACATCCGCGCGATCGGGGTCGAGTTCGGCACCGAGCCCGCGTCCGAGGGCGCGCCGACCGGACGCTGCCTGATCGTCGTGACCCCGGACGCGGAGCGGACCATGAGTACGTTTCTCGGCGCCTCGTCGCAGCTGGGCCCGGAGGACATCGACCCCGAGGCAGTGGCGGCGACCGACATCACCTACCTCGAGGGGTACCTCTTCGACCAGCCCGAGGCCAAGGAGGCGTTCCGGCACGCGGCCCGGCTCGCCCACGACGCCGGCAAGCAAGTGGCGCTCACGCTGTCGGATTCGTTCTGCGTCGAGCGGCACCGCGCCGACTTCCTCGACCTGGTCGAGGGGCAGGTCGACGTCCTCTTCGCCAACGAGCACGAGATCCGCTCGCTGTACGAGGCCGACGACTTCGACGATGCCCTCGCGCATGTCCGAGGTCACTGCGAGATCGCCGCGCTCACCCGAAGCGAGAAGGGATCGGTCGTCGTCACCGGCCAGGACGTGCACGTCGTCGCCGCCCATCCCGTTGCGAAGGTCATCGACACGACCGGCGCCGGCGACCAGTACGCCGCCGGCTTCCTGCACGGGCTCACACGCGGCCACGACCTCGATACCTGCGGCCGACTCGGTGCCCTCGCCGCCGCCGAGGTCATCTCTCATCTCGGCGCCCGTCCCGAGACGTCGCTCGCCGAGCTCGCGGCGGCGGAGCTCGAGCGCGCTTAAGGCGAGGAAAGTCAGCCGGCCCCCACCGCCGCAAACTCGACGCTGACGGTCGCGGCCGCTCGCACCACCGACACGAGCTCAGCATCCCCCGAGTCGGTGGAGCGTGCCAACGCGTCCTCCAATTCGACCGCGTCGGCCTCGGTGTCCATCACGATCGTCACTCGGACCCCGAGGTCGTTGCCGGCCTCCCACGTCACGTACCGGTCACCGCCCCAGCCCGCGGCCGCGGCCCGGGCGTCCGCGCGGTCGAGCCCGCGCTGGTCGAGCAGCTCACGGAGCAGGAACTCGCCCAGCGCGCCGTCGTCGACCTCGTCGACCTCGGGGCCGGACGGTGCATCGACATCGTCGACGTCGAGCGCGTCCTCGCCCGCGAGGTACGTGTCGACGTGGAGCACCTGCTCGGTGGTCTCGGGCGGGTCCTCGAGGGCCTCGTCGACGGCGTCGTTCCCGTCCCGGCGAGCCAGCTCCTCGACGAATTCGGTGCCCTGCTCGTACGGGAACAGCACCTGCCGGCTGAGGAACTCCACCGCCTCGCGATCGGCGACCGGCGCCTCCGCCAGCAGAGCCTCCGCCTCGGCTTCCAGCCGGCGCTCGTGGCGGTCGTACTCCGCTCCCTCGTCGTCCGAAAGCTGGTCCCGGTAACGGTGCTCGATGCGGGTGGCGTCTCCCTCGACCAGCGCGGTGTACGCCAGCGCGGCTTCGGCATCGCCGGGGAAGAAGTCGTCCTCGCCGAGATCGTGGTCCTGGGCGGCGTGGGTCAGCTCGTGGACCAGCACGACCTCGATGAGCGCGTCGATGCGGCGCGTGTGGACGACGACGCGGTCGCGAAAGGGATCGTAGAAGCCGAACGGGTAGGCGCCTCCGAGCTCGTCGAAGTCGAACGACCCGTCGACCAGCCCCAGAGCCACCCCGGTCGTTGCGGTCTCGCCGAACTGGTCCTCGAGGCTCAATCCTTCCTCGCCACCGAACGCCCGTCGGAACCTGCGACCGGTCAGCAGGTCGACGTCGACGTCATCGGGTACTTCGAGGTCGCGCTCGCGCTCGACGTACGCGCTGAGGACCCGGACGGTGGCATCGATCTCGGCGGCGGTGGCGGGCCGGGTCGGGTCGGGCTCGGAGTCGCCCGCGACCACGAGCGTGAGCACGGTCGCAACCGCCAGCACCACGACGGTGGCCGCGATCCCGATCAGGAACGGATCGCGCCGCATGTGCGCACGGTAACCGGCGCTGACCTCACTACCCTCGCGCGTGTGGAGAAGCTCCCCCGCTACCGCACCGGCGACGCCGAGCTCGACCGCGCCATCGCCGAGCTGGTCGAGGAAGCGGGCGCCGACGCCAACGCCGACCTCGTGTTCGAGATGGTCGTCTCGGCGCTCCGGCTCGCCCACGACGCCGCCGACCGCGGCGACCTGAAAATCGCCAGCGGCGCGCTCAAGGAGCTCCGCTACGCCTTTTCCGTGTTCGCCCCCTACCGGGCTCAGCGCAAGGTCGCGATCTTCGGCTCCGCCCGCACCGAGCCGGATGACCCGCTCTACGACCAGGCCCGCCGGGTCGCGACCGCGATGGCCGAGCGCGAGTGGATGGTGATCACCGGCGCCGGGCCCGGGATCATGGAGGCAGGGCTCGAGGGGGCGGGACCGGAGCGGTCGTTCGGGGTGAGCATCCGGCTGCCGTTCGAGGCCACCACGAGCCAGTTCATCGCCGGCGATCCCAAACTGATCAACTTCCGGTACTTCTTCACCCGCAAGCTGTCCTTCGTGAAGGAGTCACACGGCTTCGTGCTCCTCCCCGGCGGGTTCGGCACCCTCGACGAGGCGTTCGAGCTGCTCACCCTGGTGCAGACGGGCAAGACGCAGCCCGCGCCCATCGTGATGCTGGACGTCCCCGGCGGGACGTACTGGGAGTCGTGGCGGTCGTTCGTGGAGTCGGAGCTCACGGGTCGGGGGTACGTCGGCAAGGACGACCTCGACTTCGTGCTCGAGACCGACGACGTCGACCCCGCCGTCGACGAGGTCACCGGCTTCTACGCCAACTACCACTCCCAACGGTTCGTGGGCGGCCGGCTGGTCATCCGGTTGCAGCACGCACCGGAGCCGGTGGAGCTGGCCGCCCTGAGCGAGGAGTTCGCCGACATCGTGGTGCGGGGTGACGGCATCCAGCGGATCGAGGCCACGCCGACGGAAGTGGGCGATGACGACCACGTCCACCTCGAGCGGATCGTGTTCCGCTTCGATCGCCGCAACCATGCCCGGCTGCGGGCGCTCATCGACCGCCTCAACCATCGGCCTGCTTGATTGCCTCGCTCGCTGCGGCGCACGGTACCTGCGCCGCGGGCGCTCGCTCGGACGCCAAGGTCCGCGAGCGGCTCGTGGGTCGTGCCGCACACAATCAAAACTCGTCGGCGACGCCACCCAGGGCCCGGATGGCCCGCTCGACCGCCCGCCGCGCCTGCTGGACGCGCTTCTCGTCGGCGGCGGCCTCGGCGTCCCCGTCGGCGGCCTCGCGCAGCCGGTCGTAGGCGAGGTCGCGCAGCGCCTCCTCGATGGTGCGCAGCTGCTCGACCAGCGCGGTCGTCCGGTCGGTCACTCGAGCACCTCGGCCAGGAGATCCGCGGGATGGCGCACGTCCAGCCCGGCGGAGGCGAGGTGCATCGCGCAGCCGGGATTCGCCGAGGCCACCAGCGGCGGACCGGCGCCGGCGGCGCGCCGGATCGCCTCGACCTTCCGGTCCCGGATCGCGGTCGCGAGCGCGGGCTGCAGCGCGTTGTACGCGCCGCCGGCCCCGCAGCACAGCCCGTCGTCGTCGGTCTCGGCGAGCTCGTACGCCCGGCCGAGCACCGCGCGGACGGCACCGTCGACGCGCTGCACGTGGCGCAGATGGCACGGGTCCTGGACGACCACACGCCCTCGCGGTCCGCGAACCGGGGGCGGGTCCTGTTCGGCGAGCCACTCCGAAAAGTCGCGGACGCGGGTAGCAAACGCGCGCGCCTCGTCGGTATCGAGCAATCGGCCGTAATCCTTCATCGCCGCGCCACAGCCGGCGCTGTCCACCACGACCGGGGCGGTACCGGGCAGGGCGGAGATGACCCGGCGGGCGAGCGAACGCGCCTCCTCCTCGCGCCCGGCGTGGACGTGCAGAGCGCCGCAACAATCGGCGCCGCGGCCGGGGAGCCCCGGCCGTGCGCCGGTGGTGGCCATGACCCGGACCGCAGCGCGATGGGTGTCGCGTTGCCACGCATCCATGACGCACCCGGGGAAGAGGTAGGCGTCGGGGGTGTCACTCGGGGGCACCCGGAGGCGGCGCGCCAGCGATCGAGCGGAGAGACGCGGCAGCCCGAGACGGCGGGGCGCCAGATGCAGGCGTTGCGCGACCAGCAGCAGCCAGGTGAGGGCGAGCAGCACCCGGTGACGGGGCAGCACGACCCGGTACCCCAGCCACTCGGCCAGCCGGCGCCGCCACCGTCGCTCGGTGCGCCGCTGCTCGTGGAGGGCGGCGCGCGCTCCCTCCATGAGGTGGCCGAACGGCACCGACGACGGGCAGGCGGCTTCGCAGCCGCGACATTGCACGCACTCCTCCATGTAGCGCTCGAAGGTGGCGTCGAGGGGCGCGTCGGCAAACTGGACCGCCTGCATGGCGGCGATGCGGCCGCGGGGTGACGCGGTCTCGAGCCCGGTGACGCGGTACGTCGGGCAGTGGGGCAGGCACAGCCCGCAGGCGACGCAGGCGACGAGCTCGTTCTCGTCGAGCTCGAGCAAACTCACAACGGCAGCCGTCCGGGTGACAGCTTCCCGGTGGGGTCGAACGCGGCTTTGATGCGCGCCATCAACTGCTGGTTGGGCACGCCGGCGCCGAAGCCGTCGATCCCATCGCCCTGCTCGCGCAGGAGCCATCCCCCCTGGGCCTCGGCGGCGGCGCGCGCCCGCGCGATCGGTGCCCCGCTGTCGGCGGCGACGTGCACCGTGCCCACGCCGATCTCCGCGACCCAGCGGAGACCGTCGATGCCGCGCACCTGGTCGGCGAGGGCGCCCAGACGGCTGGGTTGCACCGAGATCCGGCCCCGGTGGGAGCCGTCCGGCCATGCCGGTCCCCCGCCACCGGGCGCGAGGTCGCCGGCGTGCAACTCGGCGGCGATGTCGTCGGGGTCGCCTTCGAGCAGCACCCGGGTGGCAACGCCGTCCCAGGCGATGCACGACGGCCGGAAGCACCGGCGCCGCACTTCGAACGGGTCGGCCGCGGTGCCTGCCCAGGTCGCGTGGCGCGGCCGGGGCTGGCAGCGCAGCGTCACCTGCACGATGACGCCGATGGTCCCGAGCGAGCCCACCAGCAGGCGGGGCAGGTCGTAGCCGGTCACGTTCTTGACCGTCGGCCCCCCGCCCTTCACCACCCGGCCGTCGCCGGTCACGAACCGCACCTCCAGCAGCCGATCGCGCAACGGGCCGGAGCGCAGCCGCCGGTGGCCGGAGAGCCCGGCGGCGAGCACGCCGCCGACCGTCGCCGCCGCCGGATCGCGGGGGGCGAGCACGCTTTCCTGCCCACCCTGTTCGAGGGTTGCGGCCAGGGCGGCGACGGTCGTGCCCGCCCCGACGGTCACGGTCAGCTCGGCCGGGTCGTAGGCGACGATCCCCGCCGGCGCTCGGACCTCGACGCCGGTCGGTGCCGGGCCTCCGACGTCCCAGTGGGTGCGGCCCCCCACCGGCACCACCGTCTCGGCCGCCGCGACCCGGTCGCGCAGCTCGTCGACGTCGGGGAGAGTGGCGACCGTGGTCACGGTCAGATCCACGCGCCCGCGGGCACGCGTTGGAGCTCGCCGCACCGGCTGCCGCTCGGCAGGATCTTCTCCGGGTTGGCCCGCCCCGACGGGTCGAACGCGTCCCGCAGGCGCGCCTGGGCGTCGAGATCGTCCGGCGTGAACACGAGTGGCATCGCGTCGCGCTTCTCGAGCCCGATGCCGTGCTCGCCCGACAGGACACCGCCGGCGTCAACACAGGCCCGCAAGATGGCGTCGCCGGCCGCGTACACGCGCTCCCAGATCCCCGGCGTGCGCTGGTCGAACACGATCAGTGGGTGCAGGTTGCCGTCGCCGGCGTGGAACACGTTCATCATGGTGAGGTCGTACTCGGCGGCGATGTCGTAGACCTGACGCAGTACCTCGACGAGCTTGGTGCGCGGCACCACCGCGTCGTGGAGGTAGTAGTCGGGGGCGATGCGGGCGATGGCGCCGAAGGCCGACTTACGTCCCTTCCACAGGAGCGCGCGCTCGGTGTCGTCGGCGGCGACCCGGACCGTCCGCGCCCCGTGCTCGTGGCCGACCCGGCGAACCGCGTCGACCTGGGCCTCCACTCCGGCGGGGAGCCCGTCCAGCTCGACGAGCAGCACCGCGGCCGCGTCGCGCGGGTAGCCCGCACCGACGAAGTCCTCCACCGCGCGCGTGATCTCGGCGTCCATCATCTCGAGTGCCGCCGGGACGATGCCGGCGGCGATGATGCCGCTGACAGTGGCGGCGGCATCGTCGATCGTCGAGAAGTCGAGCAGCAGGGTCCGTACCGCCGGCGGGTTCGGCGTGAGGCGGACCGCGATGCGGGCCGAAACCCCCATGGTGCCTTCGCTGCCGACGAAGCACCCCCGCACGTCGTACCCGGGGGCGTCGGGCTCGAGCCCGCCGAGCATCGTGACCGAGCCGTCGGCCAGCACCACCTCGACCGCGAGCACGTGCGCGGCGGTCACGCCGGCGGCGAGGCAGTGGGGCCCACCGGCATTGGTGGCAACGTTGCCGCCGATGGTGCAGGCCTGCTGGGACGACGGATCCGGGGCGTAGTGGAGCCCGAGGTGGTGGACGGCCCGACTCAGGTCGAGGTTCAGGACACCGGGCTCCACCCATGCCACCCGCTCGCCGGCGTCGACTTCGAGGATGCGGTTGAGCCCGGTGGTGACGATCACCAGCGGGTCGCCGACCGGCGTCGCGCCACCGGCCAGCCCGGTGCCGCTGCCCCGGGCGACGAACGGCCGGTCGTGAGCGGCCGCGATCCTCACTGCCGCGGCCAGGTCGTCACCGGTGACCGGGAAGCACACCGCCGCCGCCTGCCCCCGGTCGACGCCGGCGTCCCGTTGGTAGAGCGCGAGCTCAAGCAGCTCGGCGCGGGCCCGGTCGGGGCCCAACGCGTGCCGGAGGTCGGCCAACATCGTCGCGGTGGCGTCGTCGATGAGCGAAGCCTACGACCGACCCTTGTACGCTGCGTTCCGTGCCGCGCAATGGCCACGGGGCCGACCGCCGACTGAACGGTGCCGGTCCGACCCGCGAATGGGTGAGCTTCGACGACCCCAAGGAGGACGGGCGCCGCTGGCAGATCGACGTGACGTTCCTCATGTCGTCGTGGCAGTGCATCTTCGGCGACGGCTGCCAGGGTGTCCTCACCGAGCCCGCGCCCGAGATGGTCCAGGGATGCTGCTCGTACGGCGCGCACTTCTCCAACCGCAAGGACCGCGACCGCGTCATCCGCGCGGCGCGGCAACTCACCGACGACGAGTGGCAGTTCGCCAAGAGCGGCCGCAAGAAGGGGATCTGGGCCAAGTCAGGCAAGGACGAGGACGGCAAGCAGGAGTGGCGCACGCGTCTCGTCGAGGATGCCTGCGTCTTCCTCAACCGCCCGGGTTTCCCCGCCGGCGCCGGTTGCGCGCTGCACGTGCACGCGATGAGCACCGGCCAGCACCACAGCGAACTCAAGCCGGAGGTGTGCTGGCAGCTCCCGTTGCGCTGCGTCGACGAGGAGCAGGAGGACGGGACCGTCGTCTCCACCCTTTCCGAGTTCGGGCGCGACGGCTGGGGTGAGGGCGGCGACGACTTCGCCTGGTGGTGCACGGAGGCGCCCGAGGCGTTCACGGGCTCCGAACCCGTGTACAAGAGTCTGGCGGAGGAGCTACGCAAGATGATGGGGGCGGAGCTCTACGAGCGGGTCGCGCGTTACCTCGACGGCCGGGAACGCTCCGAACCGCCGCCGGTGACGCACCCGTCCGAGGCCCCGGTCCGCTTCACCGGGCTTCGAGGCAAGGCGCGCCTGTCGTCCCGAGGCTGATGCCGGACGACTACGCCGCGCTGCTCGCCGACCTCGAGGCCGAGCAGCTCGAAACCCAAGCGGTGCTCCGCGACATCGGGGTCGACGACTGGTTCCGGGCGACGCCGGCCAAGGGATGGGACGTGCGCGACACCGTGGCGCACCTCGCCGACACCGACGAGATCGCGGTCGACACGTGCACGGCCGGTGCCCGCCCGCTGAACGACTTCGCCACGACCCTGGCGTCGCCCGAAGACGTCACCCTCTGGGGTGTGCTGCGGGGCCGACGGCGCAGCGGCCCCGACGTGCTCGCGTGGTGGGAGGAGACGTCCGCGGTCGAGCGCGACACGCTCGCCCGGCTCGACCCCGCGATGCGGGTGCCGTGGGGTCTCGGCATGCGCCCCAACTCGTTCGTGACCGCCCGGTTGATGGAGGCGTGGGCGCACTCCCTCGATGTGCACACCGCGCTCGGCGTCGCCAAGCCCGCCCGCGACCGGGTGCGGCACGTCGCCTGGCTCGGCTACCGGGCACTGCCGTACGCGTTCTCGGTTGCGGGACGCGATCGACCTGCGGGCGAGCTTCGGGTCGAGCTCACGCTGCCCTCCGGTGACCGCTGTGAGTTGGGGCCCCTCGACGCGCCCCATCTCGTGACCGGGCCCGCGGATGAGTTCTGCCGGTTGTTCGTCCACCGGCTCACCCTGAGCAAGGCCACCGGCCTGCGCGCCGAAGGTGACGGCGCGGTCGCGGCCCTCGAAGTAGCCCGGGCGTTTCTCTAGCTCACGCCACTCACGAGCGCGCCGCCGTCGACCACGAGCGTTTCGCCGGTGAGCCACGCTGACGCGTCGGAGGCGAGGAACAGGGCGGCCCCGGCAAGATCGTCGGGGACGCCCAACCGACGCATCGGCAGTCGGGAAGCGATCGCATCCTCGCCGTGCTCGTACAGGGCCCGGGCGAAGTGGGTCTTCACCAGCCCGGGTGCGAGCGTGTTCGCCCGAACCCCGGGGGCGAGCTCGAGCGCGAGCTGGCGCGTGAGTTGCTGGAGCCCCGCCTTGGACGCGTTGTACATCCCGAGGCCGAGCGAGGGCCGGATGCCGCCGACCGAGATCACGTTGATGATCACCCCGCCGTGCTCCTGCATCCACGCCCGCCACGCCGCCTGGGCGAGGAACAGCGGGCCCTCCAGGTTCACTTCGAGCACCTTGCGAACCGCTCGCGCTTCGGTCTCGATAACGGGCCCGAAGGTCGGGTTCGTGCCCGCGTTGTTGACGAGCACGTCGACCCCGCCGAGCGCGCTGACACAGTGCGCAACCCCCGCCTCGATGGCCTCGGGGTCCCCGGTCGAGCCCGCGAACGTCGTCACCGTCCCGCCCTGCGCCGCGAGCGCGGCGTCCGTCTCGGACAGCTCGTCGGGCTTGCGGGCCATCACGCACACCGCCGCGCCTGCGGCCACGTAGGTCTCCGCGATGGCCCGGCCGATGCCGCGCGTCCCCCCGGTGACCAGGGCGGCCTTGCCGTCGAGCCGGAAGGCCTTGCCCGGATCAAAGCTCACAGGTACAGCCCCGTCTGACCCTCGGCCCGGCTCGAGGCGACCGCGTGCACGTCCCGTTCGCGCAGGATCAGGTACTCGTCGCCCCGGATCTCCACCTCGTAGCCGGCGTCGGGCGCAAACAGCACCAGGTCGCCCTCCTCGACGTTGCGGACCGTCGGCCCGACCGCGACGACCTCCGCCCAGCCGAGGCGACGGTCGACGTTGGCGGTGGCGGGGATCACGATGCCGTGGCGCGACTTGCGCTCCCCCACCTCCGAGGACGGGAGCGCCAGCAGGCGATCCGCGGTCATTCGGATGGCGTGCTTCGTATCGTCGTCGCCGTAGGACATCCCAATGAGGTTACCGGCCGCGCGTGGCGGGACCGGCTTCGTGACGGCGATGCCCCTCGGCTACATTCGGCTCACCGTGTCGATCTCCCCCGCTCTCCCGGCATCCGCAGGTCGGCGCGCCGCGACGACCGCCCGCGCGTACTTCCTCCTCACCAAGCCGCGCGTCATCGAGCTGCTGCTCGTCACGACCGTCCCGGCGATGGTGCTCGCAGCCGGGCGCCTGCCTTCGATCTGGCTGATCGCGGCGGTGCTCGCCGGCGGTGCGCTCGCGGCCGGCGGCGCCAACACGATCAACTGCTGGATCGAGCGCGACCGCGACCAGATGATGCAGCGGACGCACGCCCGCCCGTTGCCCTCGGGTGCCATCAAGCCGCGCGACGCGCTCGTGTTCGGGCTCGTCCTCGAGACCGTGGCGTTCGTCTGGCTGTGGGCCACGGTCAACCTGCTGGCGGCCGCCCTGGCGGTGAGCGCGATGTTGTTCTACGTGTTCGTGTACACGATCTGGCTCAAGCCCCGGAGCCCGCAGAACATCGTCATCGGAGGCGCGGCCGGGGCGGTGCCGGTGCTCGTCGGATGGGCCGCGGTCACCGGACGCCTCGATGCGCCCGCCTGGGTGTTGTTCGCAATCGTCTTCTGCTGGACCCCGCCACATTTCTGGGCGCTCGCACTCCGCTACCGCGACGACTACGCCGCCGCCGGCATCCCGATGCTGCCGGTGGCGCGGGGCGTGAGTGTCGCCGCCCGTCACATCGCCGTGTACTCGGTCCTCGTCGTCGGCGTGACCCTGAGCCTGCTGTGGTTCCGCGAGATGGGTGCGGTGTACGTCGTCGCCGCGCTGGTCCTGGGAGCCGCGTTCATCGGCCGGGCCGTGCACCTCGTGCGCGAGACCACGCCCGCGCGCGCAATCCAGCTGTTCGCCTTCTCCAACACCTATCTGGCACTGCTCTTCGCCGCCATTGCCCTCGACACCCTCCTCCGGGCTCCCTGAACCTCCCTGGCGCCGCTCGCGCTGGAAGTCGTTCGCCGTCGGTGGGTTCGGGGCAGTCGTAGTCGCGGCCATCGTGGCGTGGGCCCTCGCTGTCCGCGATGACGGGGATGCCAGCCCCCGCCCGCCCGGACGGGTCGCGAGCGCCGGCGTGGCCGAGGTGGGCGACCCTGCCCCCGACTTCACGCTCTCGACTCTCGACGGCGGCACCGTCACGCTGTCCGAGCTGAAGGGCCGGCCGGTGATCGTGAACTTCTGGGCCTCGTGGTGCAACCCCTGCCGGGAGGAGTTCCCGCTTCTCGCCGAGGCACTCGACAACCACGGGGACGCGGACCTCGCGATCATCGGTGTCACCTACCGCGACATCGACTCCGACTCGCGCGCGTTCGTCGACGAGTTCGGGGCGACGTGGCCGCAGGCGGTCGACGAGGACACCGACGTTGCGCGGGCGTTCGGCGTGCGTGCCATTCCCCAGACGTTCTTCGTCGACCGCGACGGCAACATCGCGGCGCGCGTGTTCGGGTTCTCGTCCGAGCGCGCCCTCGAGGAGCCGCTGGCGAAGATCCTCGAGGCCTAGACGGATGGATCAATACCAGTACCTGCTGCTCATGGGCGCCTGCCTGATGGTCACGCTCCCACTGGAGTTCGTGTTCGGGGCGCGTGTGTGGCGGCGACCCCGACGGCTGCTCGCGGCCCTCGTCCCGACCGTGCTCGTGTTCTCGGTCTGGGACATCGTCGCCATCGCGCGGGATCACTGGTCATACAGCGACCGGTACACGACCGGGTGGCTCCTGCCCGGCGATCTGCCCGTCGAGGAGCTGGTGTTCTTCGTCGTAATCCCGGTCTGCGGGCTCCTCACACTCGAAGCCGTCCGGCGGATCCGGGAGCACTCGGATGCGTGAGTACACGATCGCAGCGGCAGTCGCGGTCGCCGCTGTGGTCGTGCTGGAGATCCGGTTCCTCCACACCGGCCTGTTGCGCTCGCGGGCGTACTGGATCGCGATGGCCATCTGCTACGGCTTCATGATCGCGGTGAACGGATGGCTGACGAAGCTGTCGGCCCCGGTCGTCCTCTACGACGAGCGGCGCACCACCGGCTGGCGGGTGCCGTGGGACATCCCGGTCGAGGACTACCTGTTCGGCTACTCGCTGCTCACGCTGACCATGCTGCTGTGGGACGCGGCCCGTGCTCGCCGCCGGCCGCGCTCCGAGACGGCGGTAGCCTCCGGGATGAAAGGCCAGCCGTGATCGCCTTCCTGATCGTCGCCACCGCCCTCGTGTTGATGGAGCCGCTCACCGCGCTCGTGCACCGGTCCGTGATGCACGGCTTCGCCATGGGCTGGCACCGCAGCCACCACGAGCCCCCGCGCGGGACCCTGGAGGCCAACGACCTCTTCCCGGTCGTCTTCAGCATTGCGACCATCGCGCTTCTCTCGGTGGGCGTCTACGTGGGTGGGGGCGCGGTGCTGGTGCCGCTGGGCATCGGGATCACCGCCTACGGCGCGTCGTACCTCTTCGTCCACGACCTGGTGATCCACCGCCGACTCGCCTGGCTGCCGCTGCCGGCGGGCTTCCTGGCTTGGCACCGTGACGCCCACAACGTGCACCACCTCTACAGCCGGGCCCCGTACGGGTTCCTCGCCCCGGTCGTCCCGAGTGCGTTGCGGGCTCGGGCCGAGGCCGCCGGGGTCGCGCGCACCGACCGCTCGGGTGGGCTCAGCCGCTGACGACCGACCGGGCCACGACCACCGCCTTGCGCCATCCCGGGACCCGGGCGCGCCGGGTGAACACGTCGTAGTCGTTGGCCTCGATGCGGTCGAGGATCTCGCCGTAGAGCCGGCGGGCGGCGCGGATGCAACGGGCCGACGTCGGCGGGAGCATGCCCACCCCAGCGTCGGCCGACGCGTAGTAGTCGCGGGTGCGAGCGATCTCGAACTCCATGAGCGCCCGCCATTCGGGCGTCACCCGGCGCTCGTGCGGATCGGCCCCGAATCGACCGACGTCCTCCTGGGGCAGGTACACGCGCCCGCGGTCCAGGTCTTCGGCGACGTCGCGGAGGAAGTTGGTCAGCTGGAACGCAATGCCCAGATCGCGGGCGTGAGCCTGCGCCGCGGGCGAGGTCGGCTCGAGGATCGGCAGCATCATCTCGCCGATCACCGCCGCCGAGCCCTCCATGTAGCCGAGCAGGTCGTCGAAGGTCTCGTAGGTGGCGATCGTGAGGTCCATCGCCATCGAGCGGAGGAAGCGGCGGAAGCAGTCCGGGTCGATGCGGAAGGCGCGCACCGTGTGGACGACCGCCTTGAGCACCTCGTCGTCGGAGTCGCCCGACTCGAGATCGGTGAAGAACCGGTCGCCGAACTCGGCCAGGGCCTTTTCCCGCACTTCGACCGGCGCAGGACCGAGGTCGTCGACGATGTCGTCGGCGTACCGGCAGAAGCCGTACAACGCGTGGACGTGGTGCCGCTTGACCCGCGGGAGGGCGAACGTCGCCGCGTAATAGGTCGTGCCGTAGGCCTTGTTGAGCTGCCGGCAGCGGGCGTAGGACCGTTCGAGCGTGGTCATGCCGTCCGCCGCTCCGCCCACTCGTCGATACGGTCGGCCGCCAGCCGCCCGGAGATCAGCACCATGGGAATGCCGACGCCCGGCACCGTCCCCATACCCGAGAACACGAGGCCGGGGATGCGACGATCGGTGTTCGCGGGGCGGAACGGGCCCGTCTGGAAGAAGCGGTGCGCGAGCGCGAACGGCGTGCCCCGCTCGAGGCCCTGGGTCTCCCAGTCGCGCGGATCAGTGAGGCGTTCGACCACGACGTCGTCGACCGGGTAGCCCAGCGCGCCTACCCGCCCGGCGAGCTCGTCGCGCAGGTGGCTTCGCTCCTCACCCCAGTCGACGCGGCCGTCGAGGTTCGGGGCCGGCTCCAACGCGAACAGCGTGGTGCCGTCCGGGGGTGCGAGAGACGGGTCGGACCTCGCCGCGCAGGTGACGAGGATCGAGGGGTCGGGCATGCGCCGGCCGTCGCGGAGCAGCGCGTCGAATGCCTCGCGCCACGTTTTCCCGAAGTGGATGTTGTGATGGGCGGCGTCCGGCGGGAGCGTGCCCCGGACACCCGCGAGCCACACGATGCACGAGGGCGAGTAGCGGCCGCGGTGGGAGACGAGCGGCGGGTCGAGGCCGAGCAGTCGGCGGTAGGCCACCGGCAGATCGACGTTGCACACGACCGCATCGGCGTCGATGTGGTCACCGGCAGCGAGCTTCACTCCCCGCACCGAGCCGTCGGCGTTCCTCGTGATGCGTTCGACCGGCTGCCCGAAGGTGAACGCAGCGCCTGCCTTCTGCGCCGCCTGCACCAGCCCGCGCCCGACCTCGTGGATACCGCCGTCGGGGAAGAACACACCCTCGACCGTGTCCATATAGGTGATGACGCAGTAGATCGCGAGCGCCTCGAACGGCGACAGGCCCGCGTACATGGCCTGGAACGAAAAGATGCGCTGGAGGCGCGGGTCGGAGAAGTACGACTCGACCGTGGGCGCGAGCTTGCGGAGCGCGCCCAACCGCACCAGGCGGACCAGCGCCGCCGGATCACGGACGAGATCGAGCGGAGAGTCGTAGTTGCGGGCGATGAAGTGGGGCAGCTCCAGGTCGTAGAGCTCCTGCAACCAGCCACAGAACCGGTGGAACGCGGCCGCTTCCCCCGACCCCGCGAACGCGTCGATCTCGGCGGCCATGGCGTCGCGGCCGTGACGCACGTGCAGCACGCTCCCGTCGGGAAAGCAGGCGCGGTACATCGGGTCGACCGGGCGCAGCCGGAGGTGGTCGGCCAGATCGGCGCCGGCAGCTCGGAACGTCTCCTCGAGCAGCCCGACCATGGTGAGGACCGTCGGGCCGGCGTCGATCCGGAAGCCCGCCTCCTCGACCAGGCCGGCCCGACCGCCGGGCACGTCCTCGCGTTCGACCACCACGACGTCGTGGCCCCGACCGGTCAGGTGGCACGCCGCCGACAACCCACCGAGTCCGGCACCCACGACCACGACGCGCATGGCTGCGCTAGCGGTCGCGCCAGGCGACGAACGTGCCGAGCTCCTCGAGCGCGACCCGGGCGTCGGCGGTCAACGGGGCGGCCGCCAGCGCCTTGAGCGCCTCGTCGACCAGCCGCTCGATCGCCTTCTCGACCTCGGCACGCGCGCCCGTCTCGACCAGGACCGCCTGGAGCGCGGCGATCTCCGACCGCTCGAGGTCGACCGATCCCACCCGGTCGAGCAGCTTCGACTGGGCGCCGGTCGCCCGGGCCGCCGCCGCCGCCAGCAACGGCGTGAGCTTGCCTTCGCGCAGGTCGTCGCCGACCGGTTTGCCCGTGACCTCGGCGTCCCCGAACACTCCGAGGATGTCGTCGCGGAGCTGGAACGCCTGGCCCAGCGGAAGACCGAACGCGCTCAACGGTTCGCGAAGCTCCTCGAGTCGACCCGCCAGGGCCGCGCCCAGGTGGAGCGGTCGTTCGACGGTGTACTTGCCCGACTTGTAGCGCTCGATGCGCTCGGCGCGGACGGGATCGTTGCTGCCGGTTGCGGTCCCGACGAGGTCGAGGTACTGGCCCACGCACAGCTCGACCCGCAGCTCGTCGAAGATCGGTCGCGCTGCCGCCGGCGCCGATGCGAACAGCACATCGGCGTAGACGAACGCGAAGTCGCCCACGAGGATGGCGGCACCCTCGCCGAAACGACGGGCTTCGCCGCGCCAGCCCGTGTCGTGGTGCTGTCCGATGAACTGACGGTGGATGGCCGGGCGGCCCCGGCGAAGGTCGGAACCGTCCATCACGTCGTCGTGGACGAGTGCGAACGTGTGCAGGAGCTCGAGCGCGGCGCCCACGTCGACCACGAGCCGGTCGCGGGCGTCACCGCCGGCCCCGACGAACGACCAGTGGCAGAACGCGGGCCGTAACCGCTTGCCGCCGGCTCTCACCAGATCGCGGAGCGCTGCGAGCGGCTGGACGAGGTCGGCGTCGACGTCCCGCCAACGCGCCAGCTCGGCGTCCAGCAGCTCCATGATGCGCCGCTCGGCCCGCTCCCCCACCTCGGCGAGGCTCGGCGGGACCCCGGTCCCGGCGCGCGCCATGGCCTCTGATGCCATCAGAGGATCGTAGGCCGGACGTACCGACCGCGACCGGTGAGGGCCGTAGCATCCGCATCCGATGCCGGAGTTTCTTTCCTCCGAATGGATCGAAGAGCTCGATGCAGCTGCACGCGCCTCCAATTCGATCCCGCTGCGCACCATGGATGTCACGATCACCGTGCAGCAGGTCGTGCAGCACGCGCCCCAAGGCGAAGTTCGCTACTACGTGACGATCGACCGCGACGGCGTGCGCGTCCGGCCGGGATCGGCCGACTCGCCCGACCTGGCGTTGTTCGCCGACTACGACGTCGCCCGGGCCATCAACGCCGGCACCGCCAACGCGCAAGCGGCGCTCTCGGTGGGCGGATTGAGGATCAAGGGACGGCTCGATCTCCTCCTCGGGCACGAGGGCGCGTTCGCGGCTCTCGACGACATCTTCACCTCGGTCCGGAACGCGACCACGTACGAGGACGGGCCTACGATGCGCCCATGAGCCCCGACCTCTCCCTCGAGCAGTTCACCGCCTCTGCCCGCGCCTTCCTGGAGGAGAACGCCGAGCCGCGCTCGGAGGAGAAGTTCGTGTGGGGCGAGGGAACCGATCGCGTCGGTCTTCTCGACGAGAAGGAACCCGAGCAGGAGGCCGCCGAGGTTGCCGCGGCCAAACAGTGGAAGGCGGCCGAGTTCGACGCCGGCTTGGGTTGGATCACCGGTCCCGAGGAGTACGGGGGACGGGCGCTGCCCAAGGAGTACGAGCGGGCCTACGCCGAGTCGAGGTCGGGCTACCGGATCCCGAGCCAGCAGCCGTTCGTGATCGGGCTCGGGATGGTCGCGCCGACGATCCTCGCCCACGCCGTCCCCGAGGTGAAGGAGCGCTACCTCCGGGCCATGTACCGCGGTGACGTCGTCGGGTGTCAGCTCTTCTCCGAGCCGGTGGCCGGCTCCGACCTCGCCGGCATCCAGACCAAGGCGGTCCGGGACGGCGACGAGTGGATCCTCACCGGCCAGAAGGTCTGGACGTCAGGCGCGCAGTACAGCGACATCGGCGAGATCATCACCCGGAGCGACCCCGACCAGCCCAAGCACAAGGGCCTTACGATGTTCCTCGTCGACATGAAGGCACCCGGGGTCGAGGTGCGACCGTTGCGCCAGATGACGGGCGGCGCGTCGTTCAACGAGGTGTTCTTCGAGGAGGTGCGGGTCCCCGACTCCCACCGGCTCGGCGGCGTCAACGAGGGCTGGACGGTCGCGCTGACGACGCTCATGAACGAACGGGCTGCGATCGGCGGCGGGGGCGGGACCGGGACCGGGAGCGGCTACGGATCCCAGAACATGACCCGCTTCGTCGAGATGGCCCGGTACCTCGGCCTGGCCGACGATCCGGTGGTCCGCCAGCGCCTCGCCGACGCGTTCGTGCGCGCCGACGTCGCTCGGTACACCAACCTGCGGGCGATGGCCAAGATCCGCGCCGGCCAGCTCCCCGGGCCCGAGATGTCGATCGCCAAGCTCGCGCTCACCCAGAACATGCAGCGCCTGGCCCAGACCGTGAGCGAGATGCTGGGCCCGCGTCTCGCGGCCAACACCGGCGAGTGGGGCACGTACGCCAACGCCGAGTTCATCCTCGGCATCCCCGGCATGCGCGTCGCCGGCGGCACCGACGAGATCATGCGCAACATCGTCGGTGAGCGCGTGTTGGGTTTGCCCAAGGAGCCGAAGGCGGCCCAGTAGCGTGCTCCGGCCATGGCCGCACGTAGCCGACAGCGATGTGAGTGGGCGGGCACGCGCGAGCTCGACGTCCGCTACCACGACGAGGAATGGGGCGTTCCCACCCACGATGACCGCACGCTGTTCGAGTTCCTCGTCCTCGAGGGCGCCCAGGCGGGACTGAGCTGGTCCACGATCCTCGCCAAGCGAGAGGGATACCGGCGCGCCTTCGCCGACTTCGACCCCGCGCGCGTGGCCCGCTTCACGAGCAAGCGCGTCGCGCACCTGCTCGACAACCCCGCCATCGTCCGCAACCGACTCAAGGTCGAGTCGACGGTCAGCAACGCTCGCGCGTTCCTCGCGGTGCAGGACGAGTACCGCAGCTTCGACACGTATCTCTGGGCACTTGTCGACGGCGAACCCGTCCAGAACCGCTGGAAGCGCCGGGCGGAACTGCCGACCCGCACTCCCATGTCCGACGCGCTCAGCAAGGACCTCAAGCGGCGGGGGTTCCGGTTCGTCGGCAGCACGATCATGTATGCCTTCATGCAGGCGACGGGCATGGTGAACGATCACGTCCAGTCGTGCTTTCGCTACCGGCAGCTCGGCGGCCGCTGACCGAGCCCGGCGGTACCCTTCGCATCCGATGCAGCCGTTCGAGCGCCTCCGGCAGTTGGCCCGCTGGAGTGGCGGCGACGGCGCCGAGCTCGTGTCGGAGGCCGCCGACTGCCTGGCGGGATTCGCCGACGATCCCGCCGGCCTCGTGGTCGCGTGCCGGCGCCTGGTCGCCCACCATCCGTCCTCGGGCCCGCTCTGGTGGCTGTGCGCGCGGGTGCTGACCGCGCCCGACCCCGCCCAGGCCGCGTGGGAGGCGTGGCAGCGGATCGACGACGACACGACCTACGGGCGCGTCGCCGAGCTGCTCCCCTTCCCACACGACGACGTGATCGCGACCCTGGGCGGACCGGAGCTCGCCGGTGCCGTCGCCGCCACCCGGCCCGACCTCGACGTCGTCGCGGTGCGGCGTACAACGGGCGACGAGCACCTGCGAGCCCGACTGGCGCGGACGGACCGGCCGGTGCGCACCGTCAGCGAAATCGAGGTGGCCGCGCTTGAGCCGTCCCACGTGCTGGTCGAGACGCCCGCCGCCAGTCCCACCACGGCGTTCGTACCCGAAGGCACCGCCGACCTCCTCGCGACGCTCGACAACCCGGTCGCCTGGCTCGTCGCCAGCGTCGGACGGGTGCTACCGGCACGGCTGTTCGCGTCACTCGAGCGGCGGGTGGCCGCCGACGACAAGTCCGTCATCGAGGCGACGAGCCTCGACGCCTTCGCCCGGATCGCCGGCCCGACCGGCCTCGATCCCCCCGACGCCATCGACCGCCGGGTCGACTGCCCGGTCGCGCCGGAGCTCCTGCGCCTGGGTTGAGCCGTCAGACGTCGATGTCGGGCGGCGGCGGTCGCGACGGCTGCGTCGCACCGCGGAAAATCTCGACCCGGCCCATGAACCGTCGCCTCAGGGTGCGGCGCACGACCGCTCGTGACGGCGGGATCAGGAGCAGGATGGCGAGCACGTCGGTGATAAAACCCGGCGTCAAGAGCAGCGCGCCGGCCAAGAGAATGAGGAAGGCGTCGAGCAGCTCGGCGCCCGGCACCTTCCCCGCGTTGACCTGCTGGTTGATGCGCCGCCACACGCCCAGGCCCTCGCGCTTGGCCAGCCACGCGCCCACGACCGAGATGATCAAGAGCAGCCCGATCGTGTACAGCGCGCCGATCTCCT
Source organism: Actinomycetota bacterium (assembly GCA_052390575.1). Taxonomy (GTDB): domain Bacteria; phylum Actinomycetota; class Acidimicrobiia; order IMCC26256; family JACDBD01; genus JBPCMN01. Next base: position 27,899 of record JBQTGU010000088.1, on the reverse strand, counting down.
GCCCGACGCGGATGATGACGTAGAGCTCGACGATCGGCAGGACCAGGAAGAGCAGGACGAGGATCGCCATCGCGGGCCGAGCGTACCCGGCCGTTCTCCCGGTTACGCCTCGAGCGCGAGCGGGTCCTCTCCGTCGTGAGCGTCGAGGTCACCCTCGATCAGGTCGAGCTGCTGCTCGTTGCGGAGCGCGTCGATCTTGTCGAGCGGGCGCTCGAGGGCGCGCCGGCGGGTGCCGGCGAGCTCGTCGTAGTCCTTGCGAGCGGTCGTGAGCGACCGGTCGAGCTTGTCCATCTTCTCGACGAACGCCCCCCACTGCTTCTTGAACGCCCCGAGCAGGGCGAGGATCTCGTCGGAGGTCCGGGCCAGGGCGACGTTGTCGATCGTCTGGCGGATCAGGGCGAGCACCGCGAACAGCGTCAGGGGCGAGCAGAACACCACGTGCCGACCCGCGGCCTCGTCCAGGATCGAGTCGTCGTGCTCGTGGATGAACGTGTACAAGCTGTCGTTGGGAATGAACAGGAGCACGAAGTCGACGGTGCCCCCCTGCGGGTCGATGTAGGTGCGCGACGCCAGCGTCTTCACGTGGCCGCGCACGTCCCGCAGGAAGTCGTCGCGGTAGCGCCGCTCGTCGAGCTCGGACTCGGCTTCGATGCAGCGGACGTAGTTGTCGAGGGGGAACTTGACGTCCATGTGCAGCAGCAGGTCGTTGGGCAGGAGGAAGGTGAAGTCGGGCACGCCGCCTTCGATCCCCCGCTGCTTGCGGTAGTTGACGTTCTCGATGAGACCGGAGAGGCGCAGCACGTCCTCGGCCATGCGCTCGCCCCACCGACCCCGGGCCTTCGTGCTCGAGAGCACCTCGCGCAGGCTCTGGGTGGTCTCGAGCAACGACTCCAGCCCCTCGTGCTGCTGGCTCAGCTGGGTGCTCAGCTGCCCGAACTTCCGCTCGCGGTCGGTCTCGAGCTCCTGGACCAGACTGCCGACGCGGTCGAGGCGGTCGGTCATCACCGAGAGCTGCTGGTCGATGAGCGAACGCTTGCCCTCGAGCTCGGTCGCGGCGAGGTCGTGCTGGGTCTTGAGCTGGGCCTGGTTGGTGGTGACGAGCTGCTCGAGCAGCGCGGCCTGGTCGATCGGGGGACGGCGCACCACGAGGAGGAGCGCGCCGCCGAGTCCGGCCACGGCCAGAGCGAGGATCACCAGGATCACGGTCATGTCCCGATTGTGACGATGGGGTGTGACAGCTACGGGGATGCTGCCCGTTCAGCCGCCTGACCTGCGGAAACGCGCCTCAGCCGTCGCCGATGGCGAAGAACGAGCCCGCCCGGGTGCCCACGTAGATGCGGCCCTTCCACACGGTCGGAGTCGACTCGATGCAGCCGCCGAGCGTCACCGACCACAGCTCGGGCGGGTCCACGAGGGTGTTGCGGACGTCGTAGGCGTGGAGCACGCCCCCGCAGTCGCCCTGGAGCCACACCCCGTCCACGATGACCGGGGAACCCATGAGCGGGGCCGGCAGTTTCTTCTCGAACCGGATCGCGCCGGTGTTGCGGTCGATGCCGATCGCCCGGCCGGTGTAGGTGGTGTAGATGACGAGGTCGTTGTAGATGCCCGGGGTCCCGAACACCCCCGCTTTGTCGGCGCCGTCGTCCTTCTGCGACCACACCAACGGGTTGTCGGGGGCAGCCGGGTTCAGCTTCATGATCTGGCCCACCTCGGTGCCTCGCCCGTTCTTGCGCTCCCACTCGGAGCCGACGTAGAGCATCCCGGCCTCGTCGACCACCACCGACGCGTCGGTGTCGTCACCGGTCCAGAAGCGGAACACACGCGTCGGCGGCCCCGCACCGGTGCGCAGCCCGCTGATGTCCCAGCCCTGCACCAGCCCACCGGAGTTGGCGAAGTAGACGATGTCGCCGAAGATCGAGACCGAGCCCTCGATCGAGACCTCCGAGCCGGCGGCGGCGATCAGCTCGTCGTCCCACCCGGGCGCGTTGAACACGAGCTGGGGCGCGACCGTCACGAGCCCGTCGGGACCGGTCGCCCGGTTGAGCTTCACGATGTGGAACTGGCTGTTCTCGCCCCCTTCGAACAGGAAGTCGTTCAGCACGATGGCGCTGCCGTCCCAGTCGTCGTTCCACATCGTGGGCTGGACGTCCTCGGCGTTCATCTTCCACAACTCGGTCGGTTGGGGCCGGTCGAACGCGATGGCGCGGTAGAAGCCGTCACGCGAGCCCGTGTAGACGATCGGGAAGCCGTCGGGGTCGACCGTCACCGACCCCTTGATGATGTCGCCGGTCGGGAAGGGCGGGATGATGTCCTGGCCGGTGGCGGCGTCGACGAAGTGCACGGCGCGGTCGTACGCACCGAAGATCACCCAGGTGCGGCCGTCGCGCTCGAACACCGCCGGCTGGCCCGTCCATCCGGTGCCACACCAGTTGGTCGTCTCCCCCCGGTCCTCCGACAGCGAGCACATGGACGCGCCGGGGTACTGCCAGATCGATTGGGGCGCGGCGGGGACCGGTCCCTGGCCGTAGTAGGTGCGGGTGGGGTTACCCCGGAAGGTAAGGACGCCCGGCACCGTGGTCCCGTAGGGCTGGCCGACGGTCGCGGGGTCGACGAACCCGACGAACGGGGGCGCGGTCGTGGTGGTGGCTGCGGCGGTCGTCGTGGTCGGGTCGGTCGACGACGCCCGGCGAGTCGATCCCCCGCCGTCGTCGTCGCCGCCGAGTAGCACGATGCCGACGCCGGCTGCGCCCGCGACGACCACGCCGGAAGCGGCGATCGCCAGCACCCGCCCCCTCCGCCTTCGCTTCTCGGCCCGGCGCCGTTCCGCCCGGCCTGACAGCGTCTCCCCCCGTGCCACGCGAGCGAGCGTACTGGTGGGCTCGCTCAGCCGGCCGACGCGCCGACGTGCTCCAACAGCAGCCGGTTGAGGTCCGCGGGCGCCTCCTCGGGGATGAAGTGGCCGACGCCCTCCAGCACCTCGAAGCGGTACGGCCCCTCGACGTGCTGGGCCGTCTCCTCAGCCGCCTCCCGCCCCAGCGCGGGGTCCTCGGTGCTCCAGGCGTACAGGGTCGGCGTCGTGATCGCGCCCATGCGCTCGATGACGTCGCGGTCGATCGCCCGGTACCAGTTGAGTGCGGCGGTCAGCGCGGCGCGCTCCCCGAGCACGCGCAGGTACTCGTCAGCGTCGGTCAGCCCGGTGGCGTCGTAGAGGCCGCGCAGGCCGGCGGCGTCGTTGTCGAGGAAGAACCCTTCCGCCTCGGGTGACTGGAAGAACAGCATGTAGCTCGACTTCTCCGCCTGCTCGCCTCCCTCGAGGATCGAACGCGCCATGGCGCGAGGATGCGGCGTCGACACCGACGTGAGCGAAGCCAACCGGTCGGCGTGGCGCGCGCCGGTGTGCCACGCCACCAGCCCACCGAAGTCGTGCCCGACCAGATGGAACCGGTCGGCCCCGAGCGCGTCGGCCATGCCCACCGTGTCCTCGACCAGGCGCTCCTGGTGGTACGCCGCGACCTCGGACGGACGTGCGCCGGGCGAGTACCCGCGCTGGTCGGGTGCGACCGCCCGGTACCCGGCGTTTCCCAGCGCGTCGAGCTGGTGCCGCCAGGCGAACGACGTCTGCGGGAACCCGTGCAGGAGGAGCATGAGCTCGCCGTCGGCCGGTCCCTCGGCCCGGGCGTCGAACGTCAGCGGGCCGACCGTGACCTGGAGCGCCTCCACCCCCGGGAAGCTAGCCCTCGGCAGCTCTTGCACGCGCCGTGCAAAAGGTGTCCCGGCGGCGTAGGGTGCGCGGGACGGGGCTCCGTTGCGAGGGGGAACCAGATGCACGATCACGAGCCCGACTCCGAGCTGCCGATCAAGCTCGAGCCCTGCTCCAACGGCGAGTTCCTGCCCCTCCCCATCTCGCCGGTCGCGGCCGAGACCATCCGCCGCACCCGGGACGAAGCAGAGCGCCAGGCCCGCCGGCTCGGCCTGTCCCGCCGGACGTTCCTCCGCTCGGTGGCCGGCGCCGCGCTCATGCTCACGGTCCTCGACCGCACCGCCCGAGAGGCCCAGGGCGCGACCGGCGGGCGCTACAAGCTCCCGGTCGACGCATCCTGCGATGCCGACGTCGCCCGATCCTTCCTCGGCGGCGACGAGTTCATCTTCGATGTCCAGGTGCACTACCTCAACTTCGACCTGGCGCAGCCGGGTGGGCTCGGGCTGGGCAACCTGTTCCCTCAACGCAACTGCGGCGAGACCGACCCACGCGCCTGCTTCGCGGTGAACCATCTCGTCGAGGAGATGCTGCTCAAGAGCGACACCGACATGCTGGTGATGTCGTCGATCCCCATCCCCGGCGACGCCAACCCGCTCTCGATCGACGACATGGAGACCGTCAAGCGGATCGTCACCGAGCTGTGCGGACGGGGTCGAGTCCTCACCCAGGGTCAGACGTTCCCCAGCATCGGCACCGCCGAGGAGCAGCTCGCCGCCATGGTGCAGCTGAGCGACGAGCACAAGATCGCCGCCTGGAAGGTGTACACGCACGCGGGCGGTCCGCCGTGGTGGCTCGACGACCACGAGGCCGGCGTCTCGCAGTCCGGGGTCGCGTTCCTCGAGAACGTGCGCGAGGTCGGGCCCAAGATCGTCGCGGTGCACAAGGGCTTCGGCATCGTCGGCGGCGACAACTTCGACTACGCCGACCCTGTCGACGTCGGTCCCGCGGCCAAGGCCAACCCCGACATCAAGTTCGTCGTGTACCACTCGGGCTACGAGCCCGGCCAGACCGAGGGTCCGTACACGCCCGAGACCGCGACCCAGGGCGTGAACCGGCTCATCACCACTGCCCGCGAGAACGGCATCGGCAAGGGCGGCAACATCTACCCCGAGCTGGGCTCGACCTGGCGCAGCGTCATGGGCGACCCGACCCAGGCGGCCCACGTGCTCGGGAAGCTGCTGGCCGAGTTCGGCGCCAACAACGTCGTGTGGGGCACCGACTCGATCTGGTACGGCTCACCCCAGGACCAGATCCAGGCGTTCCGTTCGTTCGAGATCAGCGAGGAGTTCCAGGAGCAGTTCGGCTACCCCGCGCTGACTACGAAGACCAAGGAGAAGATCCTCGGCCTGAACTCGGCCAAGATCTACAAGGTCAAGCCGACGCGTGAAGAGTGCGAGTTCACCCGTGAGGAGCTCGAGCAGGTGCGCCAGGCGCTACCGACGGGCATGCGCACGTTCGGTCCGACCACAGTGAAGGAAACCGCCGCGCTCATCCGCGCCCACGGCATCGCCTAGGGCTTGCGGGCGCGTACGGAGTACGTCAACGGGATGGGGTCGCCGGGGATCCGCCACCAGCGGGCGTCGTCACGGTCGGGCACCATGTACGGCCGCATCTGCTCGGACGCGACCGGGTGCTCGCGTAGCGACTCGAGCATGAGCCCCGCGTCCACCAGCGCGGTCACTACGTCGCCGACCTTGTGGACCCACTCGTACTGCGGGTGGTCGAGCACGTGGCTTCGGTCGGCGTAGTCCTCGTCGCCCTCCCAGCGGATGGGGCCGCCGATGAAGTACCAAGGCTTGATCTGAGGATCCGGGTCCCCGCTCAGCGCGCCGACGACGGGATGGAACTCGACCAGGTGGAAGCGGCCACCCGGGCGCACGAAGTGGGTGACGACCTCGGCCCAGCGGGTGAGGTCGGGCAGCCAATCCAGGACGCCGTAGGACGTGAACACGATGTCGAACTGGCCGTCGAGCACGTCGGGCAGCGCGTCGACGGTCGAGCAGACGAATCGGGCCTCGACGCCTGACTCGTCGGCGAGGGCGCTCGCAGTCTCGAGCGCGCCGGGCTCGAAGTCGACACCGGTGACTCGCGCGCCGAGCCGGGCCCACGAGATCGTGTCCAGCCCGAAGTGGCACTGGAGATGGAGGAGGTCCTTCCCGGCGACGTCGCCGACCTCCTCGAGCTCGATGGAGCGCAGCGACGACCGCCCCGCCTTGAAGCTCGGGAGGTCGTAGAACTCGGAGGCGAGGTGGACGGGGAGGCGCTCCTCCCACTGCCGGCGGTTGGCCTCGATGGGGTCGGTCAGAAGCTGCCTCCGTCGATCACGATCTTCTGGTCGGTGAGGTAGCCGCCGGCGTCGGAGACGAGGAAGCGCACGACGTCGGCGACCTCCTCCGGCGTGCACACGTGCCCGAACGGCGCACCGGCGTCGAGGGTGCGGATGTCCTCCACGCCCATCGCGCCCTTGACGAGCCGCCGGCCCATCTCCGTCTCGACCAGCCCGGGGGCGACCACGTTGACGTGGATGCCGTGGCGGCGCTCCTCTTTCGCCAGCGTGCGCGCCAGCGCCTCGATGCCCGCCTTGGCGACGTTGTACGGAGACGAGTTCCCGGCCCAGTGCACGGTGGCGGCGCTCGAGAGCATCACGATGTCGCCCCGGTCACGTTCGCGCATGGACGGCAGCACGAGTTTGCTCAACATGAACGGGCCGAAGACGTGGGTACGCCAGAGGCGCTCCATCTCGGCCGGGTCGGTGTCGACGACGGTCTGTCCCCGGCTGGCGATGCCGGCGTTGTTCACGAGGATGTCGACGAACCCGAAGTCGTCGAGCACCTGCGCGGCGAGCGCTTCGTCGTCCTCCTGCAAGTCGACCGACGCCGAGTACGCGACCGCCTTGCGATCGAGCTTCTCGAGCTCGGCCACGGTCTCGTCGGCGGCGTCGCGGTCGCGCCGGTAGGTGAGCGCGACATCGGCGCCGTCCTCGGCCAACGCGAGCGCGATCGCCCGTCCGATCCCCCGGCCGCCGCCGGTGATCAGCGCGACCCGTCCCTCCAAGGACACGTGACCCTCCCTATCGCCCGGTGAAGTTCGGCGGGCGCTTCTCGACGAACGCGGTCATCGCCTCGACCAGGTCACCGGTGTGGCTCGCCAGCAGCTGGGTGCGGTTCTCGAGGTCGATGGCCGTCTGCAGGCTGCCGGCCTCGAGGTTGCTCCACATCACTTCCTTGGTCATCCAGACGCCGAAGGGGCTGTTGGCCCGGATGAGCTCGGCGGTCTCGAGGGCGGCGTCGAGCAGATCGGCGTCGGGCACCACTTTCAACAACAGTCCGATGCGGTCGGCCTCGGCGGCGTCGATCATCCGGCCCGTGAGCATGAGCTCGAACGCCCGCGACGCGCCGACGAGGCGCGGCAGCAGGTAGCTGACACCGATGTCGCAGCCCGAGAGCCCCACCCGGATGAAGGCCACGTTGAAGCGGGCCCTCTCGGCCGCGATGCGCACGTCGCACGCCAGCGCGAGCGCGAGACCGCCGCCGGTGGCGGGGCCGTTCACCGCGGCGATGACCGGCTGGGGCAGACGCCGCAGTTGGGGAACGAGGGTGGCGATGTGCTGCTGCACCCGCATGCCCGCCGGGGGGCCGCCGTCAGCCTCGACCGCGGCGTCGCCCGTCTCCTTGAGGTCGAGGCCGGAGCAGAACCCTCGGCCCGCGCCGGTGAGGACGACCACCCGGCACTCGCGGTCGGCCGCGATCTCGTCGAGCGCGTCGTGGAGGTCGGAGATCAGCTCGCGGCTCATGGCGTTCAGTCGCTCGGGCCGGTCCAACGTGAGCACGCTGATCCCCGGCCGCACCTCTTCTCGCTGCACCGTGGTCACGAGTCCCTCCCCTTCGCGGCGCGCTCGGCCCGGCTCATCAGGTTGGGTGAACCGAGGCGCTCGGCCCACTCGGCCAGCTCCGGCTGCGGCCCCCGCCAGCGCCACTCGTCGACGGTGCCGACCGGCGCGTCAGTACGCAGGGTGGCCAGGTCGAGGAAGAGCTTGGCCTCGCCCCGCTGGGCCGCGAGCGTCGTCGCCAGCTTGGGCGCGCTCCGCACGGTCACGCCCCAGCTCGCGCTGTCGTCGGGGATGTCGTCGATGTGCTCGTAGCGGGCGAGCACGGTCGCGGCCGACTTCGCGCCCCAGCCGGGGAGCCCGGGGAAGCCGTCGGCGCTGTCGCCGACCAGGGCGAGCCAGTCGGGGATCGATGCGGGCGCCACGCCGAACTTCTCCCGCACCGCCGCCTCGTCGAGCAGCTTCCCGTGCCGACGGTCGAGCTGGGCGATGCGCGGGTCGGACACACACTGGGCGAGGTCCTTGTCGGGCGTGCAGATCAGCACCTGCTCCACCCGCTCGTCGGCGAACGCGACCGCCGCGGCCGCCGCCAGCGCGTCGTCGGCCTCCTGCTCGACCATCGCCCAGACCCGTACGCCCAGCGCCTCGAGCCCGTCCTCGAGCAGCGGGAACTGCGCCAGGAGCTCGGGATCGATCCCGGCGCTGGTCTTGTAGCCGGGCCACATGTCGTTGCGGAACGACTCGATGACGTGGTCGGTGGCAACGCCGAGGTGGGTGGCTCCGTCCTCGAGCATGGTGAGCACGGTCCCGAGCACGCCCCGCACCGCCGCGACCTCGACGCCGTCCCGGTCGAGGTGCGAGGGAACCCCGAAGTGGTGCCGGAACAGCTCGTAGGTGCCGTCGAGGAGATGGACCTGCACGGCGCAAACCTAGAACGTCGCCTCCACCTCCACCTCCACGACCACCGCCCGGTGGTCGCTGACCGGCGTGGACACGACCTCCGCCGAGACGATCCTGAGGCGCTCGACCGCGACGTAGTCGATGCGCAGCCGCGGAGCCCTGGCCGGCGCAGTGGCGTCGGTGTCGGCCACGGAGAAGCCGGCCGCGGTCAGGACGGGGTCGACCACGGCGGGAGCGCTGTTCAGATCACCCAGGAGCACCCGGGGACGCCGACGGCGACCGAGCGCCTCGAGCACGACCGCGAGCTGCTCGAGCTGCTCCTCCGCATCCTCGGCAGCCAGCGGCGCGCCGGTTCGGCGGTTCTGGAGATGGGTGGCCGCCACCGACAGGGCGACATTCTCGATCTCCACTCGTGCGATCGCGGCGACCCGGGCCTGCCGCTCGGGCGCCACCGGCAGTTCGAGCACCTCGGTCTCGTCGATGTTGCCCCGCGCCAGCAGCGCGTTGCCGTACCGACCCCCCGCCTTCAGCTCGAACGCGGGCGCATAGAAGTAGGTGAGCTCGCACGCCTTTGCCACGACGGCAGCCTGGTTCACCCCGCCGCTGCGGGTGGCGCCGGAGTCGACTTCCTGGAGCGCGAGCACGTCGGCGCGCAGGCCGGCACACGCCTCCGCCAGCCGATCGTTGTCGACGACACCGTCGCTGCCGAGGCCGTTCTTGATGTTGAACGTGGCGAGGCGCAATGGACGGTTCACGGCGCGGCGTAGGTCCAGTCGGGCTGCTTGAGCGCCTGACGCTCGTCGTACATCGGGACGCCGTCGCGGATGTCGATCAGCTTTGGTACCGCCACCTCGTCACCGGCAAAGGCCGAGCCGCGAGTGACGTAGGTGTCGAGCTCCTCGGCGAACACGCGCAGGATGCTGCGGACCACCAGCTGCTCCTGGACCGGCAGGAAGCAGCGGTTGGAGTCGGTCACGGTCTCGAGCCGGGCCGCCATGACCTCCACGTCGTGCACGGTCGCGCCGCCCGCGAGCACGCGGTCGAGCACTGCGGTCACCGCGCCGGTCCCGAACTTGCACGGCGGGCACTGGCCGCAGGACTCGACGTAGAGGAACCGCGAGACCGCCCGGGCGACCGCGATCATGTCGGCGCTGTCGTCGTAGACGATGAAGCCGGCCGCGCCCAGCCCGCCGCCGACCGCTTCGAGCCCTTCGTAGCTCACCGGCGCGTCGAGGCGGTCGCCCGACACCACGCCGTTGGCGACGCCCGACAGCACCGCCTTGACCGACCGGCCCGGTTTCGGTCCACCACCGACGCGTTCGATCACCTCGCCCAGGGGGGTGCCCATCTCCAGCTCGGCGACGCCGGCGCGCCGCGTGTCGCCGACGACGGTGCACAGCACGACGCCGGGCGACTGCGGCGTTCCCATCTCCCGGTACCACTCGGGACCGTGGCCGAGGATGGGCACGACCGTCGCGAGCGTCTCGACGTTGTTCACGAGCGTCGGGTTCGAGCTCGGGATGGCGGGGCCGTCGGACGAGAGGTCGAGGCCCGCCGACCATCCCATCTGCGGTGACGTGGTGAAGAGGCCGTACACGTAGGGCGGGAACAGCCGGGGCAGCGGGTCCTCGCCCTCGATCACCTCGAGCAGACCCTTCTCCTCCCCGAACAGGTACTCGTCGGGACCGGTGACCAGCGTGACGGGAACGTCGCCGATCAGGCCGGCGTCGGCCATCTCCGTGAGGGCGCGCTCCAATGCCGCGATCTCGGGCTCGAACGAGGCCTTCACCGCGATGTACGCGCCGACCGCGGCGACGGTCTCGGCCGCGATGGCCACTCCCTCGACGACCTGGTACGGGTTGCGCCGCATCAACAGCCGGTCCTTGAACGTGCCCGGCTCGCCCTCGGCGCCGTTGGCGACCACCCAGCGGTCCCCCACCTCGGGGCCGCCGGCGCGGATCGACGCCCACTTGCGTCCGGTCGGGAACCCGGCGCCGCCCCGTCCCCGCAGTCCGGAACGCTCGATCGCGTCGATCACACCGGCGGCATCGAGCTTTCCGGCGGCCACGAGACCCTGGCCGCCGTCGAACGTGTCGACGTACTCGTCGAGGGATCGCAGCGGCTCGTCGGGCAGCAGGAAGGGCATCAGTCCGGCGTCCGGCCGTCGAGCGCCCGCCGCTCGAACTGGCGCAGCCCGCTCGCGACCACCCGGTCGTGGGCCCAGGTCATGGCCGGGCGTCCCAGCACCGCCAACCGGCGCAACACCGGGTCGCGCAGTTCGAGCGACCACGTCAGCCGGGCGCTGCTCCCTCCGGGACCCGACGGCGTGATCTCGAGGCGGGCGGGGCCTTCCAGGTCGCCGTGGATGACCGTGTCGACCAGCTCGGGTTTCACCGCCTGCTCGACGTGCACGCTGAAGCGCAGGGCGTACGGCAACGGCGCCCGGATCACGCACCGGGCGATCGCGCCCTCCTCGAGCCCGTCGGCCTCAAACTCGCGCAGCCACGACCACCATTCCGGGTACTCGTCCGTACGGCTGAGTGTCGCCCACAGCTCGTCGGGTGGGATCGCGAAGTCCCAGCGCCGGTCGAAGGTGAACGGCGCGCCCACGGGGTCAGCCGCGCTTGAGGCGGCCGCGCAGGGCGGTGAACGCGAGCGTCATGCTCACCGCGCCGACGCCGGCGATGGCGGCGAAACCCCCGACGAGGTCGCCGCCGTTCCAGCCACCGACGATCAGGGACCGCAAGCCCGCGAGCAGATAGGTGACCGGGTTCCACCCCGCCACCGCGTCGAGCCAGCCGGTGAGCGCCTCCCGCGGTAGGAACGACGAGGTGAGGAACGCGAACGGGAAGAACAGGATGAAGCTGGTGTTGACCGCGGCCGGGTTGCCGGTCTTGAGGGCGATCGCGTACGGGAACCCGGTGAACGCCAGCCCCCACAGGCCCGCCATCAGCAGGAACACGAGCATGCCGACAGGGCCGGTGTCGAAGCGCACCCCCACCACGAACCCGAGGACGAGCACCGGGAGACTCAGCGCGACCACCAGGGCGAAGTCGGCGACCATCAACCCGAACAGCAGCGACAGTCGGCGGATCGGCGTCATCAGCAGCCGGTCGAAGTAGCCGTTCTGGATGTCGGTGACCAGCGCGCTGGCGCGCGAGATGCCGGTGACGGCGAAGATGATCGCCACCGGGAGCTGGAACGCCTTGAAGTCGCCGACCGTCCCCTGCTCGGCGAGCTTCTCGAGCGATCCCGTGTTGATGAAGAAGAAGAACACGGGGATGAACAGGGCGGGGACGACGGCTTCGGGCTCGCGCGGGATCGCCCGCAACGCCCGCCCCGCGACCGAGCGGCAGTCGGCCACGAAGCCGGCGGCCCGAGGTCGGATCGCCGGCGCCGCGCCGACGACGCCGGTCGCGGCGGTCACGCCGCGTCCTCCTCCGGCTCCTCGCGTTCGAGGATGTGGCCGCCGGTGAGCTCCAGGAACACGTCGTCGAGGGTCGGGGTGCGCAGCGTCAGCTCGCGGACCTTCACCCCGCACCCGTCGAGCGCGACGGCGACCGGGCTGACTGCGGCGGGGCCGTCCTGCACCCGGATGGTCAGCTCGTCGCCGTGCACGTCGGCCTGGTCGACCCCGGCGACGTTCCGCACCGCCGCGCACGCTCGCGCCGCCTCGGCCGCCTCGACCCGGGCCACGATCACGTCGGAGCCGATCGAACGCTTGAGCACGGTCGGCGTCCCCTCGGCGATGAGCTTCCCGAGGTCGATGATGCCGACGCGGTGCGCGAGCGTGTCCGCCTCCTCCAGGTACTGGGTCGTGAGGAAGATGGTGATGCCGTCCTCGGCGTTGAGGCGGCGGATCTCCTCCCACACCCGCGCCCGGGTGGCGGGGTCGAGCCCGGTCGTGGGCTCGTCGAGGAACAGGACGCCGGGGTTGTGGATCAACGCGGCGGCGAGGTCGAGCCGGCGGCGCATGCCGCCCGAGTAGGTGCCGATCCGGTGGTCGATGGCCTCGCCCAGATCGATGAGCGGGGCCAGGTCCTCGATGCGCTGCTCGGTCTGGTCGGGCGTGAGCCCGTACAGCCGGGCCTGGAGGCGCAGCAGCTCCGAACCGTTCTGGTTGGGGTCGAGCGACGCGTCTTGGAGCGCGACCCCGATGCTCAGGCGCACGTCGAGGGGCTGGGTGGCGACGTCGTAGCCGGCGACGACGGCGCGTCCGGCGGTGGGTGTCAGCAGCGTGACCAGTACCCGCATCAGGGTCGACTTGCCCGCGCCATTGGGCCCGAGGAAGCCGTAGATCTCGCCCGGTTCCACGGCGAGGTCGACGCCGTCGACCGCCCGCGTCTCACCGAAGAACCGCTGCAAGCCTTCGGTCAGCACCGCCGCGTCCGCCATCACACAGCTCCCTCGCTCGGCGCCGGGCCATCCCCCAACGGGCTGGCCGGCGCCGCCCCTGCGGGGTCGCTCGTCCGCACGGACGGCGGCGACGTTATCGAACCGCGGCTGCCACCCCGGCAAGGTCACGCCGGGCCGGCTCGGTTGCGGGCCGGTCGTCGTCGTCGGCCGAGAACAGGCCCAGGTGGAAGCCCACCACCGCCGCCCACACCGCGGTCGCGCCCGCGATGTGGATGCCGACGAGGAGCGCGGGGATGTCGTTGAAGTACTGCGCGTAGCCCACGGCTGCCTGGCCGACCAGCACCGCCAGCAGGACACCCAGTCGTTGCTGAATGTTCACCGACGTCCGGGCACGCCGGAGCACCACCAGAGTGACGAGCACGAGCGTCAGGAACACCATCACGCTCGTCCCGTGCACCCGGGCGACGTCGGGGATGTAGAGGTCGAGGCGCTCGACGTCGTCCTCGCGCCCGCCGCCGCTGTGGGGTCCCGCGCCGGTCACGAACGTTCCCGTGACCACGACGACGGTTGCGGCGGCGAGCAGGACCCAACTCGAGAGGACCACGGGCCGAGCCGCCACCGCCCGAGTCGGGCCCTCCGGCTGCCCGGCCCGGCGGTGCAGCACCAGCGCGTTCGTGAGGAGCACGAGCGACACGAGGAAGTGGGCCATCACGAACTGTGGCTTCAGATGGAACAGCACGGTGAGCCCGCCCAGCACCGCCTGGGCCGCGACCCCGCCGACCAGGCCGAGCGACAGCCAGACCAGATCGCGCCGCCGGGGCACCCGGACCAGTGATCCGAGGACCGCCAGGATCACCGCCACCGACACGAGCCCGGTGAACACCCGGTTCACGAACTCGATCATGGCGTTGGCATCGCTCGTCTCACGCGGCGCGAGCCGGCCGGGCGAGCAGTTGGGCCAGTCGGGACAGCCCAGGCCCGAGTCGGTGAGCCGCACGGCTCCGCCGGTCACGATGATGATGGCGAGGAGGACCGCGGCGACAAAGGTCACCCGGCGGTAGGCACGCGGGCTCAGGCGAGGAACACGGCGCATGCCCGGAAGCCTAGGAGCGAGCCGCCGCGCCCCTAGGCTCACGCTCTCAAGCGGCACGATCAACGAGTTCTCACATGACTTGGCGTCCGAGCGAGCGCCCGCGGGCCGGGTATCCCGGCCCGCAGCGAGCGAGGCAATAGAGGATGAGCCCCGACGAGTCGAGCCGCGCCGCCCGGCGCCTCCAGCAGCGTTCGACGCGGCGGCGCCGACTCGTCACTCGATCGCTGCTGGCGTTGCTGCTCGCGGCCATGGTCGCCGGGGGCGCGATCACCGCCGGGGCGCTCCTCCGTGACGACGACGATCCGGAGCCGCGAGCTCGGCCCACGACCACGAGCTCCACGACTACGACGGTCCCCCCGCCGACCACGATCGTCCGTGACCCCCGCCGCGGCAGCGGCCAGCCGGTGACGTTCGCGTTCGGCGGCGATGTCCACTTCGAGGGCGGCCTGCGTACCAAGCTGGCCGCCGATCCGGCGACCGTGCTGGCGCCGATCGCACCGGTCCTGTCGGCGGCCGACGTCGCGGTGGTCAACCTCGAGACCGCGATCACCGAGCGGGGCGCGCCCCAGGACAAGGAGTACAAGTTCCGGACGCCGCCGACCGCGCTCGCCGCCCTCGCCGCCGCCGGGGTCGACGTGGCGTCGATGGCCAACAACCACGGGCTCGACTATGGCCCCGAGGGGCTGCTCGACTCGCTCGCGGCCAAGGCCGCCACACCGTCGCCGGTCGTCATCGGGATCGGCGCCAACGCCACCGAGGCGTTCGCGCCGTTCCGGGTCGAGGTCAAGGGCCAACGCATCGCGGTGTTCACCGCCACCGACGTGCTCGACGGCAACCTGCTCGACGCCTGGACCGCGACCGACACCCAGGCCGGCGTTGCGTCGGCCAAGCCCCCGTGGGTCGACCGGCTGATCGCGGGTGTGTTCGCCGCCCGCGCCGACTCCGACACCGTCGTCGTGTTCCTCCACTGGGGTGAGGAAGGCCAGATGTGCCCGGACGAGGCCCAGCGCACGCTCGCGCAACGGTTGGTCGACTCAGGGGCCGACATCGTGGTAGGCGGCCACGCCCACCGCCAGCAGGGCGCGGGCCGGCTCGGCACCGCCTTCGTCGGCTACAGCCTCGGGAACTTCGCGTTCTACAACGAGAGCGGTCCCGCCGGGGTCAGCGGCGTGCTCCAGGTGACCGCCACCGGGCGCGACGTCGACGCCTACAGCTGGGCACCGGCCCAGATCAAGGGTGGGGTGCCCGAGCCGGTTCCTCCCGGTCCCGACGCCGACAAGGCCCTCGCCGACTGGAACGCCCTGCGGGACTGCACCGGCCTCGCCGCCTAGCGTCGCCCGCGTGCACTACGACGAGTTCGGGCTGTTCCGGGAAAACGCCGAAGAGGTCGGTCTGCCGTGGTCGGGACCGCCCGAGGTGCGCCGCACGAAAGTCGAGGTCGAGCCCGGACGCGCGGTCAGCGCGCTCGTATGGGGCACGGCGCCGCCCGACCTCGTGCTGCTCCACGGGGGCGCGCAGAACGCCCACACCTGGGACACCGTCGCGCTCGCCCTCGATCGACCCCTGGTCGCGGTCGACCTCCCCGGCCACGGTCACTCCGACCCGCGCGACGACGGGCCGTTCGGCCCGGTCCAGAACGCCAGCGACGTCGCGGCCGCCCTCGAGGCGCTCGCGCCCGACGCCCCGATGATCGTCGGCATGTCGCTCGGTGGGCTCACCGCGATCGCGCTCGGCGCCCGCCGGCCCGAGCTCGTGCGCAAGCTCGCCCTCGTCGACGTCACCCCCGGCGTCGACCGGGAGAAGGCCGCGCCGATCGCCGCCTTCATCGCCGGTCCCGAGAGCTTCGAGAGCTTCGACGAGATCCTCGCCCGCACCATCGAGTTCAACCCCACCCGGACGCTCTCGTCATTGCGGCGCGGTGTGCTGCACAACGCGGTCGAGCGCGACGACGGGCGCTGGGTGTGGCGCTACCAACGGCCCCGGCTCATCGAGACCGCCGAGATGCCCGACTTCGGCGTGCTCTGGGACGACGTGTCGAAGCTGACCATGCCGCTGATGTTGGTACGCGGGACCGAGTCGGGTGTGGTCGGCGACGAGGACGTCGCCGAGCTGCGCCGCCGCCAACCCGACGTGCGGGTCGAGACCGTCGAGGGTGCGGGGCACAGCATCCAGGGCGACCGCCCCCTCGAGCTCGCGCAACTCCTGGCTGACTTCCTCGGGCGGTGAACGCCCGCCGGGAGGCGAACGAGCGTCTGGGCGGCGCCTACGACGCCCGAGTCCTCGAGCCGTCGCCCCCGGCCGTCACCGAGGGACCGTGGTTCGCCTGTGACCCGGTCAACGAGGGCGAGCCCGACGCCGCCGGCCGTCCGGTGGTGAGCCCGGTGCCCGGCGCGGACAGGACGTGGGACGAGCTCGGCCGCGACGACCCCGAGCTCGCCCACTGGGGCGCGGCCCGGTGGCTGGGCGCGTGGCGCGCCTTGCCGCCGGCACCGGAGCCCGCACGACTCGGGGCGACCCGCGCCCACTTGCACGCCCTCGCCGAGCACGTCCTCTCGCCCGCTCGTCACGCCGCCAACGGCAAGATCGGCCTGCGCTACGCGCGCGGCGGCTGCGGGACGCCCTTCTTCCCCGACGACACCGGCGCCGACAAGCAGGTGCGGATCGACGGGGACGAGCTCGTCGTCGACTTCGCCGACACGACGCACCGTGCCCCGATCACGACCGTGGGCGCGGCGGCGGACTTCGCCCGCTGCACCGCCGGCGGAACGGCGGGTGCGACCTACGATGAAGCGGGAGTACGCGGCGTGTACGAGCCGACCACGCCGTTCACGCCCGACGCCCCGCTCGTGCTCGACCCCGACGCCGCCCGGTTCCTCGGTGACTGGTTCGGCTTCGCCGCCGGCGTGCTCGAGCAGCTGCGCGCGGAGGCACAACCCGATAATGCGCCGGCGCGGGTGCAGCTGTGGCCCGAGCACTTCGACCTCTCCGTCGACCTCGGCGACGAGGATGCGAGCGCTCGGGGGACGTTCGGCGCGTCACCCGGTGACGACGACCACGACCAGCCCTACTTCTACGTGACCCACTGGGCCGACGTGCCTCCAAATGAGTTTTGGAACGACCATGCGTTCAACGGCGCGAGCCTGCCGCTGCCCGGCTTGGTCGCGGCGGGCGACCAGCGCGCCGCCGCGCTCGCGTTCCTCCGCACCGGCCGGCACGCATTACGGGGAAGCTGACCGCCGACCCCACACCACGAACAGCGGGTCGTCGGGACTGGGAACGGCTTCGTCGGTCACGGCCGAGAAGCCGGTCCGCTCGAGGTACTCCCGCACCAACCGGCGGTGGCCGTCGCTCCCCGCGGCCATCCAGATCGCGACCGCCTTGGTGGGGAAGCACCGGTTGGAGAACGAGACGACGACCGGCCCTTCCGGTCGCAGCACCCGCCCGACGTCGGCGAAGACCTCGAGCGGCCGGGTGAGGTACTGCACGCTCGCCGCGCACGCGACCGCGTCGAATGCCTGGTCGCTGAACGGGAGGCGCGGCTCACGGTTCAGGTCGTGGACTACGAAGTCGTCGAGCTGGGGGTTGTCCTCCATTTCGGGCGCGTTCATGCCCAGGCCCGTGACCGATCCCAGACCCTCGGGAAGGTGCGACCGCCACGACGACATGAGGTCGAGGACCACTCCGCCCGGGGGCAGCACGGTGTCGTAGAAGCCGCGGAGTGCCTCGATCGCGCCCGGTTCGAGGTGCACGACCTTGCGCTCGACCGCGTAGAAGGTCGAGTCGTCGGACGGGTCGATGCGGGCGAACGGATCGCGCTCGGCCAAGACCGGCACGGTACCGCCGGCCCAGTCGCGCCCCGGAGTGACACCATCAACGCGTGCACGAGGACCTCATCCAATCGGCCCGCCGGCGCATCCGGCTCACTGCCGCGGCCGGTGTCCTCCTCCTCGCGCTCACCGTCACCGCCCTCGTGTTCCCGATGGCTCTGGTCGTGTTCGCCGGGTTCACGTTGGTCGGCGCGCCGTGGGACCTCGGGTGGGGGCTGGTGCGCTGGTCGCTCGGCGTCAGCCTGGCGTTCGGCCTGCTCGGAGCGGGAGCCGCGTTCGCCTGGTCGCTGGCCCGCTCGGAACGACGGGCGCTCGAGTTCGTGCGCGCCTGGCCGCTCCCGGGCCCCGAGACCCCGCCGCCCCCGCGCCTTCCGAAAAGCTCGCTCCGTCAAGTCACCAACCTCGTGCAGGGTCTGTCGCTCGCCGCCGGCGTGCTCCCCCCGCAGTGCGCCGTGGTGATCGACGAGGCGCCCAACTGCCTAACCGTCGGGCGGCGACCCACCAGCGCGTGGATCGTGGTGACGACCGGCCTGCTCGACGCGCTCCCCCGGGCCGAGCTCGAGGCCGTCCTCGCCTACGAGATCGGTCGGGTCGCCGAGCTCGATGTCTCGCTCGACACGGTCGTCTACGCGTGCACGGCCCGGGTCTTCGAGCTGTGGGGCGGGGTGTTCGACGATGTCGACGAGGTCACCCTGCTGCTGGGCCCGGTGGCGGTGCTCGCCGCGCCGTTGGTCGTCGGCGGGGTGCTCCTCCGCGCGGTCGCGCTAAGGACGCGGGCGAGCCTGTCGGACGGGCTCGCGGTGCGCTACTGCCGCAACCCGGTCGCCTTCGCCCACGGGTTGCGGCGTATCTCCGAGGACCCCCGCAACGTCGCCCGGGGTGATCCCGGCAACGCCCATCTGTGGCTCGAGTACCCGCACACGCGCCCGTCGCGGTGGTTCCTGCGCACGCACCGCATCCTGCCCCGGCGCGTCGACCGGATCGAACGCCTGGCGCGCCTCCCCTAACCCAGCGCTCCGAGCACCTCGTCGAGGGGGGCGTGGTCGGCGGTGTGGGCGTCGACGTGCTCGTAGCCCACCCGGTCACCGGGGCCGACCACGAACGTGGCGCCGAGCTGGGTGACGCGCTTTCCCGACTTGTGGACCTTGTGCCCGGCCCTTCGCGCCCGCCGGGCGCCGGGGAAGCTCCGCGGGTTGAACAGGCCCCACGGCGTCGCCCGCTTCACCGAGGCGGCGCGGGCCGCGCGGGCGTCGTCGTCGACCAACACCGGGAAGGGCACCTTCTCGTCCTCCACGAAGCGCGCCGCGTACCTCTCGTCGCCGGTGCCGACCGCAACCACCTCGGCACCCTTCCCGCTGATCTCGTCGTAGCGCTCGCGCAACTGCGCGGCGTGCTCCCGGCAGAGCAGTCAGCCGAAGTGCCGCAGGAAGACCAGGATCACCGGCCGGTCGACCCAGAAGTCGCCCAGCCGCCGGGGCGTCCCGGTGGAGTCAGCGAGCTCGAGGTCGGAGAGGGTGCCCAGGTCCACGAGAGGGCAGAATAGGGGCATGACACAGATGCAGACCGGCAAGACCTTCACCCGCATGGACGAGTCGACCGCCGAGGAGTGGGCGACCATCGGCGCCGAGACCACCAAGAACCAGCCCCGGGTGGCTGACCGTGTCCTCGACATGCTGCGGTCGCTGGAGGGCATCACCGACGGCTTCGCGGTCAACCAGCTGACCCACTGCCTCCAGACCGCCACCCGGGCCGAGCGGGCCGGCGCCGACGACGAGGTCGTCGTGGCGAGCCTGTGCCACGACGTGGGCAAGGCCGTGAGCGTGTTCAACCACCCCGCGATCGCGGCGGAGATCCTGCGCCCGTACGTGCGTCCCGACGTCTACTGGATGATCCTCGTGCACCAGGACTTCCAGGGGCGGCATTACTACGCGCACTTCGGCGGCGATCCCGACAGCCGCGAGCAGTACCGCGGGCATGAATCGTTCGAGCTCGCCGAGCAGTTCGCCGACGAGTGGGACCAGACCGCCTTCGACCCCGACTACGACACGCTCCCGCTCGAGCACTTCGAAGAGCGGCTCCGCAAGGTGTTCTCCCAAGCGCGTTACTCGTAGCGTCGACAGTCAGGCGACTCCCAGGCGTTGCGCCCGTTCGACGGCGCGCGCCCGCACCTCGGCCTCGCCATCGACCACGCCGCCCCGCATGAGCACGACGCCGTCGACGACGGTGGTGTCGACGGCCGCCCCCGACGCCGCGTAGACCAGGTCGGCGGTGAAATCGCCCAGGCTCAGCTCGGGGATATCGGTCCGCACCAGGACGAAGTCGGCGGGCTCGCCCACCGCGAGCGTCCCCGATTGGCCGAGCAGCGGCGCCCGCTGGCCCGTCACCACCGCCCACGCCTCCGCCGCCGGCACCGCGGCCGGGTCGCGCGCCTCGTGCTTCTGGAGCAGGGCGAACACCTTCACGTCCTGGAGCAGGTCGAGCGCGTTGTTGGAGCCGGCGCCGTCCGTGCCCAGCCCCACCGGTATCCCGCGTTCGCGCGCCGCGCCGTATCGGAACACCGCGCCGACCGCGAGCTTGAGGTTCGACACCGGGTTGGTGACGACGGTCGCCCCCCGTTCACCTACGAGCGCGAGCTCGTCGTCATCGAGCCAGACGCCGTGGGCGAGCAGCGTGCGGGGGCCGAGCAGACCGAGCCGGTCCAGGTACGCCGCCGGCCGGGCGCCGTTGGCATCGACGCACTGCTGCACCTCCTCTTCCGTCTCGGACAGATGGATGTGCACCGGGAGATCGGCCGCGGCTGCGTGCTCGCCCAGCCAGCGTAGGGAGGGCTCGCTGACGGTGTAGATCGCGTGGGGCGTCAGCGACGCGTCGACCCGGGCCCCGTGGCCCCGGATGTCCTCGAGGCTCTCGAGCGCCTGCTCACGGAGCTTGGGCGCGTTGGCCGGATCGAGCGCGTCAATGAGCGGCGCGCCGATCGTCGCCCGCAGGCCCGCGTCCTCGACCGCGCGTGCGATCGCACTCGGCTGCCAGTACATGTCCCAGAAGCGAACGGTTCCGGTGCGGATCATCTCGATACAGGCGAGGCGGGTGCCCCAGTACACGTCGTCGGCGTCGAGACGCGCCTCGGCGGGCCAGATCCGCTGTTCGAGCCATTCCATGAGCGGGAGGTCGTCGCCGTACCCGCGGAAGAGGGTCATGGCCGCGTGGGTGTGGCCGTTCACCAGACCGGGCACGAGCGCGGTGTCGCGGCCTTCGACGACCTCGTCACCGGGGCGCGGCGCGACGTGCGGCCCGAGCTCGGTGATCCGTCCGTCGTCGGCACGCAACCCGACCACCTGACCGTCGAGGACCGTGTTGGTGATGGCGAGGCTCACCTCGGGCTCGCCGCCAGCTCGGGCAGCACGGCGTCCAGTGCCGCCAACAGGCGTGCCCGGTTGGCGGCCTTGCCCGCCTCGAACTCCTCGATCGTCAACGGCGCGGCGCCGACGCCGTTGGCCAGGTTGTCGACCACGCAGACGGCGGCATAGGGAAGCCCGAGCTCGCCCGCGAGCACGCACTCCGATGCCACCGTCATCCCGACGACGTCGGCGTGGGCGGCCAGCAGGCGGATCTCGGCCGGGGTCTCGAACCGGGGGCCGATCGTCTGCCAGTACACCCCGCCGTCGCGCAGGTCGACGTGCTGCGACCACACCTTCACGATCCGCTCGCGCCAGCGCGGATCGAAGCCCGGCACCCGGTGGCCGGGATCGTCGTCGAAGTACGAGAGACCCAGGTGGAGGGCGATGAAGTCGTCGGGCACGAGGAAGGTGCCCACCGCGAGCTCGGGTCGGAGCCCGCCGACCGAGCTCAACCCGAAGATCCGGTCGCAGCCCAGCTCGGCCAGGGCTCCGAGGTTGGCCCGATGATCGACCGCGTGCGCGGCCGTGTACCGGTCGAGACCGTGACGCTGGAGCACGACCTGGTCACCGGCGTCGAGCACCGCGACGGGTGTCCCGGCCACGTCGACGTCCACCCGCTCGGCATCCGCGGCGAAGTCGGTGTCGAGGATGCTGTGACCCCCGACGACGGCCAGCCGACCCACCCGGCCCTCCCTACGCCAGCGACGCGAGCGCGCCGATGAGCGCGTCGCGCTCGCTCGGCTGCGCGGCGCCGTCACGCACGCTCGGTGGCAGCTCGAGCTGGATGCCGCCGCGCCGGGCCCGGTTCACGGGGTTGGCGGGGTGGAGGCCGCGGAGCGCGACCGGGATGGCGTCGAGGTCGTCGATGATCCGGTAGTCCGGGAGCGCGTCCCGCAGCACCCGGGTGGCGCGCTCCGCCAGCTCGCGGTTCGCCCCCCCGACCAGCAGCGCCCGCCAGAGGTCCTTGCGGCCGTAGCCGTGTATGGACACGACCTCCTCGACGTGGGCGAGAAACCCTGCCAATGCCGGGGACTCGGCCGGGTCGTAGTGGTACGAGGGCACGTGCCAGCGCAGGTCCTCGGGCTGGCACACGGAGTACAACGACGCGCCGGCGGCGTCGGCCGCGGCCCGGGCGATCTCCGCCGTACCCCGTTCGAGGCTGCCGCCGTGGAGCGCGACGAAACCGAAGCGCGAGCGCAGCTCGACGTCCTCGGCAACGCCGGGATGGCGCAACAGGTCGGCGAACACGAACGAGGATTCTGACCCGCCGGGCACCGTCGGTACCATCCCGCCGGCTCGACATCGTGGAGACTGTGGAGATCGACTTCAACCAGTCCGAACGGGCCAGCCTCGGCGTCGAGATGGAGTTCGCGCTCGTCGATCGCGAGACCGGCGCGCTGGTCAGCGCGGGCTCGGACATCCTCGCGGTGCTCGGGGACGGCCATCCCGACGGCGTTCACCCCAAGGCCAAGGCGGAGCTGTTCGAGTGCACGGTGGAGGTCATCACCGACGTGTGCACGACGGTGGCCGAGGCCCGGGCCGACCTCGCCGGGATGATCGACGTCGTGTCCGCCGAAGCGGAGGGGCGGGGGCTCGCCCTGGTCTGCGTCGGGACGCATCCGTTCTCGCGCTGGCGCGACCAGAAGGTGAGTCCCAACCCGCGCTATGCCGACCTGGTCGAGGAGATGCAGTGGCCCGCCTGGCGGCTCCAGATCTTCGGCGTGCACTTCCACGTCGGCGTGCGCTCGGCCGAGAAGTCGATCGCGATCGCCAACGCGCTCTGCGCCTATCTGCCCCATCTCCTCGCGCTGGCGGCTTCGAGCCCGTACTGGGAGGGACAGGACACCGGGCTGGCGTCGTGCCGCACCAAGGTGTTCGAGGCTCTGCCCACGGCCGGGCTGCCGTACCGGATGGCGGACTGGGCCGAGTTCGAGCAGTTCATGGAGACGCTCGTCAATGCCGAGGCGATCCGGACGATCCGCGAGGTGTGGTGGGACATCCGGCCCCATCCCATCTTCGGCACGGTCGAGCTGCGCATGTGCGACGGCATCCCGACGCTCCGCGAGGTCACCGCGCTCGCCGCGCTCGCCCAGAGCCTGGTGGAGTGGCTCGACCGCCGGATCGACGCCGGCGAGGAGCTCCCCGCCCCGAGCGAGTGGGTGGTCCGGGAGAACAAGTGGCTGGCGGCGCGTCATGGGGTCGACGCCCGGCTCATCGTGGACGAGCGCGGCAACCGTCGCCCCGCTCGCGACGAGATCGTCGCCCTCGTCGACGAGCTCGCGCCGGTCGCGGGCACGCTCGGGTGCAGCATCGAGCTGACCGGCGTCACCGCCATCCTCGACCACGGCCCCAGCTACGAGCGGCAGCGCGCCGTCGTCGAACGGGGCGGCTCCCTCACCGACGTCGTGGCGAGCCTGGTCGCCGAGCTCGCCTCCGACTGTCCAGGCGCGGTGCCGTGAGCGAGCTCGACGCAATGTTGGACGAGTTCCTCGCCCGCCATCTCGCGGAGCTGGTGGCCTTCCGGCGCCATCTGCACGCCCACCCCGAGCGCAGCTACGAGGAGCACGAGACGACCGCGCTGGTGGCGCAGCGCCTCCAGGTCGCGGGCTTGACCCCCCGCCCGCTGTCGGTGGGCACCGGCCTGGTGTGCGACGTCCCCGGACCCGATGGACCCCGACCGCGCGTCGCGCTGCGCGCCGACCTCGACGCGCTCGCCATGACGGACGAGAAGGGGGTCGCGTACCGGTCGCAGCACCCCGGCATCGCCCACGCCTGCGGCCACGACGTGCACACGACGATCGTGCTCGGCTGCGGGCTCGCCCTCGCCCGGTTGCTCGCCGACACCCCGCGGGGCGGAGTCCGCCTCGTGTTCCAGCCCGCCGAGGAGACCGTCCCCGGCGGCGCGCTCGACGTGATCGCCGACGGTGGCATCGACGACGTCGACGCGATCTTCGGGCTGCACTGCGATCCCAAGCTCGACGTCGGCCGGTTCGGGGTACGGGTAGGCCCGATCACGGCCGCCGCCGACCTGGTTGAGATCCGCCTTCACGGGCCCGGCGGCCATACCGCTCGCCCCGCGCTCACCGTCGACCTCGTCGAGACCGCCGGTGCCGTGGCGACGTCGCTCCCGACGCGCCTGCGGGCCCGTGAGCCGGCGCTCAGCCTCGTCTTCGGCTCGGTCCACGCCGGCGACGCCGCCAACGTCATCCCGGCGTTCGCGGTCCTGCGCGGCAGCGTCCGGACTCCTGACCGGCGGGCGTGGGGCGCAGCGCCGGCGCTGCTCGAGGAGGAGCTCATCCAGGTGCTGGCGGATTCGGGCGCGACCCACGAGATCGTCTACGCGCAGGGACCGCCCCCGGTCGACAACGAGCCCGCCGCGACCGCGGTGCTCGCCGGCGCCGCCCGCGCCGCGCTCGGAAGCGACGCGGTGTGCGATACGCCCCAGAGCGACGGTGGGGACGACTTCGCCTGGTACCTCGAGCGGGTCCGAGGTTCCTACGGACGGCTGGGTGTCCGCACTCCCGGCAGTACCGATCCGCCCCTCGATCTGCACGCGAGCACGTTCGACGTCGACGAGCGGGCGATCGGGACCGGCATTCGTGTCCTCGTCCGGGCCGCGCTGGGCGCTCTCGACGCCCTCGCCTGACCCGCCGCGATCCGGCTCGGGGCCCCATTTCTCAAGGGTTGGCGGGGACCCGCCGACCTAGAGGGTCGTGGTCTATCGAGAAGCCCCTCCCCAGCGCTGTCCCGCGTGCGGATTCGAGCTGGAGGACCGGGCCCGCCACTGCAGGATGTGCTTCGCGCCCATCCGCCGGGAGCGCCGAGCCCGGAAGCGCAAGGAGGAGGCGCCCGCGCCCGAGCCCGGGTGGAAGGAGGAGAAGGCCGCCGAGGCCGAGGCCACGCCCTGGAAGCAGGCGGGCCCGGTCAGCGCCCGCACGCCCCGGCCGCCGGCTCCGGTCTTCCAGCCCGCGCCGGCGCCGCCGGACGCACCGGAACCGTCGCCGCCCGCCCCCGCGCCCCCCGCCCCTGAACCACCGCGTCCCCAACCGGCGGCTCCGAAGCCCGTCGTCGCCGAACCACCCCCTCCCGCGCCCGCGCCTGCGCCCGAGCCCGAGCCGGAGCCCGAACCGGAGCCCGCGCCGGAGCCGCCGGCGGAGCCGGTTCGGTTCGCTCCGCCGGCCCCGAAAGGCGCGCCCGCGGCTCCGCCCGTCGCGCCACCGACTCCGCCCGAGCCCGTTCCCGAGCCGGTGCTCGCGACCGTCGCCGAACCGGTGGCGCCGCCGGAGCCCCCGCCACCCGAGCTCCCCACGCCACCCGAACCGGAGATGACGCCGGCTCCCCCACCGACCGAACCGGCCCCACCCGAGCCGGCCCCTGAATCGGCGGCGGTCACGGCCGCGCGGGAGCTGACGTCGTGGTCCCCGACCGCGCCGCGTCGGCCCCGCGTCCGCCCCCAACTTCCCGAGCCCGACCCGCCCGCGCCCCGCCTCGAGCGGCCGAGCGAGCTCGGTGGCGTGCCCTGGGCCGCCCCGCCGGTCCCCGAGCCCCCGCCCGACCCGGCGCGCCGCCGCCGGATGATCGTCGCGGTGGCCGCGTGTGTCGCGCTCGTGTTCGCGGTGATCGGCGGACTGCGGGTCTGGAGCTCCCTCCGCCCGAGCCCGTACCCCGAGCGCTGGGACCGCCGGGTCGCCCCGCTCGTCGAGTTCGTCGAGGACACCCGGGACCTGAAGTTCGAGCATCCGGTGCCGGTCGAGTTCCTCGACGAGGACGAGTTCCGACGGGAGCTCGTGGTGGGCGGCGACGACGACCGCGTCCACGCCCATCGCCACTACGACGGCCTCAGCGCCGAGGAGTACGACGAGCTCGAGCGGTACGCCGGCGCGCTCCAGGCCCTCGGGCTCCTCCAGGGCGACATCGACACCCTGCTGGCCGCGTTCAGCGACCTCAACACCGCCGGGATCCTGGCGTACTACGACGACCAGTCGGAGCGCATCGTCGTGAAGGGCACCGAGGTCAACGTGGCGGTCGAAGTCACGGTGGCGCACGAGCTCACCCACGCCCTCGACGACCAGCACTTCGACCTGGGATCGCTGCGAGACCAGGCCGAGAGTGACGTGGAGGCAGAGGCGGCCCGGGCGCTGATCGAAGGCAACGCCGTCCGGGTCGAGCGCGAGTACTCCGCGCAGCTCACTCCCGCGGAGCAGGACGAGTACGTCCGGCTCAGCAGCGAGGGCCTCGAGGAGTTCGAGCAG
Source organism: Actinomycetota bacterium (assembly GCA_052390575.1). Classification (GTDB taxonomy): domain Bacteria; phylum Actinomycetota; class Acidimicrobiia; order IMCC26256; family JACDBD01; genus JBPCMN01. Next base: position 1,487 of record JBQTGU010000088.1, on the reverse strand, counting down.
ACCCTCTCGCCGACCGTCCCCGAGATCCTCCAGGTGTCGTCGGCCGCGCCCTACGTCCTCGGCCCCGTGTTCGTGCAGTCGCTCGAGCGGACCGGCCCCGGAGTCGTCGACGAGGCGTTCCACCTGCCGCCCGTGACCGACGAGCACATCATCGAGCCGCTCACCTTCCTCGACGGCGACGAGCCTGCCGTCGTCGGCTCACCCGAGCTCGAGCCCGGAGTGGATCCCATCGGCCGGTCGCGGCCGTTCGGAGCCCTGGGTTGGTACTACGTGCTCGCGTCCCGGATCGATCCGGGCATCGCCATGGAGGCCATCGAGGGCTGGGGCGGCGACCAGCTCGTCAACTACGAACGCGGCGACACCGACTGCGTCGCGGTCGCGTTCGTCGGTGACACCGACGAGGACACCGCCGAGATGACGAGCGCGCTCGAGCAGTGGGTCGCGCAGGTACCGCCGGGCGCGGCTTCGGTGGCGGGCGGATCCGACAAGGTGACGTTGACGTCGTGCGATCCCGGCGCCGCCGCCGCCCCGCCCCAGAACTCGGTCCTGCTCGCGTCCGATCTCCTGGTGCTCCGGACCGAGATCTTCAGCGTCGCCATCGAAGAGGGCGCGCCCCAAGCCGTAGCCCGTTGCGCCGCGACGCCGCTCGCGCTGGATCCCTCGGTCCAGGAGTTCGTCACGATCGCAGCGCCGACCGAGGATCAGATCGTGGCGTTCGTCGACCGGGTCGTGGACGCTCTCGACACCTGCGCGACGACCTCCTCCAGCACGGGGTAGGCCGCGTCCACCCACACCTCGTGCCCGGCCCGGTTGGGGTGGAACAGATCGGCGCAGAACAGCTCGGGGCTCCGCCGGAACAGGTCGTTGCTCAACTCGGCGATGGGGACCTTCACCACTCCTTCGAGTCGGGCCGCCACCCGGGTGTGAACACGGTCGGCGGCCCGGCTGCGCTCGCTCACGATCACCTTGAGCGGGAACGGCAGCCGCGGCGCGGTTCCGACGTCGCCCACGCCCGCGAGCACGACCGTGGCGCCCGCGTCGCGGAGAGCGTTCACGATCGCGGTCAGCTCGGCTTCGAAGCGCCGGATGCGGATGCGACGCAGTGCGTCGTTGGCCCCGACCGACACGATCGCGACGTCCGGTGCGTCCTGCATCGCCGCCCGCACCTGGTACATCAGCACGTCACGGGCGCGGGCGCCGCCGACGGCGTGGCTCCGGACCGAGACCCGGTAGTCGCGGGCGAGCCGGCGGGCGACCTGCCGCATCCAGAGATCGTCAGGGCCGTCGAGACCGGGGCCGGTGACGGTGCTGTCACCAATGAGCGCGATACGGACTTCGGGCGCGCCGACCGCCCCGAAGGTGCCGCTCGGGTCGAGGTCGCCAAAGCGCGGCAATGCCCGGTGGCCGGCGTACCACGCCTGCACACCCATGGCGGCGAGCGCGGCTGCACCTGCGGCCGGCACCCCCAGCACCGAACGGCGGAACGT
>JBQTGU010000087.1:0-22022 GCA_052390575.1 Actinomycetota bacterium | reverse complement strand
GTCTCGGTCAGGCCTTCACGCAAGCTGGCCGCGGCGTCGGGATTCACCTTCTCGAGCTGGCCGGCGAGCGCCGTGAGCGAAGCCTCGGCCTCGCCGGCGTTCGGGTTGGCCCACGCGGCGCGCAGCTTGCGGCGCACCCACGGCCGTTCCGCCTCGGGGAGATGGTCCATGACATTGCGCTCCTTGTGGACTCGACACCTGGCGATCACCGCGCGCTCGCCGAACACGTCGCGCACCGCGTGGACGATGGCCTTGCCGCCGTCGAGGACGAAGAGGATCCCCTCGCTGACGTCCAAGCCCCGGTCCTCGAGGCCGGAGACGAGCCGGGTGCACACCGCCTTGTTCTCGGTCGAGCCCTCGACGACCCCGAGGGGCACCTTGGTGCCGTCGGCGGTCACGCCGAGCGCGCCGACCATGGTGTGACCAGCGAAATCGAACCCGTCGATGAAGCAGATCAGCCACCGCCGGTCATCGAGGGGCCGGGTCCGGAACTCGGCGAGACGCTCGGCGGTGGCGGCGACGAACTGGCGGCTCACCGTGCTCTGCGACGTCCCCGAGGCGACCTCCTCGACGGCGGCGCCGACCGGTTCGAGCGCCGACTCGTAACGGCGGCCCGACAAGCCCGCCAGCATCGACGCCACCATGTGGTCGGCCAGCAGGTCCACCGACGCGAACGTGTCATAGGACTCCAGGCGCACCTCGCGCTCCTCGCCGTTCTCATCGGCGACACTGCGCACCCGGGGCCGGCGCAGCGGGACCCGCCGCCCGCCCAAAGTGACCTTGCCGTCCTCGCTGCCGTGGCGATACGCGGCCCGGTCGGGATCGTGCTTGCCCTTCGGACCGGCCCGCTCGGTCACCTCGGCCTCGGTGAGCTCACCCATCACGTCCAAGCCGACCGCCACCGACGCCGCCAACAAGCCCTCCCGCATGCGGGCGGCGAACAGCTCCAGCTGCTCGCTCACCTTTCCGGCGAGCCGCTCCGACAGCGACCGATCCCCGACATCGACCAAGCCGATCTCGGGCAGCAACCGCAGGCTGCTCGTAGTCGTGCTCTTCGTGTGCGACGCTGGGTTCTTCATTGGTGGTCCTCCGTTTCACTCGGTTGGTGTGGGAACCCCGAGCGTGCCTCACGGCACGATCGAGGCGGAGGACCGCCACTGAACTTCTACGACGCCTGGGTCAACCTCGAGGCGAGGGCTCCTATGCCTGTGATGTTCGTTGTCGCCGTCGGCGCCGCCGGCCCGCTCGAGCCACCCCCATACGTCCTTCGAGAATACCGCCGCCGTGTTCGTGGACGACTGCGCCTGCACCCGGAGTCCAACCAGTCGGTGCCGCTCGCGGTTCCCTAACAGTTTGCGTAATTGCGGTCAGCTGGTGCCGGTGATGATGTGGATGGTGATCGGCAGGCCCGCGTCTTCGGTGGGCCGCGCGACGAGCGCGGCTACCGGCGGCTCAGGATCCGCACCGGGACGGTGCGGGGGCCACGGACCTGGCCGGCCGACCACGTGACCTTCGACGGGTCGACGAGCTCGAAGTCGGGGAAGTGCGCCATCCATTCCTCGAGGGCGATGCGCAGCTCCATCCGGGCGAGGTTCGAGCCGATGCAGCGGTGCATGCCGAGGCCGAACGCGGCGTGGCGGTTCTCGGCCCGGTCGATGCGCACCTGGTCGGCGTCGGCGAAGACGTCCGGGTCCCGGTTCGCCGCCGGGAAGGGCAGCAACACCCAGTCGCCCTCCTTCATCGGGCAGCCGCGGAACTCGAAGTCCTCGGCCACCAGCCGGGCCATCGTCACCGGCGCGTAGGCGCGCAGGAACTCCTCGATCGCCACCGGGATGCGTTCGGGCTCGGCGACGAGGCGCCGGCGATCGTCCGGATGCTGGGCGAGGTGCCACAGCGACGCGCCGATCGCCGACCACGTCGTGTCGATGCCGGCGATCATCAGCAGCACCATCGTGCCGCGCACGTGGTCGGGGGCGAGCTTCTGGCCGTCGAGCTCGGCGTCGAGCAGGAACGAGGTCAGGTCGTCTCGGGGATCGTCCTTGTGCTCGGCGATGCGGGCGTCGATGTAGGCCTCGAGCTCGCCCGACTCCTGCTGGGCCTTGCGCTCCTCGGCCGAGGCGTCGACGTCCTCGAGCACCATCCGGATGAAGCGGCGGAAGACGTCGGCGTCCTCCTGGGGGAACCCCAGCATCTTCACGATCACCCGCAGGGGGATGTCCTGGGCGTACTCGGCGGCGGCGTCGATCTCCTCCTTGCCCGCCACCGCGTCGATCAACTCGGTGCACAGCTCGCGCGCGAACGGCTCGCACCCGCGGATGCGCTTGGGCGAGAACGCCGGCAACAGCAGGCGCCGGGCGAGCTCGTGGAAGGGCGGGTCCGAGGTGATGGGCGGGGCGAGACCGACCGGCGCGGGCGGGTCGTCGTCGTCGGGACGCACCTCGCTCACCACCACCGACCGGGACGTGAAGTGGTCGGTGTCGTAGGCGATCGCCGACACGTCGTCGTGGCGCACCGGCAGCCACGTGCCGCCGTAGCGATCGCTGTGGGCGACGGGGCAGCGCGCCCGCAACTCGTCCCAGATCGGGAACGGATCGGCCACCCACTGCGGGTCGGTGTGGTCGAAGTCGGTGGCCCAGTCGGTGACCGGGGGGCGGTCCCTGCTCATCGCCTCACTCCGAGATCGAATGGCGTACTCGGGGCAGTTCGCCACCGCCAGACGAGCCTTCTCCTCGAGCCCCTCGGGCACGGCGCCGTCGTTCACCTCGGACGCGTACCCGTAGTCGTCGATCTCGAAGAGCTCGGGCGCCAGCGCAGAGCAGCGGTTGTGGCCCTGGCACTTCTCGGGATCGACGTGGACCCGCACCGATCCTCGTCGTACCCCGTCCACTCCGTCCACGAACGTAGCGCCCGCCGGTCGGTGTGGCACCCTGGATCGGTGGCGCGCGACTCGCTCGACGCGGTCGTGGTGGGTTCGGGGCCGAACGGGCTCACCGCCGCGGTCACGCTGGCACGCGCCGGGCTCGGCGTGCGGGTGTACGAGGGCGCCGAGTACATCGGCGGGGCTGCCCACACCGAGGAGCTCACGCTTCCCGGGTTCCACCACGACGTCGGCTCGGCTGTTCACCCGATGGGCGCGGGGTCGCCGGCTTTCCGCGCGCTCCGACTCGAGGACCACGGCCTCGAATGGGTGCACGGCGACATCGCCATGGCCCATCCGCTGCCGGACGGGACGGCGGCAGTGCTCACGCGCTCGGTCGAGGAGACGATGACGTCCCTCGACGGCGGCGGGCGGCGCTACCGACGGTTCGTCAAGCCGTTCCTCGGGCGGTGGGACGACCTTGCCGAAGACTTCCTCCGGCCCGTCCTCGCCTCATTCCCGCATCACCCGCTGCTGCTGGCCCGGTTCGGGATGCGAGCGTTGCTGCCGATGACGGTGCTGGCGCGCGCGTTATCGCCGCGGACGCGGGCCCTGATCGCCGGTATGGCCGGTCACTCGGCGACGCCCATGCACACACCGATCACGACGGGCGCGGGCCTTGTCTTCGCCGTCGCGGGCCACGAGGTCGGATGGCCGATCGCCCGCGGCGGGTCACAGGCCATCAGCGACGCGCTCGCCGCGGCGCTGCGGGCGCACGGCGGGGAGATTGTCACGGGTCAGCGGGTGAACGCGCTCGGCGAGCTCCCGTCGGCGCGGGCGTACCTGTTTGACACCTCACCCGACGCGCTGGCCGCAATCACCGGTGATCGCCTCTCGCGCAGGTACCGCCGGCGACTGCGCCGCTACAAGTACGGCCCGTCCGTCTTCAAGATCGATTACGCGCTCAGCGAGCCGATCCCCTGGAAGGCCGAGGAGTGCCGGCGGGCCCCGGCGTTGCACGTCGGCGGCACCTACGAGGAGATCGCCGAGGCCATCACAGCGGTGAACAAGGGCCGGCCGGCGGAACGGCCATTGCTCGTCGCGGCGCAGCCCAGCATCGTCGACCCGACCCGGGCACCGGACGGGAAGCACACGTTCTGGGCCTACGCGCACCTTCCCAACGGCTGGACCGGCGACCTCACCGACGCCATCGAGGACCAGGTCGAGCGCTTCGCCCCCGGCTTCCGCGACCTCGTCCTCGCCCGCTCCACGCTCGGGCCGGCCGACCTCGAGGCCCGCAATCCCAATCTCGTCGGCGGTGACTACGCCTGCGGCGCAATGCGGGGGCTCCAGTCGCTGTTCCGGCCGGTGATCTCGCGGGTGCCGTACGCCACGCCCGACCCGTCCATCTTCCTGTGCTCACAGGCGACGCCGCCGGGCCCGGGCGTGCACGGCATGTGCGGCTGGCACGCTGCTCGGGTTGTGCTCAAGCGAGTATTTGGGATCGAGCCGAATACAGGTTGAGGACTGCTGGTCTTCGAGCCGCCGCCGTTACTGTCACACACCCGGGGCAAGATGCAGGCATGACGCCTCGCGGGGCCCCACTTATCCACAGACTGGTCGGTGACCTGGTCATCACGTCGTGGCACACTGGCCGCGTGGCTTCGGCACAGCGAAGCAGCGGTCTGCTCGCCGGAACCGCTCGGCTCGCTGAGAAAGGGCTCGTCGCGACCCGCAGGATCGTGAGCCAGCTCATGGACAATCTGCAACTACGCCTCCGAGCGATGGACCGGTCCCGAGATCCACAAGTCAGACAGTGGACGGAGCACATGCGTTCACTCGTCGAGAAGGGTGAAGTCGAGCCCCTTCTCGAGCAGCAGCCCGAAGACCCCCGAGTCCTGATTGACCGGCGTCGCCCCTCGTCTCCCTAGCTCCGGCTGGAGAATCCTGTACGAGGAGGCCTTCGCGGCTTTCCTCGCTGATGAACGCAACCTGCAACACGCCGGCGCGGTCGCCGACTGGATCGTGTCGTGTCGAGCGAACGGGCCTCCGGCCGAGGGAATCGACGCGGGCGATGACTTCCACCTCTCGGCCGTCCCTGGAACTCGACCTCAGGTTGTTGCCGAGTACCTCGTCATCGAATCCGAGTTCCTCATCATCGTGAAGGCGTTCATGTGATCGGTGGAATCCCGGACTCGGGGCGGCCGCCGTCCAGCTACGGTCGCCGCCACTCATCCAGAGCGACCTGAGGGACCCGGCCCTGTGACGGTCCGGCAACCAGCCGCCAGGCACGGTGCCAACGCCGGGATCGATGAGGAGGCGCAATGCCCCGGATGGCGGCGGTGGTCGTCGACGGCTGGTACCGGGTCGGCCAGCTCGTGGTCTGCGGCACGTGCCAGCGGCTGCACGGCCCGTGGCGGGAGGTGCGTGATCCTCAGGTGCGGGTGCAGTACTGCGGCTGCGGCCGTGACGCGATCCCGTTCCCACACGAAGACCAGGGGGGTCTCTGGACTCGCTTCGACTACCCGCAAGTGGCCGAGCTGTGCCGGTGTTGCGGACTCGAGGTGCTCGCCAGCGGGTCGAAGTGGTCGGTGTGGTTCTGCGACCACTGCAAGGACTGGGTGCGCGAACTGAACGAGACGGCCGGCACATGCGTCATCCCGATCGGTCGCCACTCGCTCATGAACGGCGTCGCGCTGCGCGCCGACCGCGCGGCCGAGCCTGGGGCGATCGAGCACTTCGCTATCGCCGTCCAGTCGCTCACGAGGTCGCAGACCTGGACGGCGGATTGGGTACGCGAGGTAGTCAGGCAGAACCTCGCCGCGGTCGGAACCGACCCCGGCGTCGATGTTCTGCTGCCCGGCTACCTCGAGCTCACCGACCTCCACCTGCTGCGCAAGCCCGCCGCGGTGCGCCGCATGTTCGCGGCGGCCGGCGTGCAAATGCTGACAGCGGCCAGCCCGTCCTAACGACGGCGGGCACGGGCGCGGCGCTTCCCTTCGTGCATCGCCTGCACCCGGGCGACGGGGATGGCACGGCCTTCGTCGATGAGCTCGGCGCTCAGGTGCTCCGGACCAGGCATCTCCGTGGACCAGGGATCGAGGTCTTCCAGGTACTGCAGCGCGGTGTGCACGGTGAAGTCGCCCGGGGCGATGTCGTCGAGCTCGTCCCAGGCAACGGGGAACGACACCGGCACGCCCGGTCGGACGCGCGGGCTGTACGCCGCGATCACGGTAGCGCCGCCGACCCGGGTCGAGTCGACGAACACCTTGCCCTCCCGGTCCTCCTTCATGAACGCGGTGGTGGCGACCTCGGGATCGAGGCGCTCCGCCCTGGCAGCGATGGCCCGGTTGGCGGCGGCCGACTCCTCCATCGTCGCCTGGTCGTCGATCGGGACGATCACGTGCACGCCCTTGGCCCCGCTCGTCTTCACCGCGCCGGCGAGCCCGACGTCGGCGAGGGCCTGGCGGACGGCGCGGGCGGCCCGGACGGCCATCGGGAAGGTGTCGCCGGCGGGCGGGTCGAGGTCGAGCACGAGGCGGGTGATGCGGTCGGGACGGTCGACCCGCACCAGCGCGGGGTGGTACTCCACCGCCCGCTGGTTGGCGAACCACAGCAGCGTGCGGCGGTCGTTGCACAGGGCGTAGGTGACGTCCCGCTTCGACGTCTCGGCCCAGAACCGCGCCGTGCGCACCCACTCGGGCGTGTACTTCGGCAGGTTCTTCTGCATGAACGCTTCCTGGCCCCGGTGAACCCGGATCACCGACAGCGGGCGGTCCTCCAGCTCGGGGATGATCCGGTCGCGCACCGCGTCGAGGTAGTCGACCAGGTCGCGCTTGGTCGCGTCGGCGCCGTCGAAGAGGGACTGGTCGAGGTTGGTCAGGTCCACCCCGTCCCGGGTTTCGTCGACACGGGAACGGGCCATGGACGAGAACGCTAGTGATCAGCCGGCGTCCCCGAGATCGTGACGGGCAACGCGGCGGACCTTGCCGAGCCTGCGGAGCACCGACAGCGGCTGGCGGCGCGACTGGCCGTGGCCGCGGTGCTTGTGGGGCTTACAGACCCGGCAGCCCTTCCAGTTGCGGTGGGGCGAGTGCGCCATGACGTGACCTCCTGCGGATGCGCCGGGCCCGCGGCGACGGACCCGGCCGGGTTAGGAGGTCACCGGTCATGTGGCCGAGGGTACGCCAGCCCGTGATTGTCACACCCTGGTGGGATACTTGGATCCACGGCCTCGTCCGCCGGCCACGCAACGGCGTTCCGTCCGAACGGCTCACGTTCAGAGGAGCGCCTCAATGCCCAGCGAGGATGGCCCTCCGTGGCTGCCCCACCAGCACCCCGAGCGCCCCTTCGACACCTGGACCTGGCTCGACGACTGCCCGGCGTGCCTGCTCGCGCTGCAGGCCGAGGCCGCCGTCCGACCCCGTCGCGTGCTGTGTCTGAAGACGCACATGGACCGGATCCTCGTCACCGCCGAGTACCTGTCCGAGGTCTTGACGGCCGGCGGCGTGAGCGAGGACCTCTGTTACGACCCCGACGACTGGGTCAGAGAGGTATTCGTCCCGGCTCGGGGCGGCAGGCTGCCGCCCTCAGCCCGCTGGTGGTCACTCACGCTCTGGGAGGAGCAACAGTCCGCGGGCATCTTCGACCCGCCGCCGTTGCGCGGAGTGGTACGCAGGAGCGATGCGCCGTGACCGCGCGGCTTCCGTCACTCGATGTCATCGCGCGGGAGGTCCGAGCGGAACGAGACACGCAGTTCCGTCACGTCGACGCCGTCGACGCGAAGGCAGGCGTCATTCTCGGATTCTCCGGTGTTCTCGTCGCTGTCGGCGTGGGCGCGTTTGACCTCTACCGACTCCCGGCGCTCCTCTCAGCCCTCTTAGCCGCCGGGACGGCCGGAGCCGTTTTCAGACCAAAGCGCAACCCCACATGGGACCTCGCCAGCTTCCGCGATGAACGACTCCGCTCCGAGGCCGTCTTCACCGAGCTCGCGCTCCTCGACACCCACATCGACATGATCGAGTCGCAGCGAGCGCTCCTGCACCGCAACACGCTGCTCCTCGGTTGGTCATTGAGAGCGCTGGTCGCAGCAGCCGTCTTGCTGGTTGCCGGTACGCTGATAGACCACCTTGGAGGTTGAGGGCATGGATCGGAAAGACGAGCAGGTCAAGGTACCGGGGCGCTACCCGGGCGAACCCGAGCCGAGTGAGCCACCACCGCCGTTCCGCCCCCTTCGCCACCTCATCGTGGACATGGACGGCGGTCCGAGCGCTGAACAGCGCGCAAAGCGCGAGCAACGGCGTCGGAACCGATCCCGTCGCTGAGGCTCGCTGGCAGGAACTCGGAGGACGATCGGATGGGCGACCCGAAGGACCGGCCGCCGAAGGGATCGGCAGGTGCCGGAGGGCCAACCGAGCCACCGCCGCCATTCGATCCTCCCCTCGACCTCATCGGATACATGGACGGCGACGAGCGGGGGCTCCCACCGAGGCGACCCGTCTGGCACGGCCTTTGGAGACGCCGCCGCGCCGAGAAGTCATGAGCGACGCGAAGCACCGTCCGCCGACGGACCGGGACGGCGGCGACTCGACGGAGCCACCGCCTCCCTTCAATCCCCGCCTCGATCTGATCATCTACTACGACAGCGATGAGCGAGGACTGTCGGCGCATCGCAGCATCTTGAGCGGGCTCTGGAGACGGCGCCGCGGTTCGAAGAAGTCATGAGTGAGCGCCAACGCCGTCCGCCGAGAGGACCGGACGGCGGCGACTGGACGGAGCCACCGCCCTTCCGCCCTCGCGAGGACTTGATCGAGTACCTCGACAGCGACACGCGAGGTATCCCGAAGAAGGAACGACGCGTCTGGCACGAGCTCTGGAAGCCGCGCCGCCGAACCAAGTCGGCCGACTGACCAAAAACGGCGCGGGCGAACCCGGGCGCTGCCGTCGGCGGGCGGTCAGACGGAGGCGAGCACCTCCCGCACCTCGACCGTCTTCAGGGTGACGCCCTCGGGAGCGTCCGGCATCGGCGGCCCGCCCACCTGGAACATGGCGGCGGCTGCCTGCGCTTCGTCTTCGGTCTCGAAGACCACCACCGCGACGCCGCGACCGTTCTGACGAGCGAGCCAGTAGCCGCCCTTGGCGCCGCGCTCCTTCGCCGTCGGCGCAGCCTGCTGGTTCAGGAACTGGCGCCCGGCTTCGATGTGGGACTCGTCCGCGTTGACCTCGGTGAATACCGCGTACATCAGATCGCCTCCATCCCGGATATTCGGCTCAGTGGCGAATCTTGACACGCCGTACCCGCGCCACGGTGTGGCACCCTGGCTCCGTCGCTCGTGGACGCGCTCACCGGAGCGTGACGTGCCGTGGACTGGTTCGACGCACCCGAATACTGGCTGAGCCGCTGGCTGTTCGAGCGGGCGCTCGGCGGCATCTACGTCGTCGCCTTCCTCGTCGCGATCAACCAGTTCCGGCCGCTGCTGGGCGAGCGGGGCCTGCTGCCGGTGCCGAAGTTCGTGGCGGCGGTGGCGTTCCGGCGCTCCCCCAGCCTCTTCCACTGGCGCTACTCCGACCGCCTGCTGCTGGCGGTGTCGTGGGTCGGGCTGGCGCTGGCGGCGAGCGTGGTCGTCGGGCTGCCCCAGGTGGGGCCGCTCTGGGTGCCGATGCTGGTGTGGCTGGCGCTGTGGGCGCTGTACCTGTCGATCGTGAACGTCGGCCAGACGTTCTACTCGTTCGGGTGGGAGTCGCTGCTGTGCGAGGTGGGCGCGCTGGCCGTCTTCCTGGGACCGGCCGACCAGCCGCCGTCGATTCTGGTGGTGTTCCTGATGCGGTGGGTGCTGTTCCGCCTCGAGTTCGGCGCCGGGCTCATCAAGTGGCGGGGCGACCGGTGCTGGCGCGACCTGACCTGCCTCCAGTACCACCACGAGACCCAGCCGATGCCCAACCCGCTGTCGTGGTTCTTCCACCACCTGGCGGCGCGGGCGCACAAGGTGGAGGTGCTCGCCAACCACTTCGCCCAGCTGGTGGTGCCGTGGTTCCTGTTCGCGCCCCAGCCGGTGGCGTCGGTGGCGGGGGCGATCATCGTCACCACCCAGTTCTGGCTGGTGCTGTCGGGCAACTTCTCGTGGCTGAACTGGATCACGATCGTGCTGGCGATCTTCGCCTTCGACGACTCGGTGCTCGCGTACGTGATGCCGTTCGACCGGCCCGAGCTGTCGGACCCGCCGGTGGCGTTCACCGGGGTCGTGATCGCGCTGACCACGCTCGTGGTGTGGCTGTCGTGGTGGGCGGTGCGCAACATTCTGTCGCGCCGGCAGCTCATGAACTTCAGCTTCAACCGGCTCCACTTCGTCGGGATGTACGGCGCGTTCGGCCACATCACCAAGACGCGGAACGAGATCGTGATCGAGGGGACGGACTCGGAGGTGGTCGGCGCCGACACGGAATGGCGGGAGTACGAGTTCAAGGGGAAACCCGGGGACGTGAAACGGTTGCCGCGCCAGTACGCGCCGTACCACCTGCGGCTCGACTGGCTGATGTGGTTCGCGGCGATGGGCCCGCGGCACCGCTACCCGTGGGTGAGCACGCTCGTGCAGCGGTTCCTCGAGGGTGACCGGGCCACACTGAAGCTGCTGCGCCACAACCCGTTCCCGGACGCGCCGCCCAAATTCGTGCGGGCTCAGTGGTACCGCTACCGCTTCACGACTCGGGCGGAGCACAAGGCGACGGGCGCGTGGTGGTCACGGGAGCTGGTCGACGAATACCTGCCGCCGCTGCGCCTCGACGAGACCGGCGAGCTCGCCCAGGCGTCGAGCTTCAGGTGATCGTCAGCCCCGAACGGTCTGCTTGCCGGTCTCCTGCTCTTCGATCTGGGTGTCGGTCCAGGCGACAGTGCGCCATTCCTTGTCGGAGAAGCGCTGCGTCGCCTCCAGGTAGTTGGGGTCGGTGCGGTCCTCGGTGTTGGAGTAGGTCAGGAACACGCGGGCGCGGGGCCCGTTGTCGCTGAACGCCACCGCCATGAGGAACGACGTTCCGTTGTTGATGAGGTAGCCGGTCTGGCCCGCGACCCGTGCCAGTCCCGAGTTGGGTGCGACGAACTCCCGCTCGATCTCCTCGAGCGCGGGATCGAGGATCGACGGGGTGGTGAACCCCACGATGTTGGTGGTGCCGTCGAAGCCGTTGCCGCCGTGGATCGGCACGCGGGTGCCGTTGCGCAGCGCGAACTGCACGTCGCCGAGAGTGGCGTCGACGGGCACGGCGGCGGCGCCCAGCACCTGCACCGCCCGCGCCAGGAGCTGGAGGACGGGATCGGGCGCGTCGGCGGGGGCGGGCGCGAGACCGCTCGGCGTGTCGATCGGCTGCTCCGGGTCGAACGGCTCGGCCCACAGCGGGCCGTCCTCCCGCAGCTGGATCGGTTCGAGCGACGCCAGCATCTCGCGCCAGATCGGCGGGCCGGCGCGGTCGAGGTCGTAGACGCCGTCCCAGCCGGCGAGCACGTCGCAGGCGGCGCTGATGTCGACGGTCGCCGCCGGCACGCCGGGCACCTCCTCCTCGGCCGGGACCTCGGGCACGTCGACTGTCGTAGCTGGGTCGCAGCGGGCGACCACCTCGTCGAGCAGCGCGCGGGACGTGTAGCCCCGGTTCTGAAGGGCGGCGTCGGCCAGCTCGGCGAGGGTGAAGTCGCCGTCGCGGCCGGCGGGGCCGTCGTTGGAAGTGTCGCCGAGTACGACCGCGTTCTCCCGCGTGCGCGGCGAGCGGGCCGTCTCCTGGAGCCCGTGCAGCGGCGAGTAGTCGCCCGCCAGCAGCTTCTTCGCGTGCGCCACCCAGAACGAGTCGTTGGCGTTGAACACGTAGTCGTCGCGTTCGAGTGTGGGCATGTCGCGGTACGGCACCAGCCCGGGGTCGCGGGCGCCGCGCTCCTCGACCCACTCGAACATCGGATCCGACCCGTTGAGCAGCACCGCGCCCAACTGCTGGGCGATCGCGACCAGCCCGTCGGTCTCGAGGCTCTCCTGGTAGGCGGCGATGGCCTCGTCGGAGAGGTTGGGCGTGGCCGAAGTGTCGGCGTACCAGGCCCGCCCGTCCTCGGACACCGCGATGGTGTTGAACAACGGCACGCCTTGCGCCCGCTCGTGCACGCCGACGAACTCGTCGAAGTCGTCGGCGGAGAGCATGCCGAGGTACTGGTCGACGAACTCGTCGTTGTTGAGGTTGGCGTCGCGGAAGCTGATGGCGGCCTCGGCCGTCCACCCGACGCCGGGGAGGTCGAGCATGGGCCCGTAGTGGCTCGACCACATCGTGCGGCTGGCGGGCGCGACGGTGCCGTCGGGCTGGAGCACCTCGACGGTGATGTCGGTCGGGGTGATCTCGCGCTGCTCGTCGCCGTAGACGTAGGTGGTGGGCATGCCGGGCACGAGGTCGAGGCGGTAGGCGGTGAAGCGGTTGCCGGCGGAGACGGTGTGGGTCCAGGCGAACTCGTCGGTGAAGCCAATGCCGATGCCGGGCAGGCCCGAGAGCTGGGCGCCGTAGATGTCGAGCTCGCCCGGCACGGTGAGGTGGACCTCCCAGAAGCGGCGCTCGCCCTCCCACGGGAAGTGCGGGTTGGCCAGCAGCAGCCCGCCGCCCTCCGCCGAGCGGTCGGCGCCGATGGCCCAGCCGTTCGATGCGCCGCCCCCGGTGATCGGCGCGGCCACCCCGGCCGCACCGGGCGCGGGTGGTGCCGGCGCCGGCGGCTGGGCCGACGCCATGAAGTTGGCCACCGCGCCGCTGCTGGCGGCGAGCGCGATCGAGCGGGCGTAGGCGTAGACCTCCACCGGCTCGAGCGGCCGGACCCACGGCTGGCCGGTGCACCAGCCGGCGAGGCCGTCGACGCCGACCTCCTCGAGCTGGGCGTTCCAGCCGTCGGTGAACGCGGTGAGCAGCTCGACGACCTCGGGCGACGCGTCCTCGAAGTCGTCCGACGCCCGCTCGAAGATGCCGATGTGGCGCCAGGTGACGTCGGAGTCGATGTTGGCGTCCTCCTCGCCGGGGCCGAGGAACTTCGCCCGCTCACCGCGGATCTTCACCACCTGGTCGGCGAGGTCGCAGGCGCGGTCCTCGCCGCTGGCCCAGCCCTGCCCGAACGCGACGTCGGTGAGCGAGTCGCCGGTGATGTGCGGGACGCCACCCTCGGTGCGGCGGATGACGGCTTCGTAGCCGTCGCGGTCGCCGTCGCCCCCTCCGCCGGCGGCGGCCTCGGGAACGGCGCCGGCGCTCGCCGCCGCGGCGACCAGGGCCGCGACGAGCGCACCGCTGAACCGACGTCCCCCCATCGGCCCGCGAACGTAGTTGTCGCACCCCCTCGGTACCCTGCGGGCAGGCTCGCAGTCGGCCGACACGACTCGCCGTTCGAACTTTCGAGGAGGCGAGGCGTGGATGCCAGGAATCCCACTCCCGCCGGTGCTACCGGGGTAGTACCGTGAGCTCCGTGGCGGTGAAGAAGCTCTCGATCGCGCTCGACGCCGACGTCGCCGCGGCCGCAGCCCGATCGGCCGAGGTCGAGGGCATCAGCCTCTCGGCGTGGCTCACCCGCGCCGCGCGGAAGGCGCTGAAGATCGAGGCGGGCCTGGCGGGGGTGCGCGAGTACGAGGAGGAGTTCGGGGCGTTCACAGAGGAGGAACGGGCCCGCGCTCGCGCCGAGCTCGACCGGGTTCTCGGGCCGCGACCCGAACAATCGTGAGCGGCCTGACCTACGACACCGGGGCTCTCCTCGCCGCCGAGCGCGGGGATCGCGGCGTGTGGACCCGCCACGAAGCAGCCATGCTCCGCGGCGAGCCCCCGGTAGTCCCGGCTGCCGTACTCGCCCAAGCCTGGCGCGGCGGTCCCCAGGCTCGCCTGTCCCGTCTCCTCCAGGGATGCGAGATCGAACCACTCGACGAGATCGGGGCGCGGGCCGTCGGCGTGGCGTGCGCCCGCAGCGCGACCACCGACATCGTCGACGCCTCGGTCGTCGTCGGCGCGCTACGACGCGACGACGCCTGCGTTACCAGCGACGCAGAAGATCTCGAAGTAATCGCGCGCGCGCTGGGCAGAAGCCTGACGCTCCTCGCGGCCTGACACCGAAGGCCCTGACCCTCGACTCGACCGGCGAGTTGGCGCGGGACCGCGCTTAGGTCGCCCCGATGGTGTTCGGGAGCTGCTCGGCCTGGTGCTGGCCGAGGCGGCGGAACGACTCGAACTGGCGGTGGCTGTAGACCTGGTCGCCGGTCCCGTCGTCGGGGAAGATCGCTTCCGACTCGGCGAAGCCGTGCACGTCGAATGGCAGGTCGGGCGTGAGCGCGGGCTCGATGAGCCAGATCTTGCCGACGACCGGGCGGCCCGGGAAGCGGAACGTGCCCTGGACGAACGACTGGGCCGCCATCGGCTCCACCTTGTCTTTGGCACCTGCCCGGCGAAGTTGCCGCGCGCCGGCGCCGCCGTCGGCGGGTAGGGGCGGGCGCAGCGGGGACGGATCGAGCGTGATCTCGACGCCGAGCTCCTCGCGGGCGAGCGCGATCGCCTCCGAGATCGTCGAGAACGACTCCTGGTTGTCGCCGCCGGCGTTGACGCAGACGATCCGGGTGCAACCGCGGCGGAGCAGCTCGACCAGGCCGAGGTTGTCCCAGTGACCGCCGTCGGACACGTAGAGGTAGCGCGACCGGAACGGGTAGCGGTTCGTCACCTCGCGCAAGAAGCGGGTCCAGTGCGGTCGGTGCAGCGCCCACCACCACCGGCCGTGCGGCGGGATCTCGTTCACTCGCTGCGGGTGCGGCAGCCACACGCCGAGACGCAGGTTGGCCATGGCGAGAATCCCGCCGACGGGCCCGAAGTTGAACTTGCCCATCGCGGGTGAGAACGCCGCGCCCGAGATCGACATCGCCGACGGGACGGTGACGTCCTTGCGGCGGGCGGTGCTCAGGCGCGCCCAGTAGTCCTCGGCCGGAGCCCAGCCGACGAGCGGGCCACCGATGTGCTCACGGCTGAACGTGAACGACGTCGCCCGCCGCCCCGGTGGTACGCGGCCGGGCTCCGAGAGGTTGACCGCGCAGCACGTGATGAGTTCGGGCGTGCCCGGGCGGGCCGCGGGGAGGCCCGGCCAGTCGGTGTCGTCGGTGGCGAGCGGAGTGAACGTCGGCTCGTCGGCGTAGGGCGTGACCCCCCCGTCCGGCTGGCGCTGGAGCAGGTACGCCGACGACAGCCGCCGCTTGTAGAACGGATGCAGCGACCACGAGTGGGCATCGACGGCGACCGCGAACAGGACGAGAACGGCCACCACCACGGCGAGCTTGAGCCACTCCGGCCACCACATCCAGGTGGGGAGCGAGTCGCGGACGACGGCGAACCCCATGAGGGTCCCGTTGGGTCCGTTGGCGACCGCGTACTGGAGCAGCATCAGGAACATCGCGATCGGGACGAGGACGAGCACGATCCCGGCGACCACCTTGATCGGGCTGAGCGCGTACCACTCGAGCTTGTTCTTGGAGCCGACGAGCATCTTCCAGATCCGCTTCGGCCACGACGTCTGGGCGGCCTTCTCGTTCGCGGCCGGCGACGTCCGGTTGGCGGCGAAGTACTGCCGGAGGGCCGCAAGCGCGAGCGTGACGAAGCCGCCGGTGGGGACGAGATAGTCGTAGCCGGCGGCGGTGCCGTTCGTGAGCTCGTCGCCGCTGCCGAACAGGCGCGGCAGCGCGTCGGGCAGCTCGAAGACGATCCATGGCAGCGCGATCGTCACCGCGAAGCAGGCGAGCCCGGCGAGACCGAACGCGGTCGCGGCGTGCCGGAGCCCGTCGGCAGCCCTCCCGCGGAGTCGTCCCAGCGTCAGGATCGCCGCTGCCATCACGCTCGCCGCGACGAGGAGCACGCTCGCAGCCCACATCCACCCCGCGAACCGGGGCGCATCGCGGCCCACAAGCCCGCTCTTGGAGCGCACGGTCGGCTGGTGCTCGACCCGCACCTGGCGCTCGCTCACGTCGGGCTGGTCGATGACGACCTCGTTTCTCACCGTGAGCACGGGCTGGCGGTCGATGAACAGGCCCTGCTCGATCTTGCAGTCGTCGGACTTCGGCGACTCCGCGCACCGCGACCCGCTGATCTCGACCATCGGGTTGCGGGCGATCTCGGCGCGTCCCGCGCTGACCTGGACGATGCCGGGCTGGCGATCGAGGGGCCGGATCCGGAAGCACACGTCGTGATCGCCGGGCTCGAACGGCTCGCGGTCGAAGCACACCGACTTCCCCGGCGCGCGTAGGCGCACCTCGTATTGGCGGCCGACGAGTTGCTGCCCGTCCTCGACGACGTCGACGGTGGCGACCGGGCCGGTGACGCTCTCCACCTGGACGTCGGCGACACCGTCGCGCAGCAGCGCCACCGGCTCGCGGGCGCGCAACTCCTCGTGCTGGGCGTAGATGGTCCAGCCCACCGGGCGCGCGATGGCGAACAGCAGCAGCCAGAGCAGCGTGAGGTTGACGGCGATGCCGGCGAGCAGGCGGGCGGCGCCGAACGCGCCCTGCTGCACGTCGGGCACGAGGTAGGAGGAGTGGTCGCGGAACGAGCGCTCCTCGGGAGAGCCGGGCGACCAGGGACGTGGGCCGGGCGGCGGTGCCGCGGGCGCGGCCGAGACCGCCCAGCCGGCGGCGAGGTACCCGCCGCCCGACACCGCCGAAAGGTACCGGGCGCGCTTCAACACGCCCTTTCGGTCCAGGGCCTGCAGGACACCGAGGGAGAACGACGCCGAGCGGATCCCGCCGCCGGAGAGGCACACGCCCAGCCTCGGCTTCCTGCCGCTCGGGGGGTCCCAGTCCTTCGCGTCCGGCGGCCTCGCCGTCGCCGGGCCCTGGACGTACCTGATGCGGCCAGCCAACGCCTCGATCGACAGCAGCACGAGACACACGGCGACCGCCCCGAGCAGGGCCCACTTCGCGACGCCGAAGCCGCGCATCCACGCCAGCGTCGAGTCGAGGCCGTCGCCGCCGGGGTCGTCGAGCGCCGCCCGCAAGCGAGTGTTCTCGGCGATGTCGGCAAGGCCCGCGCCCGCCACGAGGATCATGCCCGTGAGGGCGCGGGTGTGGATGCGCCCGGGACGGCTAGGAGCGCGGAAGAACTGCAGCACCGCGCCCGTGAACGCGACGTACGCAATCGCAAAGCCGAAATCGATCTGCGCCGCCCAGCGAAGGTCGTCGACATGGCCCTTGACGATCTTGGCGAAGTCCCCGGTCGAGGCGCGCTGAGCCTTGGCGAGATCGGCGTCGACCGAGCCGAGCCAGACCAGGATCGCCACGAACGCGACCCCGGTGACGGCGAGCACGAGCCAGCGGTGTTCCCGGAGATGGCGCAGCCCGCCTCGCACGATCGTCACTGTCACACCCCCTCGGTACGCTCGCCACCGGCTCGCAGTCGGCCGCACGACTCGCCGTCCGTGCAGATGTGTGTATGGTTAGGCGTATATGCCCAGGATGCAGGTGTACCTTCCTGACGACCTCTACGACGCGGTGAAGGCGCGCGGGCTCCCCGCGTCAGAGTTGCTCCAAGAGGCGGTGCGGGCCGAGCTGCGGCGCCAGGAGCTGCTCGACGAGACCGACGCCTACCTGACCGAGCTCATCGCCGAGGTCGGCGAGCCGTCGCCGGAAGATCACGCACGGGCTGAGGCGATCGCCCGCCGCCTACAGGCTCACGCATCGAAGCAGGCCAGCTGACCATGCTGGTGCTCGATGCCGGCGCCGTGACCCGGCTCGCCGAACGCTCGAAGCGGACAGCCGACCTCATCGCGGTACTGCGGCAGCGCTCGCTGTGGCCACCGGTGGTCCCGTCAGTCGTGCTGGTTGAGTCGCTGACCGGAAGGGCGGATCGTGACGCGAACCCCAACCGCTTCCTCAAAAGCTGTGACGTTGTCACGGATCTCGCGGAACCGCTCGCGCGCCGAGCGGCCGCGTTACGGCAGGCGTCCGGGCGGGGCTCGGCAGTCGACGCCGTCGTCGTCGCCACCGCCGAGCCGGGCGGGTCGATCCTCACCGGCGACGTTGGTGACTTGCGCAGCCTTGCTGACCACGCGAGCGACGTTTCCATCGAGCGCATCTGACGCGGTAGCCGTCACACCCCCGTGACATCCTGAGCGCAGGCTCGTTCGCCGGCCGCAACGGCGTTCCGTCGGCACTTCCCGCTGAAGGAGCGCCTCGTGGACACGATGACGCCGGTCGACGAGACGCTGTTCGGCTGGCACAGCACGATCGAACGCTGCGGCTGGATGATCATGTACGTGTTCGGCGACCCGAACCATCCGCCGTGGGGGTACACGATCGGGCTCAGCCGGCGCTGCTCCCATCCCGAGCTAGTAGTCGTCGGGCTGCCCGACTGCTGTGCCGGCGAGATCCTGGACGGGCTGGCGAAGCGGGTCGACGAGGGCGAGCGACTCGACCAGCTCCCGCGCGGTGAGACGACCGTGTTTGATTGGCGCCTCCGCCTCGTGCGGGTGCACCCGAAGCGATGGGCGACCGACCTCTTCGCGGCGTGGCTGAACTACTACGGCGCGATCGGCTCGGTGCCCGACATGGCCGCGCTCCAAGTGCACTGGGCCGACGAGGACGGCCACTTCCCCGGTCACCCCGACTTCGACGGCTCGCTCCGTCGTCGCACGCGCCGCCTCGACCGGGCGCCTCGCGCGAGGAGTCGGAGGTCGATCCGATGACGACGATGCGGATCTCAGTACGACTGGATGTCGCCGCTTTCCTAGCGCTTCGGCGCTTGGAGGCATCGGGCCTGAGCCGCTCGGCCGCGGTTCGCCAGGCGCTGATCGCCAGCGCGGCCCAGCTCCGGACGACGGACTCGCCAGAAGCTTCGGGAGGCGACGTGCTCGAACTTGCCAATTTCCGGGCGAAGAAGCGGTGAGCCGAGATGCCGAACGGCGATCGGCTGCCAGATGAGATCGTCTTGACGCTCGAGGAGGCTGGGGCCGTGCTCCTGGATATCGACGCCGGCATCGAGAATCTGCGTGAAGGATCCGATGCCCGCCGCAGGCTCGAGAGGGCTGCGCGCATCATCGTCGAGAAACTCCTGCCGGACTTCCGAGATCTCTGAGGGCGTACTCTGATGACCGTGAGCGAGCGACTCCTGCGAATCCCTGAGGTCGCGCGGCGACTGAAGATGGACGGAGGCGACGTCTTCCTGCTGATCCGGTCAGGCGAGCTGTACGCCGGCAAGGGGAAAGACGGACTCGTCTACGTACCCGAAGAGTCACTTCGAGACTACGAGCGGCATCACCCAATTCGGGCGACGCGGACGGAGGAGCACCTGCCGCCGCCGCAAAGGCCGCGGGAGATTCGCGAGGGACTCTTACGAGTCCCCGAGGTCGCAAGGCGACTGGACATGGACGGAGGCGACGTCTACCTGCTGATTAGATCGGGCGAGCTGTACGCCGGCAAGGGCAAAGACGGCCTCGTCTACGTGCCGGAAGAGGCGCTGCGCGAGTTCGAGCAGCGGCAGTCGGAGACTTCGCGGTAGCGGCTCAGCCCGCCGGAGGAGGTCACCTACTGGAACGGCTGGCGGCAGCGCTAGGGCCAACCGACGCCGAACTGGGTGGCGTCGACGATGCGACCGGTGAAGTCGGTCCCGATCTGGGCGGCGAGGAACACGACCGCGGGCACGACGGCCTGGGGTGGCGTCCAGCCGGTCCAGTCGTGGTCGGGGCCCATCTCGCGTTCGGCCAGCTCGGTCCTCACCGCGCCCGGGCGGAGGGCGTTGACGACGATGCCGCGGTCGGCGAGCTCGGGCCCGAGCCCGCTGGTGAACCGCTCCATCGCCGCCTTGGCCACGGCGTAGGTGAGGAACCCCGGCGGCATGAACGGCGCCGCCGCGTGATCGGCGCCGCCGGAGGAGATGTTGACGATGCTGCCGCCGCCCTGCGCCGCCATGATCGGCACGACGAGCTGCGCGAGCACGAACAGACTGCGGACGTTGGCGGTCATCGACTCGTCCCACATCTCGGTCGTGGTCTGGTCGAACGAGCCGCGGGTCGGTGCCATGGCGTTGTTGACGAGGACGTCGACGCGACCGAACTCGGCGACCGTGCGCTCGACGAGCCCCTCGAGGTCGGACTCGACGCCGATGTCGCAGCGCACCGCCAGCGCCCGCCCACCGGCGGCGGTGATGGCGTCGGCGGTGGCGTGAATCGTGCCCGGGAGGTCGGCGGGCGCGTCCGCCGTGGTCCGCGCCGCGCAGACGACGGCAGCTCCGTGCTTCGCCAGCCCGACGGCCAGCGCCTTGCCGATCCCGCGTGACGCGCCGGTGACGATCGCGACCCTGCCGTCGAGCTCGTCACCCACGTCTCAGGAGCTCCTCGTACACGGGACGGGCGCGTTGATACGCCGCTTCCACTCGCGGATCGGTCCGATCCGGCGGCCCACCGGCTGGTGGCAGCGTGAAGCCGTGGCTCCTTGCCACCTCGTCGTGCCACTCCTCCCACAGTCCCCATTCGGGCCGCATCCCCGGGGGCCACGTCAGCGCCTCGGCAATGAACGGAAGACCGACCCGCGCACACCACTGGTTCACGATTCCGGCGGGGTCACGGCGCAGGTCGTCACCGTCGACGATCACGGGGTCGTCGACGCGTTCGACCAGCGCGGCGAGGGCGTCGGAGCCCACCTCCTCGTCGGTGAAGTCGGGCCAGATCGCGGCCAGCGACGGGACCGTCCAGGCGGGGTCGCGCACGAGGAACGAGTGCACGAACCGGGCAAGAAACGCGTCGTCCACCAGCCCGAGCACCTGGTACGCCATGTCCTTCACGAACACCGGGCGCTCGGCCGCGGTGGCCTCGAGCTTGGCGACGATCGCGTCGGCATCGCTGTCGGGGCGCACCTCGTCGTACCGGTCGGAGCGCTTGGCCTCGCCGTAGTAGTAGCGGACCGAGAACGGCTCGTGGAACACGGTGGCGTCGCCGCGCTCCATCATCATGCGCTCGAATGCAGTCGACCCGGAGCGCGGCACCGTCCAGAGGACGACGATCGGATGGCGCACGCGGCGTCAGGAAGCGCGCAGCAGGAACTCGACGTTGTCGGAGAAGAGCCCGGGATCGACGCCGGGGGTGGCGTCGACCTTCTCGTAGTCGACGACGGGCGTGGCGGTGCCCTCCGAGTGCGGGTAGTCGGAACAGCACATGTAGACGTCGGCCGACTTCGCCCGCAGGCGCTCGGGCCGCTCGTACGAGAACGCCGACACCCGCACCTGGCGGCGGAAGTACTCGCTGGGCTTGAGGTCGAGCTCGGCGAGGGGCTGGCCGTTGAGCGTGGCGACGAACTCGAGCCCGCCGTCGAGCATCAGCAGGTACATCGGAACCCAGATCGAGGACAGCTCGACGATCCCGATGCGCAGATCGGGATGCTTGGCCAGCGTGCCGTTGGCGATGAGGTCGGTGACCGCCAGCGCCGGCGGCGTCCACAGGAACACCGACTCGACCGCGGGCACGAACGCGTCGTCGGGATCGGTGTACCAGCCGTCCTCGAACACCCGGGGCTGGTCGGCCACGTGGAAGCACGGCGTGATGCCGTGACCGACCATCGCCGCCCAGATGTGATCGTGGTCGGGGTGCGAGAGCGGCTTCCCGTCGACGAGCGACGGGGCGATCATCGCCAGCCGCACGCCGGCAGTGGCGAGCTCGTGGAGCTGGTCGAAGAGCCACGGCTGGTCGCGCAGCGTGAGGTGCGCGACCGGATGGAGGCGGCCGCCGCCCTCCTCGACGACGGTGGCCGCCCAGCGGTTCCACGCCGCCATGTTGGCCGTCAGCGCCGGCAGCGACTCCGACAGGCGCCGCTCCCACAGCAGCCCGTAGTTGGGGAACAGCACCGCCTCGTCGAGGCCGAGCTCGTCGAGATGGGCGGCCCGAGTCTTGGGCTCCCAGTAGTTGTCGGGGAGCAGCTCGTCGTAGTCGTACTCGGCCCGCTCGCCCGCGCGCTGGCGCTGGCGGTGACGGCCGATGCGGCGGGTGTCGCCGGGCAGCTGCACATCCGCGATGCCGAGGCGTTGGCCCCGCCAGGTGACCCAGGCGTAGCCGAGGTCGTCGTCCTCGATGCGCAGCGCCTCGTCGCGCATCCCCGGGTCGATGTGGTCGAGCCAGGTGGTGCGCGACTCGTAGAGGTGCTGGTCGGAGTCGATGATCGCGGTCACG
>JBQTGU010000086.1:0-8957 GCA_052390575.1 Actinomycetota bacterium | reverse complement strand
GTCGCCATGGCCCCGGCCGTCCAGCGCATCGTGCTCATCGATGCCCCCGCGGTGCTCGGGTGGGGAACGTGGCGGGAGGTCGAGGCCCGCTACGGACTCGGCCTCGTGACCATGGGCCTCCAGACTGCGATGGAGGCGGGCGTGCTCACTCGCCAGCCGCTCGAGCCCCTCGCCCACATGCTGCTCGCCGCGCTCAACGAGGCTGCGCTGCTCGTCGCCGGCGCCGACGACCCGAAGCGGACCCGGCGAGAGGTCGGGGTGGTCGTCGACCATCTCATCGACCGGCTGGCGTCGGCCGGATAGGAGGAGCGCTCCGGTAGGGTCCCGCCCCCATGGGCGCGCCCGTCCACGGAGAGCTGACCCTGCCCAACCAGGCCGAGGCGCTCCCGATCGCCCGCACCTACCTGACGCACCTCGCCGAGCTGGCGGCGCTGCCGAAGGCAGAAGCGGCGGCGGTCGTCGACGCCGCCCTCGAGGCGTGCGCCAACGTCGTGGATCACGCGTACGAGCCCGGCGAGGACGGCATCTTCACGGTGCTGGCAGACGTCGACGCCACCGGGCTCACCGTCGCGGTCCGTGACCAGGGGTTGCCGATCGACGCCGAGCGGGTGGGGTCGGCCGACCAGACCCCCGCCCGGGTGAGCGCGAGCGGGGGGCTGGCGCTGATCCGCCGGTCGGTCGATGCCGCCGAGTGGATCCGGCGGGGCCGGGAGGGCAAGGAGCTGCGCCTGGTCAAGCGGCGCCCGACCGAGTCGGTCCACGGGCAGCTGGGCGCGGGCGACGAACCCGTCGACGACGAGGAGGAGGTCCCCCTCGCGCCCGAGCAGGAGTCGCCGTCCGCCGGTTCGAGCCCGCCGACGCCATCGGGGTGTCGCGCTGCATCTACCGCGTCTACGGCAACACGTACATGCACGAGGCCTGCTACTACCCCGACCGTCTCGTCGCGCTGAACGAGGCCGGCGAGCTCGCGTCGATCGTGGCCGTGGACGCGTCCGGTGACGTCGTCGGGCACTACGCGCTGGAGCGGCCGGGGCTGACGAAGGTCGCCGAGCGCGGGATGGCGGTGGTGTCGCCGGCGCACCGGGGTCGCGACCTGATGGGCCGCATGCGGACCGCCATCGAGGACGAGGCGCGCGAGCTCGGGCTCACCGGCGTCTACAGCGTTGCGGTCACGAAGCACACGTTCAGCCAGCAGGTGAACGAGGCGTTCGGGTCCGACGTCTGTGGCGTCATCCTCGGCGGCGGCCCCGCCGACGTGGTCTTCAAGGGTCTGGAGGAGGAGGGCGAGCAGCCCCAGCGGGTGACCTGGGTGCAGTACTTCACCTACGTCCACCCGCCCGAGGAGGCGCTCGTCCACACGCCCGAGCGCCACCGGGCCATGCTCGAGCGGATCTACGCCGGCCTCGGGCTGCCGGTGGAGTGGCACGACGAGCAGGAGGCGCCCACGCTCGGGAACGGCCAGGTCGACGTGACGTACCACCGCGCCCTCGACACCGGCACGATCAAGGCGCTCCAGGTCGGCGACGACACCGCCGCCGAGATCCGCCGCGCCGCCGACGACCTGTTCGGAGTCACCGGCGCGGAGGTCGTGCACCTGTGGCTGCCGCTGGCCGATCCCGCCGGGCCGGGGCTCCTCGACGCCGCCGAGGCCGAGGGCTTCTTCTTCCTCGGGGTGGGCCCCAGCTTCCTCCCCGACGGCGACGCCCTCTGCCTCCAGCGGCTCGCCTTCGACCTCGACTTCGACTACGTCGAGGTCGCCAACCCGTTCGCCCGCGAGCTGCTCGACTACATCCGCGCCGACCGGAAGCGCGTGCAAGCCGCGCAGCCGGCCGCTATGTAGCGACAGGCGCGCCGTTCACGAAGTCGAGTTGGAGCACGAAGAGGTTGCGGGCGCCGTGCGGGTAGCCGACCTTGCCCCGCACCCAGGCGTGCAGCACGAGCCAGAACTGACCCTGCTCGTCGGTGAACACCTCCTGGCCACCCGGTCCCTGCGCCTTGTCGGTCGAGGCGAGCCACGGGCCCGGCGCCTTCGTGCACGGCCCCATCGGTGAGTCGCAGATTGCGTACCCGACCGCGTAGTTGGGGCTGGCCCAGTCGTTGGCCGAGTAGAAGAGGTAGTAGCGGCCGTCGGCTGCGGCCATGCTCGGCCCCTCGATCAGGCCACCCTCCCATCCCTGGTCGGCCTCGAGGACCACCTGGGTCGGCCCGACGAGGCTGAGCCCGTCGGCTGACAGCTCCTGGGCGACGATGCCGTCGGTCGCGCCGTACTGCTTCCAGAGGAGATAGGCGCGCCCGTCGGGGGCCACGACCGGGCTGGCGTCGATGGCCCCGCCGTGGCCGGGGCACACCAGCGGGCCGGTCGAGTCGTCCACGAAGCCCGTCGGCTTCGCCGACACCGCCCGGGAGATGCACTGCCGCTCCGGGCCCGGCGCGGTGGTCGAGTAATAGAGGACGTACCCGTCCGGACGGGCGAGCACCGAGGGCGCCCAGACCTTCCCCGGGATCGCCCACCCCGGGAGCTGCGCGAGCGCTTCGGACCGGTCCCCACGCGCGCTGAGCAGGCCCCCGGCAGTGAGGACGGGCACGTGGAAGTCCTCGGTATTGGTCGAGTAGACGTCGTAGGAGTCGCCGACGCGCAGGACGTACGGGTCGGCCAGGTCGCTGCAGTACACGACCGGGCCGCCGCCCCGGAGGGCCGCGCGCAGCTCCCCCGCGATCCCGCCGGTCCCGCCGATGGGCGGCCGCTCTCGCTGGGTCGGAGGTGGTTGGGCATCGGCCGGCGCCCGGAACTCGACACCGGCGCACGCCCGGTCCTGGAACACGGGGACGACGATGACCGCGATGAACCACACGAGAACGGCCAGGCCGGTGATCACCGCGCCGCCAACGAGCTGATGTCGCCGGGTCGCGTTCATGTGCGGTTGGACCGGCTGTCGCCGATCCCGGTTACCGCGCCGTGCGACGCCTCAGAGGTGCAGCCGGCGGCCGCGCACGGCGCGACACCAGCGACTGCGCTGTCGAGCCGTGGTGACGGTGCGCGTGGGCTCGTACTCGGGGAGCGAGCGTGACCGCCGAAGCTCGTTGATCTCCCGCATCTCGTCGGCGACCGCCCGGTCCATCCCGAGCAGCCCGCCGTTCCTCACCTGGCCTCGGTACATGCTCCGCTCCTTCCCGACGCGTCTTTGCGCCGTTGTGCGGAGAGGCCGTCTCTCGAGTCGAGGATACCCCCGTTCGCTCTCAGGCCGGTGGCCGGCTCGAGCGGCGCCCGGCGGCATAGGCGAGCACGCCCGAGACGAACGCGGTGCCGGCGACGAGCAGGATGAAGGGGATCTCCTCCATCGTGATGTGAGCGAGCATCCGTGGCTCCTCCGGTCAAGGGGTTCCGGGCCGCCGCCCAGCCTACGGGCCGCCCCTGCTCAAGGCCCCCGGCGGCGGCGTCGATGAGGAGTGGTGGCCGCTTCTCCGTCCACCACACTTCCGCGCCCGGTTGCCCCGCCGGTCGAGCCCGCGACCACTGGGCCACGCCCCGGGAGCGCCCCGCCGGTAGGACGGGCCCGGCACCGGGCCGTCATGGCCCTCTTCGTCGTCACCACCTTCCTCGGTGCGGGGCTGCTATTCGCGGTCGAGCCGATGGTGGCCAAGATGCTCCTGCCCCGACTGGGCGGGTCGCCGGCGGTCTGGAACACCGCGATGGTCTTCTTCCAGGCCGCGCTGCTGGCGGGCTACGCCTTCGCCCACTTCTCGACGACGCGGCTCGGGCCCCGCCGTCACCCGTGGGTGCAGGTCGCGGTCATCGCGTCGGCAATCGTGCTCCTGCCCATCGGCATCGACGCCGGCTGGCGCCCGCCCGACGGAGTCGCGCCCGCGCTGTGGACCCTGTTCGTCCTGCTCGTGATCGTGGGGGCACCGTTCTTCGTGCTCGCCACCGCCAGCCCGACACTGCAGCGGTGGTTCTCGGTCACCGACCACCCGGCCGCGGGCGACCCCTACTTCCTGTACGCGGCGGGGAACCTCGGCAGCCTGCTGGCGCTGCTCGGCTATCCGCTGGTACTCGAGCCGCGCTACGACCTCGCCACCCAGACCCGGCTCTGGACGGTCGGCTACGTCGCGTTCGCGGTGTTGTCGGCTGCGTGCGCATGGGTCGTGCTCCGGGCGACAGCGAAGACTCCGTCACCCGATGCCGCCGACGCCGGGCCCGTCGTCGACGACGTGGCGCCGATCACCGGGCGCACGCGGTTGCGCTGGCTGGTGCTCGCGGCAGCACCCTCGGCCCTGCTGCTGGGCGTGACCCGCCATATCTCCACCGACATCGCCGCCGTCCCGCTGCTCTGGGTCGTGCCGCTCGCGCTGTACCTGCTCACGTTCGTGGTCGCGTTCGGCGACCGGGCCGCCCGCGTGACCCATCTGGCGGCGAGAGCGAGCCGGATCCTGTTCATCGCGCTGGCCCTGAGCTTCCTCATCCCGGTGTCGCCGCTGTGGCTCGCGGTCGCGCTCCACCTCGTCGCGTTCTTCGGCCTCGCCTTGGCGGCCCACGGACGGCTGGCAGGTGAGCGGCCCGCGCCGGCGCGCCTGACCGAGTTCTACCTCTGGCTCTCGACCGGCGGCGTACTCGGCGGTGCGCTGGCTGCCTTGCTCGCACCAGTCGTGTTCGACTTCGTCCTCGAATACCCCCTCGCTCTACTCGGCGCGCTGGCGCTCCTGCCGGGTGCGGCGACGGTCGGACGGACCAAGGGCGGTGTCGTGGTGACCATCGGCGCGGCCGCGATCGCGACCGCCGTCGTCGCGCGGATCATGCTCGAGGCCGCGACCACCGCCGGAGCGGTGTCGGTGGCGATCGTGCTCGGGTTCATCGCCCTCGTCGGCGTGTACTTCGTGGTGCGCTGGCCGCGGTTCTTCCCCGTCCTGATGACGGTGGTGCTCGCGCTCGGAGTCGCGATGAGCACGGGTTCCTTCGTCCGCGCCGAGCGGACGTTCTTCGGTGTCTACCGGGTCGTCGACGAGGGCGACGGCGTCACGGCGTTGGTGAGCGGTACGACGGTCCACGGACGCCAGGACGCCGACCGGCCCGGCGTCCCCCTCACCTACTACCACCCCACCGGTCCGATCGGGCAGTGGTTCACCGCCTGGGCCGACGACCCCGCCCGGCACGAGGTGGCGTTGGTCGGCCTGGGGGTCGGGGCATTGGCTGCCTACGGGCGTCCCGGCGACGAGCTCGACTTCTACGAGATCGACCCCGCGGTGGTCGACATCGCCCGCGACCGGGAGCTGTTCACCTACGTCAACGACACGAAGGCGAAGGTCGAGATGATCGTCGGCGACGGTCGCCTCGAGCTCGCCGACACGAACGAGCGCTACGACCTCATCGTGCTCGACGCGTTCAGCTCCGACGCCATCCCGGTGCACCTGCTGACCCGGGAAGCACTCGAGGTCCACCGGGAGCGGCTGGCACCCGGCGGCGTCATCGCCTTCCACGTGTCGAACAACTATCTCGACCTGGTCCCGGTCCTGGCGCGGCTCGCCGACGACGCCGATCTGGCCGGCCTCGAGCAGCGGGACGCGGCAACGGCCCGTGAGCAGGACGCGGGCAAGACATCCTCGAACTGGGTCCTGCTGGCACCGGACGCCGACGACCTCGCCCTCGTGTCGGGTGGCCACGGGTGGAAGCGGCTGGGAGACGGCAGCGGCGCGCCGCTGTGGACCGACTCGTTCTCCGACGTGGTGAGCGTGCTGCGGTTCTGAGCGCTACTGCACCGGCTGCCACCCGCCGAGCGAGGAACACGCGTCCCGCAACGCTGTGAGCGCGTCCGGGATCGGCTGGTTGTCGTCCCAGCGGATCGTGCGATCGGCGTCGCCGTCCACCACCCGCACGGTGTGCCAGGTGGGATCGGACCGACCTCGGGTGCGGGGGAAGTCGTCCTCGAACTCGAAGAAGTCGGCGTCGGCAACCAGCTTCTCGATCTTGGTCCCGTCGTCCCGCGCCTCGGTGTCGAGCGGACCCAGCCGTTGATGATTGCGGGCGCCGGTGACGCCTCCGCCCCGTTCCAGAGTCACCAGCATCCCGTTCACCTCCTGAGGGTCGGAGACTACGTGTTCGCCTGGGCCCCGTCGCCGATGAAGTCGAACAGTCGGACGTCGCGCTCAAACGGTTTCGCCGTGCCCAGGAAACGGTGGGTGCCGATGCCGAAGAGGAACCCTTCTTCGGAATCGAAGCCGACCTCCTCGAACTCGGCGCCTTCGAACCAGCCGCGGATCGTGGGGGTCATGTCCGGCTGCTCCCGATGACGCGTCCAGATCACGGTCGCCCCCGATCGGCACAGCATCGGAAGTTGCCGAACGGTGTTGCGGATGTCCGCCTCGGTGACGTTTCCGAAGACCCCACAGACGAGCACCAGGTCGGCGGGGACGTGCCCGTCGTATGCCGTCGTGATCGAGGCGTCCCCTGCGACGACCTCGACACCGTCGCGGCCGGCCGACCGGACCGACTCGCGCGCGTACCCGACGTTGGCCTCGTCCAGCTCGACCAGCCTCGCTTCGACGTCACCCCGGCGCGGGTGGTCGCGGAGCGCGCCCACCAGGTCTCTCCCCTGTCCGGCGCAGATGCTGATCACGTTGATCACACCAGGGGGCGCCGTCGCGAGCGCCTCCCCGATCCGTTGCTGTACGAGCTGGAGCCTGCGGTGAAGGGACGAGCCCGGCCGGTCGTACGGCTCGTGCCATTCGGTCCAGTCCCGATGCTCGCCCATCACGGCGACGGTACCGTCACGAGGCGATGGGAATCGCGTTCGACGACGTGATTCAACACCAACGCCTCGCTGAAATTAGCCAGTACGATCGGAGGCTGCCTGTCCAGAGCGCGGTTTTCTCCCATGTTCTCTACAGGCCCTGCCCGCGTGCCCACGTCCACGTGGGGCCGGTAGAGAACCTCGACGGGGCCGGTCGGCATCGGCGGCGCGTGTCGGCGCGGAACGCGAACCAGCGCTTCCGGAACGCGATCGTACGGCCGAGGTCAGTCGCCGCCGCCGACCTCGTCGAACTCCGGGTCCTCGGCTTCGCGAGCCGGTCCGGCGTGGTCCTCGTCGATTGTCCGCCAGAGCGCGCCGGTCCACGAACTGACGTCGGGCCAGTCCCGCCAGAACACCTCGATGCTCGCCTCGTCGAGCGCGCGAGCCGCCTGCTCGGCAGTCAATGCGCCGGCGATCTGCTGAAGCCCGTTGAGCGCGTCGAGCAGCCGATCGGCCACCTCGTCGTCGGTCACGACACCCGTTCGGCATCAGCAACGACATGGGTGACGGGCAGGCCGAAGTCGCGCTCCACCCTGTGCGGCAGGTCGAGCTTCAACCAGCGCGACACTCCCGGCCGGAGCGTCGAGAGGATGATCTGGTCGAATTCCTGCCCGCGCAGGGCGTCTCGTATTGCGAGCACTGGCGAGGGATCGCCCAGCTCGCCTGTCGCCTCGGCACCAAGTTCCCCGAATCGAACGAGAGCCGTATCGAGCCGCTTCTGCGCCTCGGCGCGAGAGTGGCCCTCGTTCCACGACCCGTGCTCCGCGACGGGTGTCACGGGCACGACGACGTGGAACCGACAGGGGCCTGCTCGGAGCCGGCTCTGCACCTCGTTCACGAGGTGCTCGCCTCCGAGGGTCCGGTTCGCCACTACGAGGTAGCGCTCCATCGCTCACCCCCGTTCCGGTGCGACACGGTCCTTCGAGGTCATCGTAGGACCGGCTGCTGCGTGTGCCAACAAGCCCGCGGTCCTCGGAACGCAGCGTTTGTCTGCCCGATCGTCGGTCAGCTGCCAAGTGTAAGCACCGGGTGCGCCGAGTCGACCGCACGCCTGGGCCGGGGCGCTGCCCGCCCCGACCGCTCAGCGAGATCAGGCGGAGATGCAGTCCCGGATCTTCTCCAGGTCCCGGGGCGGGATGGCGCCGCCGAGGATCAGCACCGAGCCGAGCTGCTCGCTCTCGAGGCTTGGCTCCTGGGCTGCCGCAGCGTTCTCGGACACGAACACCTGCACCACGATCGTCGCCGACTCGGTGGTCAAATCAACGGCGGTCGCGCTCTCCACTGGAGTATCGCCGGAGAGGTTGGGATCGAAGCCGGCGTCCTCCGCGCAGTTCGCGATCTCCCCGGCTCGTGCCTCAGTAGATGAACCGTCGACCCCATCGCCCCCGCACCCGAGGAGCGCCGCGCTCAGCGCCACGACCAAGCTTGCGGCATGAATCAGATGCGGACGTGGAATCACGTCACCCAGTCTCATCCCCACGACGGTTTTCTGCCACCATTTCTACCGGCCCTGCCCACGTGCCCACGTGGGGCCGGTAGAGAACCCTGACGGTCCTGGTCAGCGGAGATCCAGTTCGAAGCCCGGAACGCGGATGAGGCAATTCGGGAACGTCCCCCTGCTCTGCTCGTTCCATTCCGAGTTCGAACGATCGTGGAGTCAATCGCCGGAGTGAATGACTTGGACCCCGGCACCTA
Organism: Actinomycetota bacterium; assembly: GCA_052390575.1. Lineage (GTDB taxonomy): Bacteria > Actinomycetota > Acidimicrobiia > IMCC26256 > JACDBD01 > JBPCMN01. The sequence goes on along the minus strand of JBQTGU010000086.1, from coordinate 480 downwards.
ACGCTGGCTACGGGCGTGGTCCGTCTCTATGCCACCGGAGGCGCACTCTGCGAGGGTCAGCTCGACGAGCAAGGCGATACCACGTATGGCACCCAGCCGCGACATCGCTGGGAGTAGATTTCTTCGAAACTCCACGCCCGCTCCTTCAAGGCGCCTAGCAGGAAGACTCGCTGTTCACAATGCCATTTACCGAACAACAGCTCGGACGAGTCCTCGAATCGATCGCGGCTAACCCAAGCGGCAGCGAGGGAGTTCCCAACCCGGAGAATCTCGATCGCGATGAGCTCTTGGAGATAGCTACTTCGACCTGAAATAGTCGACGCGCGAGAACGCTGTGACCAGCGCGTTTGCGCGGTGAAGGTCCTCGCGATCTGGACTGAGTGAGCGGATGATGGCCTCGACCCGTAGGGCTAGTACGGATCGAGGCCACCAATGTTGAGAACCGTAAACCTGGAGCGGACGTTGTGGGAAGCGATCCTG
>JBQTGU010000085.1:0-5413 GCA_052390575.1 Actinomycetota bacterium | reverse complement strand
CCCAGCGGCCGCCGTGGGCGATCAACGACACGTTCTGGGCCCCGACGGCCCAGCTGTTCGCCGGCGGCTACGTGGCGTTCTTCTCGGCGCCCGTCTCCGCCGACCGTCAGTGCATCGGCCGCGCGTTCTCGTCGGCGCCGGACGGTCCCTACGTGCCCGAGGCGACCCCGTTCAGCTGCGGGCTCGACGGGTTCCGGGGCGCGCTCGACCCCGACTTGTTCCGCGGCCCCGATGGTCAGTGGTACCTGCACATGGCCTTCGGCGACACCGAGACGCCGATCTACGGGATGCCGCTCGACGCCAACGGGAACGCGGCGGGCCCGCCGTCGCCCGTGCTGGGCAAGAGCTTCCCGTGGGAGGGCCGGTTCATCGAGAACCCGTCCATGACCTACGACTGGACCACCAACACCTACCTCCTGGCGTACTCGGCGGGCGACTGGTGGACGCCGTCGTACGTGACCGGCCTCGCCCGCTGCTCCTCCCCGCTCGGACCCTGCAGCTCCAACCCGGGCGGACCGTGGCTGGTGTCGGGCTCGGGGCGCACCGGCGTCGGCGGACTGAGCTTCTTCTTCGCGTTCGACGGCAGCACGAAGGCGGCGTACGCGTCCTTCGCCGCCGGCGACGAAGGCGTAGGCCACGCTCGCGCGGGGACGGTGGCATCGGTGGCGCTCGGGAACGCGCCCGCCTTGGGCCCGCCGTAGCCGAGCTGGGACACACTCCGGCCTCGCCCAGAAAAGGCCTCTGACCAGCCCAAACGCGCCCGCCAGGCGGCGTCTCGGAGGCCCGGGAGGGGTAATATACGAACAGGCGTTCGTGCCGAGCTCTTCCCCCGTCCACCCCCTTACGGGGAGGTCCGTGATGGACGTGCGGGAAGTGAGCGAGCGGGCAGCGTGCCTGCCCCTGGAGCGGCTGGAGGCCGAGATCACCACCCAGGCCGGGCACCTGGCCGCGGCCGAGTGCCGGTGGCTGCTGTTCGTGGCGGAGTACGACCGCCGCGAGGGCTGGGGCCAGTGGGGCTGTTGGTCGTGCGCGATGTGGCTGGGGTGGAAGTGCGGCCTGGCCCGGCGCTCGGCCCAGGAGAAGGTACGGGTGGCCCGGGCGCTGGGTGACCTGCCGCTCATCACGGAGGCGTTCTCTCGCGGCGAGCTGTCGTACTCGCAGGTGCGGGCGCTGACCCGCGTGGCGGAGCCGGCGACCGAGGCCGGCCTCCTGGAGATCGCCCGCAACGGCACTGCTGCCCAGCTCGAGCGCATGGTGCGGGGCATGCGGACCTGCATCCGCCGTGACGACGAGACCGAGGAGGCCAACGTCCGCCACGAGCGCCGCTACGTGTCGTACCGCTGCGACGACGACGGGTCGCTGGTGGGCTCGTTCCGGGTCGACCCCGAGGAGGCGCCGACCGTCGTCGGGGCGCTCGAGGCTGTGGAAAAGGTGCGTTCCGCGGAACGCCCCGCCGTCGAGGACCCCGAGACCGAGCGGGCGGACAAGCCCGTCGGCGCCCGACGGGCCGATGCGTTCGTGGCGATCATGGAGAACGCCCTGGCCGGTGACGCCAAGGAGCGCTGTGGTGGTGATCGCTACCTGACTGTCGTGCACATCGACGCCGAGACGCTCGTCGCCGACGCCGACGGGCGCTGCCAGGTGGAGAACGGACCGGCCCTCGCGCCCGAGACCGTCCGCCGCCTTGCCTGCGACTCGGGGCTGGTGACCATGCTCGACGACCCCGACGGCAACCCGCTGGTGGTGGGCAAGAAGTCCCGCACCATCCCGCCCGCGTTGCGCCGGGCGGTCCAGGCCCGTGACGAATGCTGCAAGTTCCCCGGCTGCGGCCGGCCCATCGCCCACATCCACCACATCGAGTTCTGGGCCCAGGGCGGCCCTACCGTGCTCACCAACCTGATCGGCGTGTGCAAGTTCCACCACCGCTGCGTCCACGAAGGCGGCTACACGATCAAGCTCGCCGAGGACGGGTCGCCGCTCTTTCACCGCCCCGACGGGCAGCTCATCGATCCGGTGCCCAAGGCCGCGACCGATCCCGACGACGGCGGCATCGAGCGCCGCAACCGCGACCACGGCCTCACGATCACCGACACCACCGTGACCACCAACTGGTGCGGCGACGGGCTCGACCTCAGCCTCGCCACCGACAACGTGATGTGGGACCGACGTCGAGCGAAGGAGCTCGACCTCGATGCCGCCGAGGAACCCTCCGACGAGGTCTGGACGCCAACGAGGGAGTGAGCGCCGTAGACCCGCTCTGGACCCGCCGGCTCTCCGGTAACCTGGGGCTCCAGATGTCCAACCTTTGGCCCGCGGTGGAGCCGCTCCTGGCCAGGGTCCAAAAGCCCGCCCGATACATCGGGATGGAACGGGGGGCGCAAGCGCCGGAACACTCGTCCGATCGGGTGTCTTGGCTGCTCGTCTACCCGGATACCTACGAGATCGGGCTGCCCAACCAGGGGCTCCAGATCCTCTACGAGATCCTCAACGAGCGCGACGACGCCGTCGCCGAACGGTCGTACGCGCCCTGGGTCGACATGGAGGACGAGCTGCGCCGTGAGGGCGTGCCCCTGTTCTCGGTCGACACGCACCGCCACGGCGGCCGGTTCGACGTGCTCGCCTTCAACCTCTCGGCCGAGCTCGTCTACACGAACGTTCTGAACTGTCTGGACCTTGCCGGGGTGCCGGTGCGGGCCGAGCAGCGGCGGCCCGAGGACCCACTGGTGGTCGCGGGTGGGCACTGCGCGTTCAATCCCGAGCCCATGGCCGACTTCGTCGACGCCTTCGTCATTGGCGAGGGCGAGGAGGTCGTGGGCGAGATGACCGAGGTCATCTCGGCGTGGAAGCGAAGCGGGCGCACGAGCCGCGAGGGTGTGCTGCGCGAGCTCGCCGCGGTTCCCGGGGTGTACGTGCCGTCGATGTACGAGGTCGAGTACGACGGCCCCTTCCTCCGCGAGGTCCGACCCCGGTTCGCCGACGTGCCGGCGCGCGTCGACAAGCGGACGGTCGCCGACTTGGCCGACTGGCCCTATCCGAAGAACCAGCTCGTGCCGCTGGTCGAGGTCGTCCACGACCGGCTCAACGTGGAGATCTTCCGCGGCTGCACGCGGGGGTGCCGCTTCTGCCAGGCCGGGATGATCACCCGCCCGGTGCGGGAACGGCCCGACGAGCAGGTGCGCACGATGGTGCGCGAGGGTCTGCGCCGCACCGGCTACGACGAGGTCGCGCTCACGTCGCTCTCGAGTGCCGATTTCTCCGGCGTCGACGGCCTCGTCGCCGATCTCGTCAACAAGCAGGAGGGCACCGGCTGTGTCGGGCTCTCGCTGCCGTCGCTGCGCGTCGACGCGTTCACGGTCGGCATCGCCAGCGAGATCCAGAAGGTCCGCCGCACCGGGCTGACGTTCGCTCCCGAGGGCGGAACCTGGCGCATCCGTCAGGTGATCAACAAGCTCATCACCGAGGAGGATCTGTACGCCGCGGTCGACGGCGCCTACTCGCAGGGCTGGCGGCGGGTGAAGCTCTACTTCCTGACCGGCCTTCCGACCGAGGTGGACGAGGACACCCTCGGCATCGCCGAGCTCGCCCGCAACGTCGTCAAGGTCGGCCGGCAGTACACGAAGCAGGCGAGCTGCACGGTGTCGCTCGGCGGATTCGTTCCCAAGCCGCACACGCCGTTCCAGTGGTTCGGCCAGAACGGGATCGCGGAGCTCTACCGCAAGGTCGGCCTCGTCCGCAACGCGCTTCGGAAGTCGGGGGCGCAGATCCGCTGGCACGACCCGGAGGCCACGTTCGCCGAGGGGATCGCCAGCCGGGGCGATCGCCGGATCGGGCGCGTGATCGAGCACGTCTGGCGGGAGGGCGGCACCTTCCAGGAATGGAGCGAACGGTTCTCGATCGATCGCTGGCTCGAAGCGATGGCCGCCTGCGGGCTCGACGCCGACTGGTACGTGACCCGGCACCGAACCGCCGACGAGGTGCTGCCCTGGGATCACGTCGCCGCCGGTCTGCACCGCGACTTCCTGTGGCAGGACTGGCAGGCCTCGCTCCAGGCCCACGGCCTCCCCGACTGCCGGTGGACGCCGTGTTACGACTGCGGGGTGTGCACCGACTACGCGCTCGAGCACGTCGTCGCCTCGCCGGTCGCGCCCGCGGGCGGGAGCCAGGGGACCGGCCAGGACCTCAGCCGGGGCGGCGACACGCCGGTCGCGTTCCTCGGCACGAAGGTGGGGGCGCATGCGGGGTGATCAGGGGTTCCCGGTGCGGCTCCGCTTCGCGAAGCGGGGCAAGGTGCGGTTCATCTCGCATCGCGATGTGGCGCGCGCGTTCGAACGGGCGTTCCGGGTCGAGGAGCTCCCGTTGGCGTTCACGGCCGGCTTCGTGCCCCGCCCGAAGGTGAGCTTCGGGCTCGCGCTCTCCGTCGGGCACGAGAGCGACGCCGAGTACCTCGACGTCGAGCTGGCGGAAGCGGTCGACCTCGATCGGTGGCCCGACACGCTGTCGGCGGCGCTGCCCGAGGGCATCACGGTCACGGGTGTCGTCGCGCTCACCGAGCGGGCGCCCGCGCTCCAGGAAGCCGTGACCGCGGTGGAATACCGGGTCGGCGTGGCCGGCGCCGACCGGGCGGAGGTGTCGGGTGCCGTCGAGCGGGCGCTCTCCCGTCCGACCCTCGAGACGACCCGGACCCGCAAGGGCCGAGAGGTCGTCGAGGACGTTCGGCCCGCGTTGCGGGCAATGACAGTGGGCCGTCCTTCTAACGACAGTGATGACGACGGCCGCGTCGTCGTCGACCTCGAGCTGTCGACCCAACCGAGGGGCACGCGCCCGACCGAGATCCTGGCCGCGGTCGGCGAGCACCTCACCGCGGGGCGGGTGCTCCGCACACATCAATGGATCGAGCGCGCCGGCGCACGGCTGGAGCCGTTGGAAGCCGACGCGCGCATGCGGGTGCCGGAGGCACGCGCGTCATGAGAGAAGGATTCGATGTCCGACGAGACTGTTCCGGAGGCGACCAACGCTTCCGAAGAAACCAACACGACGAACTCCGACCCGGCCGAGAGGGCCGGGGGCGGGGCGACTGACACGCCGAGCGGGTCCGGCGATGGTGTCGGACCGAAGCGCCGCCGACGGCGCGGCTCGCGGGGCGGGCGGAACCGCAAGAAGCCCGCGGACCGGGCGCGCCCGGACGTCGACGACGACGCCGAGCTCGGAGGCGGCGGCGAGGACCACACCGACCCCGCCGCCGATCGGGGACTGACGTCCGACGACGTCGCCGCCGACGCCAAGGAGGACGCGGGCCTGACCGACGGCGACGGCGCGCCGGGGGCGCCCGGCCGGCCCAAGATCGGCGACCGGCGACCCGCCCCCAAGCCGGCGCGCGAGGAGCCGGCAGAAGTCCGATCGGGCTCCGGGCGGC